>NZ_CP017451.1:0-526446 GCF_001753185.1 Klebsiella sp. LTGPAF-6F
GATCAAACATTCAAGCGCCGCGCCGGTAAACGTACCGCCCGCGCTTGGTACTTCTATATCAGAAAACTGAAAGTCCGCCAGGGCAGTGAGAGGAACATACTCCCGGGCTTCATTATCGTATGTAATTATTGAGATATGGACGCTTTCGAGCGCATAAGGGTCCTGTCTCAGGGCACTCAGCATAGCCTGCACACCCACATTCACTGAATGTATCGATTCTCCTCTCATTGAGCCGGAAGTATCGATGAGCAGATATACGGGTAGTCTTCGCATTTAGATATAGTTCCTCAGATGGCTTACGAACGAATCGGAGGTGGAAGGCTCGCCTATCGCATTCAGTTTCCAGCCACTGGATTCCCGGACAAGCTCAGCAAAGACCATCGATCGCTGACCATTAAAGGCTATACCGCCGGAGAGGTCAAAGCGTGCCATTTCCACATTTTTTCCGTCTACCGCCCGGATAAATGCATTTTGCACTTTTCCAAAGTGCTGCTGTAATTTTTCGCCGTTGTAGATCTGAACAATAAAGACAATTTTTTCGTACTTCGGATCGATGCTGTTTAGTTTTACGATAATTTGCTCATCGTCTCCGTCACCGGCACCTGTCCGGTTATCGCCGGTCAACCAGATCTGCCCTGATTTATGGCGAAGGCTGTTGAAGAAAACGATATCGCCGTTAACCAGTGTCGGCTTACCATTTTCAACATTGCCAAGGTCAGTCACTTTTCCGGCTGCGTTGCAGAGAAAGGCAATAACATCGAGGTCATACTCTTCCTCTTTTTTGCCAAAAATTCCGCCCAGGAACCCTTTTTTCTCTTCATTGATGTCCCAGCCAAGACCTATCGTGACTGAGGAAAGATCGAACTCATTTTTACGCAGGCTGACGCCTTGCCCTTTCCGTAAGCTGACAGTCATAGGATCCTCTCTTAAGTTGATTGCTTATAAAACCACGTTTACTTCTGGCGGCGGTGGAGGCAAATCATCAAGACCGATAACTTCTTTTTTACCGGCATCGACTTTCTGGCTACCTACGGAAACACTGGCAGACACCCATTTGAAAAAAGCTTTGATGGAAGAGCTGTCGGCAGTGTCCAGCTGGAGAACAATTTCGGTGATCTCCTTAAGCACATCCGTATCGGCATCATGCCCGGCAGCACAGGCGACAACTACCCCTTTTTTGGCTGCTTTGAATTCATTAAGTCCTTTACGCCAGTCATCAGTAGGGCCACCATCCGTCATCAGGAAAACGAGTGGACGCCAGTCGCCTTTTGTCTCCGCTGTCGTTTTCTGAACTTCTGCATCAATTCGGTTTGCAGTCAGGGATAAGGCTTCGCCCAGAGCGGTAGTTCCGCTTGCCGAAAAAGAGGGGAGATTGAAACTGAGGAGATCTGTAAGAGGTACGGCCTGACGAGCAGTAGAGTCGAAAGTAATGACAGAGACATATGCAGTTTCCAGTGCATAAGGATCCTGCTTCAGGGTGGTCAGTAGTGTCTGGACACCATTTTTAACTGCCTCTATAGGCTCTCCGTGCATTGAACCTGATGTATCGAGAAGCAGATAGACGGGAAGTCTTCTCATCTTAAACTATCCTTAATGGTTGATGGGGGAGCTCATTTCCTGAACATGGTTTTATAAACACTTCATATCATATTACTAAAAACAAAGGCATATAGTTAGTTCAGCAATCACAAAGTGAGATTTTCACGTTGTTTCAAACGCGCTAGTTGGTTGAACAACAATACAAATTTGCAATATTTCAACAATACGATCCCCGCCATTTTTAGTAGGCATTCGCCATATTGATAACCCGTTGCCGGGAAACTGGACAGGTCATAATCTATAAAAAATATGGTTTAACGTTTTTGCATTTAATAATACGGCGACGATAGTCAGTTAAAAGAAAACTAATAAAATAAAACACAGGGATTATTTATGAATTAAGAATCTTTATTTTATTAATTTGCTTTTTATCTGTAGTTATACAATAAACACCTGTTGGGAAAATGGTAAGGATTGCCGATTAGTGGAGTGAGAACAATCACCCCACTAATATTCTGCTATTTCTTCATTTCATTGATAATTTCATCAATTTTTAACTCTACTAATTTTTCTACTGCCTCGCTTCTTGATGTACCGCTTAGCGCAGCCAGTTTGTCAATTTTGCGAAGAACACGGCGTCTTATCGACAGGGAAACGGAAGTTTTTATATCCTTATCCAGTACCACCCGTGCCCCCTGGTCATGTGTTTTTAAATCAGAATTAAGGTCCAGTGCCTCACTCATTCTCTTTAGTGTTTTCTTATCCAGTAACCCGGAGTGTACCATCTGATAGGAGTGGCCAGCCTTACTGTATTTAATTTCAGCAGCGTAAGTTTCCCTCAGCTCTTTAAGCGCCCGGCTTAGTGTCGGCTCAGAACAGGCCAGCGTCGCGGTGATGGATTGCGCCGATACAGGCTTCCCTGAGCCAAGTATGTTAGCCAGGGTGTAAACTCTTTCCTGTCTGGTGTTTAATTGCATATTCAGTCGGTACCTGCCATCTGGGTCAGTGGTTCTATAGGCTGAAAAATGTAAGTTGAACTCATTTTCCTGATCAGACCTCGATCACCCAATGCTTCAATAGGGTCAACGCCACGCAGATTCCCGAAGTTGATTAGCTCGATTTCAGAGCGGCATACCCGCCAGGAAATAATGTACTCGTCTTCAAGATATCCAGTGCGTTTACTTACCCGCTGAGTGAAGCCTGAAATGACAACCTGTTCAAACGGAAGCGTCTGAAAAACGATTGCTGCTAATCTCAGCAGGCATCCGTGAACGTGTTTAGCGTAACTTTCCCGGACCGCTTTCTGTGTCATGGCTTTTTCATTGATATCAGTTCCCCGGGCATTCACGCTATACACTTTATCAGGCATATCCTCAATCTCAGGTAAATCAACATCAAGCCAGACTGTTGATTCTTCAGGCCGTACCTCAAACGTCACCAGCGTTTCTCGCGGCCATTCTGTTTGCGAGAAAACTTCCTCAAGACAATGTTCAAAGAAGCGGGCGTCAGAGCGGAATTGCTCTTTCGCTAAGGCTACAGACTGCGTGTAATTTTTTTCATGCTCCTGGTACTGATGCTGCCATTCTGCGTACTGCTCAGCCCACGCTATACGCTGTTTCTCATAACGCTGTTTCAGCAACGCATTTTCACGTTCAATATCAGCGACGGACGTCTGCCACCGCCGAAGGTTTTCGTTCTGTCGCTCCTGTCGGGCTGCATCAGATTCAAACCATCCCCCAAGGAAACCGCGACCGGCATGCTCATCAGGTTCTGGTGGAAGAGGTATATATTCAGGTTTGTTTGGTCGTACCGGCGCAGGAAGAGTGAAACTGCCCTGACGGAGCGCCAGGTACTGTGTCTCGAGCGTGGCCCAGGTATTCCCTCCCTTTGGAGAAGGGGAGAGTTCATGGATATTGGTTATCGCTGTTACGGTGGACATCAGTTTTTCCACCACCAGCTCCAGTTCAGACCTCAGACCGGGATCTGCCTGATGCCTGGTATTCACTCTTTCCCGTGCTGTTCTGTCAATCCGGGTGCGGTAACTCAGTCCCGTTCCGGGAAGGCCCAGGTTGGCAAACGTACCATTCTTTCCCACTGACAGCGAAGCTCCACGGGGGCCAATACTCAGACTGGGGGTCCCGTTACTCAGGTTAACCCTGACCCCCGGGATAATGCTGATCGATTTACGAAATCTGAATCCCATATATGCTTCCTCAGTGCTGCTTAGAAACTGGAATAAGCCTGATTCCTTCCGGATTTTGCCCCGTAGTCAGACCGTATACCTGTCCCCGTCCCAGGATCCCCTGAGCCCACCGGCGATGGGTGGCCGGTTCACACATCGCTCCCTGAGATTTGAAGACTGCCTGGGTGGAATTCAGAATTCGTAACGCATCTGAATGCTCACCAGGAGACACTTTAAGCGCCTCCTCTATGACACTAATCTGATCAGGATGAATGGCCGTTTTACCCACCAGCCCATGGGCGATATCCATAGAGAGTTCTCGTCCCAGAACGCCGTGATCCTCGATGTGTTCGCATACTGGTGCGGTAAGCGCAAAATCACGAGGAGCGAATACTGACACAAGCATTTTTATGACATAACCCATAGGAGTGTCATAAAGGGTCAGATCCCGTGGCCGTCGCAGAGACACGACGTTCATGAGATCGTTTCCGCCGATCCGCAAAGCGATTATGCGGTCACGGCAGTCATGACTCGAAAGTTCATTTGCCAGCGCCTGCATTTTAATAACATCATAGACTTCTTCGGTTTCAAGCGTTGGCATCATCATCAATGATGTTCCTGCCATGATGTCCCACCAAACCGGGAGCGTGGAAAGGGTGAATTTGGGCAGTACAAAACCATCAACTGCACTCAGGTCCAAATTAGTCGTTAACCATCCCCCCATATCAGTGTGACGTGGGCGGATAAATACCAGTGGGTACTTCTCATCATCGTTGACGGCTCTTGCGTGTCTCAATTGCTTCAAAAACAGTGAAAGATTCTGAATCGCAAGAGGGATGTCATGCTCGCTGACCGCATCTTCCAGGCAGACAACCAGAGAGCGTAGCCCCGGTATTTTCCCTTCCAGAACGACCTCAGCGATATCCTTGCGTGTGGCAGGCATATACAGCGTGGCACCGAGTTCCCATGGGTTGGGTTGTTTTTTCATCAGCGTACCTTTTTGATAATGGTAACCGCACGATACTGACCGAGCGTATCCCCGGCTTCCGTCACCTGGATACCTTTCTCTTTTGCCAGCCCAACCAGAAGAGAAACATCCGGGTCATCCATCTGGCGAACAAAAACATGATCAGGTACACGACGCAGAACCGCCCGCGTCGCTTCAGCGATACCCGGCTTAATGCGGTTAATGCTGTCCACCTCATAACGCGCAGCAAGGCTCTGGATAACTTTTCTGCTCAGCTGCCAGCGTGCGGCATTTTTCCCTGCGTCCCAGCCAGAAGCGGGAAGGGGTTTACCGTCAAGCTGTTCACGGAAATGTGCTACCGTATCCACCAGCATCTGGCTACATTCAAAAGACTGAAGGTGATCGCAAACCACACAGCCATGCAGGCCTTCTTCGGCCCAGACAGAGCGCGAAATCAGACCCGAGACAGGCGCGCCCATGATACCGAACGGGATAAGCCAGTCATCGTCACTGGCAGCAAGCCAGGCACATCCGCAGGGGTCAGCCAGCACAACCAGTCGAGGCTGCTCCGGATAACCGGGACGGTCCTTCAGTGTGCGGGATAATTCGCCGGTAATAGCTCCTTTTCCCGTCCAGCCGTCGACAAACACTATGCCACCAGTACCATGGCGTGATTCGATAAAATCAAGCGCCGCAGCATCAATACCCCTGTCGCGGATAATGCTGATCCCGTAGTGGAAAGACTGTTTTCCCATCGCACGCAGAGCCTGATGCAGCATGACCCCCAGTGGAACACCAGCTCTGACCAGGCTGACCAGGACAATGGGTTCATCGCCAGCACGACGGGCCAGTTCACGAGCAAGATAAGATACCTCCCGTGCCAGACGTGCAGCTCCCGAGTCAAGCGCACGGGTGAAAAGATCCAGGTGCCAGCGGGTCGGCTCTGGTTCCTGGCTTAACATGTCGGAATAATGCATTTTTCCTGACTGAATCAGTTCTTCCTTCAGGTCAACCGGTGTCATCTCCATGACAATGGGTTTCAGCAAAAAGTGAACATCGTCCGGTTTATAGGAACCAGAAAACGGGGCAAAATGCGACATCTTATTGCTCTCCAAAAATACGCTGTGATATGGCCTCGGCAAACTGACTCTGGCGTGGAAGACCAAACCAGCTGCAGAGTTTCATGAACCGATGGTCGCTCAGGCTGTCACCCAGCCCCATCACCGGGAAAACCCCGCGCTCCTGACGCAGTTTCTCCAGCAACCATGAAACGGCCAGCCCTTTTTCTACCGGGCAGGGTAACCAGGCAATGTTGTTGCTGTTACGGTGGATGTAAAACCCTTCGGTCGAAAAAACGCGCTCAATCTCATCCCCGACAGCGTTCAGTTCATCAAGCTTCGTGCTGTCGCGGTGCTTCATGACCAGATACACCGGCGTACCCTCATATTCGTAGTTGAGGCGTGCCCAGGCATTAATGCCTCGCGCATCCATGAGCTCGGTGATGATATGTTGCATTGATGTTAAGCGGTCGGCGTAGGAGGACAGGCACTCCAGCATATGGGCTTTCCAGTCGCTGTCTGGCGTACCATCTGGACGAAGGATCACCGCGCCATGAGTGGTCACGGCCCAGGAACGGAAGGGGATCTGTACCCGACTGATTTCTTCCGTACCTCTGGCCGTCACCGGAATGAGGTCCGCATGTTCCAGCAACCAGTCCACCAGCATGGCCTGCTCTTCGGTCATAAAACTGCGAGGCGTGAGGCTGCGATCCAGTGCGCCGGTCCGGAACGGTTCAAGGGCAAGTTCATCAACCATTTTTCGGCGGGTCTGGAACAGGGTGTCATCGAGGTCGCTGAAGACGACGGGCTTATTCATAGGTAATCACCTCTACGGTGGGAGCAACAGCGGAAAGCGCCTCAAGCAGCCGGGGGTCGACGCTGGAAGCTGGCGTTTCGCAACAAATCAGGATCCGGTCAAACTGCTGATGAGCAACGTTATAGACATAATTCGGAATACCCAGTCCGTAGTTATCGCTGAAAGCAATGGCGGACTGGATAGCATAACCAGTGGAAATCGGTGAGCGGGTCGTCGAACTGAACACGACCTGAGCACCTGCCGCCTCAAGTCGTTCAGCCAGCAGGAACGGCTCCCAGACAAATTCACCGGTGCCCAGCACCAGAATGTTTTCACCGTGCGAAACCTGAACCTGGAGACCCAGGTCACTCGCCGGTATCTGCATCCCGAGTCGCCCCCAGGATTGTTTGCCTGTGATCGGGACGTTCCCTCTGGAGGTCACATTTACCTGGGGCATGACAGGAAGCGGGGCATCCGGTTCGGGTGTCCAGCGCCAGTTGCCGGAGATGAGCGATACTGTATGTAGGGGCAGGGGGCTGTTCTGACTGAGTGCTTCTCCGCTCCAGTCAGTCAGCGTGACAGCAATAATCCGTCGTACCTTCCGGAGTGCACCCGATGCACGTAATGAGGCGAGAAGATTGAGGAACGTTTTCCCTGTCGTGGCTTCATCATCCACGAGCACTAATGTTTGTGCCTCCGCTACGGTTTGCCGCATGGCAGCAGAAACTGGATAGTAGATCAGGTGGTCTGTGGCATGGCTGTGCTCTTCTTTAAACTCGCACAACAGTTCGGCATCGACCGGATGGCGGGTTGATGTCAGATAAACACAGTCAGGGTGATGCTTGCGCACCTCATCAAACACTCCCGCCCCGAGGCCGACAGCCGTCTCAGCCATCCCGATAAATACCACCGGCCCGTCCAGAGTCCCGGGAAACTTCTCCGCCAGCTGTGTATAAACATTGCGCATGACCAGAGGAGAGACAGGAATATGTCGACCCAGCACTTTACTGACAAACAGAAATGCGCGTTTTGGATTCCGCCGTTCGGCGATATCAAAGAGATCAGTAAGAGGATAATCGGTTTCCTCGCTGCTTACCTCAATTCGCCCACAGGATAATGTCTTTTGATAAACGAAATTACCATCAATTGCTGACATATCTGTCTCCATTAATCAATTCTGTTGGTCAATGATGCCGGATAGAGAATGACATCGGTGACAGAGCGGACGACTGCAGGTGAAAAATCAGTTTTCGCTGACTGCCTGACCTGATCATCATCCATCAGCCCAAGTGTATGGAAGGCATACAGACCCGGAAGATTCACGCCACTGTACCGCGTATAACCAATACCTCCTGAAGGCCGCATGTTAATTTCCAGCAATAGCGGTTTGCCTTCGGCATTATGGCGAGTCTGTACATTGACCATGCCGTCTGCGTTCATTAGGCGGGCGCAGTTGATGGCAAGTTCAATCGCTTCCCCTTCATTTTCCAGATACTGAAGCACACCTTCTTTACGCCGCCCGATAGCGGCCAGGACCGTGCCTTGACTTACCACCATATCCACAGAGTATTCTGGTCCGGGTAAATAGGGCATCAGTACTTGTGGAGTAAAGCAGTCCATCCGGGCATGAGCAGCCAGAAACTGTGATGGGTGGATAACACGGCTATCAGGATTGTTGAGAAAAGCTACCGGGGAAACATTGTCATCAAAACGCCAGAATCCCATGCCATAAATGCCTGTAACAGGTTTAATGCAGAGGCAATCAGAAGGGAAAGGGGGATGACTCAGCAGAGTACGAAGCTCGTCTACATTTTTTACCCGAACCGACGGGACAACCGGAAGTCCATTTTTTTCCATAAACTCGGAAAAAGTAACTTTTTCATCGGCTAATTCAAACCAGTGAGTCCCCGTTGACCCGGTAGTCAGGTGGACACCAGAACGTTGAATGTTTTCCCGGTGGCTTTCAAACCATTTACAGTTGCGACCAGTATGTATCGCATTAATACCATGAGCGTCAGTAATGGAATGAATAAAAGAAAGACGTTCTTCTTCGTTGTTAGGTTCGATCATTGAAAAATCGGAAACAGACAAGATCTCTTTCCTCTCGTTGCGATGAGAAGAAAAGATTTCAATATCCTGATTTTCCTTTTCCGCAAATGATTTCACTCCAAGGATAATGTCTCGCTGGGAAGATAGCCCTTCCATAAACCAAATTTTCTTTTTCATTTTTTATAATTGTCGCCTGAAAAGGGGATGAGATTTTTGTAATACATGAGTCTAAGAACTGACCTGCGCCATGTCAATCATAATATGATAATCACTCGCTGTTTTTGACTTTCCGGCCAGACCACAAAAACCACTTAATAACAATAACATACATCAAACCACCACCTACCCACCCAATGTAATGAAACGTAAATTCCAGAAACCCACCAGTTTTTACCTTGCGGGTGAACTTTGTCATGATATGATTTAGATGCATTCTGTTTGAAAATGAATTTTATAAAAACCCGGTCAATACCTTTTAAGGAATGAATATGGTTTCTTTAAGTAAAAACCAGACAGTATCACTCAGCAAACAATCCACTGCTCTCAGCCAGCTTCAGTTCGGACTGGGTTGGGATCCTGTTAAGAAAAAGGGATTATTTGGCAGCATTTTTGGTGGCAATGATTCCATAGACCTGGATGCAGGTTGCGTTCTTCTGGATGCCGCAGGTAATAAAATTGACACCATCTGGTTTCGTAAACTGAAATCCAGCTGTGGGTCTGTCGTCCACTCCGGCGATAACCTGACGGGTGAGGGGGATGGAGATGATGAAATCATTCGCGTCGATCTCACAAAATTGCCGGCAAATGTTGAATACCTCGCCTTTACCGTGAACAGCTTTCGTGGGCAGTCCTTCAACGATGTCGATAACGCCTTCTGTCGCGTCGTGGATCAGACCAATAAAGAACTGGCCCGTTATCAGCTGACGGAACAAGGTGCTCATACGGGTATCATCATCGCTTCCCTGCGCCGCAACAACGGAAACTGGGATTTTACCGCCCACGGTAAAGCAAGCGGTGGCCGCACAATCGACGATATGCAATTCGATATCGTAAGTACGGTGGTAAAAGCATGAATCTGACACCGGGGGGCAATGCCCCTTTAATAGCTCAGGATCTCCGCGTGAGGGTCATTTCTGGTGGTCCTGTTGACGCTTCGGCGTTTCGATTATTCGCTGACGGGAAAGTTCGGGGTGACAGCGATATGGTCTTTTACGGGCAACCCCGTAATGAAGATGGTTCCATTAGCTTCAGTGCTGAAGGGACCAATAGCGTTTTCACCGTTGATCTGTCCCGCCTCAAGCCCGACGTGCAGAAAGTCGCCTTCACCGTTACCTGTGACGGCAGTCATACCGTTTCCTCCCTGAATCATCTGTCCATACAAATTGAAAGTGGCAATACCTCGCTGATCAGTGGTCAGGTAGAACTGAGTGGCCGTCAGGAAGCCGCTCTGATCCTCGGTGAAGTCTATCGCAGGAATGGTGACTGGAAATTTCGTTTTATCGCCCAGGGCTTCAATGGCGGCCTGAAACCTCTCGCTGAGTACTATGGCGTCAACGTCGCGGATGAGCCAGCTCCAGTCACTCCGCCACCAGCGCCTCCGGCTCCGCCTAAAGTTAGCCTGAGTAAAGTTTCTCTGACAAAAGAGAAGCCTGCCATCAGCCTTGCCAAAAAAGACAATTTTGGTGAAATCCGCATCAATCTGAACTGGCATCGTGGCTCGGGTTCAGGCGGGTTACTGGGCGGTATGTTTGGTTCGAACAAAGCGATAGACCTGGATCTCGGTGCATTCGTTGAGCTCGCAGATGGCTATAAGTCAGTTGTTCAGGCACTCGGTAATGCTTTTGGTAACTATCACTCTGAGCCATATGTTCAACTGCAGGGTGATGATCGTACCGGCGAGGCTCTGGATGGGGAATGGCTACACATCAATGGCCGCGAATGGAAAGAAATTCGCCAGGTACTGATATATGCCTTTATCTATCAGGGCGTGCCCAGCTGGGACAAAACCGATGGCGTGGTGACATTACATGTTCCTGAGCAACCACCGATTGAATCGCGTCTGACTGAAGGTGATAACAAACGCACGCTGTGTGCGATTGCCCGTCTGGTCAACGAGAACGGTTCCATTCGTGTGGAACGTATTAACCAGTACTTCAGAGGCCAGGAGGAAATGGACCGCGCTTTTGGCTGGGGGTTTCGCTGGTCCAGAGGTTCCAAATAAACGCAATGATGAGGGTATGAGAATGAGTTTTTTCGACAAAGTAAAAGGGGCTTTGACCTCGGGTCGTGAGGAATTGACCCGCCAGGTAGGCCGTTACAAAAACAAGAAATTTATGCAGGGTACCGTCGCGGTATGCGCCCGTATCGCTGTTGCCAGTGACGGCGTTAGCTCCGAAGAAAAACAGAAGATGATTGGATTTCTGCGATCCTCAGAAGAGCTGAAAGTCTTCGATACAGCAGAAGTTATCGAATTTTTTAACAAGCTGGTGACCAGTTTCGACTTTGATCTGGAAATCGGAAAAGGCGAAACGATGAAATATATCCTCGCCCTGAAAGACCAGCCAGAGGCAGCTCAACTGGCTCTTCGTGTCGGTATTGCTGTCGCTAAAAGTGATGGCAACTTCGATGATGATGAGAAGAGTGCTGTCCGTGAAATTGCCCGTTCGCTGGGTTTCGACCCGGCTGAATTTGGCCTCTGATAAATAACGGATAAAGGTACGATATGGTTTCCACTCACATCGGTTTTCCGGCTGAAACAGTGACAGTCTTTGTTGCTCTGTCGGTCGGTGCCATCTTTATTGACCTGTTCATGCACCGACATGACAAGCCAATTTCCCTCAAAAGCGCAGCCTTATGGTCCGTTTTCTGGGTTGTTGTCGCGATGGCATTTGCCGGTTTCCTGTATGTGCATCACGGTGCCGAGGTTGCCAGCCTGTTTGTCACGGGTTATGCCCTTGAGAAGGTGCTGTCAGTTGATAACCTGTTTGTCATGATGGCGATTTTCTCATGGTTCTCAGTTCCGGACCGTTACCGTCACCGGGTTCTGTACTGGGGGATCATTGGCGCTATCGTATTCCGGGGGATTTTCGTTGCGATCGGTACCGGTCTGCTTAGCCTTGGCCCTTATGTCGAGCTGATCTTTGCCGTTGTTGTTGCCTGGACTGCGGTCATGATGCTCAAAGGCGGTGGGGATGATGACGAAATTGAGGATTATTCTCAGCACCTTGCTTATCGTCTGGTTAAACGTTTCTTCCCGATTTGGCCGAAACTGTCCGGACATGCATTCCTGCTGACCCAAAAGGAAGTGGATGCCGAACTGGCTAAACCAGAAAACAAAGACGTATCTGTAGGGCGACTGAAAAAGGCTGCGCTATACGCCACCCCATTGATGTTATGTGTGGCTGTAGTGGAACTCTCTGACGTGATGTTTGCCTTCGACTCTGTCCCGGCAATTATTGCAGTCAGTCGTGAACCACTGATTGTGTATAGCGCCATGATGTTCGCAATACTGGGCCTGCGTACTCTGTATTTCGTACTGGAAGCCCTGAAACAGTATCTGTCCCAGCTGGAGAAAGCTGTTATCGTCCTGCTGTTCTTCATTGCGTTTAAGCTGGGTCTGAACGCTACCGATCACATCTGGCACCATGGTTACAGCCTGTCTGCGACCACCAGCCTGTATGTCGTACTGGGTGTACTGGCTCTTGGTATTCTGGCCAGTGTCATCTTTCCGGAAAAGCCGGAAGCTGAAAATAAAGAAAGCTGATCTCAGCTGATTAATGATTAACGAAAGAGGATAAATAGATGAGCGTTTCACTATCTAAAGGCGGCAACGTTTCCCTGAGCAAAACCGCGCCAAGCATGAAAAACGTCCTGGTTGGCCTTGGCTGGGATGCACGTTCTACGGACGGTCAGGACTTTGACCTCGATGCTTCCGCATTTCTGCTGGCAGCCAATGGCAAGGTTCGTGGCGATGCAGATTTCATTTTCTATAACAACCTGAAATCTGCTGATGGTTCCGTTACTCATACCGGTGATAACCGTACCGGTGAAGGTGATGGCGACGATGAATCCCTCAAAATCAAACTGGACGCGGTACCTGGGGATGTCGACAAAATTATTTTCGTTGTCACTATCCATGATGCTCAGGCTCGTCGCCAGAGCTTCGGTCAGGTTTCCGGCGCATTTATCCGTCTGGTGAATGATGACAATCAGACTGAAGTTGCTCGCTACGATCTGACAGAAGACGCTTCTACTGAAACTGCCATGCTGTTTGGGGAGCTGTATCGTCACAACGGAGAATGGAAATTCCGTGCGGTTGGCCAGGGTTATGCTGGAGGACTGGCTTCCGTGTGCGCTCAGTACGGCATCAACGCGTCCTGATAAAAAGTAACTTTCTTACCCAAATCATTCGGGGGTGATGCCCCCGATATCCACGACCCAATATCTACGATTAGCAGGAGCAAAAAATGGCTGTTTCTCTCGTTAAAGGCGGTAATGTTTCTCTGACTAAAGAAGCCCCGAGCATGAATGTTGCTCTGGTTGGCCTGGGCTGGGATGCACGCGTTACTGATGGTCAGGCATTTGATCTGGATGCATCAGTATTCCTTGTTGGCGAAAACGGTAAAGTGCTGTCCGATTCGCATTTCGTATTTTATAACAACACCACCAGCCCGGATGGCGCAGTACAGCATCAGGGTGATAACCGTACCGGTGAAGGCGACGGTGACGATGAGCAGGTCAAAATTGATCTGACAAAAGTGGCCGCTGACGTTAAGAAACTCGTATTCGCAGTCACCATTCATGAAGCAGACAGCCGTAAGCAAAATTTCGGCATGGTCAGTAACAGCTTTATGCGTGTGGTGAACAACGATAATGGCTCCGAGATTGCACGCTTTGACCTGTCAGAAGATGCCTCAACTGAAACCGCAATGATTTTCGGTGAACTGTATCGCCATGGCGCGGAATGGAAGTTTAAGGCTGTAGGACAGGGCTTTGCTGGTGGCCTGGCTGCGCTGGCAACCCAGCACGGCATCAACATCTGATAAACCAGTAAAACCAAACCCCGGCCTGTCCGGGGTTTTTTCTACCCGCTGAGTGATCCCTTTACCCGGCAACAAGGAGCCTAAATGCAATTACAATCAGGACAGAACATTCCGCTTCACACAGCTACACTGACTCTCCGGCTTGATTATCCCCCCAGTCCTGGATTTCACAGTACCCCTGAGACTTGCCTGTTTATGCTGAATGCTGAGGGAAAAGTGACAGGCGATGCCGATTTTATCTTTTACAACAATCTCAGTGCTGCGGGTGGCAGTGTGAAACTCAACCCCGGTCACCAGCACGCAGTCGTTCATTTTGCGCTTGACCAGATCCCGGATACGATTCAGAAGATTGCAATCACTATGGTGATAGATGGCAGTGATACGATAAGCGGCCTCGCGCAACTGAAACTTTCTGCTGAAAGTCAGGCCACCTTTTTTGTCGATCTCAATGGCCGCACAGAAAAGGCAGTAATTATGGGGGAAGTTTACCGATACCAGGGCAACTGGAAGCTCAGGGCGCTTGGGCAGGGATTTAATGGCGGGCTTGAGCCACTGGCAGTTAGCTATGGTGTGGACGTGGAACCTGCAGCAGAAGTTGTACCGCAACCAGCCAGGATCAGCCTTGAAAAGAAACTCGAAGGTAAAGCGCCTGCGCTTATCAGCCTGGCTAAGAAAGCCAGTATTTCACTGGCAAAACACAAACTGGATACCGTTGAAGCACGAGTCGCTTTTGTTCTCGATGCCTCAGGCTCTATGACCGGCCAGTTTAAAAAAGGGCATGTACAGGCCGTTCTTGACCGTATAGCTGTCCTGTCTGTCCAGTTCGACGATGACGGCACGATGGATGTATGGGGCTTTGCTGAGCGTCACAAGAAATATCCTGACGTCACACTGGACAATCTTGACGGATACATTGCTGCTATTCAGAACACGGGTAAACGATCGGCCTGGGAAATCCTTCCCGGCCTTGGCGGGACGAACAATGAGCCGCCAGTCATGAATGAGGTTATCGATTATTTCAAGGACAGCACCCTACCCGTTTTTGTGGTGTGCATTACAGATGGCGGGATCAGCAAAACACGAGAAATTAAAGAGGCCATCCGCCGCTCAGCCAACTATCCTGTCTTCTGGAAGTTCGTGGGACTGGGCGGATCAAATTATGGGATTCTGGAGAGGCTGGACACCTTTAGCGACCGTCGCGTAGACAACAGCAACTTTTTTGCGATCGATAATTTTGCCCACATAAAGGACGAAGAGTTGTATGAAAAACTTCTCGAAGAGTTCAAAGACTGGCTTGGACTGGCAAAAAAGGAAGGCATTATCTGAATCATCGCCCCGGTAAGGGGCGATAGGCCTGCTGCCATGACGACACCTTTTCAAAGTACGCAGAGCTAAAAAGGGCTATACGCAGATGTGATCGCTGAAACCCAATTTCACCCAGTAATTTAGACCCAGGAACACATCGGCAGGGATGAAAAAAACCCGCTCGGAAAAGCGGGCTGAAAGTAGGTATTCCAATGGTAACAGGTTGAAGCATACCTAATAGTCCGAGCTACCGATTTACCAGGATGCACTCTTTTTTTGACCAGTTACAGTGGTTAAATGTAGAATATATGTTGCCTTTATGTAAAGAAGAAATTACGGAACGATAAAGGGCAATTTTTATCTGATGATTAGCTTCGACGGAAGCTTACGACGGAAACCTTGATGGAAGTGACGCCAGTGAGGCTCAGTCGCTGCGGAAAGGAGTTCATAATCTCCCCGCGTATCACCCCATGCCCGAAGATGATAGTCAGTCAGAGGTCCATATTCTTTTTCAAGCCGGATAATTTTGTGTGAGCACCTGCAATTATGACCACTGATTCTGCCGGTCAGAATGCCGTCTTTTGTCTCTAATTGTGTACCAATCAGTTTGATCCTAAGTTTTTCGGCAAAGGGTCTGAGTACAATTTCCGGCGACGCAGAACACAAGGTGACGATCGCGCCGGAAGAGACTTCATTCGCCACAGCAATCAAACCTGCCGGGCGCATGAGGCGATGCCAGTAGAGCTGACAGAATTCCTCTGCTTTAGAAGACACCCACTTTTCCTCAACACCAGTAAGAAAAGTTGTAATGAGCGTTTCTTTAAGCTCATCACGCGTCATCTGCTTACGCATACAACGTAACGTGGGTAGAGCCATGCTGACGATACGTCGCGAAAACGCCCGATTGCCAAAGGCAAACCGCAGAAAAGGGATAAAGCTATCATGCCGCGTTAACGTACCGTCAAAATCAAATACAGAAAGCATGCGGGGCTGAATGACGTTCATCGTGATCTTATTCCGTTGGATAGTAGGTTACTTCTGCCAGCCGCTGCACTATACCACCAGGACGCGAATAACAGTAACTGCACGTGAGGTGCTAACATCCTTCTCGCGTCAAAATGAAGGGCAGGGATCCAGGCACCTCCTGAGAAAAAAGTAACTTTTTCGTGATTGTTTGCTCAGTAAAATCTGATGCGGTAACCCCATACTCTGGATCGACGGAGGGCAGTATATTACTGTTCCTTCACAAGTATAGAGCTCAGACCTCTGTAGTCATACCTATACAGATGGTACTTCAAGTTGCTGGAGCCTGTGCCCATGGCGCTGCATGATGGCAGTTGTAGGAGTACTTCTATCATCCGTCATGAAGTTACTTAGGTAAAATATATAAATAAAACAGCCTCATTCTTGCAAACGGGGCTGTTTTAATCTTAAACAGATTTATCCCAACATCAGGCCGTCATAAACGCATCCAGATCATCCGCATTTTTAATGATTTTGTCTTTTTCAACGCCATGCACTTGTGCAAGTGTGATACTTGCTTCCAGCAACTGAAGGTTATTTTCGACATTAAAGGCAGCAGCCGTCAGTTCGCCGAGTGCGGCAAATTCGGATATGATACGATTAAGCACCTGTTGCTCGAGAGTATTTAACCGGCGGGAAAACTCATCCATGCGTGCCTGTAATGCATGACGTGCTTTACCGTCTAGGCTTTTAGCCACGGTGACCATAAACTTCCCGGAAATCGAGCCCATGAGCGCCCCCAGTACCGGCACAGGGAGCAAGGCCTGTCCTGCCACGGTCATGGCACCAACAATGGCCGACTCTGCGCAGACAATAAGCCCTAGATCGGTGAACTCATCCAGGTCAATCTCCCCGCGCTGATAAGAGAGGGCAAGGCTCGCCACACCTTTTGTCGCAGTGACCAGAGCGCTGGCAAAGGGAGCGCCCATCGACGCGCAGTTGGTCAGGGTGTAAATCGCCCCGGCGGATACGCCACCGACAGCTACACCTTTCAGCGTATCCAGCCCAACGTCCTGCCAGTCCTGGGCATCAAAGTCGCCGAGGAAGATATTTTTACCGTCGCGGTATTTGCGATATATCCCGGTTCCGAGCGCAAAGGCCCCACCCACAGCGGCCCCCATCGCCGTTGCGCGCATCCCTTCAGCCAGTGAATGCTGATGGTCATCGATGATTTCAGTGCGCTTCGCGTCGTTTTGTCTGGCGAGCTCCTGATCGTGCTTATCGAGCGTCTCGTTGATTTTCCCTAGTTGCACATCTTTATAATCAGAGATGCCCGGACGCACCACTTCAGCAAAAGGCCGCTGTGTTTCACTCTCAATTTCAGCGACTTTTGCTTTAATCGCCTCAATCGTGGTCGATTTGAGTCCTTCAACGGGTTTGCCGTCAAGAACGTCCTGTATCTCCTGCCAGGTATCTTTCGGAATATGGTAGAACGACCCATCCTTGCCGAAATTGGAGTACTCATCCATGTGCTTCAGGATATGCATCAGATTTTTGTTAGTGCCGTTAATGAATTTCGACTGAACCTCTATGCCATCAATCAGATAATCCACCCGTGCGTTGCGGCCCACTCCCTCAAACGTAGCTCGAAAGGTGGTGGCATCTTGTAGCCCCTCTTTAATGGCCTGCTCTGAGTTCCGTAAGCCCACCTCAACCTGCTCGGCTATTTCGCCATGTTTGGTGTTCATGCTGCCGAGAATATTGCCCGGCGAAGCGATAAAATCACGTACCTTCTGCATCTGTTCACGAGCCAGAACAAACGCAATATCCTGATGAGAGAGTTTTACAACCATATCGTCAATACGTGCCTGATTAAGGGCATTTACCGCACTACCTATGAGCTGATCGCACAACGGAGTATGACTTTTCATTACGTCGATCACTGGATTTTCTTGTTGATCAGTTTTGACAAGGCATTGATATGGTTAACCAATGCACCCAGCTGCGCTTTCTGATGCGCATTGAACTGGCTGTAATCGCGCGGCGCGGTTTTTTCCAGTACATCCACAATACCCTCTGTACCCTGATAATGCTCAGAGGTCAGCACCTTCAGCTCCTCCGCGCTACGTCCCACTATGCGCAGTTTTGAGGTTTCCAAAAGTACTTCACGCTCTTCAGTCTGAGCCTGATCGATGATTTTGCCGTTTTTACGACGTGCCAGTAAGGTTCCGCCTGCTATACCCATCGCGCCGATCCCCCATCCGACCGGGCCTGCAAGCGCCAGTAGTGCACTTCCCGCAGACATCCCGCCACCGCCTGCCGCGAGCGCACCGCCACCCAGCCAAGCCAGGGCGGCATTGGTTGCCGCAGCACCGCTCAGTGTGGCGATTGCTGTTCCGGTAGAGGCCGTGCCGAAGGTAGTTGCAATCGCCAGTGCGGCAGTCGGGGCAAACGCTGCCACACCTGCACCCACGGCAACACCCGCAGCGGCGGTGCCTTTACCCACGTGAGAGGCGCGATACTCCTCTTCCAGCTTTTCGACCACATCGTCGAATTCTTCAATTTCCGCTTTTAGCTCGCTCCAGGATTTATCGAACTCTTTTGGCGTGTTCGCCAGACGGTTGACGAAGTGCTCGCAACGGGCAATCAGGTCTTTGCTGCATTTCTGACGCAGTAAAAACAGATCAGTGATTGCAGTCTGGGTATCCGTTGCCTGCGATTCATAACGCGTTCTGGCTCGGGAAAGGCTTTCTAATGCTGCTTTTCTTTCTGTTCCTCGTAACATCATTTATTCCTGCTCTGTGTGGTCAAAGTGTGTCCCGTTGCACTGCGATCCCATTTCCGCCATTTAATACCCGCAGCGAGATGGAGATTCTCATATTCAGCCATAAACTGCTGCTGTTTTATTTCGCTTAACTTATGTGAGACTGCGGTTGGCTAATCCCATGAATACCCATTGCGGTGAAACCATATATTCATGCCCGGAATGCTGTAAGACACACTGAAACGCTGCATGATAAGGGCAATAATACTGAATATGTTAAAGTGGACTTCATCGGTCAGCAAACAAATCAGTTATGCTGAGTTTTCATAACAGAGGTGCTCCTGTGAGTCGCCGTTGCAGAGATCAGCTCGCCGTAATCAATATGACCCTCGATATGGCACATTTCGGTAGTCTCGTGGATAAGCAGGGGCCGGGCAATCAATTCGGTTGACCAGCCTTGAGCAGAAATGAGCACACAACGAGTTCTGTCGCAGACGCGGCGGACACGACTGTGTCAATTCTGAGCCTCGAGGACAGCAATCTGTTCCGGTGAGTGTCTGATGTGCATGGTCTGAGCATGATACCCTGACGGCATGAAATCAAGCAGTTTCAATGATTAGTGATACATAACATTCAGCACGCTGAAACAGTATCCCAACAGTGGGTGGTGCCGGACAAGTCCACCATGTGCAGGATGTACGTGGAAAAGCGTATCACCACCGACACTTTCAGATGTAGCGCTGGCATGCACTGATTGTTTCAAGTAATACACCTGAGCAAAGCTGGCCCGTATCTTCCGCGCCCTCGATTGAAGTCTGGTTATCCAGATGGTAGGTGGCCGTATAGATTCCACTATCCGCTTCAAGACAAACCGATTCACCTTCAGGGATATGTCAGTCCGTCATTCGTTTAATAACAGGAGCACCGGCTCATCCTTTTTGCGCAGCTACAATAAGGAGAGTTTGCAGGGCAGCTCTGTCAGACTCTCGGATCGCCGTGTCGAGGATAGTTTCGTGTCCCTCGTCTGCCCACGCTTCAACATGATAATTTGACCATACGTTACGTTCAGTCGAAGGCAGGCGGTCATCAGGTTCGATGTGGAGAATGGGGGTACACTCAATGTCTGAAAGATAGGGTTTTGCTACGTCACCATCCGTAATACCGTTGACCAGTCCACCGCAGTGATCAGCAATAACCCGTCCAATATCCAGCATGAAGGCCTGGTGCGCCTCACGGGAGTCAAGCTCACCAAGCAGTTCAGGTTTAATAAGAAGACCGGTGACGATTTCAGCCAGTTCATTGGGTAATATTTGCTTTGTCATAATGCCTCACAAAATAGACGTATCAGGGCAAGAGTTGCGGGATCATGCCCAGGCCAAAGGAACTTAACATGACGTTCAGATACGATTTCATCACCCGGAACTCATCCGGAGTGATCGGTTTCATACTGGCTTTTTTTAATATGTCCCGTTCGTCGGTAACCCGCTTCAGCTCTTTCTGGAGACGGCGGATCTCGGCCTGAGCATCTGACTGTTCTTTATGAGTGGATGAGTCCGGGCCGTACTTCTTTATCCAGGCGTAAAGGCTGTGGGTGGTGATATCGAGACGTATTGCAACGCTGGAAACAGAATGAACGCGATCAACAACCTGTTTGACTGCTTCAGTTTTAAACTCTTCGGGATAACGCTTACCGCTCATGGACACCTCTCTTTAAGTCATCTTAAATGACTCCGAGGTGTCTGTTAAACCCGTGGCGATTCAAACCGGCCTCGCCTTTTAACCTCACTGCGTGTTGATGTCGATAAGGCTAATTAACTGCTCGACAATCTTGTTTTCCTCGAGAACCAAATCCACACTCGCCATCTGTAATTGTTCCTCGCCAGCTAGAATTCTATAGCCTGCATTCAGAGGTTGCGTTCCCAGACCTGCATGATGTGGATAGAGAAGCATAACTTGTGGGCAATGATAAAGCCGGGCATAGGCCATCATCTGGTAGACATCAGACTGCGATACACCATGACTGGCATCTTCTGGATGACGCCCAATACGCTTCCATTTAGTGTCTATGATTATAACAATCTGCTGCTCCCGCTCGATAAGCAGATCCGGCCGGGTCTGGAAGCGTGGTTTGCCTTCTTTTACGTCCTCGATCAGACAGTATAACCTGCCTGCCTGTGCACGAACCGTCCATTCCGTACCGCGTACAGCACGCTTCGTCAGCGCCGCTATATATGCCTCGAACAGGTCGTTCATCGGAAAAAGCAGTGTAATCCCGTTCTGCGCTCGTTTATCGTGGTGTGTAGCTTGCCAGTCGCGTCGCAGGAGAAGACGCGCCAGATTGTAGAGTGCTTCCCAGCGATGATTGGTTCGGTCGATCCGTACCTGTGACCAAGGCAGGTGACTCAGGGGAGTGTCGCTAACACCCGACAGCAGGATGCGCAATTCATTCAGACGACGGAGCGTATCAGCAGCGCGGGCATAATGGTGAAGCAGAACTACACACGCCTTCATAATTCGAAGTAGGGCGGAATCAGCCGACAGTTCATCGTAACGACAGGCAAGGCGGTCGAGGCGGGCGGCAAGCGTAGTGAATTGTCGTTTGATATTGAGCCTTCCGTGCAATGAGGGCAAATCGTCTTTCTGTGCCAAATAGGTGCGCGGTAATCCCCGATGTACTTCAGATAAGAGTCGCTCGGCGAACAAGCGGATGAGTATCTCTAGCAAACTTTCAGCTTGTCTCGCCATTGTTGCAGCCTGTCCATTGCCGAGTTTAAGGCCGAGGGCGACATCAAGCATACGTATCAGGCGACTGCGTATTGTGGCGTCCGGTTCTATCGTCTCGTAGTCGAATTTGGGCAGGATCTCAAGGCTACATCCCGGAGCGGCAATAACCCCGACCATTTGCCCGGCAATAATTTTGTTATGGTGATCGATTAAGATATTGGTGCCGTGCTGATTTGCCAGCGGATGCTCGCGCGCCGCCGTTAGCAGCGCGTTAGCCTGAGGGCGGGTAAAAGCATGAGGAGCGTTTATGCTGCTTTCTGTGTTCACACAAACACTACCCCATTCGCGAACCGTGAGGTGCGTCATTCTTTCAGTTCACCAGCCACCTCAAGAGCGGTGACATTTAACGTTCTGGCTTTGCCTATCAGTCGATCAAAGGCGTCATTTCTGAACTGTGCACGTACCGACCAGCTTGATAATAGTTCCCCCTCTATTCCTGGTGGCGGTAAAATCTGCTCTTCCTGCATAAAACCATCGCCCAGCACTGCCGCAATTCGGCTCCAGTCCTCGAAGAAATACTCTTGTAACAGCGGTATGACCTTATTGCGTACTGCATCTTCAACTTGTTCCCTGGATTCACAATTGATAAAGAAGGCGTGTCCAATGCGATATTCCCGGCCTATAAGATATTCAATACGCTGGTTGATGGTGGTAAGAACGGCTTTGAGATCGATCCCCTCTACTTCACTTAGCAGGGTCGCGTCGGGAGCCATTTCCCGGAAGTTGAATCGCCGCCTTAATGCTGTGTCGAGCAATGCGATGGATCGATCGGCGGTATTCATGGTGCCTATGATATGAAGGTTGGCGGGGATGCCAAAATCTTTCTTTTTCGAATAAGGCAGAGTTACGGTGAGTGCATCAGGCATTCCAAGACGTTTATCCGGCTCAATTAACGTAATCAGTTCACCGAACACTTTCGAGATATTTGCCCGGTTGATCTCATCAATAATGAGGACGAATTGTTCTGGTTGTCCTTTAACATCGGAACTATTATCCAGGTTCTCTGTACTTGAGAGCAGTCTGCCTAGCGCCGGGATATTCACACGACTGGTGGCAATGGAATAGAGCGTCCGCATGGTGAAGTTACCATCGATAATTGTATCGAGTGGCAGTGGTTCATCAAGGGTCAGTAGCCAGCGAACTGGGCGGCGGTGGGCATAGTAACCTTCGGCTTCAGGAACGAAATAGTAATCACCAGTTATTTCAGCGATAGCGCGAAACGCAGTGTTCCCGTAAGGGACAATCACGATATCACCAGGCTTCATTTCGCAACGGAAGGGATAGGTTTGCGTCCAGTTACTAGGCGTCAGATTCCCTGGATTTTGCTTGATCCATTCATCATGAATCGCGTTGAACGATGAGAATCTATCCGCGCTCCAGTCTATGGTCCCACCCCAACCCAGAGCGATATACCCATTGTCGCGGGCATCTTCATACACATCGTCTTCGGTGCCAATTGTCCCTTGCCCCATTTTCCAGAAGCGTTTTTGGGATAGTTGCAGTGCCGAGGGATCTGTCTGTGCACGGGGTTGTGTTCTGGCCTGATCGGCAAGGGCACAAATTTCTCTGAAGAGCCCCGGCGTAGGGATGAGTCTGAATCCAGCAGACGAAGACTCATCTTCACCGATTTCTGGACGAAGGCCCTCAACGAAGGTTTCGTAGTCATAGCTCTGGTGGAATGTGACGAAAGAGATTCTCTTTTCTGCCATCAGTTCGTTATAGCGCGCCATCAGGGCCGAACGCCCATCTTTTGAGTTCGGATAGGCATCTTTGCAATCGCAGAGCGCTACGGCTTCCCTCGCCGTGTGATAGGTCTTTCCGGTACCTGGAGGACCGTAAAAAATAAGGTTAGTCGGAGTTGGTTTAGTCTGGGCCACCAGTTCGCTTCCTTCCGTAAGGATGAACGTATATTTTCGGGTTGTGCTCTTTTTAGGCCCTTCCGTCACCGGAGGGGGAACATCCGCTAGTTCCTGAAATTTTTGACCATCAAGAGCCTGACAGATGTTTGGCCATCCCTTGTCGAGACCCATTTCAGTATTCAGAGGACCAACTACCAGGGAGACACTTGCGTCACCTCGCTCTCTGGCTGGGGTGATGTAGTTTTCAAGGACATAATCCCGAATTTCGTCGGCCTGAGAGTCATCACCGCTCAGAAAACGTCCATATTGTCCGAGCCAGCTATTCCAGTTGGACAATCGGTTAAGCGGTTGCTCTGATTCAGGCATTAGTAACCGATAGTCATTGCCGTTGTCTTTGGCATCACGGCGAATCTCTTTGATCCGCTGCCGCAATTGCGCAAATCCATCCGCCTTGTAGGCTGCGTCTAGATCTGCATGAGGAGAGTCAAGCGCTGCAAGATTTTTTTCAATAGTTTTGACAGCATAAATACGGGAATTGAGGCTTGCTTGCGTTTTGGCGTCTTTGCTCTTCAACCATTCCTGAAATTCAACTTCGAGCATTTCCGATGCCCTCTCATTTTCGTTAACTGACTGATAACTATCATTGTGGATGATAGAAGGGGCAGTACTGCAACTCTTCGCTACAGATTGCCAATACTATTAATCTTCCGTGCTGATTGTCTCGCTTGCGGGGCGAAGGGTTTGACCAACCTGACATAGCAGACAGGCATCGTCCTCAACTGTCATGGTCCCTCAGGAGTGTAGCCCAAGCGCTGTGTCGCTTACCGTAAAAATAGCACTATGGATGCCTCGGTCAAGTGTCAACAATGAGTAAAAAGTGATCCACTAACCGTCAACACCAACGGTCTAATATTGGGTCTTCCGCAACTTGGGTGGAGATTTTCATGCCAGAGGACACATCACCCGACGCCTCAGTAACTCGAATCCTGCCCGACCATACATTTGCCGTTTCAGCATCTTCAGGCGATTTACATGGCCCTCGACAACACCGTTGCTCCATCTGCTGATTATGGCTTCGTGTATTGCTGTTGCATCGGCTTCCATCCCGGCAGCAACGCGCTGAAGATCAACGAGCCCACTCTGACTGACGTCAGAGAACCATTGATTTAACTGTGATTTATTTTTCGTTTTCAGCATCCGGTAGAAGTCGAGGGACAGCTGTTGTGCCATTTTCAGTTGAGGTTCTTTCTGGCACATTGACTCGATAAAGCGGGACGCATAGTTTTCTTCACCTCTGATCATTCGCCAGGGCATTAACCAGCGACTGACCCGGGATGCAGAGGGAAGTCGACCCGGGGAGACAGACGGAGCATTAGACTGCTTACGCCACTTAGACACAGCATCTCTAACAGTCGTTTCACTCCCGGCAAAACCAGCGTCAACCATCTCCTGCCATAGTTGCCGGGCATTATGGTTACCATTTATACGTTGTCTTTCCAGCCATTCATGCCACGTGTCAAGAAGTCCGGGCCTTGGCGGTTTTGTTGATATTTCAGGGAACGCCTTCGACTGCATCCACCGACGAACTGTCACGCGGGATAGCCCGGTGATGCGTGATATTTCTCTGATCCCGTGAGCTTTTTTATGAAGAGAGTCGACCTCAGCCCAGCGTTGATACCGTTTGTCACGCCTCTGCCGTTTAATGCGCTCAGGGCGACGTAGTGTTGAGACAGGTGCCAGAGACACTTCTGCGTCCTGTTTTTTGGGTGACATCTCAGTAGTAACCTGTCGTATCAATGGCATATGCCTGTATATCATGCGTTCCAGCGCATCGCCGATGTTCTTCAACAGATGCCAGCGATCGGCCACCTGTATTGCCTGCGGTGCACCATCGCGAGCGGCTAAAGCATAGATACCGCCACGATCTCGTGAAACAACCTGTATCTCCGGGTATTTTTTAAACCATGCAACCAGAGTGCGCTGCTCCCGACCGGGCAGTAGTACCAGAGGGCGATGCGTATCGAGGTTAACAATAAGCGTTCCGTATCTGTGGCCCCGATGCCATGCCCACTCGTCGATACCGACATGCCGGGGCCGGTTCTCTGTCTGCTCCGGAGCCTGAACTACTCTGCGCAGCAACGTATCCGGGCTTGTCTGCATTCCTGAGGCTACCGCGGCCCGTCTTCCAGCCTCTCCCCCAGCAATGAGTCCCAGTTGATGCTGTAAATTTTGAAGTTACGCTGAAGACTGCTGCTGCGGACCAGCAAAAGGAGCCAGTGATTCCGCAAAGATTTTGCGTGAACAGGACGGATTACGGCAGTACCAGTGCCGGACAGCAAAGATTAACCAGATCGTCCGGCCGGAGCATGGGAGGTGTTGTATCCGGCGCCGCCGACAACTATGGACAGAGCGGCTGCGCTTAAGGCATTCAGGGCATAATGCTGTTTTACGTGTAGCACGAAGATGGATGGTTATCCCATCAGGACTAACAACTTGTCGGCTGGGTTGCCACCCGCAAGGCAGTTGCAAAAGCGTCTTAAGTGAAGGCATAGCGTTATCCATAACTTAAAACAGCTTAGATCCTTGTTAACTAAAAAGTTTCATTGATTTTCTTCCACCTAGGTTGCGGAAGACCCAGTTTTGCACCGTTGATAACAGATAGATGCGGTAAACCCGCTTGTGGTTGTCATGAAGGCCCTCCCGGCGCAATAACTGCAAAATGCGCCGGTAACCAAATCGCCGGCGTTCAATTGCCACCTCTGTGATCCGTAGAGACAGTTGCGGGTCAGCAGCCGGACGCTGGGCCGAATAACGGCAGGTTGAAAGTGACAGACCGGCCAGACTTCAGGCACGACCCATTGACTCACACATGACCTCCACGGCTTTCCACTTCTGGTCTGTCCTCAGAACTTTCGGCCCAGAGCCACCTGAAGCGCCTCCTTATCCAGCCTTGCTTCGGCAAGCAGCTTCTTGAGCCGAGCGTTCTCCTCTTCAAGCGACTTGAGCCGCTTCACTTCGGCTACTTCCATGCCGCCGAACCTCTTGCGACAGGAGTAAAAGGTGGCGTCTGAAATGGCATGCTTGCGGCAGAGTTCCCGGGCCGAAACCCCGGCTTCTGCCTAACGGAGAATACTGATGATCTGTTCATCGGAAAATCGCTTCTTCATGGGGATGTCCTCATGTGGCTTATGAATACATTACTAATATTGGGGTATGTTAATAAACGCTGGGTAGGTCACATTGAGTACTACATGACAATAAAACACTATCAATGATTTAGAGTCATTTCCACTGAACTGATCTGAGGAAGATAGAGCATCACATTATTTCCTGTTGAATTTAGATAATGACGCTAATATTACAAAGCCGGCCAAAATAATCAGCACCAGAAGGTGCTGATATATTGATGCATTCTACATTAGGCATGCTTATCTGCTATTTTTCTATAATGTTATGCTCAGGACCATAAGGGAAATGCGTAATGTTCTCTGCTGCATTTTCGGTGACTACCAGGATATCGTGTTCGCGATAACCGCCGTGTCCCGGCATGTTCTCTGGCAGCATGATCATCGGTTCCATTGAGACTACCATTCCCGGCGCTAAAACGGTTTCAATATCCTCGCGTAATTCTAAACCAGCTTCGCGGCCATAATAGTGGCTCAGTACGCCGAAGGAGTGACCATAGCCAAAAGTCCGATACTGCAGCAGGTCATGCTCGCGATAAATTTCATTGAGCGAGGCGGCGATATCGCAACAACGGGCGCCAGGGCGAATGAGCGCCTGACCACGGCGGTGCACCTCACAGTTGATCTCCCAGTGACGCAATTGCTCATCGCTAGGCTGACCGAGGAACAGTGTACGCTCCAGCGCGGTATAGTAGCCGGCAATCATGGGAAAACAGTTCAGTGATAAAATATCCCCTTGCTTGAGGCGACGGCTCGTCACCGGATGGTGAGCACCGTCGGTATTCAGGCCAGACTGAAACCACGTCCAGGTATCGCGCAATTCAACATGCGGCAAGCGTTTCGCGATTTCCCGGGTCATCGCCGAGGTGGCTGCCAGGGCAACGTCATACTCCGGAACATCTTCGGCAATCGCTGCGACGCATGCCGCGCCGCCGAGGTCGGCGACCTGAGCACCAATTTTAATCAGCGCAATCTCTTCGGCAGACTTAATCATGCGCATACGCATCGTCGCCGGTGCAATATCAATAAACTGTGTCTGAGAAAGGTAATGGCAAAATTTAGCGCGCTGTTCGATCGTTACATGATCGCCTTCCAGTGCAATCCGCCGGCTATTATCAGGAACCACTTTACGTACTGCACGGTAATAATTATCGCGCTGCCAGTCCGTGTAAACGATATTTGCACCGTAGCTGCGGCGCCATCCCTGACCTCCATCGATATTGGTGGTAATTAAAAATGACTGGCTCGGTGTCACTACCAAGGCATACTGGCGACCAAAACTACAATATAAAAAATCGCCGTAGTAATTAATATTATGAATCGAAGTTAAAATAACTGCATCAATGCTGTCTGCTTCCATGGTGGCCCGTAATCCCGACAGTCGGCGCTGCATCTCATGGGAGCTGAACGTTCCTTTAACTTTTTGCCCATTAGCTAATTCAATAATATCTGGCATGCTCATAATAAACTCCGTCGTTGATAATGGCGTGATGCCATCATCTGGAAAATGATATCTTGCTACAAACGGAGATTATTAATTTGCCGTCATTAGCCGGCCTTATGCAGCGTATATTCACCGAGAATTTGCGTTCGCTCTGCAATATGACGTGCGGTTTCTTGTGTCAGCCAGTTAATCAACGCCTGAACGCGTGGCCGTTTCTCATTATTACGCGGGCAGGTTAACCACACCTGTCCGTCTTCGACGATATCGGTAAAAGGGCGAATCAGTGCGCCATTGCTCACTTCCGTCGCACACAAAGAGTGACGGCTTAAGGCGATTCCTTGGCCGGCGCAGGCGGCCTGGAGTACGAGGTCGGCGCGGGAAAATCCGGTTCCCGCCTCGACATTCAGGTCATAGAGCCCGAGGCGGGCAAAATAGGAGCGCCAATGGGTGCTATAGGCATTTTGCGGCATGGAATCATGCAGTAAGCGCAAACCACAGAGTTCGCTGTAACTGCGCAGATGCCGTGTTTTCAACAAATCCGGACTGATCACGGGATAGATCACATCGTTGAACAGATGCCGTTGAATTAGATTTTTATCATCAACCCAAAAAGGAGTGATGGCGATATCGACCGCGTCAGATTTAAAATTGGCGGGCGTCATATCGGCATCAATTTCCAGGCTGATAGGGTACTGCTCATAAAACTGATGCAATCGGGGAAGCAGCCATTTGGTGGCAAAGGACGGCATAACCCGAATCTTTATGGTGCCCTCAAGGGTTTCTTCACCGGTTTGGTGCAACGTAGTTTCGAGGATGGCAAAGGCCTGGCGCACTCCGATAAACAGTTGTTCACCCTGCGGGGTTAAGCGTAGTCCCGCGGGAGTGCGGTGAAAGACCAGATAGCCAAGCTGCTGCTCAAGCGATTGAATTTTTTGGCTTACTGCACTCTGAGTAAGAAAAAGATCCTGCGCGGCACGGGTAAAACTGAGATTGCGCGCTGCGGCATCAAAGTAGCGTAAACCGTCGAGAGACGGCAAACCTGGTTTTCGTTGCATCATCGGTTTCTCTGTTGCTAAATAACCTGTAATAAGCACTATTCATGCCAAAATCACCATTAGCCGTGCTAATAGTTATCAGTTAGAAACCACCGTTTGTCGCCGCTCAGCGAATGAATAAATATTATCAGCGTCATTCAAACTCGCGGAGAAACACTGATGAAAAATAAACTGTGGCTATTACTTTCAATGTCTGCCTTACAACTTTCACCATTATTGATATCTACGGCCCAGGCTGATTTACTGGATGATATTAAGCAAAAAAAAGAAATAGTGATTGCCACCGAAGCGCGCTATGCTCCTTTTGAAATGCTTGAAGATGGCAAAATAGTCGGTCTGGGAAAAGATATTCTCACGGAAGTGATGAAAGGATTACCCGGGGTGAAAGTGGTTCAGCTGGATATTCCATTTCAAGGGATTTTACCCGGCCTGGAAAGCAAACGATTTGACTTTGTGGCAACTTCTTTAACCATCACTCGCGATCGTGAAGCAAAATTTGCTTTTACCGCTCCCTTTTCTGACGCCAGCGTGGCCATTCTGAAACGCAAAGGGGATAGCCGCATTAATAGCGCCAAAGATCTCCAGGGCATGATTGTCGCCAGCCAGGCCGGGGCGCCGCAAATTGCGGTGCTAAAAGAATATGAAGCATCGGTACTTAAACCCACCACCGGTCACGGCGTTAAAGAAATAAAAGCCTTTATTGATTATAACGAAGCCTATGCGGCATTAGCGGCGCACCGTGTTGATGCGGTTGTGCAATCGCTGCCGAACCTCGCGCCGTTGGTAAAGACCCGTGGTGATACGTTTGAAATTGTACGCCCACCGTTTGGCCCGGCCACCTGGTACGCATGGGCCGGAAGAAAGGATGCGGATAGCGCCTCACTGGTCAAATTTATCAGCGACGGCATTGTGCAGTTGAATAAATCGGGAAAACTGGCGCAACTACAAACGAAGTGGCTGGGTTTTTCTATGGCCGTTCCTGAGCAAGTTCCGACCCCGGCAAACTAATTTGATGGATACAGGAGGGCAATATGTTTGATATTTCAGTGGTGTTTCCCTATTTCCCTCAGCTATTAATTGGCGTGCTCAGTACTCTGGCTGTATCGCTGAGCGCGATTGTCATAGGATTGATCCTCGGTTGGTTAATTTGCCTGGGGTTAAACTCTCCGCGGCGTCTCGTGCGTTGTTTTTGCAAAACCTATGTCAGTTTTTATCGTGGAACGCCGTTACTGGTCCAGTTGATATTAATATTTTATGCTTTGCCAGCCGTAGGGATCACGCTTTCACCATTGCTGGCGGCGGTTGTGGCTCTCTCATTAAATACCGCAGCCTTTCAAGGAGAGATTCTTCGGGCTGGCTTTAAAATGTTGCCCAAAGGCCAACTGGAGGCGGCACGAGATTTTGGTTTTTCAGCGGCGCAAACGCTGTTTTATATTCAGATGCCGCAGGTGTTGCGCGCCATGATGCCGGCTTTGATTAATGAAACTATCGATATTATCAAAAACTCGGCATTGGTCTCGGTGGTGGCGGTCCATGAGTTGATGAGAGTGACTCAAACGCTGGCCTCAACCACCTATCGGCCGCTGGAGTTTTATACGGCATGCGGTCTCCTTTATTTTCTGACCTCGTGGGGGCTGAGTATTGTTGGCACCAGGTTAGAGAAAAACCGCTCATCTTCGGCTCAAAGGGTATTAGCACAATGAATGTTGAAATACTTTTTACCTATAAAGATGCCATTGCCGCCGGTATTTTAATGACCCTAAAAATGAGTCTCGGCGGTATCCTGCTGGGGCTGGCGATCGGGCTGTGTTTTTTTCTTCTCGAAAGACAAAAACCGGCTTTATTTAATGTGATATATCATACATGGATTAATGTGTTTCGCGGCACGCCGTTACTGGTGCAGCTCTTTTTAGTCTTTTATGGTGGACCCTATATAGGTATTAATCTCGAGGCGCAACAGGTCGGGGTACTGTGCCTGGGATGTTATGGTTCCGCTTATTTTGCGGAAATATTTCGTGCGGGTCGCAATGCTGTCTCAGGTGGGCAAGTTGAAGCGGCGGCAGACCTGGGGTTAAGTCCATGGCAAATATTTACTTTCATTGTCTGGCCGCAAATGCTCGCGCGCATTATCCAGCCATTGATTGGCCAGAGCGTCATTTTGGTAAAAGAGTCGTCGGTGCTATCCATTATTACGGTCGGTGAACTCACCAATACCGCCATGACCATTGCTAACCAGACCTATGCGATGGTTGAAATCTACGCCTTAATGGCCATTGTCTATTGGGGGATCGCGATCGGTATATCCCGTCTGGGTAATAAAATAGAGCGCCATTATTCTTATTCTCAATTAAGCCGAGGTTAATACTATGCGTGATTATGCTATTGAGATTAACAACCTCAATAAACATTATGGCGAAAACCATGTTCTACGTGGCATCGATGTCAGCATTTCTCCCGGAGAAGTCATCTGCGTGATTGGTGGCTCAGGGTCGGGTAAATCCACACTGTTACGCTGTATTAACTTTTTGGAAGATTATAGCTCCGGCAGCATTCTGGTGAATGGCGAGAACGTCGGCTATGAACCTCTCGGCGGGGAAAAACGCCGGCGTTTAAGCGACAAGGAAAACCGTCAGGCTTTACGCGACGTCTGTATGGTCTTTCAGCAGTTTAATTTGTGGCCGCATATGACGGTACTCGATAACGTAGCCACGCCGTTGCGGCGGGTTAAAAAGGTCTCCCGCGAAGCAGCCTACGCCGAAGCGAAAACGCAACTGGCACGGGTTGGTCTGGCAGACAAAGCCGATAGCTGGCCCGCGATGTTATCCGGTGGTCAGCAGCAGCGCGTTGCCATCGCCCGGGCATTGACCATGAAACCCGCCATTATGCTGTTCGATGAACCGACTTCAGCGCTTGATCCGGAGCTGGTCGGGGAGGTGCTAAAGGTCATCCGCAATCTTGCCGATGATGGTATGACCATGATGATTGTGACCCATGAGATGGGGTTTGCCGCTAAAGTCTCCGATCGGGTGCTGTTTCTTGCCGATGGCTGCATTGAAGAGCAGGGAGCACCGGCGCAACTGTTCCATCAGCCGAAAAGCCCGCGGCTGCAGTATTTTTTGTCGTCGTGGAGTGAGCGCCAGTCGGGGGCTAGATTACCTGAAAGGGCATTGAAGGAGTCAGCATGAAGCAAGGGATTACATTTGGCGTACTCGCTGGCGCATGCTGGGGATTCATCTTCCTGCCACCGGTACTGCTACCCGAGATCTCACCACTGCTGTTAACCTGCGGTCGCTTTGCTACCTATGGGATACTGGCGGCAATATTACTTATACCTCAATGGCGCAACATTGCCCGTGTATGGCATCATCGCGATCTGCTGACGCTAATCCGTCTTTCGCTGATGAGCAATGTTTTCTATTTTCTGCTCGTCGCGGTGGCCGTACAGCAGGTCGGTATTGCCGCGACATCGTTAGTGATAGGTTTAATTCCGGTGATGGTTCCGGTGCTTGGTCGCAGGGACCAGCATGCTCCGCCCTTCAGGCAATTATTGCTGCCGATGACGGCTATCATTGCTGGTGTGGTGCTGATTAATCTGCATGCGATACAAACATCCTCGCACCAAGTTACAGAAGGAAAACGGCAGATGCTGGGGATCCTTTGTGCCTTCGCTGCATTACTGTGCTGGAGCCGTTACGCTGTCGAGAACTCCCGCTGTCTGAAAAACCTCCCTTACACCAGTAACCAGTGGTCTCTCCTGATAGGCCTGTGTACGGGATGTATTTCGGTACTGCTATGGCTCATCGCCAGTATATTCAGGTTTTCTGCAGTTGACTTGTCGTTACCGGAACACACTCAAACACTCTTTTGGATAACGAACATGATGTTAGCCGTGGTCTCCTCATGGCTGGGATATCTGGCGTGGAATATCTGTTCCCGGCGTCTTCCGGTATCACTGACAGGGCAGATGGTGGTTTTTGAAACCCTTTTCGCGCTGCTATATGGTTTTATCTATTCACAGCGCATTCCGGATCTCCAGGAAAGTGCCGCTATTACGTTGTTAATTGGTGGGGTTATGTTTACGTTACATTACCATCAGCACAATCATGGCGGCGACGTGAGTAATACTTCAGAAGTCAATCGGAGTTGATTATGGCTTCACCAGATTCTGGTACTTGAATAGACTGGCCCCTGGAATCTTTAGACAGTTGGTATCACTTAAGTTATTGATAGTATTAATACTCATTTTTAGGCTAGTCGCTGGAATCCGGATCATTGGGGTCAGTTTGGATATCGAAAATTATTGTACTATAAGGGCTTCCCCGGCATGTCAACGCTGGTGTTTACGGTTTCTGTCTGCACTACAGTTAAAAATAAAGGGGAGAGACTGGGGTACTATAAACGGTCATAATGAATCGTTATCGATTCGGACCCTGATGAAAGACGCGCGTGAGGTTCTTGTTCGTTAAGCGGATACGTATATCCTGTACAATAGCCAGATACGAATCGCCAGCTTTCGTTATCCTGCCAAGATTCGACTTTCCGCAGCTGCTGTACTGCGATGGCGTAAGGCCCAGCCAGGCTGCCAGCTGGCGTCCATTCTTAAAATCATGTGCGTTACCGATACTGGCGACCAGCGCACAGGCCGTTGTGGGGCCTACGCCCTTCAATTCCATCAGCCTTTGACTGCGATGATCTGTTTTGGCCATGCGGGACAAAATCCGATCATATTCAGCTATGTTGGCTTCGATGCGAGCAACGTGCTCCAGCAAATCATCAACACATTGCTGAACCTGAAGTGGTAAAGAATCTTTCTGTGCAGAAACCATGTGTCGCAGGGAATCTGTACTTTGTGGCGCGATGACGCCGAATTCAGATATCAATCCTCGCAGGCGATTATACGTTGCTGTTTTCTCTTCTATAAATCCCTGACGGGAGCGGTGTAGGCATTGCATCGCCTGCTGGCTCTCATCCTTAACGGGTACAAACCGCATATGCGGGCGACGAACTGCTTCACAGATAGCTTGTGCATCAGCTGCATCATTTTTGCCTGATTTACCGGCCATGCGGTAAGGAGATACAAATTTAGCAGCCATCAGACGTGGTTCATGACCATATTGCCGGAACAGTCTTGCCCAGTAGTGAGCCCCGGAGCATGCCTCCATCCCGATAACACAGGGAGGTAAACTGGCAATCAGCTCAGGAAGGGCAGCACGCGATACTTTGGGTTTAACCAGAACAGTTTTACCATGCTGGTCAACTCAGTGAACAGCCAGCGCGTTACGGGCTTCACCTTTATTCAGCCCCGCCTGTACTCGCCGACAGAGTGCAGGATCGCGGAACCAGTCGAGCATAAACAGCGTTCGCTCAATGCGGCCAATTTCTCTCAGTGATTTGGCAAGTCCTTTTTGCTTCGGGTAGCTGGCTAGTTTTTTCAGCATCAGAGATGCTGTCACGGTTTCCTGCTTTATCGAGATCGCCAGACGCAGCACTTCACGCCAGTGAATTTCGATCTCTTTCAGATTCAGGCTGGTCGTTGATATCAGTGACTGAATCGCCGGGTATTGGTCAGCTTTCCCTTTGATAAACAGCTTCTTGTCGTGGAGATCCCTGATTCGCGGACATAACGCAAATCCCATCAGATGCATCAGGGCAAAGACATGATCGGTGAAACCAGCTGTATCGGTGTAATGCTCCCTGATTTCCAGGTCACTTTCGTGGTACAGCAAGCCATCGAGAACATGGGTTGAATCCCTGACCCGACTGATTATGCAGGTGTAAAACAGGCTGTATTGATCCGAAATATGGGTATAGGTAATGCACATGATTTTAAGAATGGGCGCCAGCTGGCAGCCTAGCTGGGACTGACACCATCGCAGTACAGCAGCGGCGGAAAGTCGAAGCTTGGCAGGATAACGAAAGCTGGCGATTCGTATCTGAGAACACTTCTGGTTCAGGGTGCCCGCTCGGTACTGATCGGGGCGGAGAAAAGGACTGATTTATTCAGTCGTTGGGTCTGCTCACTGGTCGAACGCAGAGGATACTGGCGCGCTGTTGTTGCCATCGCTGCCAAAAATGCAAGACTGTGCTGGGCATCATTGCATTACGGTGATGATTTCAGGTTGTACTCAGCCAGCTAAAGTACAAAGCTGTATGACCATCTGATCTGCAACTCGTTGATGATAAAGGGTTAGACCCCGTGAGGTATATCTGCTTATTGTACAGGGCAAGTGTACCCGACTAACGAACTAGAGCCTCACGAGCGTCTTTCATCAGGGTCCGAATCGATGACGATTCATCATGACCGTTTATAGTACCGCAGTCTCTCCCCTTTATTTTTTTACTATAGTGCAGACAGAAACCGTAAACACCGGCGTTGACATGCCGGGGAAGCCCTTATAGTACAATAATTTTCGATATCCAAACTGACCCCAATAAGCCTTGTCAGTCGTTGCCTCCGGGTCTCACGTGCGCAGCTGCATGCCATGGCCCGTAGGTCGAAGGACTGGCAGGGTCGTCGGTGCAAGCGCAAGCCTGATGATACTGAAGCGCTGGCCCTTATCCATACCGTTATCGGCGATCTGCCCACCTATGGTTATCGTCGGGTATGGGCACTGCTGCGCAGACAATCAGAAACTGACGACATGGCGGTGCTGAATGCCAAACGCGTATATCGCATCATGCGTCAGAATGCGCTGCTGCTTGAGCGTAAACCGGAAATACCGCCATCGAAGCGGGCGCATACAGGGAAAGTGGCCGTTGGAGAAAGTAACCAGCGGTGGTGCTCTGACGGCTTCGGGTTCAGCTGTGATAACGGTGAAAAACTGCGGGTCACGTTCGCGCTTGACTGCTGCGATCGCGAGGCACTTCACTGGGCGGTCACAACGGGTGGCTTCGACAGTGAAACCGTACAGGACGTCATGCTGGGAGCAGTGGAACGCCGCTTCGGCAGCAGCCTGCCGTCATCACCCGTTGAGTGGCTGACGGATAACGGTTCAGCCTACCGGACTCATCAGACGCATAGGTTCGCCAGAATGGTATGACTGGAGCCTGAACATACAGCAGTAAGCAGCCCGGAAAGCAACGGGATGGCAGAGAGCTTCGTCAAAACGATGAAGCGCGATTACATCAGCATCATGCCGAAGCCCGACGGGTTAACAGCGGTAAAGAACCTTGCGGAGGCCTTCGAACATTATAACGAATGGCATCCGCATAGTGCACTGGGATATCGTTCACCACGGGAATATCTGCGGCGGCGGACCAGTAATGGGTTAAGTGATAAAAAGTGTATGGAAATATAGGAGCCAACCCACCCGACGTAGCCCCTCTGCTCTTCCCTTTTTACGCAGACAATAACACCCCAGCCAGCCTTTATCCGCGAGGTTACTGACTGGGGACTGAGTTTTTTAAACGACGGAAAATGGTGTTCAGACCAATGCCGATAATGTGTGGACTGGCACGGCATCCAGAGCCATTTATAGTCATATCGATGATTTTCCTCTGGTGTGTACTGCGCTGTGAGGTTGTATAGGTGAAAGTGAGTGTCCATGGCTTACGGCACTGCCTGCAGAGATAATGCTGATGACCGGCAGTACTTTTGCCGTTACGGTCTACGCCTTCAGTCACAGCACAAGATGGCGATCCCACGTAAATGGAAGCCATAAAGCACCTCGAAAACACCATCCAACACAAAATCAATAAGTTGGTAGCACTACCCAAGATTTTGTGAATATCAACGACGCAATAAAAACGATGTTGCTACGCGCCACATTCATCCCGTTTAACGTTGACAGACGTGCCGCTACTATAGCTGGGCCACGACTGATGCAAGGGGAGCATAAACGCTGTCAACTTAACCCGGCCACATTTATTTCAAAGGCCCTAACCGCCATCTTCCCATCGTTTTCAGGTTCAATTTTCGCCGTCAAACCGCCCAGCCTCCTCCTGCTATTTACTCTGCAGCGGCTTCGGTGACGCCCTTGCATCCTCCGTTGTTCTCCCGTCACTTGTGTCGGCACAGTATAAGCCGGATCCCAGACGATATTGACCACGGAGGTTTTTTATGGGCAACACGACCACCACACCTGCTGCCTAGGTCGGCATTTACCACAATTATAACTGCGGTAGTATTTTCGGCAAATGGTTTGACCTAACGGAGTTTGACAGCAGGGTGGTTTACCGACCTTATCTCCTTTTCGGGTTTAACATAGGAAGTCCCAACTTTTATGCTGGTCTGAGTCTATAGTTGGGAGAAGCAAGCGTTAGCCTACTTCTCTCCGTCGGTGGCTCAGCAGCGCTCTCCCGCAGATGCCAGCCAAGTGTCCATCATATCAAGGCGGTCATTTCCCCAGAACAGTTTGCCATCGGCAAACACTGCTGGTGCACCAAATACCCCGCGAGCAATAGCTTCATCTGTGTTCGATACTATGGCTAGCTTCCGGGCTTCATCGCCGATGGAGGAGATGCACGCATTTTTATCCAGCCCTACTGAAGTGGCTAAGTCGCCTAAGATGGCAACATCGCTAATATCCAGACTTTGTGACCAATACGCCTGCATCACCTTGAAGGCGAATGCTTCTCCCAGCCCCTCTTCAACTGCATACAGGGTAGCTCGCAGCGCACGTGAAGGCCGCAACGGGAACTTAGGATGATAACTCAGTGGCAGCCGGCGAATGCGCGCCCAGTCCTGCATATCTTGTTTGAACCAGTTGACAAACGCTGGCGAGGCATCCAACGGTCTACGTCCACCTATGCGGTCAATCAAATTAGCCAGATGGAAGGGACGTAGTACTATCATTCTTCCGTACGCAGCGGCAATTTCTCTTAGACGGGGGAAGGCGAGGTAGCACCAAGGGCTGTGAAAATCAAAGAAAAACTCCAGCGGAGCTCCCTCTGGCAGTTTACCATCAGCACGTTCAAAACGGCTGAGTGGCGCTAGAGCACGTTCATGCTTACCGCTCATGATCAATGCTCCCGCTTGATGCGCCTGTACGAAAAACTGCAACCTTTTCTCGTCTGCGCTAATTAACGTCGCCGTACAGCGAACCTCCTGATAAGGCCAAGCGGGTTTATGATGATGTACGTCGACATGGGTTCCCACGCTCACCCAGCCGGACGGTAAGTCTTTTGCTACAGCATCGGCACTGGTCTCCTCCAATAGAGCGATCAACGCTGGTGTCGACACCACTTTCACACCCGTGTTGCCAATTGCAGCTGCTGTTTGGTGTGGCCCAGGGGTGAAGACGCATGTATGTGGATAGCCTGTCACACTCATTTTCATAAAAGCTCCTTCAGTTGCCCATCAAGGGCTGCGCTTTTCAACATGCGCTTTAGGATCTTCCCGCTTGACGTCATCGGCCATTCTACGATGGTAAAGACCCGAGCAGGATGTTTAAAACCAGCTATTTTTCCAACACAGGCTTTTCTTATTTCATCTTTGGATAACGGCTTGGTGGACTCAATAGCGGCGGCTACCACTTCGCCGTAAAATTTATCGGGTAGAGCGAAGACTGCAACTTCAGTGATCGACGGATGCTCACGCAGCAGATTTTCTATCTCTACAGGATAGATATTTTCACCACCGCGAATGATCATATCGCGCAGGCGTCCTCCTACCAGTTCGACCCTACCATCGATGTTTAGCCGACCGAGATCGCCCGTATTCATCCAGCCTTGAGGATCGATGCAGCGAGCGGTTTCCTCCGCATCTCGATGATATCCCAACATGACCATTGGCCCACGAACCTGTAGCTGGCCGATTTCCCCGTGGGGGAGTACCACTCCGGTATTCGGATCGCAGACCTGCACTTCAACTCCAGGTAAGGGCAAGCCAGCGGTGGCAAAGCGCTGGGGACTTTGCCAGTAATCTAACGCTATCAGTGTGCTGGCTTCCGTCTGCCCGTAAACCTGAACCAACCCATTAATAGGAAACGCCCGCGCGCACTGTTCCAGAAGTCTCGGATCGCAGTCTGCACCCCCGCAGGTACCGGTACGCAAAGACGAGAGATCGAAATATGGTCTGTCCGGATGCTCTAACATCGCTAAGTAGGACGTGGGGACTCCCGTCAGAACTGTACAGCGCTCCCGTTCTATCAGCGAAAGCATTTGTCCGGCGTCGAAAGCACGCATACCCAAATATGTCGCACCAGCTGTCAGGCATGCCAGAATATTCATGATGCAACCTGCACAGTGGAAGAGCGGAATAATGGATGTCCAGCGATCCATCGCCGTCACTTCCAGCCGCTGCACGGTGCCCCAGGCATTCATCATTATTCCTTCCATACAGAGTTCTGCGCCTTTAGGCCGTCCAGTAGTACCAGAAGTATATTGGATGCTAGCCAACTCTCTGGGGGACCATACCCACTCCGTCAGTTCAGCCAAAACGGGTTGGCGCATTACTGCTTCATATTCCATATCATCGAAGTTAATAATGTCTCTTAGGCTAGGGAGTTGAGGATGAATCGCTCGTACCATGGCTAAATATTCGCTGGAGCGAAAACGTTCGGACAGCAAGATGGCAACCACTTGGCTGTGATCGAGAACGTGGCGTAAATCATTATCACGGAAATGTGTATTAACAGGCACCAGTATCGCACCTAAGGCCGAAATTGCAATCTGGGCAACTGGCCACTCAATACGATTTTCTGCCAACAGAGCCACAGGGTCACCCGCTTTTACACCACGACGACTTAGCTCTAGCGCCAACTTGTCGACACTGTCAAGCCAACCTCTGAAGGTCATTCGTTGATTACCAGCATCGAATACCAGCGCTTCTTTATCAGGCCATTTTTCTGCATAATGACGCAGTAAACGGTATGGCGTATTAAGCGACGTTTTTTCGGAAAATGGGTCAACAATATATTTCATGTATGGATCCTTTTCTTGGGATTATTATTGTTACTGTTAATCAGCAGCCTGTATTTTCATAGAAGCGGGGGGCAATATTCTGCTGTAAATGTAATACACTATGCCGGTGCCAATCAGGCCAACTAACCAAGAGATATCTGCGCCATCCAACAAGCTTGCAATCGGACCAGTGTAAATACTGCTGGAAACAAAAGGAAGTTCCATTAATAAGCCAATGAAGTAAATGGAAATTACACTCCAGTTCCAGCGGCCATATATTCCTTGTGGATCGTTTAATGCCTGCAGGTCGCATTTTGAACGATGCCCCCACTGCCAGTCAGCCAGACAAATTGCACTCCAGGGAGAAATAAAGGTCAGTAGAAATAATAAAAAAGAAGAAAAAGCGTGAATGAAGCTTCCCGAGCCCCATAACGCAATGGAAACAGCTAACAAAATCATGGCTGATACATAAATAAATCGATGACCGACAGAGACGGTTGCTTTTCCTCTGAAACCATTCACCAGCGTCGCACTCGACATATAACTGCTATACGCATTCAATGTCATCATGGTTATTTTGCCGAAGCCTACGACAAAGTAAAGCAAAGATGCGACGAGACCGGATGCCCCCAGATTTACAACGAATTCTACTTCATGTCCGGTAAATGCCACTCCGGCAATAGCGGCGGAAAAAACACCAAATGTCATGGCTGCCTGAGAGCCCAGCGTTGTTCCAGAGGCGGCGGCAAAGAACACTTTCAGTTTTGATGTATCCGTAGGGAGGTAACGTGAATAATCTCCGACATAGGGGCCATAAGCAATTTGCCAGGCCGCCGCCAGTGAAATGGAAAGGATAAACTGGTTGAGAATAAACTTTCTCTGTTCTAGAAGACTGCTAATATTATGGCCAGCTAATAATGCAACGAACATGTAAATAAATGCAATGATGCCGACCACACTCGCGATCCGTGCTAAAGAATGTATGGCGCGGTAGCCTAAGGTGGCAACCAAGATCGTGATGACACCGAATAAAACGATACCCTGCCATTCTGCGGCATTCAAAATTTTTGCCACGGCCTGTCCTGCCAGCAAGGTGCCTCCAGCAGAGAACCCTATATATAAAAAACTTACCAGTAAAAGAGGGATGACCGCGCCATAAACACCAAATTGCATACGGCTTCGAATCATTTGTGGCAGTCCTGTAGCTGGCCCTTGTATGGCCTGTAGCCCCATTATGATACTGCCTAATATCTGACCTATAAATAAACCGATTAATGACCAGAAAACATCGCCGCCTAATACAACGGCCAACGCGCCGGTCACAATAGCGGTAATATTAAGGTTAACCCCTAGCCATAATGTAAACTGTCCCATAGCGCTGCCGAAGCGCTCATTATCAGGTACATAATCGATTGACCGTCTTTCTATAACCGTGTGCTTTACAGTGCTAGTGGAATGTTTCATAGATGAATCCTTTGAAAATTACAAGCATATAATCTGAACGGTACGCTGCCTGCTAGCAACATTTACTCGTTCTGCTATAGGCCGCCTACTGTCATCAACATGAAGACTTAAACCTCTGCCTTTCTGCGATTCAGTCTTTAATACCCGTTTTTTTTGCAGTGCCCCGATAAATTAGGGTGCCGATACCTTGACGATAAACGTGTTTTGACGTCATACGCCACTACTCCTCATGGGATAAACCTCATATCATTGATTCGAATACCTCAGAAATTAACTACTCTCAGATATTAATTAAGCATGACGTAGTATCATCTTCGATCGTGATGTATTTTTTCCTCCGCCTGAAGTACTCGGCAGTCTCGGGTTCTGGTTATCAACCACCACAAAGTCAGAGCCATCATGTTTAATTCTGTGATTGAAGGTACTCATCGTAATAACCGCCCCTTTACTTTGGTTGTTGGATTTTTCTCATAAAATATAAGCTGTAAGAAAGATTTAATGTACAGGCCTGCATATACAACCTGCATTAGCCATGCCATGATTGCGCACTAAAACATAAAAATTTGAATTTAAAGCAGTTATTTTTATCTCTGCTGGTTTTACCAGAGCGGAGTTTTGTAAAGTATCCTCAAAGAAATCAATTGTTGATAAAATGTAAGCATGACATGCCCCATTACAGGGATAAACACTTAACATTTGCACCACAATTGAGCAATGAAGTTATCCACTAGATAATCATTAGCTATTCATTTATATAAAATATTATATCCTCCTGTTTTATAAAAAATATCACTCCATCTTTGCAACCGTTAAACTGGTCATGTATATACAACTAAGCTAACCCTGACTCGAACTCCTGCACCATTCAGAAACAAAATGCCGGCATGTTCTACACTCCCTGAACGGAGGTGGTGAGTTCGTGCCGATGAAAAAGGGGTCGTTTGCGGGAGGGGGCGGAATCCTACGCTAAGGCTTTGGCCAGCGATATTCTCCGGTGAGATTGATGTGTTCCCATCCGAGCGGCGAAACATGGGCCAAGAGATCGGGCGATAGCAGCTTTCCATCGCGTTTCTGGTTTGCAACGACCTCGCCGAGCTTCATGGTGTTCCAGAAGATGATGATGGCGGCGAGCAGATTCATGCCGGCGATGCGGTAATGCTGGCCTTCGGCGGAACGGTCGCGGATTTCACCGCGGCGGTGGAAGCTGATTGCCCGCTTCAGCGCATGATGAGCTTCGCCTTTGTTGAGCCCGATCTGGGCACGCCGTTGGAGTTCGGCATCCAGAATCCAGTCGATCATGAACAGGGTGCGCTCGACGCGACCGACTTCCCGCAGGGCTGTCGCGAGCTCGTTCTGCCGCGGATAGGAGGCGAGTTTCCGCAGAATCTGGCTTGGCGCGACGGTCCCGGCAGCAATGGTGGCGGCGATGCGCAGGATGTCGGGCCAATTGCGCTCGATCATGGCTTGGTTGACCTTTCCGCCGATCAACGCTCGCAGGTGCGCCGGGGCGGCCGACGGATTGAACGCGTAGAGCCGTTTGGATGGCAGGTCGCGGATGCGCGGAGCGAACCGGTAGCCGAGAATGGCACATGCGGCAAAGACGTGATCGGTGAAGCCGCCCGTGTCGGTGAACTGCTCGCGGATATGGCGTCCAGCATCGTTCATCAGCAGGCCATCGAGGATGTAAGGCGCTTCGCTTGCCGTTGCAGGAATCACCTGGGTTGCGAACGGCGCATATTGGTCGGAGACGTGGCTATAGGCTTTCAGGCCCGGGGTATTGCCATATTTCGCGTTGACCAGGTTCATGGCCTCACCTTGCTCTGTAGCGACGAAGAACTGTCCGTCGCTCGAAGCCGACGTGCCCATGCCCCAGAACCGGGCCATGGGTAACGCTGCCTGTGCCTCGACCACCATGGCCAGCGCCCGGTCATAGGCTTCGCCCTCGACATGCCACCGTCCAATGCGGATCAATTCCCAGAAGGTGTGGGTGTTTGTCGCATCCGCCATTTTGCGCAAGCCGAGGTTGATCCCTTCCGCCAAGATAACGTTCATTAGCCCGATCCGGTCAGCGCAGGGTGCTCCTGTGCGCAGATGGGTGAACGCTTCGGTGAAGCCGGTCGCCGCATCCACCTCCAGCAGGAGATCGGTGATGCGCGTGGGCGGGATCTGCTTGTAGAGATCGAGCACCAGATCTTCGGCGCCTGTCGGCGCGGCGGCTTCGAGTTTCTCGATATGCAGAACGCCGTTTTCAATCGACCCGCCCGGGATCGTGCCTGCGCGAGCGGCACGGCCAAGCTCGCGCAACCGCATGTCGAGGCGAGCTTGCCGGTCTGCCAGCCATTCCTCCGGCCGCAATGGCACAGCGAGACGACCGCCTTCCGCGATGGATTGTGCCGGAACGAGTGCGTGTTTCAGATCGCCATAGCGCCGGGACCTAGTAAGCCAGACATCTCCGGAGCGGAACGCATCGCGCAGATGGAACAGCACCGCGATCTCCCATAGGCGAGCGTCGCCAGCCCTCTGGGCCCGAAGGTGGCGATGCCATTTCGAGCTGGGCCGCAAGAAGCTGGTCATCGCGGCATCGTTCAAACCGGTACGAAGGGCCGTCACCGCTTCCAGAAGCGGCAGTGCAACGGGCGCAGCTCGCAGATCGAGCAGGCGCAACATGCGTGGAGCGTATCGGCGGAAGCGGTGATAACCGTCGAGCACATGATTGAGCGGATCGTCGGCCATGGTGGCGGTCAGCCTGGTTGCCATTGCAACAAGGGTTTTTAAGCCGTCCCACCCTGACCCACTCGCGATGACATCGCCCAGCGGCTGGCCATCATCCTGTGCATCGACCAGGGCGCCCCCGATCTCGGCGAAGGATTTCAGGGTGTCACGCACCACCCCCGCTTCGTCTGCGACCTTTGCATGGCAAATACGCTCCGAAGCACGGTAGAGACGGCCGACGATCCGGTCGTGGGTTTCGACCACTGCGTCGGCCAACATCGCCTGCCATTCCGAGACGCAAACAGCCAAGATCGCAAGCCGCCTGTCCTCCGGGAGATCGCGCATGCCGTCGGCATAATACCGTTCACCCTGCCTGCGCAGACGAGTCACCCGATGGGCAGGAACGCCGGCAAGCAGATCCTCGGGGAGATCGATGCGTTGCAGATATTCGAGCCGGTCGAGCAGCCGGTTGGCCGACGAAGAGTTCGAGCCAGGCTCGAACTGGCGCAGCCACACAAAACGGGTCACCCGATCATCAGCCGTCTCCTCGAGCAATGCCAGCAACTGTTCTCGGATCGACATAGGCAGCCGACTGGCGATCCTCGTCTCGATGCGTCGCTCGGCATCGACGAGAGCCGCGGCACAAAGCCGCTCGATCGTGGATGTCGCGGGAAGGACAGTGCGGGTGCGTCGGCACTCGGCTACGAAGCGACGGGCGATATCCTCGTTCGACACCGCCATCTCGGCTTCTCGGAACAACCATTCCTTCAGCTCGCTCGCACCACGTCCGGAGAAGGTGCGGAAGCCGTAGAGCCCCCGTAACTCGGCAAGATGCTCGTGCCGTGTTTCCTCGCGGGCAGCATAGTCTACGAGATCGTCGGCACCCAGGCCAAGCTGCGCTCCGATAAATTCGATGACCTCTGCAGGGATCAGTTCGCCTGGAGCCAGCACCCGGCCGGGATAGCGCAGGACACACAATTGCAGGGCGAAGCCGAACCTGTTGTGAGCGCGCCGACGCAGCCTGATATGCCCAAGGTCTTCATCACTCAGCGTATAGTGCTTGAGCAAATCCGTCTGTGAAGTCGGCAAGCGCAACAGCGCGTCTTTCTGCCGATCGGTTAGAGTGACGCGACGCGGCATACATGTTCCTTTTTCAAAATCTGATAGCGTTCAAGACGCTTTGTTTATGAAGCTGGTTGAGATACATTTCCAGAGGTCAATGCAATCGTGGCCGAAGCGCCGCCTCAAACCAACGTTTGTGATACATGCTGATCGGATATGCCCGCGTCTCCAAAGCCGATGGCTCGCAGTCTCTCGACCTGCAGCACGACGCCTTGCGCGCCGCAGGTGTCGAACGGGACAATATCTATGATGATCTTGCTTCCGGCGGTCGTGATGATCGCCCTGGCTTGACTGCCTGCCTCAAGTCATTGCGTGACGGCGATGTGCTGGTGGTCTGGAAGCTCGATCGCCTCGGACGATCGCTTGCCCATCTGGTCAACACGGTGAAGGAGCTGTCAGACCGCAAGATCGGCCTGCGGGTTCTGACTGGAAAGGGCGCTCAGATCGACACCACGACTGCGTCCGGTCGCATGGTGTTCGGAATCTTCGCCACCTTGGCCGAGTTCGAGCGGGATCTGATCCGAGAGCGCACCATGGCGGGTCTCGCCTCCGCGAGAGCGCGCGGTCGCAAGGGCGGACGAAAATTCGCGCTCACCAAAGCTCAGGTGCGTCTCGCGCAAGCCGCCATGGCCCAGCGCGATACTTCAGTTTCCGATCTCTGCAAGGAACTCGGCATCGAGCGCGTCACTCTCTACCGATATGTCGGTCCCAAAGGCGAGCTCAGAGACCATGGAAAGCATGTTCTCGGACTTACGTAGCAACTCGTTTCTTTTCGCAGGTTGAGCCACCTCCGCGCTTCATCAGAAAACTGAAGGAACCTCCATTGAATCGAACTAATATTTTTTTTGGTGAATCGCATTCTGACTGGTTGCCTGTCAGAGGCGGAGAATCTGGTGATTTTGTTTTTCGACGTGGTGACGGGCATGCCTTCGCGAAAATCGCACCTGCTTCCCGCCGCGGTGAGCTCGCTGGAGAGCGTGACCGCCTCATTTGGCTCAAAGGTCGAGGTGTGGCTTGCCCCGAGGTGATCAACTGGCAGGAGGAACAGGAGGGTGCATGCTTGGTGATAACGGCAATTCCGGGAGTACCGGCGGCTGATCTGTCTGGAGCGGATTTGCTCAAAGCGTGGCCGTCAATGGGGCAGCAACTTGGCGCTGTTCACAGCCTATCGGTTGATCAATGTCCGTTTGAGCGCAGGCTGTCGCGAATGTTCGGACGCGCCGTTGATGTGGTGTCCCGCAATGCCGTCAATCCCGACTTCTTACCGGACGAGGACAAGAGTACGCCGCAGCTCGATCTTTTGGCTCGTGTCGAACGAGAGCTACCGGTGCGGCTCGACCAAGAGCGCACCGATATGGTTGTTTGCCATGGTGATCCCTGCATGCCGAACTTCATGGTGGACCCTAAAACTCTTCAATGCACGGGTCTGATCGACCTTGGGCGGCTCGGAACAGCAGATCGCTATGCCGATTTGGCACTCATGATTGCTAACGCCGAAGAGAACTGGGCAGCGCCAGATGAAGCAGAGCGCGCCTTCGCTGTCCTATTCAATGTATTGGGGATCGAAGCCCCCGACCGCGAACGCCTTGCCTTCTATCTGCGATTGGACCCTCTGACTTGGGGTTGATGTTCATGCCGCCTGTTTTTCCTGCTCATTGGCACGTTTCGCAACCTGTTCTCATTGCGGACACCTTTTCCAGCCTCGTTTGGAAAGTTTCATTGCCAGACGGGACTCCTGCAATCGTCAAGGGATTGAAACCTATAGAAGACATTGCTGATGAACTGCGCGGGGCCGACTATCTGGTATGGCGCAATGGGAGGGGAGCAGTCCGGTTGCTCGGTCGTGAGAACAATCTGATGTTGCTCGAATATGCCGGGGAGCGAATGCTCTCTCACATCGTTGCCGAGCACGGCGACTACCAGGCGACCGAAATTGCAGCGGAACTAATGGCGAAGCTGTATGCCGCATCTGAGGAACCCCTGCCTTCTGCCCTTCTCCCGATCCGGGATCGCTTTGCAGCTTTGTTTCAGCGGGCGCGCGATGATCAAAACGCAGGTTGTCAAACTGACTACGTCCACGCGGCGATTATAGCCGATCAAATGATGAGCAATGCCTCGGAACTGCGTGGGCTACATGGCGATCTGCATCATGAAAACATCATGTTCTCCAGTCGCGGCTGGCTGGTGATAGATCCCGTCGGTCTGGTCGGTGAAGTGGGCTTTGGCGCCGCCAATATGTTCTACGATCCGGCTGACAGAGACGACCTTTGTCTCGATCCTAGACGCATTGCACAGATGGCGGACGCATTCTCTCGTGCGCTGGACGTCGATCCGCGTCGCCTGCTCGACCAGGCGTACGCTTATGGGTGCCTTTCCGCAGCTTGGAACGCGGATGGAGAAGAGGAGCAACGCGATCTAGCTATCGCGGCCGCGATCAAGCAGGTGCGACAGACGTCATACTAGATATCAAGCGACTTCTCCTATCCCCTGGGAACACATCAATCTTACCGGAGAATATCGTTGGCCAAAGCCTTAGCGTAGGATTTCGCCCTCTCCCGCAAACGACCCCAAAAATCACGATTCACCGAAGAGCAGATTGTTTTTGCCCTGAAGCAGGCTGATCCGGTGACGTCCGTGCCGGAGGCCTGCCGTAAGCAGGGTATTTATGATCCCACGTGTTATACGTGACGAAAAAAATGGAGCAACATCTCCTACCGAACTGAAGCACATGCGGTAGCTTGTGGATGAGAATCTCAGGCTGAAGATGCTGGTTGCCGTTCTGAGCCTCGACAAGGCCATGCTGAAGACGTGCTGGCAAAAAAGAACTGACGCTGGCGCGTCTGCGCGAATGGGGCCGTAACCTGCAGGTACGCTATAGAGCCAGTGAGAGGCGGTGTTGTTTTGCGCTACGGGTCAGCCGCAGCTCTCTACGCTACCGTTCTGTGTCGACAGACGACAGCGCATTGCGCTCGCGTATCAGTGGGATCACCGAGACACGGGTTCACTATTGCTACCGGAGGGTTCACGTTATGCTAAGGCGGGAGGGCTGGCGGGATAAACATAAGCGTATTTACCGACTCTACAGCGAGCAGGGGCTGTATCCGAATCATGCCTGGGGCATGGACTTTTTTCTGATGCCATATTTGACGGGCGTCGGTTACGCCAGCTGACAGTCATTGATCTCTACACACGCGAATCTCTTGGGATCTGCGTGGGCCAGAATCAGCGCTCAACGGAGATCGCAGAGATGAACACCATTGCCCTCACACGTCTCTTACCACAGTTGCTGAAAACTCATAACGGCTTTGAATTTGCTGGAAAATGCTGGACAAGTTGGTGTATGAAGGGGAGGGCCATATAGACTTTTCCAGGCCGGGAACACCGAGGGACAATGCCACAGTGGAGTCGTTCAATGGCAGTCTGCGACAGGAATGACTGAACAAGGACTGGTACATGTCTCTGGAGGTTGCACGGTGCAGAATCGAGGCCTGGTGCATACACTATAACCAGAGGCGTCCGTATTATATACCCGGTTGGATGACGCCATTCAAATTCGCAGAGAAGTCTGCCTGTTGGCAGAATATGCAGTCAACATGAAGTCTGTTATTCCTGATTACGAATGGACCATATTCGGGGTCAGGGTCAACCAACCGACATGACAAACTGATGGTTGTATCTGATACTGGGACTGGTCATCACGGTGATGCTGCCAACTTACTGATTAAGCGTATGATGGTGTTTTTGAGGTGCTCCAGTGGCTTCTGTTTTTATCAGCAGTCCCTCCTGTTCAGCTACTGACGGGGTGGTGCGAACGGCAAAAGCACTGGCGGACATCAGCGCTATCTCTGCTCTCACTGCCGTAAAACATGGCAGCTACAGTTCACTTACACCGCCTCTCAACCCGGTACGCACCAGAAAATCATTGATATGGCCATGAATGGCGTTGGATGCCGGGCAACCGCCCGCATTATGGGCGCTGGCCTCAACACGATTTTACGTCACTTAAAAAACTCAGGCCGCAGTCGGTAACCTCGCGCATACAGCCGGGCAGTGACGTCATCGTCTGCGCGGAAATGGACGAACAGTGGGGCTACGTCGGGGCTAAATCGCGGCAGCGCTGGCTGTTTTACGCGTATGACAGGCTCCGGAAGGCGGTTGTTGCGCACGTATTCGGTGAACGCACTATAGCGACGCTGGAGCGTCTTATGAGCCTGCTGTCACCCTTTGACGTGGTGATATGGATGACGGATGGCTGGCCGCTGTATGAATCCCGCCTGAAGGGAAAACTGCACGTTATCAGCAAGCGATATACGCAGCGAAATGAGCGGCATAACCTGAATCTGAGGCAGCATCTGGCAAGGCTGGGACGGAAGTCGCTGTCGTTCTCAAAATCGGTGGAGTTGCATGACAAAGTCATCGGGCATTATCTGAACATAAAACACTATCAATAATTTGGAGTCATTACCCTAAATAGCATATTGATTCATGAGATAACCAGTAACTTATAATTCTGCATTAAAAGGTATTCACCTCCTGAATTGCAAGGAGTGAAGCCAAGCAAGAGGGGCGATGCTTCACGACCGACATGATCCCGTTAGTAAAATCATTTGAATTATTTAAACTTCATTCAGAAACAAAACCGGTTCACCGTCGTTGAACCGGTTTGTTCGATGTCAGACTGCAAGATGTTTCATTACCTGAATAAATGCCTGTGAGACAGATTCTTCTTGATGGTGATGCCCATCCTCAATCACCCAGCGTCCGCCAGTCATCACCGCGGTAATGGGATTAGATGAACAGGCGAAGATCCAACGGTTGAGCAGCATCTGGTCTTCTGCGCTGGCGATAAAGGGATTCTGGCTATCCAATACGACCAGATCGGCCCGATATCCTACGCTTAGCTGGCCAATGTTTTGGCCCAGCGCTCTGGCGCCGCCTCGTAGTGCCCCTTGATACAGCACGTTGCCAACGTGAGGCTCGCCTGGGACGATGAGCCGATTGCGGCGCTGGGCTATCAGGCGCTGCCCGTATTCGAACCAGCGTAAATCCTCGCTGACGCTGACGCTAATGTGGCTGTCGGAACCAATTCCCCAGACGCCGTTATTCTCCAGATATTGTGGGCCGGGGAATATGCCATCGCCGAGATTGGCTTCGGTGGTCAGGCACAGGCCGGCCACCGCACCGGATGTGGCGATCTTCATCGTTTCCTGAGGCGTCAGATGAGTGGCGTGGATCAGGCACCAGCGCGAATCCACGGGGAGATTGTTGTACAGCCACTCCACCGGGCGCTCGCCGGACCAGGCCAGGCAGTCATCCACCTCTTTTTGCTGTTCAGCAATATGAATATGAATCGGCTGCTGGCCAGGATGGCAGGCCAGAATGGCGCCAATCTGCTCCGGCGTAACGGCCCGTAATGAGTGGAAGCACAGACCGGTACGCTGCATTGGCTCGCCGGCCAGCCGCGATGTGAGCGACTCGTACATTGTCAGGTAGCTGTCGCTATCGTTGATAAAGCGGCGCTGTCCAACGGAGGGCGGCTGCGCGCCAAACCCGGCGTAACTGTACAGGACGGGCAGCAGCGTTAGGCCGATGCCGGTATGTTTCGCTGCTCTGGCGATACGCAGCGCTAATTCCGTCCGCTCTTCATAAGGCGCGCCGCTGCTGCTGTGATGCAGATAGTGGAATTCGGCGACCGAGGTGTACCCGGCTTTGAGCATTTCGATGTACAGATAGCTGGCGATGGTTTCCAGCTGTTCTGGCGTTATTTTATCTACCAGCCTGTACATCAGATCCCGCCAGGTCCAGAAGCTATCCGACGGGTTTCCCGCGACCTCCGTTAACCCGGCCATCGCCCGCTGGAAGGCATGGGAGTGCAGGTTTGGCATACCCGGCACGACGACCCCTTTGATGCGCGTCGCATGCGGACTCGGCGCTGCGTTCTTTTCCAGCGCGGTTATGATGCCTTCTTCGGACACGGTTATGCCGACGTTATTTGCCCAGCCATCAGACAAAAGCGCTTTTTCTGCCAACCAGACTGCCATTTTACCACCTTATTATTAGTGCTAATATACTTGTACATATATATACATCTAACAGGTCATAGAGTAAACTGACAACGTCAGCATATGAGGAATGGTTAATGGCGCGTAATGACTTGTCAAATTCGGATTCCGTGGATGAGATACTTGAACATCCCGCCCCCTTTTATGAAAGGGTAAAGGTCATGATCAAAACCAAGATCCACAGCGGGGCATGGCCCGCGAATTACCGTGTTCCCTCTGAAAGCGAACTGGTTACGCTGTTTGGTTATAGCAGGATGACGATTAACCGCGCGTTGCGAGAACTGACCGCGGAGGGCTTGCTGGTGCGAATGCAGGGGGTCGGTACTTTTGTCGCCGAAATTCGCGGTCAGTCGGCGTTGCTGGACATTAACAATATCGCTGACGAAATCGTCAGCCGTGGCCATCGCCACCACGCCAGAGTTTTCAGACTGACGGAAATCGAAGCCGATGCCCAGCAGGCGTTCAGCTTTGGCATGCAGCAGGGTTGCGGTCTGTACCATTCGCTGATTTGCCATTATGAAAATGGCGTACCGGTTATGCTGGAAGACCGACTGGTGAATATGCAGGTTGTGCCTGACTACCTGCAGCAGGATTTTACACGTATCACGCCGAACGCCTATCTCTCCTCAATTGCGCCGATTGTTGAAGGCGAACACGTTATTGAAGCGGTCAACGTCACGCGGGCCGAGTGTGTTTACCTGGAAATTGATGAACATACGCCTTGTCTGCTGGTCAATCGTCGGACGTGGACCGGCCGTCAGGAGAAGAAAATCGTCACCAGCGTGCGCCTGGTCTATCCCGGTCCGCGTTACCGTCTGGAAGGGAGCATGCGCAAATGATCCGTCTGCTCCCTGCCGGGTTGTATACGGAAATGCCCTGGAAAAACGGCCTGGGCGTGACGCGCGAAGTGGCCCGCTATCCGGAATCGGGAGAATATGAATGGCGTATATCCCTGGCGACCATTCGCCAGCCTGGTCCGTTCTCCACATTTCCCGGCTACCTGCGCAATATCAGCGTGCTGGAAGGCGGCGGGATGTACCTGACAATCGATGGGCAGCGCAGCGCATTGATTGCGCCTTTCCAGGCGCTGGGGTTCAACGGCGCGAGCGGCGTATCCTGTGAGATTGTCGGCGGCCCGCTGCTGGATTTTAATGTGATTTACCGGGAAGCCGCTCTGCGGGCGACGGTGAGCTGGTGCGGGGCGGGAACGTGGTCGTATCAGGGCGGACTGCGGATATTGTTTAATGCCGGGCCCGCGTTGCGGGTGAGCGTCGGCGACCAACGCTATTTACTGGAACATTACGACAGCCTGCTGGTGGATGAAGCGGTGGCGCTGGTTATCCAGGACTCTCCGGGCGTGCGTCTGGCCCGCATCACGCTGGTTCCCCTTTAATCACGCCGCAGGCTCCATCTGCGGCGCCTGTTGTCACTCCTCTTCGCACAATGCCTGCAGCATCGCGCTGAGTTCGCCCTGATGAATCAGGGCGCGTAGCGCATGTATATCGGGGTAGAGCAGCGTATCTTTATCCCGAAACGGCACGCCTGACGCACTCTCTCCAGCGTCGCCTCGCTGCCCACGGCGGCACGCAGCGGGCGATGGAACTTCAGCGCCTGACAGGCGCACAGCAGTTCGATGGCGACGATGTCCACGGCGTTTCTACCGCCTGAAGCGCTATGCGTGCGGCGGCAACCTCCACATGCTGACATGATCTTCCTGACCGGCGCAGGTGGACACCGTGTGGATACTGACCGGGCCGGCCAGACTGCGGTTATCGCCCGCCAGCGCAGCGGCGACGTAGGGTGGGATCATCATCCCGGAGTACCCCGAATCCGGCGAGATAAGAAAGGCCGGCAGCCCGCTGAGATGCGTATTGGTTATTTAGTCGCAACGGGGCTGGGAAGCGGTGCTCAACTGGGCAATCGCAACGGCAAGCGCCGTTGGCGCACCGCGGATCTGGGGGATACAGCGTATACTAAGCGAGTTCTGAAGCATAATTATCCTCTCTGAGGTTGCCAGTTGCTGAGTTGACGAGTGGCGTAAACCACCAGCATATCCAGCAGCAGCGCCAGAATGATGCTGTCCGCGATCCCACCGATGATGGGAGTCAGAAATTGCAGCAGGAAGCCCCAGGGTAAACAGCGAGCCGAGCTGTGGTGTGCCAATTAATGCCGCGACGGAAACGATTCTGACCTTAAACACCACGGCAACGCACAGACCGTAACGAATCACCGGCACGGCCAGCGGCGGGTCGTTCTGGAAAAACTGCTGGGCGGGTTTATACCCGAGCGCTGCCGCGGACTGACGGGTATCGGCCGATACGGAGTCCAGCCCGTCGCAGACGGTGCAAACCAGTAGCGCAAAGCTGCCGATGGCAAGTGCGACAACAACATTAATGGGGTCCAGAATCTGCGTGTGGAGCAGCGGGGGCAGCAGCACAAACAGCGCCAGTGACCGAATGGTATACAGTATGCCAAACAGGTTAACGATCGCCGACTCGACCGATGGCAGGTGGTGAATGCCCCAGGCTACAGGGGGCGCCAGAATTACCCCTATTACTACCTGCACAATTGCGAGATAGCTGTGCCAGAGAAACAGGTTGAAGATTTAATCGCTCTGCGCCCATAGCCAATCGAATCTCATGCTCCCTCCTGGCGCGTGGATTTACACATGTCGAGTACTTGATCGAGGTGGATGGTCCCCTGCGGGATTTGCCGTTCATCGACGATCACGGCCCGGTGGTTGGGCGAGCTCAGTGCAGCGTCCAGTAAATGGCGCAACGGGCTCCCCTGCTGGTGGAACGTCGCCCCCAGATTGATGTTGTCGTGGGTAATTGCTGTTGCCGGCTGATGGGTGTCGAACCAGCCAAACGCTTTGCCGTTTTGGGTAACCAGCAGCCAGCGGTCGATGGTCATCTCTTTGGACTGCTCGAAGGAACAGTCCAGCTCGGCATAGGGCTCGTTGCGTAACCCGGTTTCTGTGTCGGCGGCGTGGAAACTCAGTTTGCTATAGCCTCTGTCTTTGCCGATAAAGTCCGACACAAAGGCGTTTTGCGGCGTATTGAGCAGTTCGCCTGGAGAGGCCATCTGCGCCAGCTTGCCGCCAGGTTTAAGTACCGCGACCAGGTCGCCGAGCTTCATGGCTTCATCAATATCGTGAGTGACCATAATGATGGTTTTGCTCACCTCTTTCTGAATACGCAAAAACTCTTCCTGCAGCTGTTCGCGGACCACCGGGTCGACCGCGCTGAACGGTTCGTCCATCAACATAAACTACGGGTCTGCCGCCAGGGCGCGGGCAACGCCCACGCGCTGCTGCTGGCCTCCGGAAAGCTGTCAGCGGAAGGTTTGGCGATTTGCGGATCCAGACCGACGACTTCCAGTAATTCCCCCGGCTCTGGCTTTACTTTTAGTGGCGCAGTTGCACGATATCCATTTGCTCGGTTTTCCACAGCCCGAAGGGCCGACAAATACCCTAATATTGCCACACGGTGCTACCAGGCTAAGGCCATTTACTTCGATCGAACCGTTGTCGTAGTGCTCAGCCACATTCTGGAAGGTAATCTTCTTCACGCGTCTGATTGTTGTGTGTGGTGTTCCCGAGTGCAGGGGAGTCACGCGACAAAATTCTGCTATAGGTAATCTTGTATGTACAACAAAAACGCTTGTGTCAGTACCAGTGAAATACGCAATAAGATGGATATTTAGTTATTTAAAACAATTCATTAGTGTATTTTTCCGTTATAGGGTACTGCCGTTTATGGCGAGATAAGAAGTCATGACGAGATAGAAAATGCACTGGTGTTATCTTTTTGTGATGTTTTGGTGCACAAAAATAAGGCAGAGAGCTGTATTATTGCACCATAATGGCACATCACCACAGTGTGTTCACGATGGTATAGCGCAGGATGCCTCTCTGATTTAATGTTAACTTGCTGTATTTTATATGTTTTATAAATTCATTACTAACCTGGCATTCAATATGCTTATCATGTATACACAACTAAGCCGTAAAAAATAAAATTTACGATTAAGTAGCATATGACAGGTTACAGATAAGAAGGTAAAGCGCATGAGTAAACAAGCAACCCGTTTTCGCGATGTTGAAATCAGAGCCCCGCGAGGCACTAAGCTGAACGCAAAAAGTTGGTTCACAGAGGCGCCGCTGCGCATGCTGATGAACAACCTGGATCCCGATGTCGCCGAAAATCCAAAAGAGCTGGTGGTGTACGGCGGTATTGGCCGGGCGGCCCGCAACTGGGAATGCTACGACAAGATCGTTGAGACCCTGAAGCAGCTCAATGATGATGAAACGCTGTTGATCCAGTCCGGTAAACCGGTGGGGTTTTCAAAACCCACGACAATGCCCCGCGGGTGCTGATCGCCAACTCCAACCTCGTACCGCACTGGGCAAACTGGGAGCACTTCAACGAGCTTGATGCACAAGGTCTGGCGATGTACGGGCAAATGACGGCCGGCTCATGGATCTACATCGGCAGCCAGGGCATTGTTCAGGGCACTTACGAAACGTTTGTGGAAGCCGGACGCCAGCACTATAACGGTAGCCTGCGCGGACGCTGGGTGCTGACTGCGGGTCTGGGGGGCATGGGCGGCGCTCAGCCGCTGGCCGCAACCCTGGCGGGAGCCTGTTCGCTGAATATTGAATGCCAGCAGTCGCGTATCGACTTCCGTCTGCGTACCCGCTATGTCGATGAGCAGGCCAGCGATCTGGATGACGCCCTGGCCCGCATCGCCCGCTATACCGCAAAAGGAGAAGCGGTATCCATCGCGCTGCATGGCAACGCGGCGGAAATTTTACCGGAGCTGGTAAGACGCGGCGTGCGCCCGGACATGGTGACCGACCAGACCAGCGCACACGATCCCTCAACGGTTATCTGCCGCTGGGCATGAGCTGGGAAGACTACCGCGCTCGCGCGCAGTCCCACCCGGTGGAGACGATCCACGCGGCGAAAGCCTCAATGGCCGAACACGTTAAAGCCATGCTCGCCTTCCAGCAGCAGGAGATTCCCACCTTCGATTACGGCAACAACATCCGCCAGATGGCGAAAGAGATGGGGGTGGAAAACGCTTTTGACTTCCCAGGCTTTGTTCCCGCCTATATTCGTCCGCTGTTCTGCCGGGGTATTGGCCCATTCCGCTGGGCGGCGCTTTCCGGCGATCCGCAGGATATCTACCGCACCGACGCGAAAGTTAAAGAGCTGATCCCCGACGACGAACACCTCCACCACTGGCTGGATATGGCCAGAGAGCGCATCAGCTTCCAGGGGCTGCCGGCCCGCATCTGCTGGGTCGGCCTGGGGCAGCGCGCCCGTCTGGGCCTGGCGTTTAACGAAATGGTCCGCAGCGGCGAGCTGTCGGCGCCAGTCGTGATCGGCCGCGATCATCTTGACTCCGGCTCCGTTGCCAGCCCTAACCGCGAAACGGAAGCGATGCAGGACGGCTCCGACGCGGTATCCGACTGGCCATTGCTGAACGCGCTGCTGAATACCGCCAGTGGCGCGACCTGGGTTTCCCTGCACCATGGCGGCGGCGTAGGGATGGGCTTCTCCCAGCACTCCGGCGTCGTCATTGTCTGCGACGGCAGCGATGCAGCGGCGGAACGTATTGCCCGGGTGCTGAGCAACGATCCGGCCACCGGTGTGATGCGCCATGCGGATGCGGGTTATGACATCGCGATTGAATGCGCCAGAGAGCAAGGACTTAACCTGCCAATGATTGCGGATTAATTTCTCCGGCGAAGGGGGCAATGTATCCCCTTCGCCTCACCGGAGTGCAGCCATGAATAATAACAACACAACATACATCGAAACACGTTCTATTGAACCCATCCCTGACGGTGAACGACACGGTAGCATTTTTAGCCAGTTCACCCTGTGGCTGGGGGCTAACCTGCAAATTACCGCCATGGTCACTGGCGCATTAACTATTGTATTCGGCGGGGATGTTTTCTGGTCGCTGGCCGGTCTTATGCTGGGGCAGATTGCCGGCGGGATTGTGATGGCATTGCATGCCGCGCAAGGGCCGCAGCTGGGGATACCACAGATGATCAGCAGCCGGGTACAGTTCGGCGTCTACGGCGCCTGCCTGCCGATTCTGCTGGTCTGCCTGATGTACCTTGGCTTTATCGCCACCGGGGCGGTGCTGTCCGGCCAGGCGATCTCAGCGGTTTTCCATACTACGGAAACGAGCGGCATTCTGCTTTTTGCTGCCGCCACGCTGGTTATCGCCTACGTCGGCTATCGGTTGATCCACCTGTTGGGTAAGCTGGCAAGCCTGGTGGGGATTATCGCGTTTATCTACCTGCTGTGGAAAATCAGTGCCTTTCCGGCTATTGGCGACCTGCTGAGTATCCGACCCTTTAGCTGGAGTACGTTTTTAACCGCCACCGGCCTTGCGGCTTCCTGGCAGATCACCTTTGGCCCCTATGTTGCCGATTATTCCCGCTATCTGCCGCGCAGCACCTCTCCCGGGAAGGTCTTTTTCGCCGTCGGGAGCGGTTCGGTGATTGGCGCGCAAATCGCCATGACCGTCGGGGTGCTGGCTGCCGCTCTCTCTCAGGGAAAACTGGTCGGTCATGAGGTGGACTATATCGTCGGCCTGGGCGGCACCGGCGCGATTGCCACGCTGTTATATCTGAGCATCGCGTTTGGTAAACTGACGATCAATACCCTGAATGCCTACGGCAGCCTGATGTGCCTGGCGACGGTGTACAGCTGCGGGAAGCAGCGAGTGCGCGTAAGCCAGTCGGTACGTCTGCTGGTGCTGGCGATGATTATTACCCTGGCGACCGCTATCGCGATTATCGGGCAACACTCTTTCCTGTCGGCGTTTAAATCCTTCCTGTTGTTCCTGTTGACTTTCTTTACACCGTGGAGCGCGATTAACCTGGTGGATTACTATTTCTTCAACCATCAGGCGATAGACATGGAGGCGCTGAACGATCCGAACGGGAAATATCGGGCGTGGAATGTGACGGGGCTCGGGGTTTATCTCGTTGGAGTGGCGGTACAGACGCCGTTTATTGATAGTGGATTCTATTCCGGCCCATTCGTGAAGATGCTGGGCGGTATCGATATCTCCTGGCTCATTGGGCTGGCGCTTCCGGCGGGGCTCTACTATGTCCTGCGCAAAGCGCCGTCCGCGGCGGCTGTCGCCGCCATCAGTCGTTAAAGGAGAGCGTCATGTATACCCTTTGGCACCACTGCCGGATCGCCACCATGGCCGCAGGGCATTATCAGTTGCTTAACGATGGCGCGATGCTGACCGACGGCGCAGTGCTGTTATGGGTCGGGAACCGGGCAGAAATGCCGGACTTGCCCGTTGCGCAGCAGGTGGATTTGCAGGGCAGGGTGGTCACGCCGGGACTGGTGGATTGTCATAGCCACGCAGTGTTTGGCGGCGACCGGGCCCGGGAATTTGAAATGCGTCTCAACGGGGCGAGCTATGCGGAGATCGCGGCCGGCGGCGGTGGGATCGCCAGTACAGTCAACGCCACTCGACAGGCCAGCGAAAGCCAGTTGCTGGAGAGCGCGCGGCAGCGTATCCGGGAGCTGTGCCGGGACGGCGTAACGGCGCTGGAGATCAAATCCGGTTACGGCCTGGATCTGGCTAACGAACGTAAAATGCTGCGGGTGATCCGCCGTTTAGGCGACATAGTGCCGCTGACCGTGCGCAGTACCTGCCTGGCGGCCCATGCGGTGCCCGTCGAGTATCAGGAGCGGGCGGATGCCTGGATTGACTATATTTGCGAACGACTGCTGCCGGAACTGCATCAGGAAGGGCTGGTGGATGCGGTGGATGCGTTCTGCGAACACCTGGCATTTTCGCCCTCGCAAGTGGAGCGGGTCTTTCAGAAGGCCCGGGAACTGGGGCTGCCAGTGAAGCTCCATGCTGAACAGCTAACGCTACAGCATGGGGCGGCGTTGGCCGCTCGCTACCATGCGCTGTCGGCGGATCATCTGGAATATTTGTGCGAAGAAGATGTCGCCGTAATGGCACGCCATGGGACGGTGGCGGTGCTGCTGCCGGGCGCCTATTACTTCCTGCGTGAGAAACAGCTACCGCCGCTGGATCTGCTGCGTCAGTACCGGGTGCCGATTGCCCTCGCCAGCGATTTAAATCCCGGCACCTCGCCGGTGTTGTCCCTGCGTCTGATGATGAATATGGCCTGTACGCTATTCCGCATGACGCCGGAAGAGGCGTTGGCTGGCGTGACGCTTAACGGCGCGAAGGCGCTGGGGCTGGATACAGTTTGCGGTTCTCTGGAAGCCGGAAAAGAGGCCAGCTTCGTGGCGTGGGATATCGCTCATCCGGCGGAGCTAAGCTACTGGCTGGGAGGCTCCCTTTCGAAACAGGTGATTTATCAAGGTAAGGAGGTTTATTGTGATTAAGGCGTTTGATTTGCGGCAGGGGAACCTGCCCCTGCTGGTCAGTATGCCCCATCCGGGAACGTTATTAACCCCCGAAGTCGACCAGGGACTCACGCCGAGGGCGAAGCGTCTGGAAGATACCGACTGGCATGTTCCCTTGCTCTATAAGACCATCGCGGACATGGGGGCCAGCACGTTATGCGCCCGCTATTCCCGCTATGTGGTGGATATCAATCGCCCGGCGGATGATAAACCGCTTTACAGCACGGCGACAACCGGGCTGTTTACCGATATCTTTTTTGACGGCGAAGCCCTGTTCGTGCCGGGCGGTGCGCCTGACGCGGCGGCGAAGGACGCGATCCTAAAACAGGTCTGGCAGCCTTATCACCAGGCGCTTGCCGCTGAACTGGCACGCCTGCGTGAGAAATTTGGCTATGCGCTGTTGTGGGATGCGCACTCGATCAAATCCGTGGTGCCGCGCTTGTTTGAAGGGCGCCTGCCGGATCTGAACTTTGGTACGGCGGACGGCGCCAGCTGTTCGACGCAGCTCAGCCAGGCGCTGCTGGCAAGCTGCAGTGCGTTCCCGCAGTATAGCCGGATACTCAATGGCCGCTTTAAAGGCGGATATATCACCCGTCACTATGGCGATCCCGTCAACCATATTCATGCAGTTCAGCTAGAAATGGCCCAGTGCTGCTATATGGATGAGGAGAGCTTTGCTTATCTTCCGGAGAAAGGGCTGCAGGCGCAACAACTGCTGGAGAGGTTGATTAATACTGCGTTGCAGTGGGGACGAGAGGAGTACGGCAAGCCCGGAATGTGAACACGTATATTGAAAAGCCGAAGACACAATCACACGAAAACACCAAAATAGACGAAAGCGATAAGGAAGGGAAGTGCTGACACAACGATCGCTTAGCCTTAATGCTGAAGCAGGATTCTCCCATGAAGGAACTGACCCATACAGCTTGACAGTTATAATCAGCCAATGGACTTACCCCACGCCTGTAGACAAAATCCTGTCCTCACGACGAGGCCTGTTCAAAGGCCTCCGGACTGACGCTACCGAGGTGGCTGTGGCGTCGGTTACGGTTGTAGAACACTTCAATGTAATCGAAAATATCCGCCCGGGCCATGTCCCGGGTTTTGTATATTCTCTTCCTGATACGTTCTTTTTTCAGTGAACTGTAGAACGATTCGGCCACCGCATTATCCCAGCAGTTGCCACGCCGGCTCATGCTCGGTGCCAGGTTATTGGCCCGGCAGAAACACTGCCGGACATCAGCGCTATCTCTGCTCTAACTGCTGTAAAACATGGCGACTGAAGTTCACTTACACCGCCTCTCATCCCGGTACACTCCAGAAAATTATTGATATAGTCAGGAATGGCGACGGATGTCGCGCCAGTGCACGCATTATGAGCGTTGGCTTCAAAACGATTTTACGGCACTTAAAAAACTCAGGCCGCAGTAGGTAACCTCGCACATAGAACCGGGCAGTGACGTCATTGTCTGCGAGGAAATGGACGAACAATGGGGCTACCTCGGCGCAAAATCATGCTGGGTTAGCCCCTTTAAACACCAGACAGTGGCTGTATCTCCAGATAAGAGATAGGCTTGAATATATGTATAACTCTAACGCCAATTTTGAGATGACCGGGATCCTGTTAGGGCAAGAAGTCCGTAAATGTAAAACGCCTCATAAGGAAATCGCTATTATCCTGCAGACGATGTAGCCAGGCATGAATGTCTCCCATGCCGCCCGCCTGCACGGTATTCAGCCCAGCCTGCTGTTTAAGTTGAAGAAGCAAAATCAGGAAGGCTGCCTTACCGCCATTGCTCCCGGAGAAGATGTCGTTCCTGCTTCTTAGATCATATCTACACTGAAGCAGTGTCCGGGAGTTTCAGTACCTTCTGGGCAAGAGACGATGGAAGTCGAGATCCTGAAAGAAGCCGTGGAGTACGGTCAGTCGCGAAAATGGATAGCGTACGCGTTCTTGTTGCCAAAGGACGGGGAATAGCCCGTGTCAGCCGCGCCATGGGCATGTCGTGTGCGCAGCGAAACGTTCTGCCGACTGGTAGGACAGGCGCAGTAACCGGCGTAATGACGACGCAGACGCGGAATACTGTCGGCTTTCCTCAATATTATCAGTGATAAACCGAGTTATGGTTATCGACGCGAGTGGGGCATCCGGCGCAAGCAAAGTAAGACAGAGTGACAACCAGCAGTAAACGCCAAAAGGTTTTACAGGATAATGAGCGAGTATATGCATGACAAGCAAGAGCGACCGAAGCGTAGACATAAGGCCAAAATCTCGTTAGCAGAAAGCGAGATGCTCAGGTGTTCAGATGGCTTTGAATTCGTCTGCGAGAAGAGTGAAAAACTGCGGGTCACGTTCGCGCTGGACTTCTGCGACCGTGGGGGCATAGACTGGGCAGCAATCACGGGAGGTTATGACAGTTCGACGGTGCGGGATGTGATTCTGAAAGCGCATCGGCGACATGTTGCCGGACACACCAGTGCAGTGGCTGACGGACAACGGTTCAGCGTATACCACGTATGAAACGCGGAGGTTCGTGAAAACGATGAAAGAAGACTATATAGCGTTCATGCCAAAACAGGATTGAGAACAGCACTGTGAAACCTTGCAGCAGCATTCAAGCATAACAATGAAAACCACCCGCACAGCGCGCTAGGATATCACTCTCAAAGGGAACAACTGTAGCAGTGCACATCGTTAATTTAAGATACAAAAGCTGTCCAGAAACGGCGGGTCAAGATCAGGACGAGTAGGAGTACGCCTTCGCGGAATAGCGTACGATGTCTGGTCTTATGCAACGGTAGGACGCGGCGCTGAGCGAGCGCGTCACGGCCTTCAGAACGCAGATGCAGAGTTTGAGCGAGCAGCGCAGCATCATAAAGCGCTAAAGCTGAAACGATCGCAGTGGTAGCAGACGTACAATGGACCGACGCTGTGACAAACCGGTTAAAACAGGGCTTTCAGCTAAGTTGCGTCGAAAACCAGTGCCATTCACACGACTGCATGCTATGCAGTCGTGCTGAACACGTCCGGAGCGGTGTAGCTAAGGGCTGCTATGGTAAATGCGGCATTTTTTAATTATATGGAGTGTATTTTTATGAGAATTAAAAAGCCTCACCTTCGTCCGATAGTCATAACCTTGTCCGTTGGTGGTATTTTTTTGACTTCTATTTTTATGATAGTTGTCATTATGTTTTATCAACACGAAAATATAGAAAAAGATTTGCTTGATGCTAATTCATCGTACGCTATGAAAATGTCGGATGTAATGAGCAGTTATATTGAAATGGCTCAGGGCGAACTAGCATATGGCGCTAAGAAAATTGAATCAACGACTGATGTTGAATATCTTAAAAATGAGGCTGATAGGCTAAGATTGCAGTCCGGCATGTTTAATTCAGTTATTGTTGTTAGTAATGGCGCTGTTGTTCTGGCAACTTCTCCAGAATCACTTGATTTAGTTGGTGTTCACTTGAACTCAAGTGTCAGTAAATTGGCTATTGAGGGCAAAAAGGCATTTATATCGCAACCTTACAAATCAGTTGCTGGGAATTTGATTGTTTTGTTGTCACATCCTATTTATGATAAGAGTGGTAATTACATAGGGTATATCGGCGGGTCTATATATCTAAAAAAACAGAGTTTATTTAGCGATGTTTTGAGTAGGCATTTTTTTAATGACGACACTGAAATTACCATCGTTAGTGATGATGGTAATGTGATCTTTAATAAAGATAACAGTGTTGTTGGTCGACCGATGGTTATGCCTGATGATTTGAAATCAAAGTTAGCTTCGTCTGAAAGAGGCGATGGTACCTTTTTTTCTTCGGGGCATAAGTATCTTCTTGGTTATGCTCATATGAAAAATACTGACTGGAATGTGTTTGTTTATAGTCATGCTGACAACGTGACCACTATTCTTATTAATTATGCTAAAAATGTGCTTGTGCTGCTAGTTGTAATAATAGTTGTGTTTTCAATTGTTTCATATTTCATTGCATCCCAAATCTCAATTCCTTTAGAAAATCTTGCTATATCTACCAATGCTAAAGATATAGAGTCCTCGCTGACTTATATTAAAGGTATCAATGCTTGGTATGCCGAAGCTGACCGCCTTAAAAAGGCACTTTTAACGAATGTAAAGGTAATGATGAAAAGGGTTAACACTCTAAATGAAGTGGCAGTAAAAGATCCCCTAACCGGTGTAAATAATAGATTGGGGTTTTCGAATAAAACAAAGGATTACACGCAAGGCTCAGGGGCTTCAGTTATTGCTATTGATGTTGACTTTTTTAAAAAAATAAATGATTTCTTCGGGCATGGGGTCGGAGATGAGGTGCTTATTTCTTTGGCTCATGCTATTAATTCTTGCTGCCGTAGTGAAGATATTGTTTGCCGGTTTGGTGGTGAAGAATTTGTTATTTTTCTGCCGAATACTTCAGTGGTAACAGCAGAGCGTATTGCGGAGCGTATCAGAAGTGTTATTGAAAGTTCTGTTTTTACTAATGACTTGCGTGTCACCATATCTGCTGGTGTAGCAACGCAAACTGATCCCCTTAGTGGGATCGACTTTTTGCTGAAAAATGCTGATGATGCTCTTTATCAAGCAAAGGGAGAGGGGCGTAATAAAGTGATTGTATATAGTGCTATTTGAGTTTTGTGTAATGCTCCCAACTTACTGATTTAGTGTACGATGGTGCTTTTGAGGTTCTCACGTGGCTTACATTTGAATCGTCACGGATAATCTAAACACTTCCGAGCCATTGATAATACTGGTTTTCATATCCTGTCGGTGACATCTGATTGCTCGACCCATGTCGACGCTTACTGTTATAAAAAATTTCGATGTAATCAAAAATTTCGCTGCGGGCTTCTCCCGCCTTCCGTAGATCTTTTCTTTATGCGCTCTCGGTTCAGTAACTGAAAAAGCTTTCTGCAACCGCGTTATCGTGACAGTTACCGCGACGGCTCATACACCCTTCCATGATTGCCGTGGTTCCGCGTCGTCTGGCCTGCAAAGATGATTATCTGGTGATTGTGGATATGCCACTGGAAGTACCATGCTTTACGATAGCATGGCCTGGAATCGCGATCCGGCGCATCAATGGATCCGGGCGTTGTGCGTTGAGGTCAGTCAGGATGATCCATTTTGACGGTATCAGAATACAGGGCGACTGTCGGTAAGATATAAAATTACTTATTTTCCTGATGCCGGATAGATGTAAGCAACACCCCAAACCAGATTAATTACTTGCAAAACGGAGGTAGTCCATAGATGTAAAAGTGGGCTCAGAAATGCCCATATTTCGGCAGACTACCCCGACGCGAGTGCCGGTTTCGGCCTTTTTCAGCGCAAACGCAATCTGTTCTTCAGTATAGCTTGTCTTTTTCATGGCGAAATACGTGAAATCGCTATTTAGCTATTTTTTATGAAGAATGATGATCCGAGATACTTGAAAACCGTTGTTGCCCTGTGAAAGCATCCCATTTTGAAAAAATCTTGAATTCAAAATGTTGAAGACAAAATCGGATGGAAAAAGTTAACTTATCTGGTATTGTCAGTAAAACCGGCAAAGGATTCAACTTACCAGGGGTGGTTTGTTGAATATGGAGCAGTAGCAGCCCCTTTGCCGGTTTGTCATCCTATCATGCTTGCATCACTTTCCTTCCTGCACCTAAAGACATCCACATACGATCTGCAAATAAGAAGCTCAGGTTTCATTATGGGAGTGAACTTCTTTTAACGATAAATGGGTCTCGCCAGATGCATGAAACGTGACACTGTCACATTTAGATGAATATGATTTAATTCCATTGGTTATAGTTACTATGATAAATATCAATAGCGATAAAATAACATCAATTAATTATAAAATTGATACATAATAAATAAAACGAAGTTTCATTATTTTGCTATAAAAACAATAAAAATGTATGGATTCGGGAATAATGAGAAATATGCTCATTTTTCCATCGCTTCAAGAGGTATGCAACATCCTATTTACAGTTAGAATAATACCCTTTATTCCATGTGTTAGATTAATGTTATCACCCGAGGTGGGGGTAACCAGCTTCTAAATCAGTCCAAAAGTTACTTTTCTAGTGGTTTTTGTTCAGGTTGCGCTACGCGAAATCTGAAGAAAAACGGAGGGGTGAGTACGTCAGATTTCACGTAGCGCACGGCGACGAAAAGAAAATTTCGTATGATTTCTGGCCGGTTAATTGATCAAAATTGAAATCGCAGGATGAAGTACAACAGGGCTGAAGCCTTTTATGCCAGAAAAGTGCTGATAGTTATAATAGGGCCGAAGCCCTTACTGAAGCATTTTGGCGTTAACTGCAGCCCTTATCGGGCAAATGGGGTAGGGGGCCAGCCGGGGCAACCCATGATGCCCAACCATCCTTTCCATATCGTTCATTATAGTAACTTTCTTTGATCGCCTTACGCGCCAAATATGAAGCAGTATCCATACCAAATACCTCAATAGGAAATAGTTCATGCCCCCCAATATCCGTCAGACAAAAATCTGGGAAAACATCATTATTAGAAGCATCGTATCTCAGGGGTTTGATAAATGACCGCTCATGCTTATGAAGATAATTTAGCATGGTCAGCTCATAACTCGAGTCTGCCGGGATCCAGTTTTCATCAACATTCATCAATGCTATCTGAAGTGGTTTAAGATAGTATGTATCTTTCCCCTTAAATTTACCCAGATCACCTATAGCCATACAGATTACGTTACCTCCTGAACGCCAGTTTGCTATTTCAGAGCTGAATCTCTTCTCCAGTGATGCCCAATTCTCAGTATTCATCAGCACAACTGGAACACCTGAAAAAAACTTTATCGGAAGTCGTTTTGATGCATTCGAGTGTCTTTCAGGGTTATATTTAGATAGTACATTGAGGCAAATCAGACGCTCTTTATTCATCAGCGCCTCTGATGTCATTTTTATGTTTTTTGTCTCTTGAGGTGTCGAAGGATATGCACCTGCAAGTAAATGCATGGACAGCGGATGTGATGCGACTTTAATTTTTTCCGCAGAGTGGGTTATAAGGTTGAACACCTTGCCAGGATTACGTTTCCCGGCCATTTTCGGATACCAACGATTCAGACCGCTGTCATCCCACAGGAACTGGAGAAGACCCAGCAATGACATGCTATTCTGAGAAACACCACCTGATTTATTCCTGTTATCTATCGGTACGATCGAGGTCGACTCCGAGTCAGATGAGGCTAATGCCACGTCTAACCTAATTCCGTAGCCTCCATCTTTAAGGTCTTTGACGACACCTTGTGTATAGCATTTTAGACCTGAATTGTCTTTATCAAGTGTAAAGAAAATACAGTCAGGTGAATGTTGACTACCTGTATTCGGGTACCGCGCCAGGAAATAAGTATCACCGCCTGAGTGATATTTTACGGCAAGTGATTTTTGTCCTTTTCCTTTACAGGCACAGCTTACCTTCGCTTCTACCGAAGCATGCGCCCGGGACAAAACGGCGTACCAACTCTTTTTAAATTCTTCTTTTGTCTGGAAGTCTCTTGAATACCTTTTACTGTCACCCCCATAAGATACAATCACATCATTAACAGTAGACATAAGCCCCCCTTAATTGATCTGAGCCGAGATGCGTTTTCATTCACCTCAGGTAATAATTTTCATATACATTGACACAATAGCATGTTGTTAATAAAGTAACCTATACTTTGAAAGTAACTTTTCAAAATCGTTGTGATTTCCCCCTCAAATCACATTTAATGATTATCATCCAGAGACAACCAATGATAAACATCCGGTCAACTAGATTAGCCATTTTTCCACTGGCAGTTATCCTTTTATATTCCCCATTAACTTCTATTGCCAAAACTTTCTCGGCGAAAGTAGTGCGAGTTATTGATGGTGATACAGTCCAGGCTTATGACGGTGCAACAAATACAAGAATACGGCTCTATGGGATTGATGCTCCTGAAAGTAAGCAAGCCTTCGGACAGAAAGCAAAGCAAGCAATGATTCAGTTAGTAGCAAATCAGGTTGTTAGTATTCAGGACCATGGGCAGGACGTCTATGGTCGTATGCTTGGCACAATCTATCTTAACAACAACGATGTTAACGCCATCATGGTCGCAAACGGTATGGCCTGGGCATATCGGTATCAGGGGAGGTTGATTGTTCCTGAATATGGGCCTCTTGAACAAAACGCTCGAAATGAAGGGAAAGGTCTGTGGTCTGATCCGCACGCTATAGAACCACGTCAATGGCGAAAAGCGAATAATTAAGTAAGGAATCACACTTCCACTTTCACAATATCGAGCATTCCTACTCCTAAAAAGTAACTTTTTAACGTGCGCTATTATTTATAAACAACACTGTAAAAAATGGGGGATTTATGGTTCAGATTCTTAATACAACAGGTTTAAACTATCATGTAGAGCAAACCATCGCTAATGCCGAAGAGCGCATTATTTTGATAAGCCCTTATCTGAAACTTAGCGCAAGAATTAAGGAGCTCATTGAAGACAAAAACCGTATGAAGGTTGATATTCGTATCATCTACGGTAAATCTGAACTTAACCCTAAAGACCATGAATGGCTTGTCAGTTTACCTTATGTTCGTTTGAGTTTTTGCCAGAACCTTCATGCTAAGTTTTATGCTAATGAAAATCAAAGCCTGATATGCAGCCTAAATCTATATGATTTTAGTCAAATCAACAATCATGAACTTGGGGTGTTAATTGTAAAGGATGATGACCGTGACGCTTTCAACGCTTCTATCACAGAGGCCCAGCGGTTAATCAGGATCAGTACAGAAAATATTCCATCACCAATATCATTACAATCGGGTAGATCTGAGTTGCAAAAAACTCATGAGCAGAAGAGTGAACATACAAGAACATCTCAAAAAAATGATGAAAAACATAGTATGTTAACAGATCCTATCTCAACCGAGTCAGATGAGAGAACAAGTAAAGAGGGGGATACAAACCCAGAACCCGCAAATAAACTAACCTCAACTAATTTAGCTAAACAACATAAAATGGGTTTATCTGAAATGTATGCGGAATTGATGAATTCAGGATACCTCATAGAGAAAGACGGAAAATATGAGTTAACGCCTTTAGGTATTTCCATCGGAGGCGAGAGTAAACCCAATCGTTATAAAAAAGGTGAGTTTTATTTTTTATGGCCTTCTGATATTTCTCTTTAACAGAGTTAACTTTTAAATTGCAGGGTGGTTTTTTTAATCACCCCTTTAACATTTATATGCAGTCTGAAATTTCTTAAGCAGTATCCTTTTGCAATCAAAAAATGTATTCAAATAGCATTGATTGTTTGCTTGATGACCTTTACAATTACAACATCTTATTCACTTCATACAACGATAGAATCATAACCGGATAAAAATTTTCCCGAGATGATTTTTTTCAAGATGGTGAATTTACCAACAGGGCAGTATCAAGACCAAGGAACATACATTCAGCATGAGATAGACTCATTTTTAAGACTTTTCTCGATTGAGAGAATTGAACTTCCTAAACCACTTGCTGAATTTCTTTAATTAATTTAATGTTCTTATGTAATTGCATAACAATGTGCATAAAGAGGTAACTATGAGCGAGACATTACAGGTTCTCAATAACATCCGTACACTTCGCGCTCAGGCACGAGAGCTACCATTAGAAGTGCTTGAAGAAGTATTAGAAAAGTTCACTATTGTCGTCGCTGAACGCAGTGAAGAAGAAAAGGCGGCCGAAGCGGCTAACCGTGAGCGTTTAGAAAAACTCTCTCATTACCGGGAAATGATGATCGCTGATGGTATAAATCCGAGCGAACTTATGGACGCGGCCGTCAACATTAAAGTACGCAAAAAACGTGAACCACGTCCTGCGAAATATGCTTACGTAGACGATGCCGGTGAGCAAAAAACCAGGACAGGTCAGGGACGTACTCCGGCACCAATTAAAGCTCAGCTGGATGCAGGAAAAACTCTCGAAGATTTCCTGATCTAAAACAAAATTTCTTTATTTTATTAACCACCTTACCAAGGTGGTTTTTTTTATCATCTTCATGCATTATCGTGGTTGGTCCGGCCGCAGAGAGATTACTATGTTAAACGATCATATTGAGACAGTTATGGATTTGTTTAACGGATCCAGACATCTAATCATTGCTGGAATTGTTCTAATTTATCTGGTGTTGATATGCCGTATAGTCAGTCATTATGAGGTTTATGCGGTAATGAACCGTAGACAGACATCATCCAGAGCTGGTAAGTATGAAGATGAGGACTCGGATTTAGCTAACCTTCTCATAAGCAAGAGTAAGGTTTCTCTGTGTTTAGACGTCATTACATTAGTATTGATTACATTTTTCACTGTAATGATGTATGTGTCAGCCTGAGTTTGTTGTGTTCATATTGGCATTTGGTATATCTGGCCATAGCCACACCAAACCACAAAACGTGTAAAATCAATAACTTTGTCAAGGCTCAATTGAAATGTCCGTTATCCAGCTCAATTAAAATGACCACTTTGATCTCTCATTCTCTTTACTGATAGACTTTCCTCCGACTGAAACAACAGGATGATTGAGCCCATGCTTCGATACGAGTTAACGCCGAACAATGCAGGTTTTATACTGTGGGGAGATTCAGAAGCCCTGAATGAATTACATGAACTCATTCATTACATCGTGGATGAAAGCCCACTGATTAAAGTTAAAGACGGATTTATGTTATCCCTTGCCTATGATATTCGTAAAGCACGGGAAGGTAATCGTCGTGTTGAGCAACATCAGTATGATCAACATGATACATATAAGCTTTATGGTGTTGAGCTTTTATGGCCTCTGGTCCTGGTACAGTCCTCAATACTCAGAAACTCAATGGGTTATATTCAGACAGACAAAAACCAGCTGTCTGTCATGTATGCCTTTGAATACCTGATAGAATCAGCATTAACAGAGTCTGAGAGAACAACGTCGAATGATATTATGCTAACAGTAAAATATGCATCAGACTCTGATTTTAATTTCATTGAGGATAATATTGACAGCAGGTGCTGCTATTTTATCAGCCTATCTCCGGAGCAAAGAAAAAAGCAGTTAATCAGTATTGTTCGTTCTTTTCATTCATTATGGGGTAAGTATGCCCGTGAAAAGCAGGACATAAAGATGCTGAACGAAATGAATAATACATCATGGGTCTGGCCGGACAATATCAACTGGTGAGCAACCACTGTCCGGCCAGTGAGTACCATCAGCGGGCTCTTTTACCAAAAATGTCCTCTGAACGTGACTGAAGCTGTTTGAGTGCTTCGAGCATGTCATCATTATCCAGTGAGCGCTGGGATTTCTTCCCTTCCTGCTTTGGCCGTCGTCGGGAAGGGCCATCTCCAGCGGGAATTGACTGAGAGCGCGTGTTATCCCGCTTGCTCTGCACCAGACTGATAAACTCCAGGGTTCGGCCAAGACGCTTGTTATCGACAATCGCGCCCTGGTCGATTTCTGACAGTCGGTCGTAGGTAGAGTAGGGAAGTAGCGTACCGTTCAGGCGCAGCTCTTTTCTGCCATCAGGATAGTGATACACATCGATATATTTACCTATTGCACGGCGACTCAGTTCGCTGTCTTCAATCAGGTACAACATTTTATCATATTGTATCGTCAACGATTTTGAGACTTTACGTTTTTCACGAACAGTGAAAATAAGCCCCAGGTCCTCATCATGTTCTACAGCACGGTGTACGTCAAAATCATGTCGCGGTACTTTGCCAAAACGGCGGTTATAGTCAGCCATATAGGCCTCAGCGAAGTCATTTGCAGCCTCCATTGAACAAATGCCCTGTAACCGCAGCTCTTTGACCAGACGATCCTGTAAAGTGAGGTGAGCTCGTTCTACACGCCCTTTGGCGGGACTGGTTTCTGCACAGATAGTCTGGATGTTCAGTTCATGCATGGCTCGCCCAAACTGAGTATGCCCGTCTCCGCCTGTGGCGTGTTTATTGTTAACACGAAAAACACCGGCTTTATCGCTGTACAGTGCCAGCGGTTTACCATGCTTATCGATATAGCGCCGCGTGGCTTCGAAGTAAGAAAACGTGGACTCCGATTTAACAAACAACAGTTCCATCAGTTTGCTGGTTGCATCATCAACATAGACCAGCGCGGTGCAGGCCGGGCCACGGCCTTCAAACCAGTCGTGATCACAGCCATCTATTTGTATCAGCTCACCAGTACACGGACGCCGGTACCGTGGTTGAGGGATCCTTGCGGCACGTTGTTTACGGGGAACCCATAAGCCAGCCCGCACCATGATGCGCCGGACAGTTTCTTTGCCAAGAAACAGTCCGTGGAGTTCTTCGAGCTTTTCACGCGCCAGAGTCGGACCGAAATCAGCATAACGCGTCTTGATCAGTTCCAGAGCCTGATCTGCGAGCCCGGGTGGCAACTGGCGGTTACCACGCATGCCACATCGTCTGCTGGCCATACCAAGCGGTCCGCCTTCACGGTAACGGGCAAGAAGTCTGCGGCATTGCCTGTCGCTGATACCGAGGTGCTCGGCCGCACGGCGCGTTGTGATGCGACGTTCAATGACGTCCTGTATAATCTTGATCCGGTTGATCTCTTTCAAAGTAAACACTCCTGAGCTTTCTGCGCTCATGATATGCCTCCCGGTAGTTTAAACGGACCAGTGAAGCTTACCATAGCGCGGACATCTGAATTGAGCCACAGGGAAGTGCGGACAAATTCCTGGACCTTCAGGAGTTAATTTATGCATTCATACGAGGACCGGATTCGGGCCGTCGAACTCTATTACCGGTACGGAAAGAAAGCCTCCGTTGTCGTCATGGAGCTGGGATATCCTTCCACAAAACAGCTGGGCCGTTGGGTTCGGATTTATGAAGAGAAGGGCGATTTACCCAGGGAATTAAAACCAAGAGAACGCTATTCACGTACACAGAAAATTGCTGCTGTTGAGCATTATCTTACTCACGGTGGTTGCCTGTCGTACACTCGCCGAGCCATCGGCTACCCCAGTAACGAAATTCTAAAGCGCTGGATTGAAGAGTTTTACCCAAATGCGCGTCCCCTGGTCATTCGCTCAGGCACAAGCAAATGCTTCAGCCCGCAAGAGAGGTCTCAGGCCGTCCGGGAGCTCTGTAACCGACGTGGAACCGCGCGTAAAGTTGCACAAAGCATAGGCGTCAGCGTCCCGGTCCTGTACAAATGGAAGAAAGACCTTATCAGTGACGAGGCTTATCAATCCATGCGCAAACGAAAGGCAGCCCCTCAGGATAAAAATCAGGATGCTTTACTCGGTGAAATCCAGCATCTCAGGAAGCAGGTTCATCAGCTGCAGCTCGAACGTGACATACTGACAAAGGCGAATGAACTGATAAAAAAAGATCTGGGCATCAGCTTTCTGAAACTGAAAAACAGGGAGAAAACCCTGATAGTTGATGCCCTTAAGAAAAAGTACCCCGTTGCTGAGTTGCTAAGCGTTCTGCAACTTGCCCGCAGCTGTTATTTTTACCACAAAGCCAGCAAACGTCTGTACGATAAGTATGCGGAAATACGCGTGATCATGGCCGATATCTTTGAGGAGAATTACCGCTGTTACGGCTACCGGCGCCTTCACGCGATGCTTCGCAGTAACAACAGGGTTATTTCTGAAAAGGTTGTCCGCAGACTGATGGCAGAAGAGCAGCTCGTTGTTAAGCGCACCAGGCGACGACGATATAACTCTTACTGTGGCGAAATCGGTCCGGCACCGGAAAATTTACTCGCCCGGGATTTTAGTTCCTGCAGGCCAAATGAGAAGTGGCTGACCGATATTACGGAGTTCCAGCTTCCGGCTGGAAAAGTCTATCTGTCGCCGGTTATCGACTGCTTTGATGGCCAGGTTGTAAGCTGGTCGATAGGAACACGCCCGGACGCGACGCTGGTGAATACGATGCTCGATGACGCACTCGATACGCTCAACGAACATGATAAACCGGTGATACACAGCGATCGTGGTGGCCATTACCGGTGGCCGGGCTGGCTCGAGCGTATCAACACCTCCGGACTTATAAGGTCCATGTCGCGCAAAGGATGCTCGTCGGATAATGCTGCGTGTGAAGGCTTCTTCGGGCGTATCAAAAACGAAATGTTCTATGGCAGAGACTGGGCGGGTATCACGCTGGAAAAATTTATCTGCTTCCTGGACAGGTACATACGCTGGTATAACGAGAAACGTATCAAGCTATCATTAGGTGCAATGAGTCCTGTGAAGTACCGGCAGCATCTTGGGATCACAACATAACAGTCCAGGAAAACATCCGCAGCCCCCAGGCGGACATTACTATTGAGCCATTACAAACTTAGTACGCATAATGTACGTTATGTTAAATCCAGGTCGCGGTAGGGATACCCGTTACCGGGTACCCCCCGCACAGATCCCGGCGTGCGCTATTCACGCACCGGGCTCCTGCCTTGGGTGTCTGGCGGTGAACCGCTCCACAGGCCATGGATGCAGAACCCGAACCTTCGGCAGCCATACGGCTGCCAGTCTGTTTGCTTTCGTCCATGTCGTATCATCCTGCTGGCTCCTGCGCCTCAGCGCCCGTCGCCAGAGGTCTGTTACGTATATCCTGAACTTCCGCATCATGGGATAGTTGCCCGGGACTGAGTGGTAGTTCAGGTATCCCTGAACCACTCTCCTGAGCCATTTTCCCTGTTCGGGGATTGAGTAATGCCAGCGCTTTCGTAGTCCGTCCTTGATCGCTTTCAGTGTCGCCGTCATCCTGTCCCGGCGTGTCTTTCGTATCAGCATGAACCTGCCACTACGGTCTTTCCCACTGATATGCGTGAACCCGAGGAAGTTGAACGTTTCTGGTTTACCTTTTCCCCTGCTGGCGCGGTTTTCGGCTGCGAAGCGGCCGAACTCCATCAGTCGGGTTTTCTTCGGATGTACCGTGAGTCCGAACTCCTTCAGTCTGCGCTGCATGGCTATACGAAAGCATTGAGCGTCGATTCGCTTGTCGAACCCGATGACTATGTCATCTGCGTATCTGACCATGACCACATTGCCTGTGGCATGGCGGCGTCGCCACTGATGCGCCCACAGATCGAAGACATAGTGGAGGTAGATGTTTGCCAGCAGCGGCGAGATAACCGCACCCTGTGGGGTGCCTTCCTCCGATGCCCGCCATTCTCCTTCCTCTGAGGTCCCGGCTGTGAGCCACTTTCGTATGAGCCTGATTACCCTCTGGTCGCCGATTCTGTGTTCTATGAACCTGATTAGCCATTCATGGCTTACCTTGTCGAAGAACTGACTAATATCGGCATCCAGTACCCAGTTTACATTGGTCCGAACCAGCCCTGTGGCCAGTGCGTCCAGCGCATTGTGCTGGCTTCGCCCGGGTCTGAACCCGTATGAAAACCCCATAAAGTCATTTTCGTAGACTGCATTCAGGATCTTAACCAGCGCATACTGGACGATTTTGTCCTCCAGTGAGGCGATGCCGAGCGGGCGCTGTTTTCCATCCGCTTTCGGGATGTAGTGCCGCCTGCCGGGCTGAGCCCTGTAACTACCCTGATGAAGCCTCCGGTGCAGATCTGCTATGTTGACCTTCAGGTTTTCGGCGTAGTCCTTCCACCTGACACCATCAACTCCGGCAGCCGCTTTCCTGCTCAGGGAGAGGAATGCGTTCTCCAGTGCCTCTGCTGTCAGGAGGTGGAACAATGCGGTAAACCGTTCTTTCTTCCGCTGCTTCGCAGCTTCCCGCACGCGTGACAGCCTCTGTGACATACTTTCCCGGCTCTGCGTCCGGCGCATGTGTGGCTGTTCCGCGTTTCCCTTGGCCCCGCTCCTTCGCTCCACTGACTCCGCTCCTTGCGGATTGTTCGCCAGATTCGCAGCTACTATGAGCGAGTCCGACTTCTCCTCTCCGTACATCACCGGCTTCGGCTCCTCGCCTTCCCGGTGCGGGCCATCTCCGGCACTGGCAGATGGTCAGAGGGGAGATCTCCCGGTTCCCGCGTAAAGATCGTATTGACATGCCAGGGTCTCAGACCCCGCCGGGTCCATATGGCACTCGCAGTAACGCACCCTATGATGTTGCCTTCCGTAAACAGTACAACGTCGGCACCCGGGAATTTAATATACATTTCGTGGCTCAATGGCTGGCCTGTCAACACCCCTGTCAACGCTTCGCCCCATACCTCACGGTATACAACGCATGACTCGGGGACCCTGTGGATTGCTGGTCCTTCAATGGTCGGGGACTTTCACCCCTTGATCTTTACCGGTCTCCCGGCGCACACTGTATATATATACAGTGCTTTATCAGACACTAACCTCTCACGTTGTAAGTCTTGCATTAGGGTTAATGCTATGAATGTCCATAAGAGTTATCAAACTATCACCCACTACCATTTTGATTGGTTGACCCCAGCTGGCGACTACCCCAAGTCTGCTATTATGGTAGTTGAATGCAAGGATGGCCGTTGGATGATAGTTCAGGAGTTTGGGGAAGATTACGGCTGCTTCGAAGGTGTGCTGAAGAATGAATGCGATCTTATCACTAAGCCTACTTTTTATCCCGACTTGCGAAGTGCAGCTATGTCCGGTTTTGGTATGATGAAGCAATTATACCCACTGTACGATGATAATCTCTTTAATGAATTCCTCTCAGAAATTCCGGAATAGGTATTTATATGGCCAATATCCTTATGCCCGATTGTCTTGTGAAGTTAAACAATCTCTTACAGGCTATTGAGAATGCACCCGTTGAGTGCGATGGTCATACATTAATGATAAGCAGTGCTCTAAATCATGCAGGCATTTCTCATCAACGAATGTGCGGGGTAGTTAAAAACCCCAAAACGTATTTTGAGTTATATCCACATTTCTGGATTGAGATAGGTGAATTCACTCTGGATTACCGACTCAGGATATGGGTTGAGTTATATTCAGGTGGAAAACTATCAGAGGGTGCCCCTCACGGCATATTTGATGCGCGTGGGCTTGAGTATCTTTACACTTCTGGAAGCATTTGCCCACCACCTGCCCTGGACTTTAATTTATTAAACTTAATCAGTGATGGTTATTACGAAAAAATTAACTTTACCGAGCTAACAACACTGGCACATTCTGTAGATATTAGTTTAATCAGTGATGTTAAGAATGTTACAAACACCGGGGTTGCAGAGTACAATGATAATTAATCAAAAAATATTAGAAGCTGATATTACAAATATAATCAATACATTTGAAAGGCTAATGGATGAAAGTAATAAAAGTATTATACCAGTAAAATCCAGACATGTTGATGGCTTGGCCTTGTTCGAAAACATGTATATACGTGCACGTAGCAAACATGCATCTTTGCTGGGTAAACCTGTTCTGGTTGTTTCATCAGTTTCTGTATTTATCACTAATCAAGGCTGCTTCAGTACACTTCTTTCTCACTTAAAAGCCCATTGTAAGAACAAGAGTTACCTGTTAAAAATTGAGAGCGTAATCTCTCAGGAACTCAGGAGATATCTTGCCAGGCAAATGTTCGCATTCATTGGAGAAGAATGGGAGTGCGGGTCTGGTTATTGGGTGCCTGAAGATGATCCAGTATACCCATCTTTAAATACACTACCTTATTGATAATAAATACTCTTTATAGGCTCTGAATAATGTCGACTATTCATCTCATTACAACATGCGCGAAAAAGAAAGCAGGACCTGTACATGACACTGTGTTTCCCTACCATACGACAGATACTGAGATTGCCTATCAGCAATGGAAAAGTCTTGTGCAGTCCCGATTCACTACATGTAATGATGATATTAAGGAAACGGAAAACATATACTGTAGTGCTCACTGGAGTACAGCTAAGTCTATTGCAAACTCTAATTCTCATATCTGTTTATGGGTTATTTCTGCAGGTCTGGGCCTACGACACAGTTCTGACCCCGCGATCCCTTATGATGCTACGTTTACAAAGATAGGAAGAAAGAGCGCCAGCATATGGGGTATGCTGACTTCTGACCCCATACTGCCTGGAAAAGTCCCTTCCCTTGCGGAACTGTTTAGTATGTACCGGCATGATATCTTTATCATTGCGGCCTCTCCCGTTTACCTGAACGCTGTTGAGGACGATCTCGTTAAAGGAGTGGCTTATCTTCCCTGTCCGATAAAGCAGCTTAAAATCGCTTCCAGCGCTGCCTACAATGGAAGATTAAGAGAATATGTGCGATGCGGCGGAACCAGAATGATGAAAGACCTTAATGCAAACATGACGACTCTAAACATTAAACATGCTGGCATGCTGATTCATGAGCTGGAGTAATGGCAGGTACACTTAGCCTTTGATGCAGCTGCAGAACGCTGGCTCTGACTGCCGGTGCCCACCCAGCAACGCATTATTTCATTTGTACTGTTGAGATATTGCCTCGATTACCCCGCCTTACTGTCATGCGCTAGTTCTACGATTTCTTTGCCCGGACATGTCCGGGAGCCGATTATCCATGGTGGTTGTTCCTGCCCTGCCTGAATAACCGGCTTTAATTCTCTGTTCATCGCCCACAAAAAAAACTTATATTTAACATTTTAATTCATTCCTTCATGTTAAGTACTGACAATATTTCATAATGACAGATGCTACTGTTTGGTCAGTCATCCCCTCACTGTAATTCGTTGACACCAGATTTTCGCACCCAGGTGGAAAACGGTGTGATTCATCATCAATGATAATAAACTTGTTGACCCCCATATGTCTGGCATGTAAAAGGCACTCTCTGTACCGAACATATTCGGTATCCTTTACTTCCTGAAGTGAAGGTGTAACACCTATTATTCTGTGTCTGAATGCTACCGGAAAAAGGTATTTAAGCCCTTCTAAAGTCATTGTTTCCCTCCAACTGCTGGACACGACTATATGTAATTCTGGACATTGTTTTAAAATTTTTTCCAGTAGAGGCATTCTTTCAAATGTCTCATTCATCCTTCGATGGAGGACTCCATCAAAATCAAGATAAAGCAGGACAGTACCACCTGAACAATTGCAAGATGCTAGTTGAGGTGATCCTGTAAACTCTGGTGGGTTAATATTTTTAGAACGTCTTTTAACTATACTGTCATATAGCATAGCACTAAAGATGATAATAACAACAGCTGTTGCAAACATCACCCCACCAGCAGAAAGTGAAAACAATGCCCCTGCCATTTTCACCCCCTTTTTACATCATACTTAACTTTAAGTTTAGCAAACCCATCAAACTCTTTATTTTTCAGTTTAAACTCATCATCTATAACATTCAGCTCACCCAACGAAGCGAACGGTGATAGAGATAATTTAATATCTTTTATTACGTCCGTATTATTTACCACTTCATTTATTCCTTTCATGGATTTGTCCAACCAAAAATGGCTGTCTGATATAAGTGAAAGAATATACTGAACATCATCCTCTTTTTCGCACACAATATTTCTGCCATCAAACTGGACAGTGTCTTGATTTAAGTAAACAGCAAGGAACTGCAACTGAGCATTGCTTAAAGATAAGTTTTTGTAAACTTCTTTTAGGCCGCCGGTGTACTCTGAATTCGCAATATGAAAAGCCTTAAACACCTCATCATACTTATGCTGAAGCCTTTTCTTTGACTTAAGACTTTTAAATAGCAGATAAGATAAGATAACAATCACAATCATCATGCCGTTAAAAGCAATGTTATGTTCGAACATAGAAACCGCCATAAATATTTAATGTTTAGTGAAATTTACATCGTTCAAATGTAAAATTCATTTATTATTAACCTCATTATCTCCATGCCCACTGGGTCACGTTTTACGAGGCATTTACTATATATCCCTGTTTTTGAAGTGCTGCTGATACCGACACGATATGATATATAGAAAAACAATTCGTATGTTAGGAAATTCTTTAATTATTATATCTTCATTCAACCACTTACGAGGTTCTCGTGTATTCGGTTTCTGTCGATGGTCAAAGCGCCCCTTTCTGTATATAACTAACTCAGCACCCCCTGTTTTCGGGTTAACCAGTATGCTTCTATAATAGCTATCACATGATAAGTATCCTTCATCATTAATAATCACTTTGCCGCTTTCAGTTTTGCACATGTATGGCATAAGTATTTCCAGACCTATACACAAGTCTTCATAAGTGTTTTTGCTCACTGAATTGCGAATACCTATCTCCAATGGTTTCCCAGGCTCTCCTTTTTTGAGATGCAGCGAAAATGACCTGACATAAAAGTAAAGTAAATTCTTACAAAAATCAGGATAAGGAGGATTTGTCAGAAGTTCAAGATCTGGACGAAATTTGTCATTCCTCATATAGATGAATTTTTTTCCCTGCGGGCAGTAATAACTATTGTCATACTTGATACCCCTTGATAATTCGGGTCTGTTATAAAGCACTTCCCTGCTATATTCATCGTTCTTTGCACATGATACATAAGCAGATAAATGTTCCAAACTAGGGAGGAATATACCATAATCCTTTGTCTTATCGTCATCAATAACGCCACCCCATTTAGCTATCAGGTTTCTTTCATACTGTTCTTTGAGCGCATTTGTTTTTTGTATATTTAGAAATAACGTTTCAAGAATCATGCTTTTTTCGGTAATTATCTTTATAGACAGTGCTCTACGTCTTGCGCTTTCTTCCTTCGCCCTCTCAGCTTCACGTCGCCAGTACTCAATGCATGTTTTTTTTGTTTTCTCTTCTTTATTTATACAATCCTGCAATGATATAAAAAAATTTTCTTGGACATGATGTACATTGGTGTTCATTTTCAGGTAACCTTTTATAAAGTTAAGTAAGTATACAAAAGATACTATAGCTAGTGTTTCTTTGACGCATTTCCATTTACGTACTCGTATGACGCTAAACACTAACAACGTCAGCAAAAACGACGCCACCAACGAAAACTGTCAAGAAAGCCTCCGACATACATACTCCTAGAATTTTGCCAATGAATTAAACACTCCGCTTATATTTCTATGTAAGGGAGGGCTATGTTTAGTTCCCTTTTGCCTTATCAATTGCCTGTTGCAAGCGATAAAAATCAGGCGCACCGGGCATAATGGTTGTGGTTTTGTTTTGCGGGTTCTTCATGTTCATAACAATAAACACTGGCGTGCCGCTATAATTGAGTTTATCCGCCAGCATCATATTTGCATCAAGAACATTCTGAAGCTGATCGCGCATTTCGACAGTAAGCAAGAAGTTACCTTGCTGATCCAGTATTTCTTTATATCCTAAACCATTGACCAGGGCCGCCAGATTAGAAGGTGTATAGTCCTTCCTGTCCTTCATTGCCCTACCCGCTTCACTCATGAGCTTATTATGGAACTCGTAGTATTTTTCCTGCCCGTACTTATTAAAGATGTAGAGACCAATTTTTGCCCCCATCCCGGAGATAGGTGTGCGGTCAGCAAAAATGGTGAAGTCTTTAAAGAAAGTCCGAACATTTTTATTTTCTGCAATCGCCTTTTCAAGCACGGGACTGGACTGCTGACAGAAATGACACATGTAATCGAAAAATTCAATAACAGCTACATCTGCGTTATCTGGGCCGTAGTTTGGCGTGAATTTTGTTTCAAGCAATACGTCTTTTGTATTCACAACGTCTGAGGTTTTTTCACCATCTCGGTTGGCTTCAAGGCGCTTACCAGCTTCCACCAGGTTCTCTGGATGTTCGATCAAATACTGTGCCGCAGTTTTTCCAATAAGTTCCTTGTCCTGCTCAGTCAGGACTAAACCGGCTGGCTTATTTACCTGGTTCGCTGTTTGAGCTAATGCATTGAATCTATTTGCCAGTTCGATTTGCTGTTTTTTGACAGACTCATTAGCCGAGTCATTTGAGTTCATAATATTACTGCCATTCCCCCAAATTACCGAACCAGCAACAAAACCACCTACTACCAAGGCGATGTGAATCAGAGTTTGTTTTTTAGTGCTTTGTTTATTTTCCATGATTTATCTCTGAGTTATTTTATTTTAAACAGGCGTATCTGATGGTTCTGAGAGCCATTTTACTTACTGGATTTACGGCTATTGCTGTCTAGTTCATCCACTGCATCCTGAATAGCCTTCTGGATATCGACATTACCGGCCGTCATGACAACATTATTGACAGACCCCCTGATATCCTGAGCATCATCCAGAATACTGGATATACCGTCAGCAATCGGGCCATTCTTCAGTGAAGTGTAATGCTCGTTCACCCATGTCGATTGTATAAAGTTATTCCTGGAGATTGACGATGGAAACTCCGCATCCGGAACCGAAATATTTTCAAGGCTATCTTTTGTTTGTGTATAGGCAAAGATGCCTCCAATGATACCCACGTATACCACTGTTCTGATTAATCCCATGAGAGACTCCGTTTTATGCGCTGTAGATGACCACAGGACTTAATTCCCTGCTCATTTGCACGGGTGATGATTTATCAGGATGCCCGGCAGCTGGAGTGGTTGATTTCAGGTCAGTCTGGACCTTACGGCCGTGCGAGTACACATCATCAAATACACGGTTCATTGAGCTCTTCCGCGTTGAAACTTTGTCATCGAGAAGCATGATCGGCTTTTGCGAGCCGTCGACATCGACGAAAGTAACTTTGCACGCAACTGGCCCGCAAACGCTGGATTGGGCGGCAAATGAAACAACCACTACCGCTGCCACTGCAATTAATTTCTTCATTGTTGCTCCCGGAGAGTTATTTTTTCTGATTGGCCGTTTTCAGGCTGTTCAGCATCTGGTCAGGGTCACGTAACCCCGCAAATACCATCGGCTCACCTTTCAGGCTTAAACCGCTAGGCGTGCCTGAGAGTTTGAACATGTTCCCTGCATTAAATTGGCTCTGAATGGAGTCCATGCAGGCCTTTGTCGGTTGCTTTTCAGGTAAACCATCCCCTTTCATTGCTCTGGTTAAAGCTGCAGGTTTGTCATCTGCACACCAGACAGATGCCATGTTTCGGGCTATCATGGAGTTCATCCCGGCACGTGGGTATGCGATGAATTTAATAGTGATGCCTTTATCCAGATAGGATTGCAGGTCGCTATGTAGTTTCTGGCAAAAGCCACAGGTGATATCAGTAAAAACACCGATGACATATTTCTCATCTGGTGCTTTGTAGGTGATAGTATCGAGCTTCTCAATATAGGATCGCATCCCTTTACTGATAAACTCGTCCGTGGTGTTTTCCACTTCTGTCCCTTTCACTTTGAATAAATTTCCGGTGAAGATGTATTCACCGTCAGACGTGACGTAACTCGTCCCTTCTTTTGAAAAGACTGAGTAAATACCACTTACCGGAGATTTCTCTGCAGAGACGGGGTTGATACCAACGGCTTCAATTTTGTCCTTTAATTCTGCAGGTAAATCAACATCAGCATAGGCCGATGGAGTTAACAATATCAGAGCAACTGCAATGGGTTTAATCATGTCCTACCTCCTTAAATACTGTATCAAACAAAAAAAAATATTTTTCCGACCAGGAGGCATTTACCCCCGGTATAGGAAAAAAATTTTTTTGTTGTCGTGTAACCTGTAAAAGTTACTTTTGAGGAGCGGGTTAATGACTAGATTATTTTTTGGAGCGGTGCTGTTCGCCACTTTAACCGTCAATGCAAATGCAGCATTCAATCCCCCACCGGATCGACCTAAGCCCCAAAATGTACCCGAAACGGTTAAAAACGAATGTTTAACTGACGCCGCGCGTTTCTTCGGGATTGACCGTGACCTTGTCTTTACTCTTTTTGATAACGAAGGTGGAAAGATTGGCTCTTTCGTCCTTAACACCAATGGCACATGGGATATTGGCCCAATGCAGATTAACTCATCAAATCTGGCTGAGGTGAAATCCCACTTCCCCGCAATTACCTGGCGTGAGCTCGCTTATGACGCCTGTGCTTCTTTTTGGGTTGGGACATGGTGGCTGCACCGGAAAATTATTGACCGTAAAGGGAACGTGTTTGAAGGTATTGCTGACTACAACAGTAAAACGCCTCGCGTAAGAGCCAACTATATTTTCAAATTTATGGAACGTTATAACCGGCGTCTGCAGCGTAACGGCAAAATGATGCAGCTCAATGCATGGACCGGTCTTGATCGTGTAAAGCAGAATCCTCCCGAGGTAACAGGTAAGCTCGCTAACAACTCTCATCAGCAATCCTGGCAATCCTATAGATAAAAGTAACTTTTACTGCACCTTCGCTGGTTGCCCTGGTGAGGGTCCAACTTTTGGTGTCCAGTTCACAAGTCGGCGAGCGTTTATGAGTAACTTGCTAAACCAGAGGGAAGACCTCCCTGCCTCACCTGCATACGCTGATGGTCCGGCAGGGAATATCAGGAATAGATTAGAGGCAGATATCCGACTGATTATCATCCCTCAGGCATGTCATAGTCACCCGGCATTGCGGTCGATACCGCATTAGACAGCTGGCAGACCTGGCGCTTATCAGCGCCATTCAGTGGTTAAGTACTCTTCCATATATGACATCGCACGCGGGTTGCTGTTGCTCACCGGCACATCCAGCCTTCCCAGTGCCCGGGACAGCGTGGAAAAGTAAGGTTGCTTCTCCCATAATGCACGCTCGCCGATGACATAAATGCGTTGTTTCGCCCTGCTTACCGCGACGTTCAGAAGATTGGGTTTTTCCGCCGCCCAGGCTTTCGCCCCCTGACTTTTTATGTTGCCTCCCAGCACGAGGATAACCACAGTAGCTTCCTTGCCCTGTGTTTTATGTACGGTCCCCGTTCTGTCCATCCTGAATCCCAGCCTCTTTGCGATCCGGTTAAGCTGCTTAGCGCAGTCCTTGAATGGCGAGATCAGAAACACGTCGTCAGGTGTCAGTGAATACTGGTGACGCAACGCCAAAAGTAACTTTTCCACTGCCGCCCCTTCCTCCACTACCCAGTTTCCCTCGCATGTCCTCCCTTTCACATCCAGCCATCCGCTTTCAGGGAAATCCACCAGGCCCGGCTTTTTCCCGTGGACCATGAGCCCGTCATAGGCAATATGGTTACTGATACTGAACATTGGGTCATCACAGCGCCGGTGAACCCGTAACGGACAGCCCACCCAAATCTGTTCTGACTCCGGGTCGGGTAGATAGGTGCCAACGTCCATCGTCTGGTCTGCCAGTATCTGTGCTGAGACTTTTCCGGGCCACCAGCAGGACGGGATCTTATAATGTTTTCCCAGCGCCCCCTCTACAGTGGACGGAATACCGCTGACCGGCTCCAGTTGTTTTGGGTCACCTACCAGAACCGTGCGTTTTGCTCTCCAGATAGCCCCAATCGCATGCTGAGGTTGTGCCTGTCCGGCTTCATCAATCAGCAACCAGCCTATCGCTTCCTGACCTGTATCCCTGAACATCCGGGGCATGGACGCAAAGGTGCTTGATATAACCGGGACGACCAGAGATAAGGAGTCGAGAGCCAGACCCGCCTGTTTTTCGGTCAGTTTTCGCCCTTTTAACCAGTCCATTGCAAGCCCTATATTAGCGGCCATTTTTACAGGATTATTTTCAATAAACGCCCGGTGAACGTCTAATGCTGCGATAAACACATCTTCCCTCGCCTTTCTCCAGCGCTCATGAAGCCATGGTGCTGACAACTCCCTTCGTTCATCTGTTGCAGTCCGCTCCGGCCAGGAGGCTCCCAGATCGGATATAGCCTGCTTCAGCAAGGTATTATTCTGTTCCTGCTCTTTACAGACCGCCTGACCGTTGCTGATCACCTGAGTGAGCTCACGCTCAAGGCTCCTGAGTTCATTGTCTGCATTATGTTTTTGAAGTGGTCAACAAAAACTGGCCACCGCGTTAGAGTTTTTCCAGTATCGGTTTTCTGATTCGTTTGGCGGTAACCCACCATTATATTCGTGCGGTCTTAGTGCGCTGTAATATCCAACGATATAGTCCGTTATTGCGTGAGCTGCATCGCTGAAGCTTACATAGCCCGTCGCCGGCACCCATTCGTTCTTCAGACTCCTGAAGAAGCGCTCCATTGGGCTGTTATCCCAGCAGTTTCCACGCCGACTCATACTCTGCCTGATCCGGTATCGCCACAGTAACTGCCGGAACTGCCTGCTCGTATAATGGCTGCCTTGGACGCCCTTCTAAGAGTCAAGCTGTTATCGGGATACTGTTGATCCGCCTGTTTTGATTGCGCAGTAACGTGTAAACTTCGCGGGAGATATATCGCTTTAGACAGCGTATCGCTTCCATTTTTGTATGTCCTTCGGCTACACGCCTGGCGACATATTCCTTTGTTTTTGCGTCAGTTCGTAAGCGTCCGATGGCGATGATGTGAAGTGCACTATTTGCAGCACGATCTCCACCACGATTAAGTCGGTAACGGTTCGTTTTTCCAGAAGAAACGGGGACCGGGCTGACACCACACAGTGCCGCAAATCCTGATTCTGATCTTAACCGTTGAGGATTGTCTCCGGCAGTGATCAGCAACTGTGAAGCGCTTTCGTATCCGATAGCATTACGTTTAATCAGCTCAGGTGCCAACTCGTCGACAATTGCCGCAATCATGACATCCAGATCAGCGATTTCGTCATGTAACTCGAGATAGCGTCGGGCAAGGGACTTTAATGAAATGCGATAAACGTTGGTTACATTGCGGTATTCACTGGCATCAGGTCTCCAGGAACCCAGGGTCCTGATGAGCTGCATGCGCGTCATATTTCTGAGCTGTTCACGTAATTCATCCGGGGCAGAGATAATATTTGAATGGATAATCTGGAGAGCGACTCTGCGGGCTGATATTGCTGTTTTTCGGCAAGTTTTTAATACCCGCAGGGACTCAATCATGCCATCACGCGTTTTGGGAGTAACTGTCCTGATGCCTGAGAATGCTGCATGAGCGGCACATTCAGCATCAATTGTGTCACTTTTACCCCGTTTGCGTCGCTCCATCCGGTCTGGAGCAGTCACCTCAAGAACTTCTAACCCGGCGTTCTGAAAATAACGAAGCAAACCGGAACCATAGGTACCTGTGCACTCAACACCAATTCGCTTTAATGTCCCAAACGAGGTCATCCATGCCAGCATCTGCCGGTAACCTTGTCGTGTTGTGGAGAAATACTGAGTCCCAAGGACTTTATTGTTCTGATCTACGACAGCGGCAACGTGCAAATCTTTATGTGTATCCACGCCACCCACAACGGCAGCTTCGGTAACTTTATCAACCATGACAGAGCTCCTGTGAGGAAACAGAGTTGAATCTCCAGACAGATAACCCGGACAGGACAGTAACGAGACAAGCCGTCAGGCCCTTCTTGAGTCACGCGCATCGGTGAGGAGATGCCTCGCATGAAGGCGCTTCCGGCAACCGACGGGTCCAGGGCAGGACACAAAAGGTCGATCGCTGTGTGAGTCAGGATGCGGGAAGGTCTTCACTGCATCAGTAATCACACCAATCTGGTTAAACGGCAAACTAAGTGGTGGTAAAGACTGACATCGGCATTATTACTATCGCTGTGGAACATCACCCCGACGGGCTTACCACGGGTTTCCCATGCCATTTCCAGTGCTTTCATGGTGAGCCTGCTGTCCGGCGAGAACGACATGGCCCAGCCCACTGGTTTTCTTGCGAACAGGTCGAGAACAACGGCGAGGTACGCCCAGCGCTTACCCGTCCAGAGTAGAGTAAGAGGCAGGGCGTAGTCGGACTATTTCCCTGCCTCTCCTCCCCGAACCGGACGTGCACCTTTCAGCGCATCCGGCTCTCCATTTAAATGCTGGCGAACGCCATTGCCACTTCTGTAAAGCGCGATGTATACGTGTTTCTGGTCTCCGTCCTCAGATAGGGATTACCTTCGGGTAGCCGCCAGCGGAACAGCTTCTTGCCTTGCCCCACCAACCGGTACAGTATTTCGCCGCTGAGCTTGCCGTGATTGGTTTTACCAAATAAAACCCACGTTTTGCTCTGACCCGGTTTCGGTGATTTACACCACCACCTCATCAGGGAAGCGATACCTGTACGGTATTTGCGGGCCAGCCAGTGAGCCAGCTTCCAGAACACGACACGGTCGATATAACTGAAGACTTTGGCCTTAAAATCAACGAACTGATAGAACATGGCCCAGCCTTTCAGTTTTCGGTTGAGTTGTTCAGCCATATCGACTTTGCTTTCACTGTAGTTGCCTGATAACAGTGCTGTCAGCGATGCGGCGAAGTTTCTGGCTTTCTCCTGCGGGATCGTTGAGACCACTCGCATCTCGCCATAACGACTGCGTTTGCGAATGATCCTGTGCCCCAGAAAGATAAAGCCGTCATTAACATGGGTGATTTTAGTCTTATCCATGTTCAGCCTGAGTTTCAGACTGCCTTCGAGCACACCCCGACACTCCTCCCTGATGGCTTCCGCCTGTGCTTTGGTGCCTTTGACGATGAGGACAAAATCATCGGCATAGCGGCAGTACGCCACCGCGGGTTTCCACTGCCAGTTTTCTCTGACCGCCGTACTTCGGCCCCGTTGGATACTGTTATTCCAGTACCACCGATCTTTTCTGGCTTTCCCGCTCAGGTAGCGCTCATGCAGGTATTGATCGAACTCATTCAGCATGATGTTCGATAATAGCGGCGATATAACACCGCCCTGTGGTACACCTTCACTGGCCGCCCGAAAGAGACCGACATCGATATGTCCCGCCTTGATGGTTTTCCACAGCAGAGTCATGAAACGTGCGTCACTGATCCTGCGGCGTACAGCCTTCATCAGCAGTCGATGATGTACGGTGTCGAAGTAACTGGACAGGTCGCCTTCAATCACCCAGCGTCCCCGGGTTTCACCACAGTCTGTGAGCTGTAATTTCACCGTGCGGATCGCGTGGTGGACACTGCGCTCAGGCCGGAAGCCATATGAGAGCGTATGAAAATCACTCTCCCATATCGGCTCCATCGCCATCAGCATGGCCCGCTGAACAATACGATCCCGCAACGCGGGGATACCCAGTGGTCGCAGTTTGCCGTTGCTTTTAGGGATGTAAACCCGTCTGGCGGGCAAGGGCTGGTAGTGGCCTGAGAGTAATTCATCCCTGAGGATTTGCAGCTCAACAGCCAGTCTGGCCTGTAGCATTGTTTTGTTCACGCCATCAACGCCGGGGGTATGGGCCCCCTTTGATGAAAGCGTGATCCGCGCCGCTTCAGCCAGCCATTCTGGTTGTGTTATCAGACGCAGCAGCCGTTGAATCCGTAGGGACGGATCGGTGGCTGCCCATGTGGCAAGCTTGCGTTGCATTTCGCTGATTATCAAAGGTCTTCACCTCGTTAGGTCAGTTAATTCACGTCGCAAACACATTCAAACTGCTTCCCTTCGCCATGTAATGGGCTTTCCCCATCGCGGACTACTACGGAAGCTCCGCCAGCCAGCGCGTCATCGGAGCCATGCCCCCTTAACATCCGTCGCTGACCTTCCCCGGTTTACCTGCCTGGACTCAGGCATACTGAGGAGGCTGCCCGTCGCACTCTTTATCCTTGCTTGCCGCAAGTTGGCAGAAGTCAGCATCGCAAGCGTGATAGACGCTGCTGCCCCGGTGTTTCGCATACATGTCAAAACACCTTCGACCGGCAGTGCTTACGTATCACTGCCAGTTCCTCCTGCACGGCCTGTCAGATCACGTAGGCCGTGGTGACGTTTTCAACCCACAGAGGCGGATTAACGGGTTCATGTTCTTCAGCCTTTCAGTACTTAACCTTGAGGATCATCTCGGCTTAGTGATCTCGCCTCAATCCCCGTTGTCAGCGGGTTACATCACCCTGCGGGCATGCCGCAGGTCACTGCCGCTCAGGTTCTCCACCGTCACACCCGGTGGGATTGTTGGGTTTCTCATCGTGAGTTACCGGTTCAATATTCCAGACAGACTCGCGGTTCATTTAAGCATCCATGCCCGCCCTGAACTCCGGGCACACTATAGGTCACATCACCGCACCACACCTGATTTGGTTCCGTTACGGCGAACTGTCGCTCAAGATGATTCGGGATAGCAACGTGCTCATGACCGCCACGCTTATACCGGTGAGTCGGCTGCTGGCAACTGACCAGCCCCAGCTCTTTCATGAGTCTGCCAGCAAGCCAGCGCCCCATCTGGTAACCTCTCTGGGTTGCCATTGTGGCGATGCTTCTTGCTCCGGCAGAGCCGTGGCTGATGCCATGCAGTTCAAGTACCTGACTGCGTAATACAGCCCGTCTGCCGTCTGGCTTTTCAGGACGGTTTTTCCAGTATTTGTAGCTGCTGCGATGAACCCCGAACACATGGCAGAGAGTGGCCACAGGATAACGCGCCCTGAGTTTCCCGATTATCGAGAACTGTTCAGGGAGTCTGACATCAAGAGCGCGGTAGCCTTTTTTAATATTTCATTTTCCATTTCAATACGTTGTAGCTTTTTCCTGAGCTCACGGATTTCAATTTGTTCCGGGGTAATGGGGGAGGCTTTTGGTGTTTTGCCCTGCCGTTCATCACGTAATTGTTTCACCCATCGCGTCATTGTGGAAAGGCCGACATCCATAGCGCTGGCTGCATCTGCCACGGTGTAGTTCTGGTCAACGACCAGTTGAGCGGATTCGCGTTTAAACTCTGCGCTGAAATTTCTTTTTTTCATTATGACACCTGTGTTGTTCTGAGGTGAGCATATCACCTCTGTTCAGGTGGCCAAATTCAGTAAACCACTTCATTTTCTGATTGCGCCAGCTGCAGTTCCTGCCGTTGCTGAGTCAACGTCGCCCGCAAAGAATCTGATTCGTCTGTCAGCCGTTGATAACGATCCCACCATGCCTTCGATATCCTCCCCAGCGAAAAGAGATTAGCCAGAAGGCCGGGTTTATTTTTTTCATGCTGGTGGATGCGCTGATCGAGTTCGTCCCGATCTCCACTGGACAGGGTCAGGGTCATTTCCATAGCGGCGAGTCTGTCAGAGAGCGTCTGTAGCGCGTTCCGGCATTCCTCAATCTGAAGCGTTGCGGTTTGCTTCCTTTCTTCCCACACTCTTCGTTGTTCTTCGAGCCACTCAATTTTATGCGTTAGCCCTGAACTGGTGACCAGTTGCTGACGCTCGGCTTCCTCCACCGCCTGTGCCTGTTCAAAACGTGTGACAGCCTCAGTCCAGGTCAGTGCAGGCTCTCTGACTTTCCGGGGCGGTCGCAGTAAATTCAGATGGTATTTCAGCCCCTCCCCACGTTCGGGTGAAAACTTCTCCGGAGGTGCTTCATCGCCTTTTTCACTTTTCTGCAGATTTCCCCACCACAGTGTGTTAACGAACTGCTCTCTGTTACTTTTATTGCCCAGTCTTGCCGCCAGAAGTCCCCAGGCAGGCCTGTTAAGTATTACGGTAGCCAGCCCGCCAAAGTAATCGCTGCGATCTGACACATCCTCCGGTACCGCTTCCATCCCGGGGAGCTCAAGTGAGATATTCTCCACGGCTCCGTTATTGGACGATGCAATCACGATGGCACTCCCCGCCAGGGACGGGTGAAGCGAATAATAGGGTATCAGCCTGTCATCGTATTTGAGGCTGTCTTTGGCTTTAAATGCAGAGTCTCCGAATTTAACCAGTTTACTCGCCCGATCGGTGACGACTGCGGCCACCACATCACGCAGGAGTGTTGTCTTCCCCGTTCCCGGAGGACCATTTACAGCAAAAATACCCGGTTCAGTGTGATTTCTGGTCCAGATTTCATTGACGGCCAGCTGCTGGCTGAATGCCAGCGGGTACTTTGAAGGCCAGGAGCCAGCTGGTGGCTGTGTGGGCAACAGTTTCTCAAAAGCAAAATCCAGGCCTTCTTCAGTGCGTATATCGAGGCGCTGTTGGTTATCCCGGGTTATCGCCATGATAAATTCTTTAAAACCGGCCCCACCCCCTCCTTGCCTCCACTCCGCGTCGAGCTTTCGCAGTTCCTGAATGAAAAAACTGTTAATGAGGTCATCGGGCACCGCTTCTTTCTTTTTATTGTCTTTCTTTGCACTGTCTTCCTGGATGACTTTCGCCTTCCTGGTCAGGGAACACTTAACCACACTGACGATCGTCGTATCCATGGCTTCTTCCGGGAAATACAGTTTTGCGATGACCAATTTCTCAAGCGTCTTCAACCATCCTGTATCGGCCTTCTGTCCCTCCTCCTGTAATCGATAAGCCTCATTGTCCACCCACTGCATGAGATGAAGGGTCAGATTATCAAAATCGTAAAAACCGCTATCCACCAGCGGGAGGCTGTCGTTTGGTGCGGGCAGGTCGTTCACATCGCGGTCTGCGAGGTACGCTTTACCTAAAGTAGTCAGATGCAGGAGGATTAAGGTACGGTACGGACTGCCAGGCGCGGATCATGTTAACCATTTGCTCAGCGATCCCCATTGACGGTTTTAGCCGGTATGCCGTCCGGGTTACCATTCCTTTCTGACGTTCATTAGATTTCACATCCACCAGCCTGAAGCGCCACCACTCCTTGCCGCAGCTGATGATACAGATATCAAACTCGGCTTTAACCACCGGCAGATAAGTGTTTTGATTCAGTTCCAGCAAAAGCGAATATGCCTGTGGCATATACCGTCCATCGAATGATCCCGCCCAACGATATGTTGCGATGAAGGGCGGCGAGTCCAGAGATTTGAGAAATGTCATGTCAGATCCACCAGCAGCTTTACCAGTCTCTCATTATAAATATTCGAAAGCCTCCTCAAAGCCCCCATTTTCAAACATGCAACAAAGTGACTTTTCACCGCGTACAAAAAAAGTGACTTATATCGGCATCGTACCCGGGTCTTGAACCATGTTTAGTGCGAGTTTTTAATAGGTTATTCTCCGCGTCCGGTATAAAAAGTCGTTCCCGTGTGCAAGTGCTTAAGCTGGATAGCCCGGAGCCGGTGTCTATCCACGATTCCCAGAATTTATTGGGTAGAACCGCCGGGGTGCTGTGTCGATGGCCGAGGAAAAAAAGTAACTTTCCGGACCTGTGCAGCACATAAACAACGACTGTTTTGCATATCGGCCAGCGGAAACATCTGTGTATCACACGGATACACTATGAACTATGCCCTGTAAAGCCCCCTTTTTGAGTTGAGGCTCTATTCGGGTGTGATGAAAATAGGGGGTTGGAGGTGGGGTTAAATAGTTTATAATGTAACCAATTGCGAAAGAATAGAGGGCGCCCCAACGATGTACGAACTGTTTGGTTTTGAACTTGCCGACTTCAAAGAGCTCTTCTATGTCTTTTGCCTGGCAGTGCTTGTTTACCGCTACATCACTGTCGGGCGAAAATACCCGCTCTTTGGAACCCGAAACAAAACAAGCCACTAGCGTGATAAGTGCGGTATGGAAGAAACAAGTCAGTCCTCCAGTAATCCTTGCGAGTATAGTGAGTTTGATGTCACAGACCCTCGATCTCTTGAATACTGGTATTCTCAAAGAAGTAAATTTTGAGATAGTAAAAAAATCCCGCCTTATGGAGGGCTTGTGGGTGAGCTCCGATAGGCTAGAATGTGTTCAACAACTAGAAATAAGAGGTACACAATGGCTAATTTTCTGTATTGGGATTACCTAGTATGGTTCTCTTATGCCGCTATGCCGGTTGTGATTTTTTTTATTATTTTGTTTAAGCATAAAGGAAAATCTGCAAATTCAAATCCGGAAGAACTGAAAAGTTCGAGTCTACGGTCAAAAAATCACATAAAAAATGAAAAATCAGAAGGACTTGACTCTACAACTATTTTCCAAAACGAGCGTATTATTGACGATTTTGACCCAACAGACCCTTTTTCACTAGCAAGTAGAATGAATCAGCATCTTCACGAATATCCTGAGTCAAAATTTGATTAAGATTGCAAATATAAAGGGGCCAGTATTACCGGCCCCTTTTACATTCATCACTAATTCTTTCTATGCTTATCTAAAAAATCTTTAGTCATTTTAGTCCCTTCATTTACACCGATGTTACTAGGTAAACTTGCTATAAACTTAGGATATTCTGCCGCTACATCGGGCCCATATCGCGAATCATTAGCTAATGCTTTTTGTACTGATTCGGTAAGCATCTGATTTTGATCAGACATCCTGGTAAATTTCTCATCATTTATACCAGCGTTAACAGAAGCACTATCAACAGCCTGACTTAACTGTATGTTATTACTGATATTACTGATAAGTGAGCCCGGAGCTCTATTGTTCGATATACCCATTGCATTCGGCACGTTTCTTTGCGAACCAATGTCTGGAACCAGTGCATTCCCACCAGGGATAATACCCGCAACACGTTGTGCTAAATCTGAAGCTACTTCATGGCCAGGAATAGCGTCTCCTGTCTTTTGAAACGCAGCGGACGCCTTATCCATGGGATGTTCGCTTGCCCCGTTATTTTCACGCAACTCCTTACCAAGCGATGAGTCAGCAGATCCGGTAACTGGTCGGCCTGTTGTTCCAGTACCATTAACTTCAGCACTAATTACATCCTTAAGACCACCACTAAAGCCATTATTTTTTCCGTCAGCGGCTTGTCGAACTATGCGTTCAACTCCAGCCTCGGAGAGATTACTTCCGGTTATTTGATTGTATTTTTCTCTATAGGCATTGCTCTCAGCTAAACTCTGCTCTCTTGCGGTTCCTATTTGATTATTGGCGTTGGCAGCATGCAGTGCAGCCTGGGCCAGCGCGCTTTCAGCATCGCTGGTTCTGTCACCTGATGATCTAAAGGTATCAATGCTTTTAGGGGGTTCTTCTGTCTGCAAACTTTGCATAGTCTGTTGTGTACTAGCTTTGTAATCGCTTGATTTAGGATCTCCCAGAACGAGAGACTGCGCTTTGCCTGTTGTGGCATCAGCAGCGTCTCCAGCTTGTTTCGCACTTTCGTATGTTTCTTTTGGAGAGCCTACCGGCATATTTTCTCTAATATAATTGAGCTTGTCTCTATCACCAGAGGAAAGAACACGCGATGCCCCCTTTCCAGCTTCATCTTCAACATACTGGCGCCCATTGTTACCTGAAAGTGTTTGAGCAGATATGCCACCAATTGATGTGCTAGGTTGAACTCTAGCGGCTTCCTGGTGTTGTCCTAGATTAGAAGATGTCAGACCTCGCTGACTATCCATGCCACCGGTAATAGCTCCGGCTGAAGAGACACCTGATGTATCGGGCGCAGTTTGTGCCTGCTCTTGGTAGTTGGCATACTGTCCACCACTTCCCAAAGCCACAAATTGATCTAATTTTTCTGCTGCTGGTGAAAGAATTTGTTCATTGGCTCCCATCATGCTGACTGCATTTTTGAACATCGCAGATGTCTGTTTAATATCAGCCAGATTTTTGGCGACGGTTTCCCCGGATTCCATTTGAGTTTTAGCTTGCGCCTGGTCAAGTAATACCTTTGCAAAGGCATCATTACCATTTTTATCAGAACCGAGCGTGTTACTCCTGTTCATCATATCGCGTGTTGACTTCCACTGACCAGCTATCGCATCTGCATTAAGACCTGAAGCTGACGCCCAAGCTCTTACTGAATCCTCGGTTGCCGGTGTTCTCATGGTATCTGAGATCATATTGCCATCAATATTCAGACTGTTACTCATAGCCAGTTGAGATGCTTGTCCACCAGTTTTGTTGAATGCATTTGTTTCGGTATTACTAATAGACTGGCTATATTGGTCCATTTTCTGAGCGGCTTTCTGATATGTGTCAGAGCTACTAAAACCATCTTGTGTTACATTTGAAGCATACTTAGAAAGGTCACTTGAAAACGCACTACCTGATTTAAACATATTCTCAATATTGTCAGTCATCCCTTTTTTAGCAGCATCTGACAATTTTGAATCGCTGCTTATTTGCCCAAGAAGCGCACCTTTCAAGGCAGCCATGATTTTTCCAGGCATAACACCTGCTACACCTGCTGATTTTCCTGTACCTAAACCAAGCTGCGCTGCAATATCCCCACCGGCCTGAAGGGTTGCTGCCATTGCCTTCCCTTTAATTGCATCACTTGACATTCCAACATTAGAACCGATCCCATTACTTATACCTGTTGCTATATCTTCCACAAGTTTCTGCCCGCCTTGCGTCGTTATGGAAGCGTTTTGAGAATGCTGCCCCTGAAAAGCTGACGACCATGCCTCACTTAGACCTTGACTCGTCATTCGCGTTGACTGACGCGTCGTGCCAATATCATTCCTACCTGCTGCAGAAACAGTATCCTGCAAGTTATTGCCAAGTGACAGAGAGGGCATAGAACTACGAACGGCTGCATTCAGAAGCCCGCCTGATGACATACCGGCACCGGTTGAAGTGGCTGCGGTGTGTGTCTGGTCACCAAAGGACTGTTTACCCGCATTACCCGCCGACCACACTTCTGGTGTGACATGGCCAGTATTGGCAGGAGCATCCGGCGTGACATTTTTCAACGCTCCCATCATCGGGTGGATGCTGGTGGTCAACAGGAACAGTGTCAGCATCGGCACCATGCAATACAGCGCTGAAGCTACGGACAGGTAGCTCCCGTACGTCTCCTGAATACTTCCCATATTCGCCCAGTTCATAGTGGTCTGTACACCCAGCGATGACCATGTGTCAAACTGCTGATTTAATACCATTTTTACGTATGCATTGACCATGACCGCTGTTATCGGCCACATGTTAACGAAGACTATCAGTTGAAGGTATTTTGCAGCTGAAGTTATGCCTTCACCTCCCAGGAAGAGGATCGCAATCAGAGCAAAGGGCGCAACCATATAACTGAACATCTCGAGAAAACTGATTGCAGCGCCTGAGATGTTCAGCCAGAGTTGCCCCTGACTGACCATGGCGTTGGTTCGTTTCATGCTCGCTTCGAAGAGTTGGTAATCTGCGGCGATACCCAACGACTTGCGATACTGCAGCACACCTTTATCTATTTGGTTGAGGACAAAAGCCCCTGTGGTGATATCGTGAGCCTGACCAGCGCTTCCAAAAAGCGAAGACGCCACACCTTGCAGAAAGTCACTTTTTTGTCCGGTTTCTTCTTTAGCCGGTTCAATAAACTGATTCATCTGCCCTATATGTTTCATGATAGATACGCCCTGTGGCGAGGCGAACGAAGCTTTTACCGCCGCCCAGGCATCCGTACACGACGCATACTGCAAACCTGTAGATGTCACCATGGGGACGCTGGCCGTCTTCAGGCTGTTGGCCGTCATTGAATCCATCACGTTCATTACTGACGCAAGATCTGTGGCATAGATTTCATTCAACGCCACGCCTCTGAGTGGCGTATTGACCTCTGAGTCCTGGGTCGTTTTAATACAATCGCGTGCAATGGACTGGATGATTCTGCATACATCAAAGGTGACAGGTTTTTCGCTCCCGCTCATCGTATTCGGGAAAGCCTGACAGAATCCACTGGATTCCCCACCCCACTCCATATATTTGACCATTTTGGTCATTGGACCCAGCGTCAGGCTGTCATCGAGCGTGTCAGTGACCTGGCCCACCGGCGTAAGCGGGTCAAACGCTGCTCGCCAGTCCGTAATGAGCCCGTGCAGTAATCCGGTAGTCAGTTCACCGGTTGACGCGATAAATAACGGAACATCGTCTATGTTCCTGACTTCCCCCGTTTTAACCGATTCCAGTGTGACATCAGCTTTAATGACCGCGATGGAATAGAACAATAGCCCCATGATCCAGGAGAAGATCGGGACATCGTTTTTTGTGGGGGCAAGAACCCATTTCATTGATTTATAGAAGAGTCCAATTGCTGCTGCATATGCAGCAAACCTGAGCCATTCATTGGAGCCATGAGAGGAAAAAATCAGCGCGATCCCGTTAAAAGCCGTATAAACAAAATCGATATCACCAATGGTATAAATAGTGTAATTACTCATATCAGCCACCATTCCCGCTATCGCCATAGGTCCGTTTTTTAACGTATGCCATATCCCAGTAAGCCAGGACCGTTTTTTCCTCAGTGTTCTGTATGGACTGAACCTCTGAAGCGCTGCGGATCTGGTTTCTGAAGGTTTGGTTTATTTTTTCTAGTTGGTCCTTAAACGATGCCATTGCCTCTGAAGGCAAAGTCATATTCGTCATTTTATTCTGCACACTACTCAGCAACTCTATTGTGAAGTTTTTGGCCGCGATCGTACTGATATCATTGATGTATTGAACCCCCTCAGCAGCTGACAAGGTCTGAAGAGTCGGAATGATGTTATTAACACCTAACATACTGATAAGTTTACGTTGGTCTTGCGTCAACTCAGTGTCATTCCTGACAGCCCGCTGAATTTCGAGTAATGTTTCAATAATGGTTTCAGAAAGACCTTTAAATTGTATAGAGTCCTGACGCATTTCAAGACACTGTGCTTTTCTGTTACTACGTAAATCAGGTGTTGGGTTACAAACATTTAATTTAACGTTGCCGGATCCTGTCCCCTTTATGAAATCAGCGGCTTTCATCGTAGGTGGGATCGGTGTTATCGCTGAATTTTCTCCATTACTATCCCAGCTGACGATAAGTGTTCCTGTAAGCGACATTATTTGTTCTGCAAGTTTGTAACCTGTTAATTCAGTCACGCCCCCCACATTCATATTGCCGTTATCAATGCTCATGAATCCTTGGTAAACAATATTCCCTGCATATTTCTCTTTAAAGGCATCAGGATCTTTTGCATAGTTCTTTTTGTTGACTTCACTGGCAGGCTGACTCATGGTGCTACCAAAATCCGGGAATATACCTGATACCATGGAGTCAACAGCGCCACCGCCGAGCCCTATTTTCTCAGTAAACTCCTGAGGTGTACCCAGCCCGTTTTGCAAAAACTCATAGGTTGCGTTACAGCTGTCTTTGGCAAATTTGTTCAGTGCTGCGAGCTTGTCCTGAATGTTGGCAATGATTGCTGCGCAGTCGGCACAGATTGCCGATACTGCCGTGTTAAAAGCATATACCGCTGACCCCTGCGCAATACCGCGTCCAATCTGCACAAGCTGATCACCATTGATCATGCTGAAACTGCCGAGGAAAATATCGATGCCGTTACACCCGACGCTGGCTTTCGGGAAACTGACATTGACGAGGTTGGTATTCACCTGAGGCTGGCGGTATGAGAAACTCCCCCCAACAGCTCCGACACGTGATGCCGTTCTTACGGAAGCGGGATCTGTTGAAGCCACCATGCCTTTAAATATGCCCTCCATGACGTTGGCAGCATGGACCTGCTGCATGGAGAACACACCAAAGAACATGGCCGATAAAAGTAACTTTTTCATGAAAGTTACTTTTGGAAAATCAGTAGCCACTTAAGCCCCCTTCACTTTCTGAAATACCGGTATTAACCCGATCGGTTGTTGGCATGTCGTACCCGCTAAGTTTTTCATCCATTATGTGCTGAAGCAGATAAGGATCCTGTTCATAGCGCTCTTTGTTCACGGTCAGGACATCTCTGTCGCCAATGGCATATTGTTTCTTAATATCGAGCGTGTTCTGGAATGTCGCTTCGTCGAGAAGGTTCATACCTCTGGCCGCAAGAATAATCGTATTTTTCAGTTCGTCAGCGGAAACCAGACCGGTACTGACTCGTGTAGCCTGAGAACCATCATTGGACATGAGATAAATAGTGGGAACTTCTGTGATGGCGTATTGCTTAATCATCTCCATTGTTGCCCGTCCATAACGGGGAAATAAACCATTGTGAAGAGGTCGCCCGTCTATACTCACCGGCATAATGTCAATGTGATAATAGTTCTGCATGAAATTCAGTATCTGGCTTTGCTCGTGACAGTACGCACAGGTACTCTGGAAAAAGAAAAACAATCCACCTTTCTGAAAGATGGAGGTAAGTGCTTTTTGCTGATTTTCCTCAAGTCCTGCACGGTGTGCATTTAACGCGACAGTTTCGGTTGGCTGTCGTCGTTTTTCTGACATCATCGGGTTATTAAGGAAATAGTCGCGGGTCCGGTCAGAGAAACGGGTGGCAAGATCCAGCATTAAACGTTGCGCAGTATAATAGCGGGACAGGTTTTCGTTGGTCGGGTTATCCATTGCCGCATAACGAAGATTCAGCAGGTTTTCTTTTAGCCAGCGTGAATCGAGCTTAAGCTCTTCTTTTTTGTCCTGAGACGGCGACCCCGTTAATGGCTGTTGCGGTTGGTCTTCTTCATCTTTTACCGGTTCTTTATCGTTATACCAGAAGAAACCTTTTTTCAGGGATTGTCCCGAAACAAAAGGTGTGTTCTCAACTTTCTGCGTATCCGCCAGGCTCATAGTGGAAAGCACCAGCAACGAACTAATGGCTGCTTTCAGGATAAAAGTTTTGGTGTTCTGCATATGCTACCCCTCGATGGTTAGCATTATCATCCCATAAAAAAAAATCCGTTTTCTTCTATAAGGAAGATGTTCTGTACGAAATCTGAAATTTTTCTTGAGGGGTGTTGGGATGCAATGTCGCCGGATCATGAATCATCGGGAAAGCCAGAAATGAGTAACTCCAGGTAACGGGTTTACCTGTAACATGACTATTCAGTAAAACCACCTCAGTTATACGCTGAATGTTTAAGCCTGTGAATTTACGGAATGTTAAACAATAAACGGGAGGATAGATTCCTGATCCACGAACACATTGACCTTCAGTTGGTTAAAAAGGTCAACGCCAGAAAGTAAAAGATAATGAGGAAGATATAACATGACCCCGTTCAGGTACGCCTGGTAATACCCGGCGATTTAAATCTGGACACGGTTTCTTCTGCCTGCATCAGGAGTGACAGCTGATGCGAAAGATTACATTTTCTGGCAGTGAGTATTTTCTCAACTCTCGCCTTACGGTCAGGGTTTTTTATCATCCGGAGAAAACGGGATGGGCCCGAAAGATATTCGGCCAGACGAATGCTGACAGCATCTGGACTGGCTGAAAACATGGCTTCCAGCTCTTTATCAAACCTGATTTTTCCGGATGGACAGGTAGTCCTTTTTAACGGTGCAAGTTCCTGAACAAGTTGCAGGATATAAGCAGGAAAATGGTTTTTAAGGTCGCCAGTTTTTAACTCTGTATGAATGACAGGCAGGAATAAATAAGAGGCACAACGGACATGAAGGTCAGGAGAAATCGCACGCAGGCGATTATGGATGCTGTCGGAAAGATCAAAAAACCCCTGCTCATCTGACGGTGTCGTTATTCCCGTCGATGCAAACGCGATATGGCAGATGGTGCTTGCCGTGTGTAAAAGCTGATTTTCCATGTAATCTTAATTACTTTTATTCAAAGGGAACTAAGGACTGAGAATAACGCATAATAGCAACTTTGCATTTTTTTGCGCTACATGTCGGGCAGGAATCATACCTGTCCGGCGCATGTATGAAGGGCTTTTTACATACCAGGCAATAGTCTTTATAGTCAGCTTCCGACATCCCGTTGAGAACTTCGACAATCCTGTTGACCTTGAGCGGGTAGTATTCCGGCGTATAGCCCGTGTTAATTAACAAATCAACAAGTGCATTAAAATCCATTTCTCTGGTTGATTCTGTAGGATTTTGAGGGTCATATCCGAAAATATGAATAGCATTGTTTACAACGACATTTGACAGCAACATGGCGGATTTTTCACCGAGCCATTTACCTACCCCTTTTCTTGTATTTATCCCTTTGGGGTACTCCAGGCTGTCGGCAACTTTACGACCATACAAATGTGTTATGGTATATTTATTGGCATCAAATTCTATTAACTTTATGGCACTTGCCAGACTATTTAGCTGGCTTACCTCGCTCTTTTTAAAGCCCATTATCCGCATTCTCCTTAACGTGTACCTGGTCCGGTTCTGTCGACCGGCAGGAAAAACCACTTCATGTTTTCAGAAAAGTTACTTTTCAGCGAAGCACGCTCGGATCCTGTTATTCACCAACATGAATGAACCGTAATCAGGTTACCATATCAATGAGTGAAGCCAGTTAACTCATATAGCATCCAGAAACCGCTAAAATAACTTTAGCTTCTCATATGAATCTTTAAGAGCAAATTCTACCCGTAAGTTTTCCATATTTTCCCTTGGAATGAAACCCTCCAGAACATCAGCCATAATCTCGTAACCCCATGCATATACTTTGTGATCACGTCGTCCGGTATCATAGGTTATAAACCGGGGGAAAAGAACCACATTTGTCACCTCCACAAAGGCGGACATCTCTGTATCGAGGAGCATCTGAAAAGCGTCATTAGACAGGGCCAAATAAGCCCTGACATAAGCCGGTTTAAATCTGGCCAGATTCCATAGATTGACCAGGAAATTCATCTGTATAGAGACGATATTTTTCCTGAATAACTCAAGGTCGATGGGTTTATAAACATACTGCTTCCCGCTCAATAATTCGCATGGCTCATTTGGTTTCATCTCGGTACTGTCAAAAGGTCTGCCGTACGTTTCAAACTTCAGTAACTGAGAGTCATCCAGAATTAATTTTATTAACTCACCCCATAAAACAGGTTTCCCGTTGACACGGGGAACTAGCAGGCTACCTGGCCTGGCTTCTGACAGGGCAATTCTATTTAGACGCGCATCAGTGGCGGGATGGAAAAAACGCTCCAGCAGGTTGTCCGGTATATAGCGGTAGTCCGACGCGAGATCACGAGGCAACACACTGAGTAGTTTTTTCTGACTACGTATCAACTGCAACTCCGAGCGCAGAAACGCCTTAATGACCGTGTCAGTCTGTACGTTGGGTTGTACGTCCATACGCTCTCCAGGATACTTTTAAATCGCGCTACTTAGGTTACTGAAAGAGGTTTTATTATATCATAGCAATCCGAGGGAGTGTAGAAAAGGGTTAATCACAAATAGTATAAAGCCCTATCTTCGTTTTAGTTCCTTGTGCAAGAACATCCGAATTTTCACCAATATCATTAGGCACTTTTTTGAAAAAACCGTCGATAAGCGACATCTTTCATTGGTATCTTTTTTGAAAAAAGGTACCAATGGGGAAAAATCTTCATTTGTAACTTTTCCCGGAATAGTGACCAATGGACAACAGATTTTCATGCTCCATCATTTGTAACTATTATGCAAAAAGTTACTTATGTATAAGGGTAACTATTACTGGTTCGCAAAAAAGTTACTTTTCCATCTCCACGGTTGCAAGGAGTGGTTTTACGGGAGGTGGAACGCACACTTTGTTGGGCCTCAGGCAGAGGTTGCTGGTCATGCTCACAAGAAAGTTACTTTTTTGCCGACGACATGTGCACAAAAAAAATTTTAAAAAAAAATGCAAACACCCTTGTTAGTTCAGAAAAATCTTTTGGGATTCCTGTAGTCTGTGAGAATGGAGGAGTTGATATGAACCCGATAATTACGGCACATCAGGAAATCGTTATCGAAAACTCGGTTCGCTATATCGAGTTACTGAAATCAGAAGCGACAAAAATTCTGGATGAATACTGGGAGACCTGGAAGGCACGAAACCAACTGATATCCCAGACCACGTATGCAAACGGGGGGAAATTCATGCCCGGTCGATTCGCACCGGTGTTTAAAAAGGTCGGCTCATCGCAAAAGCTGACAATTGTATGGAAAGATTTTTCGCCCAGGTTCAAAAACAAAATTGAACATCATGGCGTGGTTGTTAAACCAAAACTCGGAGGATACAGCGTTAGTTGTTTTAAAAATGCCCTGGACTGGGAACTGGAGATGATCCTGGAAACAGAAAACAAAATTAAACCGATCCGTGAACTACTCGCGGAATACCATCAACGAAAACTGGCCGACATCAAAAGACTGGAAAAACTGAAGAGGTTAATATAATGGCTGACAACGCATCCCCAAAAACTGAACCGCGCAATCAACGTAACGCTGGCAATAACCGCCCGTTAGGGATGGTCATTTCAAAATTAAAGCCACTTTCAAGTGAGTTCTATACGCACTTTCATGAAAAAAACAGAGCCTGCCTGCGCCAGTTTAACGCCATTTCCAATGCAATTTATAATATTTTCCGGCTTGTAGAAGGTGACCAGGCGACAAGCACTAAAGTTCAGAAATGGCTCTCCGGTGTTTACGATGAACTGTCGGGTAATGTAAATACCTTCAAAGAGCAGATTGACAAAAATGTCGCCAGACTGCCTCTGGATGATTCATCATTCGAAGGGTTTGACTATGGTGAATTTGAAATTCGCTGGAACCACCCAATGACCTATAAATTGCTGGATATTATCCAGACCATCAACGTCCTGACACGTCAGGCACATCAGTTGTGGTTATACGGTCAGATATCACAACAGGTTCATGACCGAATTATCCTGCAACTCCTGAGCTCACTGCGGGTTGCGATGGACAACATCACTAAAATACTGAACGCTGAAAACCGCGTGAATGGAAAATACGACGCATTGCCATTCATCCAGAGCATTAAGCGGTTTAAATCGGTGGAACTTTATATTGCCAGTCTCGAAACTAAAGCACCTGTTCAGTCCGGCCACAGTAACAGTTCTGCTGATGCTGGCAGTGAGCCGACATTAAAACCAGAAGAAGCAGCTGGCTCCGGTAAACCATCTGACAAAACACAGCCTTCTGCCACTCCTGTTTCGGTACAATAACTCACAGGTTGATATGAGTATTATATCCAGGCTTTTTTTAAAAATTAGGGTCGCCCTCTTCGGAGGGCCTGACCACGATATTATTTTTGATACAGATGATGAGTACGATATCCCGCACACGCCTAACAAGGATGTGCAAAGCTATCTTGATTATCCAAGCAAGCCTGCGGGTATAACACTCTTTTCAGAGCGTGAGATTCTATCTGTACATGCTAACCGGTTACAGGAAATTAATATGTATATCGGTTTGCCAAATTCAGACCTGAGTGAGGAGGCATATACCTTCACTAATCTGGTCATTAAACCATTGTATGAATATACACGTTGGATACATCTTTTACCTGCGTCTGAAAACCATCACCACGCCGGGACAGGGGGTCTGTTAACGCACAGTTTAGAAACGGCTTTTCTTGCTTTAAAATTCGCGTACAGTACGGAATTACTCCCCATTGGTCTGCAGGATGAAGAACAGACCCGTAAACGTCGTTATCTATATGCGGCCTTTATTTGCGGTCTTTTTCATGACGCAGGCAAAATATTTGATGTCGACGTTATTTCGTCCACCCCTGGTGTTAAAAGCACATGGCGTCCGCTCTCCTCCAGCCTGATGGACTGGGCAAAGTCCAACCGTATTTTTTCCTATGAAGTTATCTGGCGCAAAAGGCAGGCTAACGAGCATTCCGTGCGGGCACCTGTATTCCTGGAACGCTGCTTAAACGATACGTGCCTTAATTATTTGAGCGACGTAGTCAAAGAACGGTTGTACGATAAAATGCTGTCGGCATTGGGTAATTATACAACCAGTGATGATTTTATTTCTCGTTGCATGAGAACGGCCGACTGGCATTCCACCGGCACCGATACCAGCTACCGGTATGATAAACAATCCGGTATTCGGGCCTCTGATACTGCTGCACGTGCCATCGCGATTCTGAAAGACAACATCAGTACTCTTAATATCAATGGTTTCGACTCATCGTCAGTAAGACATGACAGAAACTCACCGCCTCCGGTACATATTATGATTATCGGTGGCTCTGTTTACATCAACGAACATGCGGCCCTTGATTTCATCCTGAATCAGTTTAAACATCTTGGGATTAACTTCCCGGATGGCGATCTTGGCCGCAAAGCATTAACCGACCTTCTTTTAAGTGGGGGCTATATAGAGCCATACGGTGAACAACGGGTTGCTCACTTTTTCCATCGCGGTGACTTTACGGAAAATGACATACAACGAATGTTTGATGAGGGTATCAAAGGCCTGAGCTGGTTCTCTCTCTTAAAAATAAAATGGGTTGGTTTTCTGTTCAAATACGATATTCTGCCCGAAAGTACGCCTGGTATTTTCAGTATTAATGAGACTAATGACTATGTTTTTGTCGACCGCAAGGGGAATGACACGCTTTATGTACGCCCTCTTTCGCATGGTACAAAATCAATCCGTCTTGGAATAACTCAAACCACTGATAACGCTTCAGTCTCTACGGCTGACAAACAACGCGCAGCGGAAAATAACAGTACAGTTTCAGATACTGATAATACTGCTGATTCTGAAAATGAAGAGGCGACTTCCGGTGAGAATCAGCAGGCTCAGGAAAACACTAACAAAACATCCCTTACAACAGATGCAGCTGAACCTGAGACAGAAGCACGTGATTCTAAAAAATCTGTTAAAACCCGCCGAAAAAAAGGTGAAGTGAGTTCTGATGAGTACATTTCCAGACTCCTGCATCAGTTCAAAAATAATGCCATTAATGCTAATGAACTGGCTTTAATCGATGGGGTTCTGTATGTATCAGAAACTCATATACGTTCCATAGCTCCGCTTGAAGAGCCGCGCTTAATGGAGACCGGTCTTTTTGTTCTTTCTTTACGGTCAGGAAGTCTCGATGAAGAATTCAGTATTCCGTGCAATGACGGGAAACGATATGTTCAGTTAAATGACGAAGTATCGCTTGTCCAGTTACGTCATCAACCTGATATTAGAGAGGTTGAGATGCTGCCTTTGCTTTCTGCAGATTTATTTGGTGGGGTTAAGACTGATGATGAAGGGGTGTCTTTCACTTTTCCGCCGCAACTGGCTAAGGTGAATCCTGAGCCACTCCCTCCGGAACGTTATGAAGAGCAGGCACCTGAACTGAATCGAACTGAACATGAACCGACTGACATACCATCAACGGAATATCCCGATGCGCAGGAAGATGATGTTGAACAATTCTGGGTGGATTACGCTTCATATTCATACGGTGATGACTGTTTTAACAGTGAGACAGGCCCGATAAATCAAACCTGCGAGAGCGCTGATGTTGATGTAGCACAGGACAAAAAGTCACTTTCAGATCGTACGCCGGATAATAGTACCTCTGTTCACGAACTCCCTCCGGCAGAGATGGAGCATGATTTCGAGCTAACGGAAGACGAAGTGCAAGAGGAAGATTCTGTTGAGGGGGTCGTTGACATTAACAGCGATTTTGAAGCGCTGTTTGCCCGTCAGAGTCAAATTATCACTGATCCGGCTGTCGTCATTGCACACAGCCTTGAGCAGTTAAAATCCAGTACTTCACCAGATCAGCAGCAAGTTGAAACCAGTAATAGTGATACGCTTTCATCCGATATCGACACGATTATTACTCTCTTAAATCGTGTCAGGAACAATAACAATTCTGCTCATGTAAGAGTATTGCTACGGGTGGTTTTGGTAACTGATATAAATCTTTGCATCCGTCTTCGAATTCTAGATGATGTCGGATCCTGGGGTTTTAATCAGGAAGAAATCGGTCAACTCAAACTATCACTGTCTCATTTCCCTGTAGCCTCGCTAAAGGTCACGATAGGCCAACCAATTCGACACTACATGATCCGCCTTAGTGACCTTCAACAAGGTGCTCTGCGCAATAACATTTTCTACGAAGAATTTATTTCGTTTTTTAATCATCAGGAAGTAAGCCATGAAACGTAGAAGCCGTAACAATCTCCATACGCAGGAAATGCTCTACCGCCCTGCCCTTGAATTTCGTTCAGCGCTAATACTCATACTTTTTTCTGCTTACGTGCTTATAGACTCATGGACCAGTAAGTACGGTATCAGTGAAATACCCTTCTATTGCTCTCTGGGGTTAATAGCGATGGCAGGATGGAGGGTATGGCACGGGGTACCGGTCTTCATAGCTCACTGGCGATTATTTCATCGCACGATGGATTTTTTATCACTAGAAGATTTTCGAATGATTAATAATGCACATTTTTTTGCTGATGACCGTAAATATCAGAAACTGGTCAGTTTGCAGGAGTCTGGTGGAGCACCATCGAAGAAAAGTGTTTACAAGCTCCTTCGTAAGAAAGAAAAGATTGTGATCCCCCAGCGTACAACGTTTCTGTGCAATGGTTTCAAATGGGGACCGGAGCACTCTGAACGTACCTACCAGGTGCACAACCTTTCCAGTGATATGCATGAGGTGCAGTTACCGTTTATATTGAATCCCGTTACCCGTCACTATCGAAAACTTGCCTTCGACCTGGGCGGGAATTATGCGATTTTCGGCGTTGATAAAAAAATCCCGATATTCGTCAATGAAGAAAATTTCTTTGGCCATACTCTTATTACAGGAAACGTAGGTACCGGGAAAACGGTTCTCCAGCGCCTTCTTTCCAGTTCAATGCTACACCTTGGACACATCGTTCTCGTTGTTGACCCTAAAAACGACTATCAGTGGCAGGAAGGGTTAAAGGAAGAATGTGAAAGTCTTGGTAAGCCTTTTATGCATTTTCACGCAGGCAATCCTTCAACGTCTGTATCTTATGATGTCAGCGCTAACTATGTTAAGGATACAGACCTTTCCGCCCGTATTATGAGCATTATTTCAGGTACTGAAGGAGGTGAAGATCCGTTCGTGCGTATTGCAGAGGGGCTTGTCACAACGGCGATAGGTGCCCTGAAACTGAGTGGTACAAAACCGACTATCCAGAATATTTACTACGCCATACGCTCTAAACAGGATCTCATTGTTACCACTCGTAACGCTCTCAGGGGTTTTTATACTTACCATCTCGGGGCTGACTGGCATTTAACTGTTCAGGTATCTCCAAATCTTACTTTTGCAGACGAAATCGAAAAGCTGAAAGAATATTTCCACTGCAACTACTTTGAAGACAATTCTCCCAAAAACATGCATGGCATGGATACGGTTCTGGAATGTTTTAAATACATCTCCGGCGATGAATCGCACTATTACAAAATCACTGCCAGCCTGATGCCTATGCTCAAGCGATTGTCCCAGACCCCTATGGATATATTGCTTTCGGCGAACGATGTCGAGAACCCTGAGCGTAACATCGTTAACAGCCATGGACTCTTTAACAGCGGTGGCGTGCTTTACATTTCGCTGGACGGCCTGTCTGATCCGGCAACAGCACGGGACCTCTCCCAGCTGATTACTTCGGATATCGCCGCTGAGGCGGGTAGTCGCTATAACACAGCATCTGATTTGTCCACTGTGCCCAGGGTTTCCATATTCATTGATGAGGCTCATCAGGCAGTTAATATGCAACTGATTAACCTTCTCGCCCAGGGACGCGCGGCCAAGATCGCATTGTTCATCTCTACGCAGACCATTTCTGATTTTGTATCGGCCACCAGCGCCGATACTGCTGACCGTTTAACGGGCCTTTGCAACAACTACATTTCCACACGTGTTACTGACGCGAAGACTCAGGAGCTTGTTCTGACCAAAGTCGGCCAGACTAATGTCTCAATGAACCAGGTCACTTACACCACCAGTGCTGGTACAAAACAGTCACATACAGATTTCAATGGTTCCATTTCCGAGCGAAAGTCGACAACGATGGTAAATGCTATACCACAGGAATTACTGTCGATGATCCCAACCCTTCACTTCATCGCCTGCTTACAGGACGGGCGTAAAATTGTGGGCCAGATGCCTATAACCGTGCCGGGCAAATCAATGCGTAGGTCAACAACCGTCTTTGATATGGTAACGACTTCGCCCTACAAACTAAAAATGAGACGCAATCTCAATGTGGAAGAAATACTTAGCAAATCACAGAAGGTGGGCTAACTATGGAATGCAAACAGGTATCAAGGGAATCGTTATTCGGTATGAATTCCTCCCAGCCCAAATACATTTCACGTGCAACCAAGACACTGAAACTGTATGGCATAGATGTTGATGATGAAGGCCTGCCGGAACTACTGTCACGTTATGCGAAGAAGCTTACTGGTGACATTTCCAAGGTCTACGCCCAATACACGGTTGATAGTCTCGACGTGCTGGCCCGCACGCTGGCGGAGTTTTTTATTATCCGTTATGCGGTGACTATCGTTACGCACGATGATACAGAGGTCACCTGCAACTGGTCTGTATCCCAGGGCCCTTTTACCGAGTGGCTCAAGGAGCAGCTGAGTAACTGCATGGCGAAGACCCACACGGTTGAAGTGCAGATTGATAAAAATCAGGAACGCATGGCTTTCATCCAGCTCAATGCCGAGCGGCTTGGCTGGTACCTGCTGCCTGAGTTTATTGATATTGCAGGCTTCCTCCCTGTTTTCCTTGAGATGCCTGAACAGGTTGAATACCAGGTAATGCGGCGCAAGCGACACGGTAAGGTGCCATACATCCACCAGCACGATCTGGGGATTTTCGAAGAGGATGCTTTGATATCCGGTTTGAAAGAAAAGTTACTTTTCTGGAGTGGCAACCTGAGCGATCCACATGATGAATACACGTCTCTTTTCAACCGTGTTATAGATCTTTCCATTCTGGGTAACCGCCACCAGCCCGCGATGTACCGTAAAAGCAGCATTATTCAGTCGTTCCTTGATGAATTTTCCGCCTCGGTGCTGACTCTTCCCGTTCGCTTTAACGACGATACCCTTATCGCACTCTGGACGCCATGGGCAGAGCCCTTTAGTCAGTTCTCGCGCTTGCGGCCGGTTGAAGAAGATATGGTATACACGCCAACCCCGGGACAGGTGCGCTGGAAAAATGAAGATGTTCGCAGAAAAGTAACTTTTTCTCTCATCTCCCGGTTAATCGCGTCGGATGACCTGGCGTGTTCGGGAATTCTTCACGGCTGGAAAAATCATTACCTCAACAGAGAAAGCAACATTCGCCTGGCAGCCCTTTGGGCAGAGCTGTTCACTAATAAAACTGACTGACAGAGGTGTAAAATGGCTGGAAAGGATATGTCGGCGCAGAGAATGACGATGATCCGGTTTGGATTAGGGTTGGGTCTGCTGATTTATTTTCTGTTTAACGTTTACCTGGAAGACACTAACAAACTTTATAAGGATATCACCGCTGAGGTGAACGCCAGTAAGTTGCTTATGGATGTGGAGAGATGGCAGGAGGTAACGCGTAATACGGAAAAGACGTTTAATTACCTTTTTGTCGAACTAAACATTACGGCTTACCTGAATAAGACTCTGTTGCCCGAGGATGATAAAACCAAACCGGCACGCGGAATGAATCTCGCGGCAAACAAATTCATGAGCCCGAGCTATACCGCTGCCCGAAACATCCCCTTAATGGTGTATCAGGCGATTTACCGCTGGTATTTGCTGGCTGGCTGGTTTTTTACGTTCCTCCCCCTGATGATAGCTCTGGCACTGGATGGTTATTACCAGTGGAAAATGAAGAGATTTGTTTTTGGCGATGTTACAATTCAGCTTTATCGCCTCTGGTTCCGTTCGCTGTCGATAATCGGTGTTTTGATAATTGCTTATCTGGTCATCCCTAACCTGAATTTATTTTATGGACTGACACAGTATTTTCCGCCACTTGCCTTGGCGTTGCTCGCTATTGCAATTAACCGGCTTCTCGCGCACTACCAAAAACTCATGTGAGGAAGAATATGTTTAAAAAAAGACCATCGAAACCTGAAACAGGCTCGGTTCAGGACGTGGTATCGCGTGAAAGTAAGAAGTTTTACCGTTTGTATAAATCGCATGTGTTATCAAAAATAACCCTGACGATTATTGGTATTGGGTTTGCAGGTTTTAGCGGCTGGTCCATGTATCAGGATAAACAGAAAAACGGTAAAGGGGCAGACCATATCGCGGTTATCCGTATCCATGGTGAAATGGGTACTGGCTCGCCTACAGGCGACGGTGTCATTATTGCCCGCGCTTTACGTGAAGCATGGGATAACCCGCACGCAAAAGCGATCCTGATTGAGGCCGAATCTGGCGGCGGTGGTCCGTCTGACGCTATTAATATTTATCGTGAGATAAACGAGCTTCGCGACACCCTCCATGGAGTACCGGGGCTCACAATTGAAAACTCCGACCCCACAACATCCCCGAATAAAAAGGACATGCCACCAGCGCCCTCTGAAGCGGTTAAACAGGCGTTGCTGAAAGCCGTGGGTACTGGGCATGGCAAACTGCCAGCCGCCGCCCGGGACGTCCGCCCCATCATCGTCAGTATTAAAAATATGTGCGCCTCCGCCTGTTATTACGCAGCCTCACCGGCTGATGCGATCTATGCGGATCCCAACGCCATCATTGGCAGTATTGGCGTACGTATGGACCACTGGGATGTGTCTAGGATTATGGACCGTCTCGGTGTGGCTAACGAACCGTTGACGGCCGGAGCCTGGAAGGCCTCGCTTGACCCCTGGCGTCCGATTGATGACGAAACCAAGGCCTTTCTGCATAGTGAGTTACTCAACAAAATGCATGACCAGTTTATCAATGATGTCGAAGCCGGTCGTAAAGGAAAGTTACTTTCGCGTGAACAGGCGGACAAAGAACAGCTCTACACGGGGCGTTTCTGGCTGGGTGACCGTGCGAAGCAGTTTGGCCTTATCGATGATACAGCCACCAGCACAGAGGTGCGTGAACGCCTGAGTATTGTCTACGGCACCACGCGTTTTCGCGACTACAACGCGCCAAAAGCATCGTTAAGCAGCATGTTAGGATTGTCACTGGACGTGAACCTTAAAGAGGCTTTATCCAGTGCGCTTCACACCACCAGCACAGTGAGGTAGCGATGGACCTGACCATGTTGTCGACCATTTTTCTTGTGTTCGTCATGCTGATCCTGTCATGCATCATCCTGTGCATCTGGCCGCTTATCAGTAACATGTTCAGCGAGCAGCGCACACGAAATGCTTTAAAGGGGGTGTTAGCAGACCTTGAAGGGACGCTTTTATCTGACATTACCCTACCGCTCAACGCCTCCCAGACAACGCAGATAGACCATATCTTTATCAGCACGAAGGGTATTTTCATTATCGAAGAGAAAAACTATACCGGTGACATTTATGGTGCTCTCGATGATAAAACGTGGACGGTTGTATACGGTTTCGGTAAAGCGAAACATAAGATGTTAAACCCGTTTGTTCAGAACAAAACCCACATATCCGGAGTGTGTCGGGCCATAAAGCGGGGTGATGAGGGTATTGTTAATGTTGTGTTACTGACGGGCTCCAGTAAGTTTATGGTAGACCCAGTACCGGAGTGGTTGTGCCGTAATTGTGATGACCTCGGTAACAAGTTCACTGCGTACGATGCTGAGCCCGTGTTTAGTGTTGAGGAGACTGGCTGGATCGAAAATGACCTGCGTAAAGCAATGCTGCCGCAGACGCTGTTGACCGACCTGGGTCACGTCTATTCACTGAAACTGAAACACCGACAACCAATATCTGTACCGCACAGGGTGACCTATTTTACGCTACTGACCACCACCCTGTTCTTCCGTGCGCTGAAAAAGTTATTTTCGCGTAAGCGCTCAGAGGTCATCCACAAGCAGTACCGTGAATAGCTCACATCCATTTTCCACCGTTCTATATGCACAGGGCCACCAGCTGGCCCTGTTTAGCTAAAGTAGTCAGATGCAGGAGGATTAAGGTACGGAACGGACTGCCATGCGCGGATCATGTTAACCATCTGCTCAGCGATCCCCATTGACTGGTTTAACCGGTATGCCGTCCGGGCTACCATTCCTTCCTGACGTTCATCAGATTTCACATCCACCAGCCTGAAGCGCCACCACTCTTTGCCGCAACTGATGACACAGATATCAAACTCGGCATTAACCGCCGGCAGATAAGTGTGTTGATTCAGTTCCAGCAAAAGAGAATATGCCTGTGGCATATACCGTCCATCGAATGACCCCGCCCAACGATATGTTGCGATGAACGGCGGCGAGTCCAGAGATTTGAGAAATGTCATGTCATATCCACCAGCAGTTCGAACGTGCTCCCATTATAAATATTCGAAAGCCTCCTCAAAGCCCCCTTTTCAAACATGCAACAAAGCGACTTTCCCGCGCCCCAAAAAAAGTGACTTATATCGGAATTGTATCCGGGTCTGAAACTATGTTTAGTGCGAGTTTTTGTTACCAGTGCTTTTGGTGAGTATTTAGCAACAGGATTCAGATGATCGGGCATTCATAAACAACCAGAAATTATGTGGCACATTGATGAATTGCCTCGGTGAGGTCCGTTGATGAAAAGTACCTTTTGTGCTGAATGCCGACCGGGATATCAGGGGGAGTCGCCGTCTCCGGGAGGGGCCGGAATGAACAGCGACGTCCTGCCAGATATACATTAACGCGCTTACGATCGAGCCCGGTCCATTACGACCACAATTTACTGATGTGGATACCTTAGCCCACCAGCTGCAGGTTTTTTTACCTCTTAGCCTGCATAACAGCATCACTACGGCGAGAATGAGGCATGGTCGGTGACAATTAAAGTTACTTTCTCTTAAATCAATTCAATACGAATCTAAAATTACTGTTGCTGTATACAGCAAGTGCAATCTTATTTTTTTCTTCATCAGACCAGCCTGCCATTTGCTCATTGAGCGGCGTTGACCTTACGATGATGTTTCTCGCTATGTTCAGAGGTTTCACGTCTTTACAGGAACCAGCGAGGATAACGGCTTTACCGTCGTTTAATTTTTCATTGAATCTATCTAATTTTACAAATGATACTATTTTCATAATCATCTCCATTTATCTGAATGCCTGTTCATTAAAAATATCGTTACTGAGCCAGTACTTCCTCACGGTCAGCGAAAGCTATCCAATAAAATCAAGCAGAACCCTGCGGGCAATGCTTTGCTCCGGCAAATCACTGTAGATACGCCGCATTGCTGCTTTGTGGAATGGGGAACGATTAACCATGTCCACCAGCGCTAACCTGCTTTTGTTGAATGATGCCCTAACCTCCCTGTAACGCTGGTAATGAAACAGCCTGTGGAACAGATTCATGGACAACATCTGATCGCCTGCGACTTTGAATCGTATTACCGCCTCCCTTACCTCAATCTCTTCTGCCGAGATTTCACCATCAGCATAGAAACCCACAATACCAGGGGAAAGCAGGTATTCCTCATCAAGTGGATCGTTCATGAAACGGCTATACATTTGCGGCTCCTGTTTAAGGAAATCGTCGTACCGGGGCATCCTAAAAGTTTCGTATGGCATATAACTCATGTGGATTTACCGTCTTTTCTTACTTTACGATGTGCGATAAAGGGAACCGCATGGATCCCCACCAGCAGCTGGCAATGATGGTACTGTCAGGAAGACACCAGCGTTTTAATTTCTTCCACACCAAACGCTTTACACTTCATTTGCGTTTTCTGCCCGACAGTTTCAGGTGCTTTCCACATGCCGTATAACTTGTCTTTGTCTGCTATAAATTTCGCGCCTTGCAACTCGCATGACGGAGCCTGTTTTTTATCATTCCATGTGGCATTAACAACGAACGTCCAGACCTGACCCGCCTTTAATTCTGTCGGCATATCGTAGGAGAAGGAGACAGTCGACGCGTGTTGGCTGTTATCCGCAACCGTCATCGATGAGGTATCTATTCCGGCCGCTTTCAGCTCATTGATCGCAGCTACCCGGCTTGCACCGTTACTTTCCTGCTCTTCAATCTGTTGCTGAATCCACTCTTTGTCGCTGGATGTAAGCGAGGATGCATGGCTGTTGTTGCTGCTCGTTATCCAGTACAGCATCGCAAGATGCGAGAAACCGAAATGATTACTTTTATCTTTCTCTATGATGTTACTTACAAGGTTCTGTGAAGGAGGGATGAATTTTACAGATGAAGAGCCCCGCTCAGAACTTCCTGGAATGCTCTGAGACGACGGGAGAGACGACGATTTTTCGGATGTTGGACTTGATGCAGGTATAGTCCCTTTCTTAGCCACCAGCTCCGACCCGCTCACTGATTTCTTTGGCGTAGTGCCTGCAGCAGCGCCTTCGTTATCTCCCTTGGCCTGAGATCGACTACTGACAACAGCATACCCTCCAGCCTGGTTCTCCACCTTCCCGGAGGTGCTCTCTGACGGTTTATTCCCTGAGGACGCGGAAACTGCCCCGACCGTTAATGCGGCTCCAGAACCTGCAATCATCGCTTTCTGGCTGGTGGTCAGTGGTTTGGTGGCAGCTGGTGCTGGCGTATCGTTAACCGTGCGGCTTGCCTGGCTTCTGGTTGAAGAGTTGTACGACTTGGTGATGGTCGATGGGCGGAAGGATGATTTGTAGGAAGACCGATTGGATTTATACCCTGCTTCCGCAGAGGTGGCCACCAGCATCAAACAGATTAGTGAGATCGAGGTTTTGCTGATTTTGCTGCGCATGATATTTCCCATTCTTTGACGAGTTATTCAGAAAGTAACTTTGGACACGGAGAGCGTTGATCAGCCGCTCACAGGTTTTTGAAAACGGAATCGCCTCTTAATGCCAGGTTAACCCCCAGCCAGAGGAGGTTACCCATAACCGAACAGGTCAGAATGTTAGTTAACATTCCTTGTTGCAGCAGGGTAGCCAAAGGGACACCCGTGGAATCAAATGCTAATGCAAATCCCACCAGCACATAAAAAAACACGACCGGGAATGAGCGCAGATAATATTCCGTCATTATCGCCGTTGCTCTTACAGCGTAAATAATGTTGCGGATTATGGTTTCTGACCTGGGTGGGGCATCCTTTATATTTACCTTCATGCTCGAATCTCTTATTTTTGGGTTTAAGACAACATTTTACAGTAGCCATGTAGTGCCCTATCCCCTTAACTGTTGGATTTTGCCATTCCGGGATATTTTTTTCCTTTACTCTAATTCACCATTCAACTTTCTCCAGGCATTTTGAATTCAGCGCGACAGATAGCGGCAAAATGATAAACCCATCGTTCCTGGTTGCTGATAAGACAGAAGCCTGCCGGGAACCGGCTGCTGTTTATTGTCATTTTCTGGACTGGATTACACAGAATGTTTATGGCAAATTTCTGGCTTCTTTCTTGTTCTCATCCATATGCTATTGGTGATGTAGTATGTCCAGGTTCCTGAAGGGTGTTGGTTTGGGTATGGCGGGCATTGTGTTGCTGCTGTGCGGACTTATCGCGCTGTATTATTTTGAGTCTAAAGCAGAGCTCAGAGCTGATATCAAGGCCTGTCCCACGGTTACAGCTGGTCAGGCAACCGATGCCGTCATTCAGGACATACTCGTGAACAGAGAGCGCGTTTTCTCTAAGCCGCAGCTGGAGCGTCGGGACATAGTGATTGAAGAACTGAACGTCCAGATAGGCTATTCTGGAACCCTTGTCCCATTCAGGATCAACGGTGTCGATGATCGCCGGTTTTTTGGCATGTCGGGATGTGCCTCTCTCGACACTGTTGAATATGCCACAGAGTTTTTGACCCAGCAGTAGCTTGATCGGGCACAAGTAACGAGCAGCATATTTTTCCTGATTGTCCGTTTCGTTTGGCTCAGCCGGTGTCACAGTACCGGAGAATTTGCATTCAGGAGAAATGGGCTAAAGTGGTGGCCATAGACAACCAACCGGTCAGCAACACCTGTTCCGGGCGATTCCGGTTCATAATGTTCGCGTCGGCCACCAGCTGACCATCAGTCAATACCAGCATCCTGATCTGCATTAAAAAGAGCCATCTCCTCATCTATAAACACCGGATACTCGAACTTCTCTACCGCCTGAATTACTTCCGGATGGTTACGCCAGCATTCTTCAACAAAACCGAGAGATAACTGTTCAGCTTGCCGCCGCAGCTGTCGTGCAGTCTCGTAGTTGTCCCAGCCACTCTCATAGCTTGCTTTCTGATAGAGGTCTTTTTGCTGTGCTTTTATCTTTTCGATCTCATCAGGGCTGGTTACATGGCGGTGCCACTCCAGTGTGCGGGCATTGCCTGTTAACACCAGCCTGTCACCCTTATCGCGGATCTCTATAGTCCTTTCGGAAAAACTCACCGGCCCCTGGTCACGTCCTGTCAGGTGGTCAACGAACTCATCCCGCCCTTCTTCTTCCAGGACAATCCATTCACCCCGCGTAAAAGCTTCTTTTGCGCATTCCAGGGCATCATGTATGGTTTTCGCTTTACCTACCAGGAACGTACCTTCTGTAACGTACGTGCCATATATCGGGTCATCTTCCGGATATTCTACCTGACCTGTTACGTAGACGTTGAAGGGGTACTGGCGCTCCCTCTGACAGACAATAAATCGCTCGCGTTTTGCCCTAGCCTCTTCCTGGTAGTACCGCAGCGGCTGAACCGACCATGGCACGATTTGCTTCCACCAGTCTGGGGCTAAACGCATCGCCAGTTGTTCAACGTGTGTAACCATCTCATATACCGCAGGGCTCGTTATGGCGCCACAATCCCTTAGCTGAACCACGCACTGAGCAGCTGAGTCCTGACTCACCCCCAGCATGCTATCCATCATCCCTTCATCTACCTCGATACCGTTCCGCAGAAGGCCTTCAAACGTCATTAGAGTACCTTCATGTTTAGCAAGGTCCACCAGCGTATTCACGATATGGGTAAAAAGAATGTCGCTGTGATCAGCTGGAGTGTTTTGAGTTTTCATTCGTGAACCCCTGTTTAACAAAAATATTGGCAAGGTATAAGCGAATATTCCATTCATGCACACCAGGATACCAATTAAATAACGGCCATCAACCCCTTACACTCACCAGATGCTATTTCCAGCTTACGGGAGATGCATACCAAAGCGGTTATAAATTCCTTAGTCATTTACAGCATTCAGAATCATCCAGAGTTTTTATGAGTTAACATGCAGCATACCGGCGTATAAAATCCGACAGGAAAATAAGGATTAATGATTTTCCTGATTGTGTTTCATGGATTTAATTAGCCAGTAATTTAATATATTGACGCCCCCTCATCCGTTGAGCAGACGTAAGGATAAAGGTTGTGTCCCCGTCCTGTTTTTCAGACTGATGACAGGGTGTCACATGGAGTGAAGTGTGCTAGATTGATTTGCGATTAATTGAATTCATGTGTAGAAAGATGAATGTGTTTTTTTGCCCGTCGTCGTGCGGGCTTTTTTTATTTTCCTGTCTACAGGAAAAAGGGGCTACCAGCGCACTGGTAACCCCTTCATAAAGCGCTTCAGGCATGTCCAGACAGTTCAGCCCCTGTACGGCGGAGGTTGCCCTCCGCCGGGGTTGGCTACTTAGCGGATTCGTAGGCCATAAAAGCCGCCACCTCCCTGGTTGTGTCCCTGTACCGGATTTCGCAGAGCGATTTTCTGGTCAGGTAGGTGAATGCCAGTAGTGTGAGACACACTATTAATACACACCATAACAGGTTACTAGGTGGCAGTTTCATAGCCTTTTTCTCCTGTCAACGCAAAGCAGAAGTGTCACCTTCGGTGCGAAACAGAGATGTCATGCTTTGGTTCAGAGAATGCGTTTGACCGCCTCGCTATATACTTCCGAGCGTTCTCTTTTCCCAACAGAAATCACGAAAACGACAACTTTCTCGTCTATAACCTGGTATACAAGGCGATAGCCTGAAGACCGGAGCTTAATCTTGTAACAATCAGGCATACCACGGAGCTTGTTTGCTTCAATCCGGGGTGACTCAAGTACTTCAACCAGCTTCTTTTTCAACTGTTCACGTACCGTCGAGCCCAGCTTTCGCCATTCCTTTAGTGCCCGCTCGTCAAAATCCAGAAAATACGCCATCAGAGTTCATCCAGCGTCACACGTACTGGCTTAGGATTACAAAGTCGTTCTTTCACTATCTCCACAAGTTCAGCATCTTCATCACTCAGGAGTGTCTGTTTGAACGGCAAGCGTTCATTGTCAGCGATATACTCGAGCATGAGACGAAGCGCTTCAGAAGGAGTTACGCCCATTTTTTCAAGCGCGGCGTAAGAACGCGCTTTAAGTTCATCGTCAATACGTAGGTTAATGCTACCCATGTCTTACACCCCTTGTAATTACAAATGTCATTACAAGTATCGCACTACAACATGCTTAGGGCAAGTCACGAAGTAAGTCAGAAAGTAGTCGTAAGAACGGTGATCACTGTCCGCTTTGTGCCAGAAGTGGACGGCAGGATTTGTTGAACATTTCAGACAAAACCAAACTCAAAACAACTATTGAAATCAAGCCAGCATAGCGGATACATTACGCACGTTGTTACTTTGTATCATCAGGATGCCGTTAACTGTGTTTATCAGCCGTGAAGTCATTTCCAGAATCGTGCTTATCATCATGGCTGTTGCCGTGCTGAGCAGTTCGTTTATGGCAAAGCCACAGGCTGCATACAGCGTTCAGGAAACAACGTCCATCAGTGACCATCAACACGACAGCGATGAACCACTGAATGAGCACGATCCATTGTTGTTTCACTCCCACGGTAGCGTGCATCACCTCAATGCCGATCATTCCCACGATCTGAATAAACTCTTTGCTCTGCCTACTCTGCACGCATGGAATCCGGGCATGCGGGTGATATATGCGTTGAGTTCAGAACAAATACTGCAAATGCCGCAGTCCACCCCCGAACGCCCTCCGAGAATCCTGTCTGCGTAATAACTTCTGCTAATTCGTTATTATTCAACATGTAAGGATTTTTATGTATACCAGCCTTGATACACAGGGCCGGTTGAGCGCTCGCCTGCTTTCAGCTCAGGCGCGTTCGGCTTGTCTGTTTTTCCTGTTGTTACTGCTTTTCTACAGCCAGGGCGCGTATGCGCACGGCGTGGCGGAAGGCGACAAAGGGTACATCCAGGAAATCACCGGGGTGAACATCATCCCGTTTATCTACCTTGGCGCGAAGCACATGGTGACCGGTTACGATCATCTGCTGTTTCTGTTCGGGGTGATTTTCTTTCTCTACAAAATGCGTGATATCGGGCTGTACGTTAGCCTGTTCGCTATCGGGCATTCAACGACGCTGCTCATCGGCACCTTCTTTGATATCAGCGTCAGTGCTTACCTTATTGACGCCATTATCGGGCTGTCCGTGGTCTATAAAGCGCTTGATAACCTCGGGGCATTCCAGCGCTGGTTTGGCGTTCAGCCCAACACGAAGCTTGCGACGCTCATCTTTGGATTCTTCCACGGTTTTGGTCTGGCAACCAAAATCCAGGAATTCGAAATCTCTCCCGATGGCCTGTTTGTCAACCTGATTGCCTTCAACATTGGCGTTGAGATCGGCCAGCTGCTCGCGCTGAGCGCCATCCTGATCGTTATGAGCTACTGGCGGCAAACGGCGAGCTTTTTCCGACACGCTTATACCGCCAATGTGGTGATGATGAGCGCGGGATTTCTGTTAATGAGTTACCAGCTTTGTGGCTACATTTTAGCCTGAGGGAGACAAAACAATGTACAACACTGATTTACCAACACGCGCAGAATTACCTTCTGCCATCAAACTGATGCAGTCCACTATCCTCGCCGCCATCGTGGCGCTGACGCTGCTGATCACCGTCGTCATGCCTTCGGAATACGGCATTGATCCTACTGGCGTGGGTCGTTTACTGGGGCTTAAGCAGATGGGAGAAATCAAAACGCAGCTTGCCGAAGAAGCTGATGCCGATAATCAGGCCAGCGCTGTTCAGCAAGGACAGCTGGCTGCGCCAGTTAATGAGCGACCGATCCCGGATAATCCTCCGGCAATAACGCAGAACACCTACCCGGAGCTGAGCGTTCCGGCGACCACGCGCGCGCCGGAAGTACCATCGGCTGGCTCGCAACGTCATCAGATGCTCATCACCCTGAAGCCTAACGAAGCTGCTGAAGTTAAACTGGAAATGCGCAAAGATGCCCGCGTGACCTATCAGTGGACAAGTTCCGGACCGGTAAACGTGGATGCGCACGGCGATCCGGTCAACGCCCCGAAAGGCTTCTACCATGGCTATGGTAAAGCCCGGCAGATCACATCCGGAGACGGCGTTTTACAGGCCGCGTTCGAGGGTAAACATGGCTGGTTCTGGCGAAATCGTGGTTCTGAGACCATCACGATCCAGCTTGATACAACCGGCGACTACCTGAACATCAAACGGGTTATCTGATAAATCAGGGGCAGGATAACCTGCCCCTTTTCACACAGCTGACAGCCCGGTCAGGCGGAGTATCAGCCCGGCGAGAGCCGCCATGGCAATAACGTGCGTAACCTTCCATTTTAATCTGAAAAGCGCAAACGCAGCGGCGACGGCAATCAGGGCGGCAGGGATATCGATCCCTCCCTTTGCGCCTTCCGGCCATACGGTATGCCAGATAAAAAACAGCCCCAGATTAACAATGACGCCCACTACGGCCGCTGTGATGGCGGTTAAAGGTGCCGTGAAACCCGCCTTGTTGTGGGTCGTTTCGATAAACGGCCCGCCTGCCAGCACGAAAATGAAGGACGGGAGAAAGGTAAACCAGGTCACCATGCAGGCGGCAACGGCGCCGCCGACAAACAGCATATCCGCGCCAAAAACGGCATGGGTATACCCGCCCACAAATCCGACAAACGTGACCACCATAATCAGCGGGCCGGGCGTGGTTTCTCCCAGCGCCAGCCCGTCCATCATCTGCCCGGCAGTCAGCCAGCCAAAATTGACGACAGCACCCTGATAAACGTATGGCAGGACGGCGTAGGCCCCACCGAAGGTAAGGAGCGCAGCCTTGGTAAAGAACCAGCCCATCTGCGTCACCGGATGCGCCCAGCCCAGCCCCAGCGTCAGCACCGTCATGGGAATAAGCCAGAGCAGTGCACCCGCTGCCACAATCCTTAACAGTTTCGCCCAGCTGAACAGGGCATGCGCCGGTACGGGCGTATGATCGTCAATAACCGCAGCATCAACGGCGGCTTTCTCCTGTTTGTTATGCCCGCTGCCGCTGTGAAATTTTTCCGGCGCGATGCGTCCGCCGATAAAGCCAGTTATCGCTGCTGAAATAACGATGACGGGAAAAGGAACGTTCAGGGCGAAAACGGCCACAAAAGCCGCAGCAGCTATGGCCCAGTGGGCACCGTGTTTCAGCGCACGGGAGCCGATGCGATGCGCCGCCTGCAGCACGATTGCCGCCACGGCGGGTTTAATGCCGTAAAAGATACCGGCAATAATGGCAACGTCTCCCCAGGCGATATAGATCCACGACAACGCGATAAGAATAAAAAGTGAGGGAAGGATAAATAACAAACCCGCTATCACTCCGCCCAAGGTCCTGTGCATCAGCCAGCCAATGTAGGTGGCAAGTTGCTGAGCTTCCGGACCGGGCAGCACCATACAGAAATTGAGTGCGTGGAGAAAACGGGACTCGGAAATCCAGCGCCGGTTCTCGACCAGTTCCTGATGCATGATCGCAATCTGTCCGGCAGGACCGCCAAAGCTGATAAAACCCAGCTTCATCCAGAACCAGAACGCCTCCTTCAGGGGGACCGGCTTGGGCTTAACGTTTTCCTCTGCCAGCGTCAGCAACTCCGTTTTGTTCATCATGGCCGGACCTCATTTCAAACGTCGTTAACAGACCGTCAAACAGCGAACAGGCCGCTGTGAGTAATGTGTCATCATCCGTAATGCTTTCACGCAATCCTGCCAGTACACTTTCAACGCCAGCGGCTTCGGGGGGCTGAACCCCGCCAACATCAAGGTAATGCACAAGCATCCCCAGACCATTCAGGGCATCCCCCGTCAGCCCGAAGCGGACCATCAGCACTTCAAAGGTCACACGATTGTCGATGTGGCTGAAGGTCGCGCCATCAAAATCAAACCCCACCGCCTCTTCCGGGCAATCGTTGCCATCCTTAAGCCAGAGAAACTGCGCATCCTGGTCGATAAAACGCCGTATAAGCCAGGCGCTGGCAAGCCTGTCAATCCATGGCCGGCGACGCGTAGCCCAGATCCTGTTATGAAAATCCTCAGGCTTCAGCCGTGTCAGCAAGCCACTGACGGCATGAGGCTCTCCGGGAGAGATGAACCTGTTAATGCCAGCTTCCAGTTCTGACAAGGCAAAAATGGCCTGCGCCTGCGCTTCACCAGGAAAGAAATCAATCGCCACAATCCGATCCAGCTCGCGACGAAGTTTTCTTACCATCTTCAGTTGGCTGACCGCGGTTTCCTCATTAAGGTCGTTTTTACAAACCTGAAGGCTCTCCATCAGGATCAGGTACTGCTGAGAGCGATCGAATAACGGGCGAATTTTCTCTTCGTCGGAAGTCTCTGCGTCAAAAACAAAGGCCGTTCCTCCCTCACCGCTGATTTCACGACTCATCTCGTTAAAAATCTCATGGCTCTGTTGCGCTTCAGGCAACAGATAAACGCCGTCGCGCAGCATGGCGGCACCGGTATTTTTTAATGCCCGCCAGACACGCATACGTAATGTGGCCTGCTCAGTGGGCAGTGTCAGAATAAGGATATGTAGTTTCATAGTGTAGAGATTAATACATATGGTAGAGATTGCTACATATTTTCAGTCTTTCTAACCGTACATATCGCTATCTTTTTATGGTGCTCATAATTGCTCTTATCGGTACCGGTCTTGCTACCGTTGCACTGGGCCTGCTGGCGGGCGACAGGGCAGGGGGAGTCGGGAACGGCGCTGGCAATGAAGATGCTTGCTTATATTCTGGTCGCCCCGGTCGCTGATGCATTATGCGGGCCTTTTTATTCATATCGCCAATACAAGACTTTACATTCCAGCCCTTACATCCTCCCCGGGGGGATGCTAATCTTTTTATACCGTTGTCATTGTCTATTGAGGAAAGCAATCAGCGATGTACCCGATGTTTAAACGTTCGCCCCGTTATGTTCTGATGATCGTCATCATGGCCATTGGCATGATGATGTCGTCGATGGTGACGTTTGCGTCGCACGGTACAAACGGCCTGACAGGCTACGAGATGAATCTGCATGACGCAGAAGTCACCATGTCAATGCAGGATCACTCTCACGATTCGGATATCCCTCAGTCTGGCCACGCAGGCCATCATCAGACAGACCATTTCCATGAAACCCCTGAGCAGCCGCCCTCTGTAGAGATTTCCCTCTCTCCTGTAACAGACAGATGGTTGCCGCTTGCCGATCTTCGTAGCCCGGTTAAGGCCACGGACATCATTTACCGTCCTCCCAGCATCCGCCAGATCTGATCGCTGTTACCGGCAGTTTTTGCTGCCCGGCTTTAATCAACTTCAGATTTAGCGGAGAGGCTATGTATAAAGACTCTATCCAGGCGCGTCGAGAGATTGCGCGTAATTTCACTGCACTCAATTATCGTGTTGATCCCCTGCACTGGCAGACGCTCTGCATGGGCGTTAATCGCGACCTTCAGGCCAAAAAAATGCGTCCGAATGTCCCGGTTCCTTCACGGCGTAAAGTCATTCCGTTCCTGAAAATGATGCATCAGGAAACGGGCTCGATGCTCAAAGCGATCCTTGCCTTTGGCTTTGATGGCCCCTGGACATCCAGCGGCGGTTCATTTCGCCTGGCGCGAGAAATTGGGTTCGACATCGCCCACTATGCGAAAAACATTCACCACAAAAACGGGAAAGTCACCTTCCTGGAAATTGGTGCCGCCTGGGCGGGTTTTCGCGCTGAGGAATGTGCCGGCCATCAGGCGACGATTTCCGGGCTTTCCGGGGAGTTCAGGGAGCAACTTGGGGAAAGCGTATTCCTGCACTTCACTAATCTCACACCGTGGCATGCATCGCTGCCAAAAGGCGTGACTGAGCATCCTTACGTGACAGCAGCCGGGCTGGGAGCGCTGGAAAACAGAGGTGTTCAGGCAGGTGAGGTCGATATTATCTACTCCCAGGCAGCGGCCTATTTCGAACAGGATTACACGGCTTTCCTTCGCAGCGCTGCACGCCTGCTGAAAGAGGATGGCGTCCTGATCTTCAACCATGACCCTGTTCTGGCGAGCGCGATGGATGAAGTCGCCTGGGAGCACGGACTGCGGCTGGTCAGACGTAAGCAAATGGGAGGAATGAATGGCGCGATTGCCCGTTATCACCGGCTTCGTTCGTCCCCGGTAAGTCAGATGGTCTTCCCCGGCGTAAAGCGGGCAGAGGATGAAGAAGTGGTCTGTGAATCACTGGTTATGTCGGCGCTTCGTCGCAACGTAGAGGTGTAACGCCCGATATGTTGACGCGCAGACATTTTCTCACCACCACAGGAGCGTTGCTGATGACAACATTACTGCCGGGGGAAACCCTGGCAGCCTCTCTGGCTGAAAAAGTCAGTGAAACATGGCAAAAAATAAACACCCGCCGCAATCAACAAGAGGCGATAACGCCGGGCTGGGTTTTGCAGTCGCTCGGGCTTAAACCTGGCTCAACTGAACTGCGAAGAGCCATTTTTGAGCTGGTCAGGCGGATACCCTATCAGCTCGGTGCATGGAATGGCGAAAGCATGAGTCTGTTTCAGCAGGGCTTTGGCGACTGCCGTCATAAAGCCGCTGCTGCCGAACGACTGCTGACCGATGGTGGCATTACGGCAAAGCGAAAGCTGGTGCGGTTTGACTGGGCTGATTTGCCTGTACCTGCGGATATTCTGGCAATTTTGCCGCAAACACAGGGATTTCATGACACTGTGGCTTTTGAGCTACAGGGCAAAACATACCTGTTTGATGCCACCTGGGATATGGCCTTGCGCGGAGCGGGTTTCCCGGTGATGCCTTCCTGGGATGGCAACTCTGATACCTGGCCGGTGACTTCCCGGATGTCGACGCAGCAAACCGTACTAATGCCGCAGCCAGGGCAGGACATTTACAGCACTAACCAGATGAGCTGGCCGCAGCGCGAGAAAACCATGGCGTTTAATCAGGCACTGAATAACTGGCTGGAGGTCATTCGGGCTAACCGTGATGACTGGTGCACCATTATCCATAGTGATATTGAAGCCACCCGGTTGAGCCTGAAAACCTGTCTGGGACAACTGAGTTAATTCCCTTCTCGTCAGGAGGGGCTGCGCAGGGAAGCGGCGATAACACCTTCGACACTTTTTATGCTGCTTCAGGTATAACGCTGGGATACCTGAAGCTTTTTTATTTAACATCCAAGATAACAGACGAATCAGTATCCTCCTCACCCGGATAAAGCTTGTCATTTTTTTCAGGTCCCTCTATGCTTTGAATATCCCCCTGGGGGGGATGTGATTTCAAACCAAGAGATTTCCTGATGCTCAACATTCTTTCTAATCGTACCTATCGCCACCTGTTTATGGCACAGGTTATCGCCCTTATTGGCACCGGTCTGGCGACCGTTGCGTTAGGGTTACTGGCCTACGATCTCGCAGGTGACAGAGCCGGGGCAGTGCTGGGTACCGCGCTGGCTATCAAAATGAGCGCCTATATTCTTGTTGCGCCCGTGGCGGCGGCTTTTGCCGATAAATTCCCGCGTCGCACCATGCTGGTAACACTGGACCTGGTTCGCGCTCTCGTGGCTATCACGCTGCCTTTTGTCACCCAGATATGGGAAATCTACATCCTGATCTTCATTCTTCAGGCTGCCTCGGCGGCGTTTACGCCTACTTTCCAGGCAACTATCCCGGATATTCTTCCTGACGAACGTGAATATACCCGGGCGCTGTCTCTGTCACGTCTGGCCTACGATCTTGAAAGCGTCATCAGCCCTATGCTGGCGGCTGCACTGCTGACGGTCATGAGTTTCCACAACCTGTTTGCCGGTACGGCAGTCGGGTTCCTTGCTTCAGCAGCTCTGGTTGTTTCCGTGACACTGCCGAAGATGAAAGCGTTAACGGTCAAACGCAGCATCTATGACAAAACTACACGAGGTATGCGCATCTTCCTGAAAACGCCCAGACTGCGCGGCCTGCTGGCACTCAACATGGCCGTAGCGGCAGCGAGTGCAATGGTTATCGTCAACACCGTCGTTCTGGTTCAGGCGGACTTTGGTTTCTCACAGCGGTCTACCGCTATTGCGCTGGCCTTCTTCGGCGTGGGGTCCATGGTATCGGCCCTGGTTCTCCCCAGACTCCTCGACAACATGAGCGACCGTATGCCGATGCTTGCAGGTACGGCGCTTTTAGTCATTGGCCTGGGGTCAGGCATTTTCCTGAAGGATTACATCACGCTGGTTGTGCTCTGGGCACTGCTGGGGGTGGGCTATTCACTTTCTCAGACACCGGGTGGTCGCCTGCTGCGCCGTTCGTCAACAGCGGAAGACAGACCGGCGCTGTTTGCCGCCCAGTTTGCACTGTCACATTCATGCTGGCTGGTGACTTATCCGCTGGCCGGATGGGTTGGTGCGGCATGGGGGACACAGGCTTCATTCATCGCCCTGACTGTTGTGGCAACATTGTCGCTGGTCACCGCCGTACTTATCTGGCGTCCTGAGCATGAAGTGTACGCTCAGGTTCACAGCCACAAAGACCCGGAAACAAACAACGAATCGACCCATGAGCATGATTTCGTCATTGACGATGAACATCCGTCCTGGCCGAAGAAAGAGAAGTAATTTCCCAAAAAAAGACAACGTATCAGGAGAGGATAAGCCGATAAAAAGTGTGACCATGGCGTTGATACACATTATCTTATCCCTTCCACCTGGAGAGGATAAACCATGACCGTTCATGCATCACACCCTGACATTATTAAAAGACTTAAACGTGCCGCAGGGCACCTGAAAAGTACCATCCAGATGCTCGAAGATGAGAAAGCATGTCTGGATATCGCCCAGCAACTGCACGCTGTGGAAAAGGCGATAACGAATGCGAAGCGTACCTTAATTCATGACCATCTGGATCACTGCCTGGAGGATGCCCTTCATGCTGACCACACGGAGTCTGATAAGACGCTTAGCGAATTTAAAGAGATAACTAAATATCTTTAAGGCAAGCGAAACATGACTGATTTTTCCACTCTTTTACAGCAAGGCGTGGCCAATGCCTGGCTGTTCATCCCCAGCGCTATTTTGCTCGGTGCGCTTCACGGACTGGAGCCAGGGCATTCCAAAACGATGATGGCCGCCTTTATTGTGGCCATCCGGGGAACGGTCAAGCAAGCGGTATTACTGGGGCTTGCCGCGACAATTTCTCATACGTCTGTTGTCTGGCTCATTGCGTTCGGCGGAATGTATATCAGTCAGAAATTCACTGCTGAATCAGCCGAACCCTGGTTTCAGCTGATTTCCGCCGTCATCATTCTCGGTACGGCGGCATGGATGTTCTGGCGAACCTGGCGCGGCGAAAAGCTGTGGAAGATGGAGCAGGAAGAGGAACACAGCCACGGTCATCACGATCATGACGAAACCCGCATCATCGATACGGGCCATGGCAGCGTTGAACTCTCGATTTTCGAAGAAGGACAACCCCCTCACTGGCGTTTACGCTCGCTCAGCGGCAAGAAATGGGAAGCTCGCGACATTTCTCTGGTGACCAACCGTGGTCCAGGGACATTTTCACAGGTATTTGATTTCGTCGAAAAAGACGGGTTTATGGAATCGGCCCTGGCGATCCCGGAGCCACACAGCTTTGATGTTCGCCTGTCTTTAGGCCATCGCGGCCATGTGCATGATTATGATGTGGAATTCCGTGAACATGAACACGACCACGATCATTCCTCGCTGGAAGGTCTGGATGTTAATTCTCGCGAATATCAGGATGCTCACGAAAAAGCGCATGCGAACGACATCAAAAAACGTTTTGCGAATCGCAGCGTAACCACCGGACAAATAATCCTGTTCGGCCTGACCGGCGGCCTTATTCCTTGCCCGGCAGCCATTACCGTTTTGCTGCTCTGCATCCAGGTGAAGGAATTTACGCTCGGTGCCGCGCTGGTACTGTGTTTCAGCATCGGTTTAGCGATCACGCTGGTTTCAGTGGGCGCAGCGGCGGCTTTCAGCGTTCGTCAGGCAACCAAACGCTGGAGTGGCCTGGATACGCTGGCGCGGCGGGCTCCATACTTCTCAAGCGTACTGATTGCACTTGTCGGCATTTACATGGGCTATCACGGCTGGATCGGCGTAACGAGCTGATTTTCTCCTGTATGAATCTCACGCCTGAACCCACCAACCGGTGGGTTTTATATTTCTGAAGCCCATCATATTTTTATCCCCCTGCCGGGGATAGGAATTGAGCTTTTATAGCCGCTCATTTATCATCGACAATATCCCCCATGGGGGATGTAAAATTATAAATGGAATCTGCTATGCAAAAACAATATTTCAGTCAGTTCGTCACCGGAGTGTTACTCACTTCGTTCATCGCCATTCCTGCTCTGGCAGCGCAAGGTGGCTTCTCCGCAGAGAAAGAGCCTGTCGTCACTGAGCACATGTATGCCGGTCATAAAGTTCAGCAGGAGAATAGTCAAAGCCGGATTCAGATCGTATCGTCAATGCACGAAGGGGCGTGGATCACACTGGAAGGCAATGTTGTCAGCCAGCAGCAGGACGAGTGGTATACGTTCCGCGACCCAACCGGTACCATCAAAGTCCGCATCCCGCAGAAAGTCTGGAACGGGCAGCACTTCGATGCTCAGGACCTGGTACGGGTCAGTGGACCGGTAAGCCATGAAAATGATGGTTCAATTTTATATGTTGCAGTTATCAGCAAACCCTAAAACACAATTCTGACGGGCTATGTTTTTTTATATATATAGTTCGTCAACCAAACGTCCGCTTCTCGCTCTTAGCGGACATTAGCATAGGCTATTTACCATAACGCCGCATTACGCGCACCGCCCAGACTGACTCAGCGCGTTTCTGGCATATCCCCGGTAAAACAAGTAACAAACCACCCGAAAATGAACACCAGAAACGCGACTTAAGAATCTACCCTATGAATGGATATGCACTCAACCGAATCGATCTTGGTTTCAATCTTTTTTATCGGGATCAGGCTTCTTTTTAGGTAACTTCGGGGGCTTAACTTGCTGATGACTTTGCGTTCGGCGCGTAAGCCAGGGATGGTCAGCTTTAGGTTTAACATAGTATTTTGAGCGTAAATCAATACGGGCATTATCCACTCGTTCATGGACACTCTTTTCATCATCCAGTGGTATAGGCTCCGGGCCATCAACATACTTTTCCCAGCCCAGCGCTTTCCCGTCATACAGAACGTTAATTTCACCGTCAAAGTTCTCGCATACAGTAACAACCGAATGCCTAAGTCGATATCCCCGGCCCTCACTGCGTACCTGAAACGCACTGCTTTTGTACTGGAAAGTGAGATTTTTAGACAGAACGCGCTTCGCCTGTAGGCTGAAGATATAACCCAGTTCCTCTTCAGAATGGTGCACATCAAGATGAGCATTATCAGTAGTACGAGGCGACGTAGCGAACCGGTTGTTATAGGCTTCAATAAAGGTCGGCAACCATGCATTTGCTGTTTCAATATCACTGATATTCTGAAGCCGCATTTCTTTGACCAGCCTGTCCTGTAGTGTCTGATTGGCGCGCTCTACCCGCCCTTTTGCCTGCGGGCTGTTGGCATGGATTGGCTCGATGCCCAGTGTCTTTATCGCACGAGTGAACTGGGTCAGCTCACCTTCCCGCTCTGGGTTATTTACCCTGAATATACTGTGTCTATCAGAGTAGAGAGCGAGCGGTACGCCATGATCATTAAGGTAACCCCGGAGGGTTTCCATGTAAGCCCGGGTTGTTTCAGCAGGCACAAAACGCAACGCCATCAACGCACTGGTGGCATCATCAATGAAAACGATCAGTGTACATCTGGGGCCTCGATTTTCAAACCAGTCATGAGGTGAGCCATCAATCTGGATCAGTTCACCGTAAGATGGTCGTCGCATGCGGCGTTGATATATACGGGCAATTTTACGACGGCGTTCACGCCATAACCCCTCTTCTATCATCCACTTTCTGAGAGTTTCAACGGATAAAGATAAACCGTGTATCTCGCGCAATTTTTCGCACGCAAACGTAGGTCCAAAATCAGCGTAACGGCCTTTGAGGAGTGAAATTACTGTTGCTCTGAATTCAGTAGAAAAGGAATTATTAGGACGCTTTCCACGTCGGTGGGAAACCAGACCAGAAGGCCCTTCATTTCTATACCGTTGCACCAGACGTTTAACCTGCCGAATAGAAATGCCAATGCGTGCCGCAGCTTGTTCCTGAGTAATATGTCGATTAATTGACTCCTGAATAATCTGAAGTCGGTGGAGTTCCTTATGACTCATCGTAACAGTCTCTTTGATCATGAAAAATCCCCCAGAGAATTGTCTGGGGACATTTTAGAATGGTTCAAAGGGGCTGCGGATGTTTTCCTGGACTGTTATGTTGTGATCCCAAGATGCTGCCGGTACTTCACAGGACTCATTGCACCTAATGATAGCTTGATACGTTTCTCGTTATACCAGCGTATGTACCTGTCCAGGAAGCAGATAAATTTTTCCAGCGTGATACCCGCCCAGTCTCTGCCATAGAACATTTCGTTTTTGATACGCCCGAAGAAGCCTTCACACGCAGCATTATCCGACGAGCATCCTTTGCGCGACATGGACCTTATAAGTCCGGAGGTGTTGATACGCTCGAGCCAGCCCGGCCACCGGTAATGGCCACCACGATCGCTGTGTATCACCGGTTTATCATGTTCGTTGAGCGTATCGAGTGCGTCATCGAGCATCGTATTCACCAGCGTCGCGTCCGGGCGTGTTCCTATCGACCAGCTTACAACCTGGCCATCAAAGCAGTCGATAACCGGCGACAGATAGACTTTTCCAGCCGGAAGCTGGAACTCCGTAATATCGGTCAGCCACTTCTCATTTGGCCTGCAGGAACTAAAATCCCGGGCGAGTAAATTTTCCGGTGCCGGACCGATTTCGCCACAGTAAGAGTTATATCGTCGTCGCCTGGTGCGCTTAACAACGAGCTGCTCTTCTGCCATCAGTCTGCGGACAACCTTTTCAGAAATAACCCTGTTGTTACTGCGAAGCATCGCGTGAAGGCGCCGGTAGCCGTAACAGCGGTAATTCTCCTCAAAGATATCGGCCATGATCACGCGTATTTCCGCATACTTATCGTACAGACGTTTGCTGGCTTTGTGGTAAAAATAACAGCTGCGGGCAAGTTGCAGAACGCTTAGCAACTCAGCAACGGGGTACTTTTTCTTAAGGGCATCAACTATCAGGGTTTTCTCCCTGTTTTTCAGTTTCAGAAAGCTGATGCCCAGATCTTTTTTTATCAGTTCATTCGCCTTTGTCAGTATGTCACGTTCGAGCTGCAGCTGATGAACCTGCTTCCTGAGATGCTGGATTTCACCGAGTAAAGCATCCTGATTTTTATCCTGAGGGGCTGCCTTTCGTTTGCGCATGGATTGATAAGCCTCGTCACTGATAAGGTCTTTCTTCCATTTGTACAGGACCGGGACGCTGACGCCTATGCTTTGTGCAACTTTACGCGCGGTTCCACGTCGGTTACAGAGCTCCCGGACGGCCTGAGACCTCTCTTGCGGGCTGAAGCATTTGCTTGTGCCTGAGCGAATGACCAGGGGACGCGCATTTGGGTAAAACTCTTCAATCCAGCGCTTTAGAATTTCGTTACTGGGGTAGCCGATGGCTCGGCGAGTGTACGACAGGCAACCACCGTGAGTAAGATAATGCTCAACAGCAGCAATTTTCTGTGTACGTGAATAGCGTTCTCTTGGTTTTAATTCCCTGGGTAAATCGCCCTTCTCTTCATAAATCCGAACCCAACGGCCCAGCTGTTTTGTGGAAGGATATCCCAGCTCCATGACGACAACGGAGGCTTTCTTTCCGTACCGGTAATAGAGTTCGACGGCCCGAATCCGGTCCTCGTATGAATGCATAAATTAACTCCTGAAGGTCCAGGAATTTGTCCGCACTTCCGTGTGAAGCGCGGCATTTTACCTGTCCCAGCACGTCAACCATTGGAAGAATCATTGCTGGTGCTCACGATAAAATGCGGATGATCCCCGTACGCCTCAGCGCCAGGGGCAAAGCCCGGTTGATAAAAAAACGCTCAGTGAAGCCCAGAAGACCAAAACAATACCGCCCGGTAAAAACAGGCGAACTCATAGGGATGGACGCGATTGAACTCAGGATGGGGGACCTACGCCGCTATATCATTACCATGATCGACGAGCACAGCGACTATGCGCTGGCCCTGGCGGTCCCTTCACTCAACAGCGATATTACCAGCCATTTCTTCAGCAAGGCCACAAAGCTCTTTCCTGTCGCTATCAGACAAGTTGTCACTGACAACGGTAAGGAGTTCCTCGGTAACTTTGATAAAACGCTACAGGAAGCCTCGATTAAACACATCTGGACCTATCCGTACACACCGAAAATGAATGCGACCTGTGAGCGATTTAACCGGACACTTAGAGAACAATTTATTGAATTCAATGAATTGTTGCTTTTTGAGGACCTGAATTTGTTTAATCAAAGAATGGCTGAATATCTGGTGCTGTATAACAGCAAAAGGCCACATAAATCACTCGAACTGATGACGCCAGTGGACTATATTTTACGTGAGAGTAAAAATTGCAATATGTGGTGGACCCATACATCTCCTTGCCTTACGGCAGCTAAGAGGCTACTCTGTTGGTGTCTAGTCAAGCAGATGGCCTCGTGTGGTTGGTTAATGAAAATTAACGTCCTACGGGGCTTTCTTCTTTCTGCCTCACAACATCAAAACACTCAAACATCATGAGGCAAAAAGCCTCAAGCGCCGACACCATTATACCGTGTTTACTCCCATCCTCCCAGGGCTAATAAGCTGGTAAGTTAATAACTTTTAAGATGGTTTCCGCCATTTTTCTGCCCTGCATCTGCTGGAGTTCAGTCATGAATTTTCCCCTCTGTCGATATGCTCCGGTTACCACTTCTGCGCCGTCCAGTGTAGCGGTTCTGTGCAGACGCAATGTAGTGCCAGAACAACCCCCTTGTTCGCCAGCTGCGCCCATGTCTGATGTTAACCAAACGACTCAGCTACCAGTTTGAAGATTTACGCCCAAATAGAGGTCTACGCCTATGACAAAATTCTCCAGGCAATATCAGATATCAGTAGCGTCATGTTCGAAAGAGATTTTTAAAGTCACTTTTCCTGATTGTATTTCTTTCAAAATTTAATGAAGGTAAGGTTATTTAGCCAATTGACGCGCCACTTGAATAAGTTATTATTACTTACAAGCACTCTGAACTATCAGCAATTTCACAGACTCAAATGCCTGTAGAAATATTTTTGTATCGGTATTATTTTAAGGAATCAATTATGACACTCACTGCATATTACCAGCTAAGGAATACAAAGGCCGCAGGTCTTGGTTTCGAATTGCTGACCAGTGAACCGGGAGCCTTTATTGTGCTGGAAGAATGCAGTTATGAGAAACCGTATGAAATTGCCCGCTATGGGCATAACGGGACTGCAGGCGATCGTTCGAATGCGTTCAGCTGCGCGATGAATAAAGCCCGTAGTCTGCAGAATTACAGTGGAGCAAAGCTGGATTACAACGTTTACGAAGAAACTGCCTGAATCATCCTGTAATAGCTGTGTGTAGTCTTTGCCCGCCGCTGGCGGGCTTTTTTTATGTGACACCGGACAGGAGCGCCAGGCATCATGACAGCGCCCTCTCCTCCTTTGCTTCACTTCCTGTCAGGTTTAAGACGACTATCAAACCGGAACGGTATCTGTTGAGCCTTCTGCACAATCCCGTAAAACTCAGGGTGCTCAGGATTTAACAGATAGTTGAACTCTACCGGCGATAAGGCTGAGGGAACACGCAGAGCAACCGAGCTCCTGGTAAATGACCAGGCATCTCCGTAATCAGCCAGTTCCTGAGGCGCATCCTCATCAGCCCAGTTGTCCGGTAATTCATCCATGTTTGCGCTTTGGATCAGTTCATCAGGCACATCGATACTCAGTAGCGTGAAAGATTCCATTATCTGTGCCGCATGCAGGTGTACCAGCGTCTCCAGCATCGTTAGTGATGCCGTTTCGGAGACATATACCATTGACACCCCCACGCTATTCCAGCGCCCACCAGCCTCTTTCGCACCATATCCGGTCCAGGCCGTAGAAAGATACTTTGTTTTCGTCAGCCTGTAGAGGATCACGAGTACACCCCATGCTCCAGACGCGTAATCAGCTTAATGACCTCATAGGCTCCCGTTTCGGATGCCATCAGGTCTGCTGGCACTTTCCAGCTCAATGCCCGGTTAGGTTCGTTCAACCACTTCTGTGCGGCTTCCCTGTCGCCTTCAAACAAATCTACCGCCCGATCAATAACGCGGATAATCCGTACCAGACGTTCACTTTGTTCCGGGTTAAAACGTGCCTTCACACTGCGGCTAAATGTGGTTGACGGGATACCGGACATTTTTCTCAGGTCATTCTGGGTTATTCTGGCCCAGTCAGTGATCCGGTTCACCACCTTCCCGTCCAGGCCTTCATTGATTTGGCCCAGGAGCGCTACACCATCAGCATTATTTAACCCGGCAACCTGCCAGAGGCGCTGTGGTCTGGCTGGAGTTGAGGACAAACTAAAAGTTTTCATAGCAAACCTCCATTTGGTCATTACATTATACCCAAATGGTAACACCAGAGCAAATATCAACCACCAGCAGACGGAAGGCATTTTTCCTGATTGCGATAACTCAGAGTGTAGCGATCGGTATCGAGTCCCACCTCGTTGTGTAGGCTGGAGAGAGCATATCTCTCTTCATTGACCACGCCGGTGCGATGCCCCGACCGGCAAACCATACTTTGCCTTTGCCTGAGTTATTTATCGTATCCAGTACGTTCATGAGCGCGTCACTGTTTGCATACGACCTCCCTTCATCAAATAACGATAGCTGGGTAACTCCGCAGGGACGGAAATCGTTGAGCATGACTCCCGCCTTTGCATAGTTATGTCCTTCTTTCCAGATTTTATCCAGAGCCCGGCCAGCCGCCGCGATAATGTCCCGCGTATCACGTGATGGAATGCAGAGCTGTTCGCTGGAGACTTTGCTGTAATAGGGTTCATGTTTTGAAAAAGGCGAGGTTTTTATGAAAACTGATACCTGACCGCAGTATTGACGTTCCTGGCGCAATTTTTCCGCAGCACGTTCAGCATACTGGCAAATTGCCTGCCGCATGGTTTCATACGTTGTTATACGCTGCCCAAAGCTCCTGCTGCATATGATCTGTTGTTTTGGTGGCGGGGCATCCTCCAGGTCGATACAACTTTCTCCCCGTAGTTCCCTCACTGTTCGTTCAAGAACTACGGTGAAGTTTCGTCTTATGAATGCAGGGTTAGTACGAGCCAGCTCCAGCGCAGTGGTTATGCCCATTGCATGAAGCTTACTTGTGGTTCGTCCACCAACCCCCCACACCTCCTCTACCGGCATCAGAGAAAGCATCTTATCTATCCGATTACGCTGGCCTGCAGTCAGTGCGAGTACCCCTCCGAACTGGGGCCAGGTCTTACTGGAATACTGGCAGGCTTTAGCAAGGGTTTTTGTAGGGGCCAGGCCTACCCCTATCGTCAGTCCAGTGCAGCGGAAAACATGATCCCTTAGCTGATGTCCGTATTCCTCAAACGTCATGCAGTTATCAATCCCACCAGCCCAAATAAACGACTCATCGATGGAATACTCTTCGACACGGGATGATAATTCCTCCAGGCAGAAATGTACTCTGGCGCTCATGCTGGCATACAGCTCGTAGTTACTGGAGAAGGCAATCACGGGCTCCGGGAAACGCTGCTCACGCAACTTAAACCAGGGTAAACCCATTGGAATCCCGAATTTTTTGGCCAGTTTACAACGAGCTATAACGCAGCCGTCGTTGTTAGACAGGACGACCACTGGTTTATCGCGTAAATCGGGTCTGAAGCATTTCTCAACACTGCAATAGAAACTGTTCACATCCGCCAGAGCATACATTACAGATTACCCCGGGCACGATGAACCCAATGAGTCACCACGCCAAAAATTGTCAGTTCATCGGGGTCTGGGTAAATTGGGGAATAAGCATTGTTCATAGGCAACAGGGCCAGTCTGGGAGTGGTCTGGAGCTGTTTAACAGTGAAGCCGCCGTCCACTTCGGCGATCACGATATCGCGATGTTGAGGACGCAGAGAACGGTCCACCACCAGCAAATCTCCATCACGCATACCGACATCCTGCATGCTGTTTCCCTGAGCTCGCACGAAATATGTTGCGGATGGATGCCTGATGCAATAATCGTTCAGGTCTAGCTCACTGGAAGTATAATCCTGGGCAGGGCTGGGGAAGCCAGCTGCACACCGCTCGAGAAATAAAGGGATGGCAATTTTCTCAGGATTTTCCATTGGAATTAAGAACATAGGCACAACCTCCGATCACTTAAAAACACTGTATATATAACCAGTGTGCGCCGGGAGACCGGTAGAGATCAAGGGGTGAAAGTCCCCGACCATTGAAGGACCAGCAATCCACAAGGTCCCCGAGTCATGCGTTGCATACCGCGAGGTATGGGGCGAAGCGTTGACAGGGGTGTTGACAGGCCAGCCATTGAGCCACGAAATGTATATTAAATTACCGGGTGCCGACGTTGTACTGTTAACGGGTGATGCTGCCAACTTACTGATTTAGTGTATGATGGTGTTTTTGAGGTGCTCCAGTGGCTTCTGTTTCTATCAGCTGTCCCTCCTGTTCAGCTACTGACGGGGTGGTGCGTAACGGCAAAAGCACTGCCGGACATCAGCGCTATCTCTGCTCTCACTGCCGTAAAACATGGCAACTGCAGTTCACTTACACCGCTTCTCAACCCGGTACGCACCAGAAAATCATTGATATGGCCATGAATGGCGTTGGATGCCGGGCAACCGCCCGCATTATGGGCGTTGGCCTCAACACGATTTTCCGCCATTTAAAAAACTCAGGCCGCAGTCGGTAACCTCGCGCATACAGCCGGGCAGTGACGTCATCGTCTGCGCGGAAATGGACGAACAGTGGGGATACGTCGGGGCTAAATCGCGCCAGCGCTGGCTGTTTTACGCGTATGACAGGCTCCGGAAGACGGTTGTTGCGCACGTATTCGGTGAACGCACTATGGCGACGCTGGGGCGTCTTATGAGCCTGCTGTCACCCTTTGACGTGGTGATATGGATGACGGATGGCTGGCCGCTGTATGAATCCCGCCTGAAGGGAAAGCTGCACGTAATCAGCAAGCGATATACGCAGCGAATTGAGCGGCATAACCTGAATCTGAGGCAGCACCTGGCACGGCTGGGACGGAAGTCGCTGTCGTTCTCAAAATCGGTGGAGCTGCATGACAAAGTCATCGGGCATTATCTGAACATAAAACACTATCAATAAGTTGGAGTCATTACCCATTTCCCTGACCCAAAAATCTCCTCAGAACGTGATTGTAGTGTCTTCAATGCTTCCAGCATATCGTCATCGTTAAGCGAGCGCTGGGATTTCTTCTCAGTTGGTTTTCTCCGTCTCCGCGGGGGGCCATCTCCAGCAGGAAGAGCCCGTGACCGGTTGTTGTCGCGTTTGTCCTGAACAATCTTAATAAATTCAAGTGTCCGCCCGAGGCGCTTGTTGTTCACGATAGCGCCCTGGTCAATTTCCTGAAGGCGATCATAGGTAAAGTAGGGAAGGACGACCCCCGTTTAGCCGGAGTTCTTTCCGGCCATCCGGCTAATGCCAGACCTCAATGTACTTCCCAAGAGCTCTGCGGCTTAATTCATTATCTTCAATCAGATAGAGTACTTTGTCATACTGTACCGTCAGGGATTTTGAAACACGGCGCGGTTCCCACCATGTGAAAAATGCGGCCAGATCATCGTCAGTTTCAAGTGGATTTGCCCCTATATTTCCATACACTTTTTATCACTTAACCCATTACTGGCCCGCTGCCGCAGATATTCCCGTGGCGAGCGATAACCCAGCGCACTATGCGGATGCCATTCGTTATAATGCTCGAACGCCTCTGCAAGGTTCTTTACCGATGTTAACCCATCGGGTTTCGGCATGATACTTATGTAGTCACGCTTTATCGTTTTCACGAAGCTCTCTGCTATTCCGTTACTCTCCGGGCTCCGCACTGCCGTGTTCTTCGGTTCAAGTCCCAACATCCTGGCGAACTGACGTGTTTCATTCGCCCGGTAGCATGAACCATTATCCGTCAGCCACTCCACTGGAGACGCCGGAAGCTCGCTGCCAAAGAGGCGTTCCACTGCTCCCAGCATGACGTCCTGTACGGTTTCACTGTCATATCCACCGGTACTTGCCGCCCTGTACAGTGCTTCACGATCGCAGCAGTCCAGGGCGAACGTGACCTGCAGTTTTTCGCCATTATCACAGCTGAATCCGAAGCCGTCAGAGCACCACCGCTGGTTACTTTCTCCAACGACCACTTTCCCTGTATGCGCCCGCTTCGATGGCGGTATTGCCAGTTTTCGCTCAAGCAACAGCGCATTCTGGCGCATGATCCGGTAAACACGTTTGGCATTGATCGCAGGCATACCATCAGGTTCTGTTTGTCTGCGAAGCAGCGCCCATACCCGACGATAACCATATGTGGGCAGCTCTCCGATAACATGGTGTATACGGCGAAGCACATCCGTATCATCCGTGTGACGGCTGCGGCGGCCGTCCTTCCAGTCATCGGTTCGTCTGAGAATGACGTGCAACTGCGCACGCGACACCCGGAGACAACGGCTGACGAAGCTTACTCCCCATCCCCGGGCAATAAGGGCGCGTGCGCTATCCACTTTTTTGCTCGTCCATATTCAACGGCTTCTTTAAGGAGTTCATTTTCCATCGTTTTTTTGCCGAGCAGGCGCTGGAGTTCTTTAATCTGCTTCATGGCGGCAGCAAGTTCAGAGGCAGGAACGACCTGTTCTCCGGCAGCCACAGCAGTAAGACTTCCCTCCTGGTATTGCTTACGCCAGAGAAATAGCTGGCTGGCTGCCACACCATGTTGCCGGGCAACAAGGGAGACAGCCATTCCCGGTTTAAAGCTCTGCTGAACAATAGCGTTCTTTTCCTGTGTAGTACGCCGTCTGCGTTTCTCCGGCCCTAAGACATCAATCATCTGTTCTCCAATGACTAGTCTAAAAACTAGCATTAAGACTATCACTTATTTAAGTGATATTGGTTGTCTGGAGATTCATGGGGTCAGTCTAATCCATTACATCTAGTTATCAGTTAGTGATAAATTCTGATTATACATGGTTAATCCTCTCTGATGAAATAGCATTCTAATTGTTAGATGAGGAAATATATGATGGAAAAATGCATTCGTGCCGCTACAGTCCAATTTTGTCACCGGGCCGATGACAAGCAGTACAATTTATCGGTCATAGAAAATTTCATTATTCAGGCTCATCGAGAAAATGTGCAGCTCCTTGTATTTCCAGAAATGTGCATTACTGGATATTGGCATATACCAAATCTCACAACTGAAACTTTAAATGATCTGGCAGAACGAGTTGAAGACAGTCCATCGTTGTCCAGAATTGTCACTAATGCCGTAAATTATCATATGGCCATAGGTGTAGGTTTCATAGAGAAGGGAAGCGACGATATATTATATAATTCTTACGCAGTCTGTATGCCGGATGGTAAGATCCATATACATAGGAAGTTACATGCTTTTGAGCATCCAAACATTTCCAGTGGAAATAATTTTACTGTTTTTGATACGCCTTGGGGGGTGCGTATTGGTATTCTCATTTGCTGGGACAATAATCTTGTTGAGAATGCGCGCATAACAGCATTGCTGGGTGCTGATATTCTTGTTGCCCCACACCAGACAGGCGGAACTGACTCACGAAGCCCATTCGGTATGAAACCTATTGAGGTCAGTCTCTGGGAGAATAGGCATAATGATCCGGAGAAGTTAATGGCTGCTTTTCGAGGAGATAGCGGCCGGGGGTGGCTAATGCGCTGGTTGCCCTCACGGGCACATGACAATGGATTCTTCATTCTATTCAGCAATGGTGTAGGCTTGGATAACGGAGAAATCCGCACTGGTAACGCGATGATTATTGATCCTTACGGCAGGATCGTCAGTGAAGCATTTTCATATGAAGATACGATTGTATACGCAGAACTTGATCTTGGTCTGCTTACTATGTCCACCGGACGCAGGTGGATCCACGGACGTCGGCCAGAATTGTACGGTATTATGTGTGAATCTCAGGGCTACGAACGGGATGCCAGAACAGCTAGGTTTTCTGATGAAGATCCATCTTTTTGTGCCGAAAATGGAAAATTATTTTAGTATCAATAATTAGATTTTGACATAACAAGATTACTAACCTCACATGTATCTATCAAACAAACGGCCATCGGGCCGTTTGTTCTATCTTTAGCTATCAGGGATGAGAGTATCCGTAAGGGTAAGCGCCTCTGTGAAGGATCCGACAACTTCATGGGGGATAGTAAATATATATGTCGAGGCTGCTCCTTGGAGTATGATACTCTCTCGGATATCTTTATCAGTAATAATAGTGATAATGGACCGACAATATTCAGACAACAACTGCTGATTGTGCTTCATCCACTCGAAACGGTAGATACGATCTTCCTTTGATTCGTTAAAGGCGTTAATGAACACTAAAGTAAAAGGCTTCTTGAAACTAAATAGATAGAGTAATTCCTTTCCCCATTTCGCTCCATAACCTGAATATATCCTTTCCGGAATGAAAACGCAGGCTGGGAAAGCAGAGATATCGTGAAATCTGAGTCCAGCAGTGTATTTGTTCATAATGTTCACATTATACCAGAGGCCAGGGTTCTAAAAACCGACCCAAAAAGGGTCCAGTACCTCCATAACGATTAGCGAGGTAACGTATGATGATATTGGACTCCCACAGCACGAACTTGTTATCCAGCAGTATAGGTACTATAGCATTGGGGTTTAGTTCGGTGAATACAAAGCCTGATTGCATCGGCGATGATGCAATCAAATCTATATCACATTCTTCATGTTGAAACAGCAAGCCCAATTCGCTACATGTCCAAAGCACTTTACGTACATTGATTGATGATAATCTACCGAGAACTCTTTTCATAAAACACCTCATATTGAACTAAATAGCTGCGCGGAATAGTAGATCACTGAAAGGGAACTCAGCCCGGATTGTGCGATCTGATCAATCGCCAAACCAACCAAAACCACCAACCGGACTGAGCGATGCCGATCATAGCACCAATACCCCGTGGCGAACGACGCCTGATGCAGAAAGCTATTCATAAAACGCGCGATAAAAATCATGCCCGCAGACTCACGGCCATGCTGATGCTTCATCGGGGTGAACGGGTCAGCGATGTTGCCAGAACTCTCTGTTGTGCCCGTTCATCCGTTGGTCGCTGGATTAACTGGTTTACGCACTCAGGTATTGAAGGCCTGAAATCCTTACCCGCAGGGCGCTCCCGACGCTGGCCTTTTGAACATATCTGCACCCTGTTACGTGAGCTGATAAAGCATTCTCCCGGCGATTTTGGTTATCAACGTTCACGCTGGAGCACCGAATTACTGGCAATAAAAATCAATGAGATAACCGGTTGCCAGTTACATGCAGGAACCGTTCGCCGCTGGTTGCCATCTGCGGGGCTTGTATGGCGCAGGGCCGCGCCAACTCTGCGTATCCGTGACCCACATAAAGATGAAAAGATGGCGGTAATCCACAAAGCGCTGGATGAATGCAGCGCAGAGCATCCGGTATTTTATGAAGATGAAGTGGATATCCACCTTAATCCTAAAATCGGTGCGGACTGGCAGTTGCGCGGACAGCAGAAACGGGTAGTGACGCCGGGGCAGAACGAAAAATACTATCTGGACGGCGCACTGCACAGTGGCACGGGTAAAGTCAGCTACGTGGGCGGCAACAGCAAAAGTTCAGCGCTGTTTATCGCTCTGCTGAAGCACCTGAAAGCCACTTACCGGCGGGCGAAAACAATCACGCTGATCGTTGATAACTACATTATCCATAAAAGCCGCGAAACACAGCGCTGGTTGAAAGCAAATCCCAAGTTCAGGGTAATTTACCAGCCGGTTTACTCGCCGTGGGTGAATCATGTGGAACGGCTATGGCAGGCACTTCATGACACGATAACCCGTAATCATCAGTGCCGCTCAATGTGGCAGTTACTGAAAAAGGTCCGCCATTTTATGGAAACCGCCAGCCCATTCCCCGGAGGAAAACATGGTCAGGCAAAAGTGTAGCGGTATTAGGCACAGCTATTTAGCTCAGTAAGCTTGCATTGTGGATTATTGATACTTGAGCTATATTTCATGTCATAAAAATAGCAAAGGATAAAGAGATGCTAATAAAAGCATTGCCATACACACGTTGAAAATCCGGAGATACTTTATGTCATTTAACCAGTGACGCAGAGTCGCTCCAAAAGTGACCCATATACTAACACTTGGCGCATTAATACTTGCGAATAAAATCGATAAAAATATTACAGAGCGAACATTCTCTCCCTGAGGTAAATAAGTAGTAATGGCGCCAGTTGCCATAATCCATGCTTTAGGATTAACCCACTGAAATCCTGCTGCTTCCCAGAAGCTAAATGGGCGCGCTGATGATTCAGATATTTTCGACATCGGCAACGCTGTGGCTATATTCCATGCCAGATATATTAAATAAGTCGCACCGCATATCCGTAAGGCTATATACACCTGAGGCCAATTTTCAAACACACGACCAAGACCAGTACCAACGGCAATGACCATTAGAGCAAAACCAATGCTGATGCCAAGAACATGGGGAAGGCTACGTTTAAAACCATAATTCAGACCTGATGCAAGCAACATAGTGTTATTAGGCCCGGGTGTAATTGAGGTAACAAATGCATAAATAATAAATGCGATCAGAATTTCTGTTGACATGAAATATCCTCCGACCAGCAACCATAGAACAATGGTTTACCCACGGTATCTTTTGCTGTTAAAATATGAATTAATTGTTCACGCAGCCACTCATGGGCAAAGTGATAAACTATTTCATCAGAATATCTCCGGACTTTCTGTATAAATATCCAAAAGTATCAGTAAGTTATTTAACTTACCTCTTCTTTGTGCTTCAGCGATCATCAATATGGAGAAGTTCCTCACGGCGGGTAATGATGCGAGAGACCAATCCATATTCAACTGCTTCCGATGCCGACATCCACAAATCATGTTCAATATCCTCAAGTACCCGCTCTAACGGCTGACCACTTTCTCGAGCAATCACACGAGCAATGCGTTCTCGCGCCTTGATGATTTCTGCAGCCTGAAGTGCTATATCGCTGGCAGCCCCTCCAGTTCCACCACTTGGCTGATGAATGAGAAAACGTGTCTGCGGTAAGCAGAATCGTCTTACACGGGGGGCGCCAAGGTATAGATGCGTGGCTGCGCTACCTACCCACCCTGTACCTACCATATTGACCGGTGAAGACACAAAACGGGACACATCATGTATTACATCGCCCGACTCAAGATGTCCCCCGGGTGACGATATTATCATTGTAATGGGGGCGTTTGATTCTGCGTCCAGTGTCAGCAACCTGCGAACAGTATCAGATGCAATTGTATCAGTGATGTTACCGAACACTAATACCATCCGGGAACGAAAAGCTTTTTCTTCAATAAAAATGCTTTCCTGAGTCTGTATAGACCGGGGTTGAGCTTCATTTTCCAGTGTTATCATCTAAAAAACTCCTTGGGTCGAATTAGTTACAAGATGGATGGGGTAAAAGCCTTTGTATCTGCACAGCAGGCCGATACTGTGGGCGAACTTTTCAACCATTAACTTCATACCGTACTGCCCTATGACTAAATAAGTTTTTGTCTGGAGCGACTAGCAATAGCAGCCGAAAGCAATCCACCTACAAGAGAAACATGCTCCACGGCCCAGAACATGGCTTGTGTGGAATCTGGTTGCGGCATATCCCAGAAATGGTGAACCAGGACAATTGTTAGCAGTAGGAAAATGCTCAATGCGACCGTTCCTACCCAAAGAGCTTTGTCGAGTATGATTAATAGTGAACTGAGGAGCAGAAGCAGTGCGGTAACGATGTTGAAAAGCCAATCAGGATGTAGTCCTGCAGCACGCATTTCTCTCATTCCCCCCTGAAAATCAATCATTTTTGCCGCACCCGATGAAAGAAACACCATCGCTAATAAGATACGCGCTATGATCCATATCCCGTTATGTTCTATTATCAATTCGACTCTCTTCAACACTTTAATTTCTCCTATTTTTCAATGTATTAATTAGCTTCTAATGAACCGAACGGCGCAGAACTTGGCTTGAAACCTGATTAACTCAGTTCTGTTGCTTTTAAACTCATACTAGTGTACTAAATGTACTACAATCAAATTATTGTCATAGATACATTCAATGAAAAACAAGTACAAAATGATTGTTGATAAATACGTTGATTTAATTCGATCCGGAGAATTGACAGCAGGGACCCGGTTACCTACACACAGGGATCTGGCTGCCAGTAAGCGTATTTCACTGGCTACAGCTACCCGGGTCTATGCTGAGTTGGAGACAATGGGCTTAGTCAGTGGGGAGATCGGACGGGGAACCTTTGTCAGAGAAATATCACTACCTCCTGGACATGGTATCGATCAGCATGATGTAGCGGCGGGTATAATTGACCTCAATTTTAATTATCCATCCCTACCGGGACAGGGAGAGTTATTTCGTGAAGCTCTCAGGCAAATATCTGGTTCTGGCGATATTGAATCGCACTTGCGGTGCCAACCGCATGCCGGGAGGTTATCTGACAGGCAAATTATTGCAGGGCATCTTTCGCGCGGTGATTTTGAGCCAAAAGCGGACAACGTGATTATAGTCAATGGAGCTCAGCATGGGTTAACCGTCACAGTAATGGGACTCCTGAGACCGGGGGATGTTGTCGCTGTAGATGCGCTAACATACTCAGGTTTTAAAGTTCTTGGTGCATTGTATCATTTGGAACTGATACCTATCCCGGTAAAAAACAACGGACCAGATCTTGAAGCCTTGCGTCAAATTTGTAGGTTAAGACATGTTCGAGCCATATATGTAATGCCCACTTTACATAATCCTCTGGGTTGGGTACTAAGCCATGAGCAACGTAAAGAAATTGTTAATATTGCGCGTTCAAATGATCTGCTAATAATTGAGGATGCTGCGTATCATTATCTGGTTAAAACCCAACCTCCGGCAGTTGCTTTTTTTGCTCCGGAAAGAACTATATACGTCACCGGTTTTTCCAAAAATGTGGCGACAGGGTTGCGGATTGGCGTAATTATCTGTCCAGAGGTTTATCGTCCCGCTCTTGAAAGAGCAGTAAGAGCAACAACATGGAATACACCATCTCTTATCGTATCACTGGTCTGCAATTGGATTCAGGACGGGACTGTGTCACGGTTTGAAACGCTGAAAAGGCGTGATGCACGTGAGCGACAGAGGATACTTAAGGAAACGCTTGGACACATGACCTGTCTATCACATCCTGATTCGTATTTTGCATGGTTCCCTCTTCCGGAAGATATGAGGGCTGACAACGTTGTTAAAGTATTAATGGAAAATAATATTTCGGTTTCAACTGCCGAACCTTTTTGTATTTCTCAGAATGTACCTCAAGCTATACGACTTGCACTAGGATCCGTCAGTTATGAAAATCTGCATAAAGCCCTGCAGAAGGTCAGAAATTTGGTTTAATTATCGACGAGAGGGCTCTCGGGTCGCCATTCATTTATGAAGATATGGGGATCCTCGCCCCTGCTGGTGAATGCTTCTATCATGCAAACTCCTCGTTCTATATAAGAGTTAATTGCATAATCTTAGCGGCCGTTTTTTCGGCGGTCCAACTTCACCGCTCTCATAGTCCTTTATAACAATGCCTGGCACTTCCGCCACCATCCTACTACGGTGATTGCACCCCGATTTACCCGATGCAGGAAAACTATGGCAAACAAACAACCTGTTCCCCTACCCGCACAGGTTACCGACGGCGACTGGGTGGTCGTTCGCGGCGGCGGCGAACACAATCTTAAAAACGTCAACGTCGCTATACCGCGCAACGCACTGGCTGTGTTTTCCAGCGTGTCGGGTTCCGGCAAGTCTTCGCCGGCGTTTGGCACTATATATGCCGAGGCGCAGCGGCCCTACTTTGAATCGGTCGCGCCCTATGCCCGCGGATTATCGATCATGCCGGCGTGCTCGACGTTGACTGCCGCCGGCGGTTGCGCTTCAGCAGCAGAACGGTGCCAGCAACGCGTGCTCGTCGGTGGGCAACGTGACCACGCTTTCAAGCCAGGTACGGATGATGTACTCGCGGGCGGGCCCCTATCCGTCGGCCAGCCATTTCTGAATGCCGAGGACTTTTCGGCCAATACGCCCCAGGTGACCTGCCCGTCCAGCACGGCCTAGGCCAAATGTATGACCTGATAGTGCCCACTCCGACCCTCAGCATCCGCGATAAGGCTATCGCCTCATGGCCGCCGGCCTGGCGGGGACAAAATCTACGCGATATTCAGGTCACGCTGGGCTATGACGTCGATACACCCTGGCAGGCGCTGCCGGAGTAAGATCGGCGCTGGATCCTGTCAACCGAAGAGGCGCCGACGGTACCGGTCTATCCCGGCTGACGCTGGCGGAGACGCGCGAAGCTATCGAGAAAAAGATGGCGCCGGCTTTATAGGCACCTTTACCGGGGCGAGCCTATATGTGCTGCACACGTTTGCCACCACGTAAAGCGCGCTGATGCGCAAGCGGGTCTCCCGTTTTATGGAAGGTAGGCCGTGCCCCGTCTGCCGCGGCAAAAGGCTTAATCCGGAATTGCTGGCGGTTACCTTCGCCGGAATTGACATCGAATATACTTCCTTATTGATAATAATTTTCCTTTCTGGGTAGACTGGCCCCATAAATCTCCAGACAGTTAGTATCACTTAAATAAGTGATAGTCTTAATACTAGTTTTTAGACTAGTCGCTGGAGTTCGGATGATTGATGTTCTAGGTCCAGAAAAGCGCAGACGGGGCAACGTTCAGGAAAAAATCGCCATTATTCAGCAGAGCTTTGAGCCCGGAATGACCGTGTCGCTGGTCGCCCGTCAGCATGGTGTTGCTGCCAGTCAGTTGTTCCTGTGGCGTAAGCAGTAACAGGAAGGCAGCCTCACCGCCGTTGTCGCAGGAGAACAGGTTGTACCCGCGTCGGAGCTGGCCTCTGCGATGAAGCAAATCAAACAGCTGCAGCGTCTGCTGGGCAAGAAGACAATGGAAAACGAGCTGCTGAAAGAGGCCGTTGAATATGGCCACCAAAAAAGTGAATAGCGCACGTGCCCTTATTGCCCGGGGATGGGGAGTAAGCTTCGTCAGCCGTTGTCTCCGGGTGTCGCGTGCGCAGTTGCACGTCATTCTCAGACGAACCGATGACTGGAAGGACGGCCGCCGCAGCCGTCATACGGATGATACTGAAGCGCTGGCCCGTATCCATACTGTTATCGGGGCTCTGCCCACCTATGGTTATCGTCGTGTATGGGCACTGCTGCGCAGACAATCAGAAACATGACGACATGGCGGTGGTCAATGCCAAAATACCTCATCATGCGTCAGAATGCGCTGCTGCTTGAGCGTAAACTGGCAATACCGCCATCGAAGCGGGCGCATACAGGGAAAGTGGTCGTTGGAGAAAGTAACCAGCGGTGGTGCTCTGACGGCTTCGGATTCAGCTGTGATAATGGCGAAAAACTGCAGGTCACGTTCGCCCTGGACTGCTGCGATCGTGAAGCACTGTACAGGGCGGCAAGTACCGGTGGATATGACAGTGAAACCGTACAGGACGTCATGCTGGTTGCAGTAGAGCGTCGCTTCGGTAACAGCCTGCCGTCATCCCCCGTTGAGAGGCTGACGGATAACGGTGCGGCCTACCGGTCTCACCAGACGCGTCAGTTCGCCAGAATAGTAGGACTGGAGCCTGAACATACGGCGGTACGCAGCCCGGAAATCAACGGGATGACAGAGAGCTTCGTCAAAACGATGAAGCGCGACTACATCAGTATCATGCCGAAACCCGATGGGTTAACATCGGTAAAGAACCTTGCGGAGGCCTTCGAACATTACAACGAATGGCATCCGCATAGTACACCGGGGTATCGTTCGCCACGGGAATATCTGCGGCGGAGGACCAGTAATGGGTTAAGTGATAAAAAGTGTATGGAAATATAGGAGCCAACCCGTGGATATTAAGTTATTGCGTGCATTTGTTACTCTCTCGCAACTGAAGCGGTACCACTCGGCGGCTGAAAAACTATGTGTCACTCAACCGGCATTGACTAAGCAGATACAGACACTAGAGTCTTTATCAGGAATAACCCTATTTCAGCGAGGCCGTCATGGGGCCAGATTGACCGTTGCAGGAGAACTGTTACTACAACGGGCTTCTGAAGTACTGGCATCCTATGATAATTTCCGTACTGATGTGTCCAGCATTCAGCAAGGACTAGTGGGTAAACTGACGGTAGGCTTCGGTATTTCATCTTTCCGCGTGGCCCCTGAAAAGGTTGCTATTTTCCGTGCTCTGTATCCAGACGTGCAAGTGTCCCTGAATGATATGTCCTCGGCAGTACAGTTCCAGAAGCTTGCAGAAGGGCAACTTCAGACGGGGTTTGTTCGGCTTCCTGCACCTGAACGACTGGAGAGTAAAATTCTGGCAGAAGAAAAGCTAGTTCTTGCCGTAGCCCACGAGCATGATACTGAGTTATCTAGTGCGGCAGAGCTGCTAGGATCGAGGAAGCTCCTGCAATTATCCAGGGATAGAGGGGAGGGGCTGTCGGAACAGATATTGCGTTTTCTTTCACTTCGTCAACTCACTCCCCAGACAGTCTTTCCAGCAGATGACATTCAGACTCTTCTGGCTCTTGTTGCCACCAAAAACGGCGTGGCCTTATTGCCTGCATCAGTTATCCATATTCTTCCTTGTGGCGTCAGGCTTATACCTCTTGAGGGGGAACATACAACCTGGCAGACAGGAATTGCCTGGAACCCGCAAATAAACGACCCTGTCAGAGATAATTTTATAAATATAGTGATACCATAATAAGTAAAAAGATGAAATGTACGACTGAAGCGCGAGCTGAGGTGATGCAGGACGTAGTTTGGAGGAGTGCGTTTATGCAGTCGTTATGCATTTAGGGAAGGTGCGAACAAGTTCCTGATATGAGATCATCATATTCATCCGGAGCGCATCCCAGAGGGACATCATGAGCCATCAACTCACCTTCGCCGATAGTGAATTCAGCACTAAGCGCCGTCAGACCCGAAAAGAGATTTTCCTCTCCCGCATGGAGCAGATTCTGCCATGGCAGAATATGACCGCTGTCATCGAGCCGTTTTATCCCAAGGCGGGCAATGGCCGACGGCCCTATCCGCTGGAGACCATGCTGCGTATTCAGTAAGCGTACAGCGTGAACCGTCTGGTCATAATCTGAAGCATCCGACAAAGTGGTGTCCACCAAATAAGTAGTGGGAACCAAAGTGTCAGATATGCAGAAAAATATGACTCCCGGCAGGCGTAAAGGCTGCCCTAATTATTCTCCTGAGTTTAAACAGCAACTCGTTGCTGCCTCCTGCGAACCCGGGATATCCATCTCAAAACTGGCGCTTGAAAATGGCATTAATGCCAATCTGCTCTTTAAATGGCGCCAGCAGTGGCGCGAGGGAAAGCTGCTATTACCTTCCTCTGAGAGTCCTCAGTTACTTCCTGTGACTCTCGATGCCACCGCCGTACAACCAGAACCGCCCGCTGAGGACTCAGAGCTCAGCATCTGCTGTGAGGTAACGTTCCGGCACGGGACACTCCGCCTCAACGGCACTGTCAGCGAAAAGCTTCTGACTCTGCTGATACAAGAACTGAAGCGATGATCCCGCTACCAACAGGCACCAAAATCTGGCTGGTTGCCGGTATTACCGATATGAGAAACGGCTTCAACGGGCTGGCTGCAAAAGTGCAGACGGCGCTGAAAGACGAACCGATGTCCGGCCATGTCTTCATCTTCCGGGGCCGCAGCGGCAGTCAGGTTAAACTTCTGTGGTCCACCGGCGACGGGCTGTGCCTGCTGACCAAACGGCTGGAGCGCGGGCGCTTCGCCTGGCCGTCAGCTCGCGGTGGCAAAGTGTTCCTGACCCCGGCGCAGCTGGCAATGCTGCTGGAAGGCATCGACTGGCGACAGCCGAAGCGGTTGCTGACCTCCCTGACCATGCTGTAGGCTTCTTTATCCTGGTTGTCGCAGAATAAGCCTGGTAAAATGCTGGCTTATGAATGACATCTCTTCTGACGACATCCTTCTGCTGAAACAGCGCCTTGCCGAACAGGAAGCGCTGAACCGTGCCCTGCTGGAAAAGCTGGCAGACCGGGAGCGCGAAATAGACCATCTGCAGGCGCAGCTGGATAAACTTCGCCGGATGAACTTCGGCAGCCGTTCCGAAAAAGTCTCCCGCCGCATCGCACAAATGGAAGCCGATCTGAACCGGCTTCAGAAAGAGAGCGATACGCTGACCGGTCGGGTGGATGACCCGGCAGTACAGCGCACTCTGCGTCAGACCCGCACCCGCAAACCGTTCCCCGAATCACTCCCCCGCGATGAAAAACGCCTGCGGCCAGCGGGTTCCTGCTGCCCGGAGTGTGGTGGTGCGCTGAGTTACCTGGGTGAGGATGCCGCTGAACAGCTGGAGCTGATGCGCAGCGCCTTCCGGGTGATCCGGACCGTACGGGAAAAACATGCCTGCACAAAATGTGATGCCATCGTGCAGGCCCCCGCGCCTTCGCGCCCCATTGAGCGGGGTATCGCCGGACCGGGGCTGATGGCCCGCGTGCTGACCTCAAAGTATGCAGAGCACACACCGCTGTATCGTCAGTCTGAAATATACGGTCGCCAGGGTGTGGAACTGAGCGGTTCACTGCTGTCGGGCTGGGTGGATGCATGCTGCCGGCTGCTGTCCCCGCTGGAGGAGGCGCTTCAGGACTATGTCCTGACTGACGGTAAACTCCATGCCGATGATACCCCGGTCCAGGTGCTGTTGCCGGGCAATAAGAAGACGAAGACCGGGCGGTTGTGGACGTATGTTCGTGATGACCGCAACGCCGGGTCAGCGCTGGCACCGGCGGTGTGGTTCGCCTACAGCCCCGACAGAAAAGGCATCCATCCGCAGACCCATCTTGCGGGGTTCAGCGGTGTGCTACAGGCGGATGCGTACGCCGGGTTCAACGAGCTGTACCGCGATGGCCGGATAACGGAAGCCGCCTGCTGGGCTCACGCCCGCCGTAAAATCCACGATGTGCACGTTCGCACGCCGTCAGCCCTGACGGAGGAAGCCCTGAAGCGTATCGGCGAACTGTATGCCGTGGAGGCGGAAATAAGAGGAATGCTGGCGGAACAACGGCTTGCTGAACGTCAGCGGAAAACGAAACCGCTGCTTAGTACCCTGGAAAGCTGGTTGCGTGAAAAAATGAAAACGCTGTCGCGACACTCGGAGCTGGCAAAGGCGTTCACGTACACCCTGAACCAGTGGCCGGCCCTGACGTACTATGCAGAAAACGGCTGGGCCGAAGCCGATAATAACATCGCTGAAAATGCGCTGCGGATGGTCAGTCTGGGTCGTAAAAACTGGTTGTTCTTCGGCTCAGACCACGGTGGTGAGCGGGGAGCATTGCTGTACAGTCTGATCGGGACGTGCAAACTGAACGGCGTGGATCCAGAAAGCTACCTTCGCCATGTCCTTGACGTCATAGCTGACTGGCCGGTCAACCGGGTCAGCGAGCTGCTACCCTGGCGCATCACACTGCCAACTGAATAACACATCCCCGTCAATACGGTTCTCGCTGTACGCTTACGGTTAACCGGGGGTGGCGCGGCTTTATTCTTCGCCTGATGGGTATCCATTTGCCTGAAAAAAAAACGTGTTTGTCTTTATGGCATTAATGCCAGAAAAGACTCCATCTATCCCGACTGAAGCCGTGCTGGCAGTGATAGTGAGCAGGCCATTGCAGAAGAACAGCTGTAATTTGACGCTAAGTTGTTGATATTTAGCATAAAACGCATTAAGCGCACCAATACTGTAAAGGCTCAATGCTAATGTCTAGTTGGGGGCTGCGGATGTTTTACTGTGTACGATTATAATCGGCGCTTTGTCAAAATTCCTCGACATGACTTTGATGTGCATCTGCCACTTGAATATGATGACCTGGCTGCCTTTTTCATATATTAGAATAAATGAAGAAAGCAATATTTTATTAAATGTGAGTGATAAACCACATGACTCATTTGAACCAATATGATTATACTTTGACGTACTGTATTGAGATTTTATGAAAATCCAACTTTAGCTTGGTGTAAAGACTTATAAGCCTCTACATGTTGTGATGTTATCATCTGTCGGAGCACACTCCTTGTCTGTCGGCGAAAACAATCCTAAATATTGATGAATACCATTCATAGTCCCTATTTTCCAGCCTCGGATTATCAGCATTTATAAAACTGTTAACATATACTAAATCTCCATTTCAAACGGATCACCATGCTTAATCAACAGTCGCGAACTCACTCAACTACAGTAAAAAAAGCTGGTCTATCATTTTTGCTCATTCTCAGTGCACTAATGGCTGTTACCTCTTTATCAACCGACATCTATCTTCCAGCTATGCCGGTCATGGCAAAGGATTTACAGGGTGACGCAGAGCTGACAATCACAGGGTTTCTTATCGGCTTTTGCATCGCACAACTGATATGGGGACCGATTAGCGATCGTTGTGGGCGTCGACTGCCGCTGTTTATCGGTTTAGGTCTATTCATCGTCGGCTCGGTGGGCTGCGCGTTATCAACAGATATCGTGCAAATAGTCTTCTGGCGCGTTTTTCAGGCGTTAGGTGCCTGTACCGGGCCGATGCTGGCTCGAGCAATGATCCGTGACCTGTTTAGCCGTACTCGTGCAGCACAAATGCTTTCGACTCTGATGATCATCATGGCCATCGCGCCGATTGCCGGGCCCCTGATCGGCGGGCAGATGATTAAAGTCACCTCGTGGCATGCCATTTTCTGGCTGCTGGCGATTATCGGGACATTAATGCTGTTGTCTTTATTCTGGTTGCCGGAGACATTACCTGCTGAAAAACGCTCGCACGCCTCCGTAACCAGAGCATTTCACAACTACTGTGCCTTGCTCACCAACGCCAGATACATGCGATTTACTTTGTGCCTGACGTTCTACTACGTTGCAGCCTACGCCTTTATCACCGGTTCCCCGTTTGTGTACATCACGTACTTCGGCGTCGACCCGCAGCATTACGGTTGGCTGTTTGCAGTAAACATTGTTGGACTGATGGCGGTGAGCATGGTCAATAGACGCCTGGTTCACCGCTATCCACTGGAAGCGTTGCTCCGGAATGCCGTATTCATCGCCGCTATTGCGGCGATAGTGCTGGCGGTCACCACCGGCCTGGGCGTAGGTGGGATTATCGTGATTGTCGGCGCTGTGTTCGTGTTCTTCTCTATGAATGGCATCATCGCGGCGACATCCACGGCTTGCGCTCTGGACGCAGTGCCTAATGTGGCTGGCTCCGCGTCGGCGCTAATGGGCGCGTTACAATACGGCAGCGGCATCATCTCTTCACTGCTTCTTGCCTTGTTCAGTGATGGCACACCCTGGACGATGGGCTGGATAATTGCGTTGTTTACAGCAGCCAGCGCTCTGATGGCACTGACCGTTCAGATAAAAAAATAAAACGTCGTTATTGATGCCAGACGACACTTTCGTCCAGAGATACCCGCCCTTCCCTGTAACTCAGGGAGGGATGCGTTTTATCTGGGATCCCAAAAGAAATACCGTAAAGCAGCCGGAAACCCTCAGGAACTTTTAATATTCGACGCACCGTTTTGGCAAAATAACTCAGCACTGCCTGTGGAACGCCTGCGTAACCGCGAGCTGCCAGGGAAAGCAGGAATGTCTGCGCATACATACCGGCGTCAGAGGCTACGCGAACGTTGTCCCCTACAGCAGGAATGAACAGCAGAGCAACATGAGGCGCGCCGAAAAATCTCACATTACGCTCGACCACTTCTGAGCGACTTAAGTTATCCCCCCGCGCAACGCCCAGTGCCTGATAGTACGAGCGCCCCTGCTCCGAAGCCCGTTGCCTGAATGGCTCGGGATAAGCTTCTTTATCAAAGGTAAAATCAAGACTGTAGTTCCCCGCCCTCAGATCTTCCGTCAGTGCGTGGCTTAATTCACGAAGTTTATCTCCTGCAACAATATGCAGGGACCAGGGTTGAGTATTGCAGTTGGATGGTGCGCATTGCGCTTCGAGCAAAATGTCTTTGAGGATATCGCTGGGGATAGGAGATGGAAGAAAGGCTCTTGCCGAGTACCTGTTTTTTACTACCTGACTAAATGTTGGCTCTTGCGTACTCATTTGCTTCTCCGCCTGAAAGTAATTTGAAGTGAATGATTCACTCTATCCAGATCCATCCTGTCACATCAGTCTCATCGTTTCCATTCCCGGTTCCAGATTAGGTCTATGAATTCTATTCATAGCGCCTATTTAAGCAGCGTAATTATCTTTAACCGCAACTTCGTTAATCTGGGTCTATCGCGTGAACACGCAAGCGGAAAATGGCTACAGCTGATGGGCATACCCCAGCCTGCGCGGCTGGGGCATCATCGGAGGCTAACTAAATATTCTTATTGAAGAAGACGTCTAACTTTTGCATTGCCTGGTCAACGTATTTGGGCACCCAATACGTCTCGATATGGGTAGCGCCATCGATCAGGAAGAGTTCTTTGTCCTTCGTACCAGTGGCTTTCGCGAACGCGTCTTCAGTCATATAGAGCGTATCCGCTTTTGTACCGGCAATCATCAGCAGCGGTTTATTGATGAGATTGATATGGTCCGTTACGTCAAAGCTCATCAAATCCAGAAGACTGCTGGTGGTGTATTTAAACGTGGAATTCGGGTGCGCGTGGGTTTTCCAGTAGTACTCGTAGCCCTGGCGATACAAGGCAAAAGGTAATTTAGCAATCTGTTCATCAGTCAGGTTGGCATCGCCGGAGTAGAGCACTTCTCCTCCGGCTGCTTCCTGAGCACGTGCGTCAGAAGCCTGCTGAAGACGCTGCTGGATAGTATCCAGCTGTGAATCCTGCATACCGTTGCGGCGCACAAGGCCTGAATTAAACATGCTGATGGTTGCTATCGATTTGAACCGCTTGTCAGTTTCAGCCGCAACAAGTGAATACCCGCCGCCTCCGCAAATACCCAGCAGACCAAGGCGGGCGGTATCTACACCAGGATACTGACTGATGTAGTCAGCCATGCCGTGAATGTCCTCGATACGATTAGCAGGTTTATCCACGCTGCGCGGCATCCCACCGCTAGCGCCCTGATACGCCGCATCGGCGGTAATCGTGATGTATCCCTGCTCGGCAAGACGCTGAGCATACAACCCGGCGACCTGTTCTTTTACGCCGCCATTAGGATGTGCCACCACTACAGCAGGGTATTTTTTGGCGGGATCGTAGTTAGCAGGGGTATAGACATTCGCAGCAATCTGGATGCCATGCAGATCGTATTTCACGGGATGAATGTTGACCTTGCCTTTGACGTTCTCAGTTATGGCACCGTCATAGACGAGTGTGAATGGATTTTTTTTGTAATCAGCCGCATTGACTGAGGTCACTCCGGCCATTGCCGTGAGTAGCATTGCACTGATAAGCGTGAATTTCATGGTCTCTCCCGATGAGTGTCGACCTGGTTATACAGGCCCGCAGAATCAAATTTGCAGGCTCAGATTAGGCGGAGAGGGCTGTCAGCATCGTGACAGGGAAATAACATTTTTGTCAGGAAACAGGCTGGGATGGGAAAGCAATTCTGACAGCGCTGTCAGGTAGCCGTCAGCTTTATGTTGGCAATCGAAAGGCAGAATGGTCTCGCTTAAATGAGATTCATGTTCAATTTTCTGAGAAACGGAGCGATCAATGAAAAGACAGAATGCCCCAACAATGCCAGAGCGGCGCAAGCTATTAGTCGCCGGGGCCGGTATTGCCGCCGCCTCGCTGATTCCGCACGTATCAGCGGCGAGCCAATCCTCTCAGGTCGATTCATCCAGACAACCCAGCCAACGCAATGCTGCTCCGGGCAAGCGTAAACTCGGGAAGCTGGAAGTTTCTGCCGTCGGTCTGGGCGTGCAGAACATGAGTCGTAAATACGACACCTCCGTTCCCTGGCGTCCTGAGATGATCAATGTTATCCACCGGGCATTGGATGAAGGAGTAACATTCTTTGACGCTGCTGAAGCCTACGGCCCGTTTGAAGTCGAAAAAATTCTCGGGGAAGGCGTCGCCCCGTTCAGGGACAAAATTGTTATCGCCACCAAGTTTGGCTGGAACATTGACCAACAGACGGGTAAGCGTCTGCCGGGCCTTAACAGCAAACCTGAGCATATCCGACAGGTCGTCGACAATATGCTCAAACGCCTGCGTACCGATCGTATTGACTTACTGTATCAACACCGGGTTGATCCACAGATCCCGATCGAAGATGTCGCCGGTGTGGTGAAAGATTTAATGGATCAAGGGAAAGTCCTGCACTGGGGTCTGTCTGAAATGGGCATCAATACGTTGAGACGCGCTCATGCGGCATTACCCGTTACCGCCGTGCAAAGTGAATACTCCATGCTCTGGCGTGGCCCTGAAAAGCAGGTATTTCCGGTGTGTGAAGAGCTGGGCATTGGGTTCGTGCCATGGAGCCCACTCGGCGTGCAATTTTTAACGGGCTGGATTGATGAGAATACCCGGTTCGCTGCCGGTGATTTCCGCGCGACAGAAACGCGTTTCTCGCCTGAAAACTTGCCACACAACTTACAGCTGGTTGAACTACTGAAATCCTGGGCAATACGAAAAAATGCGGCACCGGGACAGATTGCTCTGGCATGGCTCCTTGCGCGTAAACCCTGGATTGTCCCCATCCCTGGCACCACCAATAAAGACCATATGCTGCAAAACACAGCGGCTACCGGCGTATCGCTGACTTCCGCTGAGATGACCGAGCTCACCCGCTCACTGGATGCCATCACTATCCAGGGGCAACGTCTGCCGGATGCCGTACAGGTTTATTCCGATGTTGAAGCACCAATGAAAAGTTAAGAGGAAGTCCCGTTATGCGCCTGTTGTTAGTCGAAGATGAAGAAAAAACGTCAACCTATCTCTCCCGTGCGCTGGGTGAGTCCGGGTTTACGGTAGATATCTCTGCAGATGGCGCGGAAGGACTTCATTACGCGCTGGAGTTCGACTACGACGCGATAATACTGGATGTAATGCTGCCGGGGATGGATGGTTACCGGGTACTTGAGGGTGTGCGAGCAGCCAAACAGACGCCGGTGCTGATGCTCTCGGCTCGGGGTTCGGTCGATGAACGCGTTAAAGGGCTTCGCCTTGGCGCGGATGATTATCTGCCCAAGCCCTTCTCGCTGATTGAGCTGGTGGCGCGTATTCAGGCACTGGTGCGCCGCCGCGCTACGGATGGCGCAGACATCACCCAGCTGCAAATTCACGATCTGCATCTCGACCTGCTGGCTCGTCGCGTATTTCGCGCCGGAACACGGCTGGAGCTGACCGCGAAAGAGTTTTCCCTGTTGAGCCTTTTGGCCCGGCATCAGGGAGAGATTCTGTCAAAAATGATGATTGCGGAGCAGATATGGGACATGAATTTCGACAGCGATGCCAACGTGGTTGAAGTGGCCATTAAACGACTTCGGGCCAAAGTGGATGCGCCGTTCGATATCAAGCTGTTACATACCGTTCGTGGCATGGGGTATGTCCTCGAAGTCCGGTCCGAATAAATGAAGGGGATAAGCATGCTTAAGCGTTCCATCTCCGTTCACCTGGCGCTGATGTTTGCCTTATCCGCGCTACTGATTGTTTCCGTTATCGGCATCCTGCTCAGAAGCTCCTTGCATGACTCTTTGCAAAAGCAGATGCACAACGAGCTGCTGTTCCGCGAATCATTAATGAGTCCGTGGATCACCGCACGAACCTCTGCTGACGGCTGGTCACTGCTTGCCAATAAATTTACCGTATTAACCAATTCTGAAGGTGAACGCGTTCGCTACTGGATAGTGAGCGATAACCCACGCTTTAGCATGGGGGGAACACCACCGGTAGGTGTTCAGTGGTCTTCTTTGCGGGAAGGCTTTAATAAAGTGCCCGGCGCATCAGAAGGTGCATGCTCGCTGTTTCTGTTAGTGAAAACGATCCCCGCCAACGGTGAGCGGCCTGAGCTGCGCTATGTGGTTGCCATCGACTCCACGCCGTATATGGGCACACTCGATGCGTTCACGCGGACATTGCTGATCATTACCGCACTGGGCGTCGTGATTGTCGCCTTACTGGGATACGTCGTGTCAAGGATCGGTCTTCGTCCCGTTGGGGCGCTCAGTAAACAGGCCCGGCAACTCGCTCCCGGGGACCATGGTCAGCGCCTGAATACCGAAGCATTACCTGACGAATTACAGCAGTTAGCATCATCTTTTAATGGCGTGCTGGAACGGCAGGAGGTCGCCTGGCGGCAGCTCGAAAGCTTTAATGCCGATGTTGCGCATGAACTCCGGACTCCGCTGACTAACCTGATCGGCCAGACGCAGCTGGGGCTTTCGCGCCGACGCTCGCAGGATGAACTGGAAGAGTTACTGGGTTCCAATCTGGAAGAACTTGAACGCATGACGTCTATCGTTAACGACATGCTGTTCCTGTCCCATGCCCATGCGGGTGAACATGCTTCCCAGCTTACGCAGGTGTCCCTGCGCGAAGAAACCCTAAAAACAGCGGAGTATGTGGAACCCTCTTTTGCTGAAAAACAGCTCTCTCTCGATGTTCAGGGCGACGTCACCGCGGACATCGACCGACGACTGTTCCACCGTTCACTGGCCAATTTACTGGAAAACAGCGCAAGACACTCCCCCTCCAACAGTACGGTTACGGTGCGGTTAAGCGAAACCGGTCATCAAGCCTGTGTTGAAGTGTCAAACCCGGGCGATCCAATAGCACCAGAGCACTTACACCGGCTTTTCGAGCGGTTCTATCGCGTTGACACCTCCCGGGCCAGGAGTGATACCCACCATGGGCTGGGCCTGTCGATCGTGCGTGCCGTCGCCATTATGCACCGGGGAGATGTCTTTGCCCGTAGTGAAGGAGGCATCAATACTTTTGGCCTCACCTTTGCTCTACAAGCGGATAAAGCGGCAGACAATGCTCAATCCGGTACTGAGCCGGGACCCGGGTTAGCTGACAGAATTGTCAGGGGGGCGTCAGCCTGACGTCATTACCCTCCCGATAAAATCATCGCAGGCAATCCCCTCTTCATTGATAAGGACGCTTTGCATGATCAGACATTTACGTTATCTCGGGCTATTACTGCCCCTATTCGCATTTTCATCCTGGGCAGCGGAGCAAAATCTCGCTGTCCATATCGCCCCCGCAGGAAGTCAGAACACGGTATATGGGCCCGCCGAGAACTTTACCGGTCGCGTCCGGGTTGATCCTCTCTTCAAGCCAGATAGCGACATCCCTGTTTCCGGGGCTTATGTCACCTTTGAGCCTGGAGCCCGTTCCGCCTGGCATACGCATCCGGCAGGTCAGCGGCTGATTGTGACCTCGGGTGTAGGGCTTACCCAACAAGAAGGCCAGCCGGTGCAGGTTATCCGCGCCGGTGACGTTGTCTCTTGCCCGGCGGGCGTCAAACACTGGCACGGGGCGGCACCCGGCAGCGCGATGACGCATCTGGCAATAACCGGGATTGTGGATGGCAAAAGCGTTAACTGGATGGAGAAAGTGACAGATGAACAATACCACGCCCATTAAAACATTAGCGGCAGCGGTACTGCTGACCTTTGGTTTTGGTCTCGCGGCACATGCTGCGTCCGTCAATAAAGGAGCCTCAGAAATGAACCACGAACAAACGGTTTCAGATACGCTGTCAGCCAGCCAACAGGCCATCCCGTTGATTGCGGCATCGATGGCCAGCAGCCAGATGGATAAGCTGAATGCAGCCCTGAATCAGGGTCTTGACGCAGGGCTCACGATAAACGAAACCAAAGAGATTCTCGTCCAGCTTTATGCCTATACGGGCTTCCCCCGTAGCCTGAATGCGCTTAGTGAACTGATGAAGGTCGTCGAAGAACGTAAACAACGTGGTATCAAAGACGTTGAGGGTAAAGAACCGGTTGCCCCGATCCCTGTCGGGGATGAGCTTCGCCGTGTCGGTACCGCAAACCAGACAAAAATCTCAGGCGCTCCCGTCCAGGGCCCACTGTTTGATTTTGCCCCGGTGATTAACCAGTTCCTGCAAACGCACCTTTTCGGCGACATTTTCGCCCGTGATAACCTCGACTGGCAAAGCCGCGAGCTGGCAACGGTTGGCGCATTAGCGGCCACGCCGGGCGTCGAATCACAACTGCTGTCGCATACGCGAGCAAGCATGCGGGTCGGCCTGACGGCGTCGCAGCTGCGCCAGCTGGCACAGGTTCTGCGTGAACATGGCGAAAGTGATGCAGCAACGCGAGCTGAAAAGGCGCTGCAGCAGGCGCTCGCAAACAATTAGGAGTGGATTATGGAGCATGATCCCAACCGCAGAATGTTAATCACCGCACTTGCCGGGCTGACGCTGGCGAACGTTGCTTTTGCCTCAGTTGCGACCGGAACCGCAAACGTGCAGTGTAAAAGCCGTGTTCTGGTGGCGTACTTTTCCCGCAGCGGAAATACACGGGTGATTGCGGGCGTCATTCACCGCAGCCTGAATACCGATCTGTTTGAAATCGAACCGGCTACACCTTATCCGGAAGACTATTTTCAGACCGTTGAACAGGCGAAAAAAGAGCGTGAGCGAGGTGCAAAACCGGCATTAAAAAATAGCGTTGCAGATATCTCACGCTACGAGACCGTGTATTTAGGCTTTCCGATCTGGGGGACCAGCGTGCCGCCTGTAGTGCAAGCATTTCTCAGCAGCCACAACCTTGCGGGCAAATTACTCATCCCCTTCATTACTCACGGTGGCTACGGTAAAGGAGCCAGCGACGACATCCTTACCCGTCTTGCCCCGACTGCACGTCGGGAAAAACCGCTGGTCATTGAATGCGACCAGGAGCGAAGAACCACTGAAACGGTCACCAGCTGGTTAGAGACAATACGCAGTTAATCGTCCGCATTCATGAGTCTGCCAAATAAGGGCAATCAGGGGTGCTAAATAATTAACGCTGACAACTCAGATATGATTGAACGGCAAACATAACAGAGGATGTAATCTTGAAGACAATCTTAAAAACGCTGGCCATCTGCGTAATGGCGGGTGGCCTGATGGCTCAGTCGGTATACGCCGAGCCGCTGGTCATTCAGGAACAGGGAAGCTTTTCTGCTGGTGGCACTATCATCACCGCACCAGGAACATTTGATGCAAAAAAGCCGCTGGATTCTGCTGGCCAAACCTGGCATGGCGATCATGCCTCAGTGTTCTACCAAATCCCGGAGAATCCGCATAAATACCCTATCGTCATGCTGCACGGCGCAGGTCAGTTCTCCCGTACCTGGGAAAGTACCCCGGATGGTCGCGAAGGGTTCCAGAACATCTTCCTGCGTCGCGGGTTCTCAACTTATCTTGTCGATCAGCCACGCCGGGGCAGCGCCGGACGCACTACTGTAGAAGGTACTGTTACGCCTAAACCGGATGAACAGATGTGGTTCAACCAGTTCCGCGTTGGCGTGTGGCCAGAGTATTTTAAGGGCGTTCAGTTCTCTCACGACAAAGAAGCACTGAATCAGTATTTCCGTCAGATGACCCCAAATACCGGGCCGTTTGATATCAATGTTATCTCTGATGCGATGTCCGCCGTCGTGGATAAATCCGGCCCGGCAATCCTCTTCACCCACTCTCAGGGCGGCGGACCTGGCTGGTACACGGCGATGATAAACAACAAGGTCAAAGCCATTGTCGCTTTTGAGCCTGGCAGCAGCTTTGTCTTCCCTGAAAAAGAACTCCCGGCCCCTATGCCAAGCGCGTTCGACACGCTGAAGGGTGAGCCGGTGCCGATGGAGCAGTTTATAGCTCTGACCAAAATCCCGATTCTGATCATTTACGGCGATAACATTCCGGATAAACCTGTCTCCATGCCCGCACAGGACAGCTGGCGCGTACGTCTGGCGATGGCCCGCGAGTGGCGTGACGTGGTGAACAAGCATGGCGGGGATGTGACGGTGACGCATCTGCCTGAAGTGGGAATCAAAGGGAATACCCACTTCCCGTTCTCTGATTTAAATAATGTGCAGATTGCTGATTTGGTTAGTCAGTTCCTTAAAGAAAAAAAACTCCAGTAGGACGAGATAATAGCGAGCCTTCGTTATTGAAGGCTCGATACAAACATCATATTTATAAAAAATAAAGTGGCCAAATCCTGACGGAAAGCGTTCAATGTGACGGTCTGCTTCGCGCATAAAGCAGACCGCCAGCCCATCCCAAATTAATGAATACATCTAATAAACCCTAGCTAATTACCCCATCTAATCGAATAAATCACTTTGCGTTATGCTTTTCCTACACAACAGCTGAAGGATAACGTCATGCAAACTGTAAAACTGAACAACGGGATTGAAATGCCCCTGCTGGGCTTTGGTGTGTTTCAGATGTCTGATGCCGCTGAATGCGAAAGAGCCGTTATTGATGCCATCGATACGGGATACCGCCTGATCGATACCGCTGCGTCTTACCAGAATGAAACCCAGGTCGGGAATGCTCTGAAACAAAGCGGTATAGCGCGTAACGAACTCTTTGTAACGACCAAACTTTGGCTACAGGATACCAATTACGAAGGCGCTAAAGCACAGTTCGAACGCTCCCTGAATCGACTGCAACTTGATTACGTCGACCTGTATCTGATTCACCAGCCTTACGGCGATGTCCATGGGGCATGGCGTGCCATGGAAGAACTGCAACAGGCAGGCAAAATTCGCGCCATTGGTGTCAGCAATTTCCATCCTGACCGTCTGGCCGACCTTATCGCCTTCAACAAAGTGGCCCCTGCGGTGAACCAGATTGAAGTTAATCCCTTCAACCAGCAGCTGCATGCCGTTCCATGGAATCAAAGCCATGATATTCAGCCGGAAGCCTGGGCACCGTTTGCTGAGGGTAAAAATGGCCTGTTCCAGCATCCCGTGTTAACGGCAATTGGGCAGAAGTACGGCAAAAGCGTGGGTCAGGTTGTGCTGCGCTGGATCTTCCAGCGAGGCATCATTTCACTGGCGAAATCGGTGCGCAAAGAACGCATGGAAGAGAATATCAACATTCTCGATTTTGAACTTAGCGCTGAAGATATGCTGCAAATTGCCGCCCTCGACACCGCAACTAGCGCCTTCTTCTCTCACCGCGACCCGGCGATGGTGGAATGGCTGACTGGCCGCAAACTTGATGTTTAAGTCGCGATAAAAGAGGTATTCATTCAATGCAAAAACGTTATCTGGGTAAATCCCGACTCGAAGTCTCCGCGCTTGGGCTCGGTTGCATGGGATTAAGTCACGGCTACGGCCCGGCGACCGATACACGTCAGGCTATCGAGCTCATTCGCGCCGCGGTTGAACGTGGCGTCACCTTCTTCGATACCGCTGAAGTGTATGGACCCTTTCTTAATGAAGAGGTGGTTGGCGAAGCCTTAAAACCGTTTCGTGACCGTGTGGTCATCGCCACCAAATTTGGTTTTACCTTCGGTACGGACAACAAGCAGCAGATTTTAAACAGCCGTCCGGAGCATATCCGTGAAGCTGTGGAAGGATCGTTACGCCGTCTTAAGACTGATGTCATTGACCTGCTGTATCAACACCGTGTCGATCCGGATGTCCCGATTGAAGATGTTGCGGGTACGGTAAAAGACCTGATAGCTGAAGGCAAAGTTAAACATTTCGGTCTGTCCGAAGCGGGTGCGCAAACCATTCGTCGTGCGCATGCCGTTCAACCTGTCACTGCCCTGCAAAGCGAATACTCCATGTGGTGGCGCGAGCCTGAGAGGGAGATCCTGCCGTTACTGGAGGAACTGGGTATTGGTTTCGTTCCCTTCAGCCCATTAGGCAAAGGCTTCCTGACGGGATCGATTAAGCCAGGAACCACTTTTGGGAAGGATGATTACCGCAGCACAGTGCCGCGTTTCGCCGGGCAGGCGATTGAAGCCAATGAAAAGCTGGTCTCATTGCTGGGTGAACTGGCGGCAGAGAAAGGTGTGACGTCTGCACAAATCGCGCTGGCATGGCTGCTGGCACAAAAGCCGTGGATTGTGCCTATCCCTGGAACCACGAAACTGCACCGGCTGGAAGAAAACCTGGGGGCTGCCGACATCATTCTTTCTCAGGATGACTCACTGCAGATAACCCAGGCGCTTGAAACGATTAAAGTCGTCGGCGAACGTTACTCTCCTGAGCACCAGGCTCGCGTAGGCCGTTAATATCCGGACGGGTCCGCTGAGATTGGCGGACCCGTTATTCCTGGTAGCGAAGTGCATCGATCATCAGCGCAAAAGCGGGCGGATGCTGCTTACGGCTCGGGTAGTAGAGGTAATATCCGGGGAAAGATGGAGACCAGTCATGCAGAACCTGAATAAGCTCTCCTGACTTTATATAATCCTGCACCCTGTCTTCAGGTATACAGGCGATACCAAAACCGGATAACGCCGCATCAATCCTTTCCGCCTGCAGATTAAACGTGACCTGCCCTTCCACTCTGACCCTTAACGGTTTCCCTTCCTTCTCAAACTCCCAGTGGTAAAGCCCACCGGCTGTCGGCAGGCGCATATTGATACACCGGTGATTTTGTAGCTCGTGCGGCGTTTCAGGTGCAGGATTTGCAGCGAAATAAGACGGCGCTCCTACCACAGCCATTCTCATATCCGGCCCAATTCTTACCGCAATCATATCCTTATCCACACTTTCGCCAAGGCGGATCCCGGCATCAAAACGCCCCTCAACAATATCGACAAAGCCGTTATCAACCACCAGTTCGAGATTAATTTCGGGATATTCCCTGAGGAAGGGTTTTAGCTTCGGCCATACCAGACTTCGCGCGGCATGCTCCCCGGCAGATAAACGGATATTGCCGGAGGCGGTGCCGTTCAGTTGAACAAGCGATTCCAGTTCCTGTTCAAGATCGGCAATGCGAGGTTCAAGGCAGGCAATAATTCTCTCACCGGCTCCCGTAGGGGCAACGCTTCGGGTCGTGCGGGTCAGAAGGCGAATATTCAGCCTTTCCTCCAGGGCCTTCATCGCGTGGCTGAGTGCAGACTGAGAAACGCCCAGTTTACCCGCTGCTTTGGTAAAACTTCGCTCCCTTGCCACCACAAGAAAGATTTGCAGTTCGTTGAAATTTTCTTTGAGCATCGGCGATTTCCTTATGGGGGTATTCCCTTCATTGCGTACTCATGAAGGGTGTTCATAGACACAATCATTTTAGCCCCATTACTTACATTAATGATAATTGATATTCTGACCGTATCAAAAATAAGTCTGAATTATCAGTAGGTTTATCATGAGAATACTTGTTGCAGGGGCGACAGGAAGTATTGGCCTTCATGTCGTCAACACTGCTATCAAAATGGGCCATCAGCCTGTAGCGCTGGTCAGAAATAAACGCAAAGTAAAATGGCTTCCTCGTGGAACAGATGTTTTTTACGGCGATGTTTCAATGCCGGAAACACTCACCGAATTGCCGAAAGATATTGATGCCATCATCTTCACGCTCGGTTCCGATGGTCAGGGTCGTATTGGTGCCAGAGCGATCGATTACGGCGGAGTACGTAATATTTTACGAATTTTCAAGGATACGCCTGTTCGTATCAGCCTGATGACCACGATTGGCGTGACTGAGCGGCTCAGCACCTGGAATCAACGTACTGAGGTCCATGACTGGAAAAGACGTGCCGAACGTCTGGTCAGGGCGAGTGGTCATCCCTATACCATAGTCAGGCCCGGCTGGTTTGATTACAACAATGATGATGAGTACAGAATCGTTATGCTCCAGGGGGATCGACGCCATGCAGGAACGCCGGAAGATGGTGTGATATCCAGAAAACAAATCGCCCAGGTTCTGGTCAGTGCGTTGAGTAACGATGCAGCAACAAATAAAACGTTTGAGTTGGTCGCTGAGCGAGGCGAAGCGCAACTGGATTTTACGCCTCTCTTTAAGGACTTGCAGGCAGATAACCCTCAAAAAAATGATGGGGTTTTAGATTTGAACAACATGCCTTTCAGTGAAGAACCTGAGTGCATTATTAACGAGCTAAATCAGTTTTCAATACACGTAAAATCAATCTAACGCCTTTGATAATTGGGTCAAATAGAGGCCAGTCTTATGACAGTTTGGATCTGGCCTTTACTCGAAGTATAGTTTGCCGGGTAGTACTAAATTCTCGGGCAATGGCGCTGATGCTTAAGCCTAAATTAATACGCTCAATAACGACCTGTTTTTGTTCTTCGTTCAGGGCAGAAGGACGGGCACTGTTGCAAAGTTAGCGATGAGGCAGCCTTTTGTCTTATTCAAAGGCCTTACATTTCAAAAACTCTGCTTACCAGGCGCATTTCGCCCAGGGGATCACCATAATAAAATGCTGAGGCCTGGCCTTTGCGTAGTGCACGCATCACCTCAATACCTTTGATGGTGGCGTAAGCCGTCTTCATGGATTTAAATCCCAGCGTGGCGCCGATTATCCGTTTCAGTTTGCCATGATCGCATTCAATCACGTTGTTCCGGTACTTAATCTGTCGGTGTTCAACGTCAGACGGGCACCGGCCTTCGCGTTTGAGCAGAGCAAGCGCGCGACCATAGGCGGGCGCTTTATCCGTGTTGATGAATCGCGGGATCTGCCACTTCTTCACGTTGTTGAGGATTTTACCCAGAAACCGGTATGCAGCTTTGCTGTTACGACGGGAGGAGAGATAAAAATCGACAGTGCGGCCCCGGCTGTCGACGGCCCGGTACAGATACGCCCAGCGGCCATTGACCTTCACGTAGGTTTCATCCATGTGCCACGGGCAAAGATCGGAAGGGTTACGCCAGTACCAGCGCAGCCGTTTTTCCATTTCAGGCGCATAACGCTGAACCCAGCGGTAAATCGTGGAGTGATCGACATTCACTCCGCGTTCAGCCAGCATCTCCTGCAGCTCACGGTAACTGATGCCGTATTTGCAGTACCAGCGTACGGCCCACAGAATGATGTCACGCTGAAAATGCCGGCCTTTGAATGGGTTCATGTGCAGCTCCATCAGCAAAAGGGGATGATAAGTTTATCACCACCGACTATTTGCAACAGTGCCCGCATGACTGCGGTAAAGGCATCGGCATCGCAGCGACGCACGAAGGCGATCTCTATAGCTATGCCGGGATTGAAACCCTGACCAATCCGCTGCCGCCGATCGTCGCGGTGAATACCACCGCCGGTACCGCCAGCGAAGTCACCCGCCACTGCGTGCTGACCAATACCAAAACCAAAGTGAAGTTTGTGATTGTCAGCTGGCGCAACCTGCCGTCGGTTTCCATCAATGACCCACTGCTGATGCTCGGCAAACCTGCGCCACTGACTGCGGCAACCGGAATGGACGCCCTGACTCACGCCGTTGAGGCCTATATTTCAAAAGATGCCAACCCGGTTACCGACGCCGCCGCTATCCAGGCAATTCGTCTGATCGCCCGCAACTTACGTCAGGCCGTAGCGCTGGGCAGCAACCTGAAAGCTCGCGAGAACATGGCCTATGCCTCTTTGCTGGCGGGTATGGCCTTCAACAACGCCAACCTTGGCTACGTTCACGCGATGGCGCATCAGCTTGGCGGTCTGTATGACATGCCGCACGGCGTAGCAAACGCCGTCCTGCTGCCGCACGTGGCACGCTATAACCTGATCGCTAATCCGGAGAAATTTGCCGACATCGCGGAGTTTATGGGTGAGAACACCGATGGTCTGTCCACCATGGATGCCGCTGAGTTGGCGATTCGCGCCATCGCTCGCCTGTCAGCCGATATCGGTATTCCGCAGCATCTGCGCGAGCTGGGCGTCAAAGAAGCCGATTTCCCGTATATGGCGGAAATGGCGCTGAAAGACGGCAATGCCTTCTCCAACCCGCGTAAAGGGAACGAGAAAGAAATTGCCGGGATCTTCCGTCAGGCATTCTGATCAATAAGGGGGCGCAATGTCACTTTCATCACCGGGCGTACATCTGTTTTATCACTCACGCTGGCAGGATACGCGCGAGCTTGATGAACTATGCTGGGGGCTGGAAGAGCAAGGCGTCCCTTGCCGGACAATCTGTTGCGACGAGCATGACTGCGCGCTGGCCCTCAGCAAGCTGGCGGCTAAAAGCTCAACGCTACGCGTGGGTCTCGGCCTCAGCGCCAGTGGTGATATTGCCCTAACCCACGCCCAGCTACCCGAGGATCGGGCGCTGGTCCGCGGGCATATCGCCGCCGGGATAGCCCACATCCGCACACTCGGCGCCAATGCTGGCCAACTGGTCAAAGTGCTTCCCTTTAGCGAGATAAAATAAATGTACCGCATCTATACCCGAACCGGTGATAAAGGCACGACCGCGCTGTTTGGCGGCAGTCGTATCGACAAAGACGACATCCGCGTTAACGCCTACGGTACGGTGGATGAACTGATTTCCCAGCTTGGCGTCTGCTATGCCAGCTCGCGCCAGGCAAAATTACGCCAGGATCTGCATGCCATCCAGAAGATGCTGTTTGTGCTGGGGGCGGAACTCGCCAGCGATGAGAAAGGTCTCGCCCGCTTAACGCAGACGATTAATGCCGAGGATATTCAGGCGCTGGAGCAACTTATTGACCGCAATATGGCGCAGAGCGGCCCCCTGAAAGAATTTGTCATTCCGGGGAAAAATCTGGCATCGGCACAGCTACACGTGGCGCGCACCCTGGCACGGCGGCTGGAGCGGATCCTCATCGCGATGGACAGAACGCTGACGTTACGCGATGAACCCAAGCGTTATATCAACCGGCTGTCGGATGCGCTGTTCTCAATGGCCAGAATCGAAGAAACTACTCCAGATGTTTGCGCTTAAACTGGCTGGCGTCGATGTCGTACTGCTTCATCTTACGCCACAAGGTGGTGCGACCAATATTCAGCAGTTGCGACATCTCCTGTACTCGCCCACTGGTGACACGGGCGGCATGGATAATCGCCTCTTTTTCGATAGCGGTAAACGTCAGGCTGGCTGGCAGCAGGGAAGACGCGGTCTCCAGACCGGGGCGCTCGGCAAACAGATAATCAGGTAAATTACTCAGCCGAATATGCCCGTTATCGCTACTGATGGCGATGTTTTCGATAATGCTGTTCAGCTCGAAGTCATTGCCCGGCCACGAATAAGCCACCAGTTGTGCCAGCGCGTCATCGTCGATCTTCAGGCTGTATGAAAAGCGTTTTTTCAGGCTATTCAGTCGCGTATAAATCAGCGAGGGAATACTGTTACGCCGCGCCCGTAGCGGCGGGATAACAATCTCAAAAGAGTGCAGCGCGTAATACAGTTGGCGGCTAAAGCGGTTTTGCTCCACCAGGTTAGCGAGATCAACCGTAGTGGTGGCGATCACTTTCACATCCACCGGAATCAGCCGACGGGCATCAAGACGGGTTAACACCCCCTGCTTAATCACCTGTAACAGCGCGGATTGCAGCTCCGGCGCCAGATATTCAATTTTCTCCAGAAACAGTGTGCCGCCGTTCGCCAGCTCAAGGCGGCTCAACCGACCATTTTCATCATCGGTGGGCGCACTGCCCATAAAATCCTGCCCCAGCACGCTGTTGGCATACAGCTGACAGTTCACGGCAATATACGGCCCGCTGGCGCGTTCGCTTTCATTGTGAATGGCCTGGCTCAGCAGCTCTTTCCCTACGCCCTCTTCCCCACACAGCAGGATCGGGAAACTCCCCCTTGCCGCCTGGCGACCAAAATGGATCAAGCGTCGGGTTTCTGGATCGTCCGTCGACATCTGCTCAAAGGTGTGGCTCACCTTACCAAGCTGGCTGGTCATCAGCTGACGCATTTGCTCCACCGGGTGCAGCAGCAGGATAAAGCTGTTGCCCTGCTCCTCAACAATCGGCTTCAGGGTGATAACAGCATCAACAAACTGGTGCTGGCTTTCAAAAGTGACTTCGACGTGATTCAGACCGCGGGCATGTTTAATTGCCCGACGCAGCAGCATGGGCAAATTGAGCAGGTCGTGAATGTTTTTGCCCTGGCTGGCCTGCGCGTCGAGATGCAAAAGCAGCGCCGCGCGCGCATTGAGGAACTGCAACACCCCCTGCTCATTCCAGGCCATCACGCCATCATCCATGCTCTCCAGCAGCCCGTACATCTGGTTCAGATGGCGGTTGGATTCTGCCAGCAGGCTGTCGGTCAGCAATGAATTGCCGACTTCTCTGGCAATCGCCAGCGTCAGGGATAAATCAGAAACGGACTCATGTTCTACCAGACAGCACAATGAGATGGAGCCAAACAGACGCCCATGGTTATCGAACACCGGCGTCGAGCAGAACGACCACGGATGCAACGCCTGTTTAAAGTGCTGAGCGCCAGAGGTTTTTGTCGGCTGCCCCGGCATCGTCGCCAGCGACAGCGCACAACTGCCGATAATGCTTTCCGCGCAATAGCTGCCGTCGCGAAATCCAAGCTCCGCCAGCTGTTCTATCGTCTGCGGATCGCCGCAACGGCTGAGAATACAGGCTGATTCATCCAGAATCAGCAGTGCGCACGGACGACCGTCCATAAACTCCCAGGCATCTTCCAGCGCGGCCTGCGCAATCGTCAGCAGCGCCGTCTTGCGACGACAAATCGACTCAAAGGTCAGCCCTTGCGCCTGATGCGGCGCCTGCCAGGTTTCCCGCTGCATAAACTTGCTGCAACGATGCCAGGACTGGGCGAGAACCGAAGAGACTTCCTGCCCGATGCTATGCGTGTGCGCCGTCATATCCATTTCCGCTGTTTTGCCATAGACAACCCCTCCGGCAGAGACTGTCAGAGGGGGAGAAGATGCTGGGTAAATTTACCTGTGCCCGATTAACGCGCCAGCCACTGCTGTCCCAGCAGGTCTGCCGTCAAAATAGCGGCATGTACGCTTTCAGGCGTCACCGGGAACGGCATATTGTGAATAGTTTCACCTTCTGCGCAGGTGGCTTTAGCCACGGCCATAATCTTGCCGTCAATGTCGTCTTTCACACCCATTTCCGCTAACGTTACCGGCAGGCCCACTTTCTGACAGAAATTCAGCACGGTTTCGATCTCTTCCATCGGGCTGTTCTGCAGCACCAGCTGCGCCAGCGTACCAAAGGCGACTTTTTCACCGTGGTACAGATGGTGGCACTCTTCCAGAATCGTAAAGCCGTTATGGATAGCATGTGCCCCCGCAAGGCCGCTGCTTTCAAAGCCGATACCGCTGAGGTAGGTGTTGGCTTCGACAATACGTTCCAGCGCATCGGTCACCACGCCAGCCTGCGCGGCAAAGCGTGCCTTTTCGCCTTCCGCCAGCAGGGTATCATAGCACAGGCGCGCCAGGCTCAGCGCCGCCACGGTGGACTGCCCGCCCGCCATGCTGGTCGCCCGAGCGTCATAACAGGCTTTCGCTTCAAACCAGGTCGAGAGCGCATCGCCCATCCCGGCCACCAGCAGACGTACCGGCGCTTTGGCAATAATTGCGGTATCCATCACCACCATATCCGGGTTTTTCGGGTAGATCAGATACTCTTCAAACTCACCCGCTTCGGTATAGATAACGGACAGCGCGCTGGTTGGCGCATCGGTTGAGGCGATGGTCGGGATCACCACTACCGGCAGCTTCTGGTAATAACCAATTGCTTTGGCGGTATCTAACGTTTTCCCACCGCCAATCCCAACCACGCCGCGGCAACCGTGTTTTTTCAGAATGGCAATCAGGCGATTAATTTCAACATGGCTGCATTCACCGTTGAAGCGTTCCGCGTGGCAGCTAATGTCATGGCTGTGCAGGCCATTGAGTACCTTTTCTCCCGCCAGCTTCATGACGAAGTCGTCCGCAATCACGAAAAAGCTGTCCGCCAGATTTTTAGCGTATTGACCAAATAAGGTAGAAGCGTCAGGACCCTGGAGATATTTGGCTGGAGATTGAATAACTTTTAGCATTCCTTTCATCCTCAAATAAGTACATGTTTTTACATGGTGAGCCCTGGCGTTAACCCGTTTAACCTGATGTTGACGGCGAAAGCGGACGTACCGGAGCGATGTAATAACTGTATGGCGAGGCGTGTACAAAAAAATCTTTCGTCATTTTGTTCTGATATGGAACAGATAAAAATGACATGCGTTTCATATTGGAACGCTTAACCACAAAAATAATGAGATTTGCGATCTCGATCCGTTCCGTTACCGCGAAATCACCGACAAACACGATGATAAATTTCCCCAATTACGCGCCATCCTGGGTAAAGCCCCGCAAAAAAGACTGACTGCGCCGTGTGGCCTGCTCTGATCGCAGGAGGAAAAAGTCGAGCTGGTTCGCATTGTGATGATTTCTCGCCTAATTAAGTTTCATTTCGGAACAAAAAACAGCAATCACGTTTCGTAATGAAACTCATTTTCGTGTTGTTTTTTTCCATGCTGACTTCGCCAGAATCTCTCTATCGCCTCCGCACCATGAACATGCATTCGGGGGTTTGTCTTACACTCAACCTCGAGGAGCCGTTATGTCTCAATTCTTTTTTAATCAACGCCCCCATCTCGTTAGCGACGTGATCGACGGTACAATTATCACCAGCCCGTGGAATAACCTGGCGCGTCTGGAGAGCGATCCGGCCATTCGCATCGTGGTTCGCCGCGACCTTAACAAAAATAACGTGGCGGTGATCTCCGGCGGCGGTTCAGGACACGAACCCGCGCACGTTGGGTTTATCGGCAAAGGAATGCTGACCGCGGCGGTCTGCGGCGACGTGTTCGCCTCCCCGAGCGTGGATGCGGTACTGACCGCTATTCAGGCAGTGACCGGTGAGGCTGGCTGTCTGTTGATCGTGAAGAACTACACCGGTGACCGTCTTAATTTCGGTCTCGCCGCCGAGAAAGCGCGACGCCTGGGCTACAACGTTGAAATGCTGATAGTCGGTGACGATATCTCCCTGCCGGATAACAAACATCCGCGTGGCATTGCGGGAACCATCCTGGTGCATAAAATCGCCGGCTATTTCGCTGAACGCGGCTACAACCTCGCCACCGTCCTGCGTGAAGCGCAGTACGCAGCCAACAACACCTTCAGCCTGGGGGTTGCGCTTTCCAGCTGTCATCTTCCGCAAGAAACCGACGCCGCGCCGCGCCATCATCCGGGTCATGCAGAGCTGGGCATGGGTATTCATGGCGAACCGGGAGCCTCGGTTATCGATACCCAAAACAGCGCGCAGGTGGTCAACCTGATGGTGGATAAACTGCTGACGGTCCTGCCTGAAACCGGCAGAGTGGCGGTGATGATTAACAATCTTGGCGGTGTATCCGTAGCCGAAATGGCTATTATCACCCGCGAACTGGCAAGCAGTACGCTGTACCCGCGTATCGACTGGCTGATTGGTCCGGCCTCGCTGGTCACCGCGCTGGATATGAAAGGATTCTCACTGACGGCCATCGTGCTCGAAGAGAGCATCGAAAAAGCGCTGCTGACCGCAGTGGAAACCAGCAACTGGCCGACTCCCGTCCCACCGCGTGAAATCAGCTACGCGCCATCATCCCAGCGCAGCGCGCGCGTGGAATTCCAGCCCTCTGCCAACGCGCTGGTCGCCGGGATTGTGGAGCTTATCACCGGAACGCTTTCCGGTCTGGAAGCACATCTCAACGCGCTGGATGCCAAAGTCGGCGATGGCGATACGGGTTCAACCTTTGCCGCCGGCGCGCGTGAAATTGCCAGCCTGCTACAGCGTCAGCAGCTTCCGCTGGATGACCTTGCCACGCTGTTCGCGTTGATTGGCGAACGTCTGACCGTGGTGATGGGGGGGTCCAGCGGCGTGCTGATGTCTATTTTCTTTACCGCCGCCGGGCAGAAACTGGAACAGGGAGCTAGCGTTGCCGAAGCGCTGAATACAGGTCTGGCGCAGATGAAGTTCTACGGCGGCGCAGACGAAGGCGATCGCACCATGATAGATGCCCTGCAACCCGCACTGACCTCACTGCTGGCGCAGCCGCACAACCTGCATGCTGCTTTTGACGCCGCGCAAGCCGGAGCCGAACGAACCTGCCTGTCGAGCAAAGCCAATGCAGGTCGCGCATCCTATCTGAACAGCGAAAGCTTGTTGGGTAATATGGACCCCGGCGCGCATGCCGTCGCAATGGTATTTAAAGCGCTGGCGGAGAGTGAGTTGGGTTAAGTCATAAATGCCTGATGCGCTTCGCGCATCAGGCAGAACGTTAACGATAAACGCGGAGGCCACCCTCGACGCCGCGACTAAACAGTACCTGCCAAAGCTCAATATCTCTGGCGCGGAAAGCCCCGGCGCAGGCGCATAAATAGTAATTAAACATTCTTCTGAAGGTGGCGGAGTAACGTGAAGACAGCTCCGGCCATGCCTGATTAAAACGCTCATGCCAGGCCATCAGCGTTTTATCGTAATCGCTGCCAAAGTTATGCCAGTCTTCCATTACAAAGCGCGATTCGCTGGCCTCGGCAATATGCGAAATCGCCGGTATGCAACCGTTCGGGAAAATGTATTTATTGATCCACGGATCGACGCTCATCCCCTTTTTGTTGCTGCCAATGGTATGCAGCAGGAACAGCCCGTCCGGTTTTAAACAACGGTCGGCGATGCTGAAATAGGTGTCGTAGTTTTTCGGCCCGACGTGTTCGAACATCCCCACGGAGACAATGCGATCGTAGTGTTTATCGAGGTCACGATAATCCTGCAGCAGAATGTTAACGTCCAGCCCTTCACAGCGCTGTTGCGCCATTTTCTGCTGCTCTTTTGAGATAGTGACGCCTTCGACCGCCACGCCATAATGACGCGCTGCATATTCCGCCAGTCCGCCCCAGCCACAACCGATATCGAGTAAACGCATACCCGGTTTGAGTTGTAGCTTCTCACAAATCATTTTCAATTTGGCATTTTGCGCTTCGTCTAATGTGGTGGCGTCTTTCCAGTAACCACAGGAATATTGCATGTGCGGATCCAGTATCAGCGCAAAAAGATCGTTCCCAATATCATAATGTTCTTTGCCGACAATCCACGCGCGGCTCCGCGACTGCAAATTAAACAGGCGGGCGCTGACAATGCGTAAAATATCTTTCAGGTTGCCCGGCATTTGCTGGTCGAGTTTTGCTTTGAGAATTTTGCAGAACAGAATATCGAGCCGCTCGCAGTCCCACCAGCCTTCCATATAGCTTTCACCCAGCCCTAACGAGCCTTGTTGCAGTACCCGCTTAAAGAAACCGACATGATGAAGCTGAATATCCCAGGCACGAGAGCCATTAATCTGGATATCCGCTTGCGAAAGCAGCTCTTTCCCCATTCGGGTCCAGTTATCATTTGTTTCATTGACGATGACAGCATCTGAACAAAGCGTGTTCATGGTATTTACCAAAGTGGGCTAAAAATCGTTACGCAAGATTATTATGGAAAACTGAATGCATGTATTATTATCTGCGGACAAGATCTATCGAATAGCGGACACATCACCGGGAGCATTGACGATTTATTTATGGAGACTCTCGCGCAAAAACAGTGGAATTCATTTCCCGATAACTCCATTACGGAGCTGCCGCAGGACGTGTATTTCCGTTCTTATGTCCTGGAAGCCAACTATCATGTTCCGCTGCATTCGCACTCTTTTATGCAGTTTCATTTCGCCCGTAAAGGCAGCATGCGAATTGATGTCGCCGGCAAATGCTGGATAATCCCGGCGCATTATGGAATCTGGATCCCCAATAATACCGAGCATGCGGTCTGGGCACTGGATGATGTGCATTTAGAGAATCTGGATATTAAGCCGGGTTTTCTTGAAGAGAGCATCAATGAATGTAAAGTGGTGGCGATCAGTGATTTCGCTAGAGAGTTTATTCATTACGCCACCAATTTAATTTGGGTATCCGGAATTTCTGGTTGATAAAATGCCAAAGATGTAAAGAAGAAAATCTTTCTCAGCGGATTATCTGATTGATCCTCTTCAGCCTACTCTACTGCCAATTTTCTGTTTCCACCTTCGCCTGAGTCTTCATAGCGATGCTGACTAGGGAGGACAGCGAGAGCTGGGCAAGCGTCAAAGCGGTTCTGGTTCATGCGCAATCCGGACACCTGCACAACATTCCTCTTGTAAGAAACCGATCAAATTCTCTAGGTGCCCATACTCGGGTATACAGACAATCGTGCGGCTATGTTTCTCCTGCCGGATCAGCCCTACCTTGGCCATGCGCGCAAGGTGATGTGATAGCGTCGAAGCAGGAATACCCAGCCCCTTCTGGATATCTCCGACCGAAGCCCCATCATGGCCAGCTTTGACCAGAAAGCGGAACACGGACAGTCGGTGACTATTCCCTAGCTCAGCTAAGCTGGCTGCAACCTTTTCGTGATCCATAGCACGCCCCAATAATTCTATGTTTCTAGAATTATAGTTGACAGGTCGGATAAACGCAAGTAGGCTGCGTACATCATTTCGATAAAACTAGAAATATAGGAGTAATATTGAATGTCACCTCAACTCCAAGACGCTCTAGGCATGTTCGCCTTTCTCGCTATCGAGCTATCGGTTTTATTCATTGGCATTAGCTTGCTGGTCGGAGTTCTTCAACGTCACATCCCACCATCCAAGGTGGAAGCGTTACTGACTTCCAGTGGGAAGCGAGGCTATTTTCTTGCTGCTGGTTTAGGAGCTATAACGCCCTTCTGTAGTTGCTCGACTATCCCCATGTTGAAAGGGTTGATTCGGGCACGGGCCGGTTTTGGGCCGATGATGGTGTTTCTTTTCTCATCTCCGTTGCTGAATCCTATCGTCGTCGGCCTGCTGGTTGCCACGTTTGGATGGACACTTACTGCTATCTATGTGCTCGCCGCTTTGGTGGTCGCGGTAGGTGCCGGATGGCTGCTTCACACGCTTGGCTTCGAGCGTTATGTGCGCCGGACGGCGACACAAGAGAGCAGTGGATGTAGTTCATCAGCAAGCCCGTGCAGTGCTACATCGACCGCATCGAGTTGCGGCACCAACAGCTGCGACACCACTCCGAAGACGGCTTCTTGCGGGGCTGATAGGAAGACAACAGTCTCTACGTCTAGCGAATGCTGTGACAGTCAACCCACTGTCACGGTTAAGAAAGAAGGGAAGTACAGTGGTGTGTGGCGGGAAGCTTGGTCGGACTTTATCGATGTGTTGCCTTACCTGCTCATCGGTATTGCGATTGGCAGCGTGATCTATGGTTTCATGCCCACTGACTTATTGGAGCAGTATGCAGGCCCAGATAATCCCTTTGCCATTCCAGTTGCCGCTATCATCGGCGTGCCGTTGTATATTCGCGCTGAAGCCGTCATACCTCTGGCAGCGGCTCTGATGGCCAAAGGCGTGGGTGCCGGGACGGTGCTAGCGTTGATCATCGGCAGTGCCGGAGCCAGCCTGACTGAGCTCATTCTGTTGCGCTCTTTGTTCACGCTGAAGCTTTTAGCGGCGTTTTTAGCAGTCATTTTTGCTATGGCGATGATTGCCGGTTACGCCACCTACCTGTTTTTCTGATCAAGGCGGGAGATGATTAATTCGTTAAGCCTTCCTGGGTACCAGTTGGTGGATTCTGATGAGCAGAATGAAGACATACATTTTCGGCTTGAAGCACCTACACCAGTAGCCTGCGAGGGGTGCGGCGTGCAGGGTGAGTTCGTGCGGTTCGGCAAGCGTGATGTTCCCTATCGTGACCTGCCCATCCACGGCAAGCGGGTCACCCTCTGGGTAGTTCGTCGCCGGTACACCTGCCGGGCCTGCAAGACCACCTTCAGGCCCCAGCTACCGGAGATGGTGGACGGCTTCCGCATGACGCTGCGGTTGCATGAGTACGTGGAGAAGGAAGCCTTCAATCACCCCTACGCCTACGTGGCTGATACCACGGGCCTGGACGAGAAGACGGTACGCGACATTTTCAACGCCCGCGCCGAATTCCTGGGGCGCTGGCACCGCTTCGAGACGCCCCGCATTCTCGGCATTGACGAGTTGTACCTGAACAAGCGCTACCGCTGCATCCTGACCAACATCGAGGAGAGGACCCTGCTCGACCTGCTGGCCACCCGCCGTCAGGACGTGGTGACCAACTACCTGATGAAGATGAAAGACCGGCAGAAGGTCAAGATCGTCAGCATGGACATGTGGAATCCCTACCGAGCAGCGGTCAAGGCGGTGCTGCCACAGGCCCGCATCGTGGTCGATAAGTTCCATGTGGTGCGCATGGCCAACGATGCCCTGGAGAAGGTGCGCAAGGGCCTCAGGAAGGAGCTGATGCCCTCCCAGAGCCGAACCCTCAAGGGTGACCGGAAAATCCTGCTGAAACGCGCTCACGAAGTCTCAAACCGGGAACGCCTCATCATGGAGACCTGGACCGGCGCATTCCCACAACTGCTGGCCGCCTACGAGCACAAGGAACGTTTCTACGGCATCTGGGACGCTACCACACGGCCCCAGGCAGAAGCCGCCCTGGACGAGTGGATAGCCACCATCCCGAAGGGCCAGAAGGAAGTCTGGAGCGATCTGGTCAGGGCTGTAGGCAACTGGCGCGAAGAGATCATGACCTACTTCGAGACGGACATGCCCGTCACTAACGCTTACACGGAGTCCATCAACCGACTGGCCAATGACAAGAACCGTGAAGGACGTGGTTACTCCTTCGAGGTGATGCGGGCACGAATGCTCTACACCACGAAGCACAAGAAGAAGGCCCCGACCGCGAAGGTCTCTCCGTTCTACAAGAAAACCATCGGTTACGGACTGCCGGACTTCGCAGAGGAACTCAACTACGGGGTCGATCTATCAACCATCTGATAATGGTATCAGGTTGGTGGGGTAAAGGTGCCCCATCAACCATTAAATCCGTATACCCTTAATTTCCTTCGTTGGTTGATTTTGCGGCATAAACAAAAAAGCCATGCTCCTGTGGGTACATGGCCTGTGAGGTTGTGGCTGATATGAGGGCGGTGCCCGTGGTGATTTATCTTTTGGGAATGCCGTGGCTGAGCAGATAGCGGTTAAACCAGAATCCGGTGTCGGGTTCAAAATTCCACTCCCGCCAGAGTAACTGTCCTTCGCGGTCACGAAGGACCAGCCGAAAATGGGTGGACTGGTCGTCTTCGATGGTGACGTTCTGGTACGCCGCCACGATAGCTTCAGCCTGCCTGCGGGTAAACGAACCATCGGGCAGCAGTGGATTGCCAGTATCTGGCATGGGAATACTCCTGATGAATGGTATAAAACAGAAAGGCCATGCTCCCGAAGGAACATGGCCTGATGACTGGTTTTATCGCTGGTGTTCTCAGTGCTGCTGATTTTTTTCCTTAACCTTTGACCACGACGGGCGTCGGCTACCGGAAAATTCCTTGCGCATTGACCAGTAACCAATCGGGAACTGCTTCACCAGCACCCCGTTGATACCGATATCGACGGACAGATACTGACCGTTGTTGATGCTGCCCTTGCGGATATACGCATCCGGGCTGCAGGTGCCGGTATCATACTGTTGCCATGATGCGGTATCCCGGGCAGCGACATAAAAATCACCGAAAGCACAACCCGTTGCGGATTTACGGTTCAGCACAGCAACGTAATACTTCGTGTTAGCGATAATGGTACAGCTGCTGTTCTGACCACCACAGACCTGCCATAACGATTTGCCGCCATCGCCCTTAAAGGTCCAGATAGTGTCTGCCGGTGCCCCGTCCGCAGGTGCTGCGGGCAGGGCAGACGGTAACGGTGTTTTCTCCGCGATGGCGTCGGCATTGCCGCGCAGCAGTTTCGCTTCTTCTGCCGGTGGTTTCCCGACCCAGCGTGCCTGACCGTCAACGTAGAAACCCAGAACCTGATGCGTACCCGGCGAATATAAAAAACGCAGATAATGGTCGCCACAGTTCCCCTGCTCACACAGCGAGCCCTGAAGCCATTGCCTGCCACCGACGGTGACGGGCTCCAGCGTCTCTTCCGGCCCGTTCAGACTGCCATCCGGTCCCAGTACGTTACGGATACCCGCCTTCTGTAAGGCCGATTCCATATCTTTTTTCCAGACGGGGTCGGCGCGGTAAAGGTCGGCAGGATACGGACAGGTCCCGTTGTAGCCGTTTTCCTGAGTATCAGGCTGACACTGAATCGCCTGAGCCGCTGTTTTCACCCGGGAGGCAGCATAACTGCTGTTAACCACAACAAGCAGGCCGAGCGCCAGCCATTTCGCACAGGTGGAAAGTTTTACCCTTTTCATCATTTTTATTTCCTGAAATAAAAACAGGGCCTGTCCCGGCCCTGTGGTGTCATTAACGGTCGTCCCGGTTACGCAGAATGCTGCGAGCCAGGCGCTTTTCCGTGATGGTAGTGCTGCTGAAAAAACCATCGTCAGTGGTTATCTTTCTCAGTTCAGCGCTGCTTTTGTCTTCCAGGCGGTCATGTATCGCCTTTACTTCACGTGCGCTGCTGAGTGCGTCTTTTGCCACTTCAGCCGCGAGTTTTCCGGCAGCCTTCCAGAATCCCATTGCCCCACCTTCTACAGATAGCCGTTGTCTTTGCCCCATTCACACCCGCAGTCCCGGCACATCCAGCCATCAGCCCAGGGGATGGTGTCGTGAGAGCCACAGTCCGGGCAGCGTTTGCCGGAAGTCGGGTTGCCGGGTGTGATACGTCTCATCATGTTATCCTTCTGTTGCGGGTTGATGTGGTTCAGGGACGAAGCCGGACAGCACTTCACCAATGAACCGGAAATGAGGTAACGCCTGTAAAAAATCAGGGCGTGACAGAATGCGGGTGAAATGCCCGTCTGGTGTGAAGGTTTCCGCGTGAAACGTCACGGAGTGAACGGTGTGCAGCGCAAAAACGGTCATCCGGCCGAGGTGTTCTCCCACCAGAAACCACTCGCCAGTGCTGAAAATCAGCCGGTAGGGAGCAAGGCTGTCGCAACGGCACCCGTCAGCCAGCAGGGTTACCCTCCGCTGTTCTGACACAGCCCTGACCAGTCGCGTGAAGATGCCCGGGCGGGAAGACGGTACGGATGCCCCCTGATGCCAGATAAGGCATGGTGAGGCGCGCTGACCACTCAGCAATGAACTGACCAGATGGTGGTCCATATCAGGAAACAACGCGCCAGTGCCTGACTGAAAGGCAAACTGCAATGCTGCATCCTCCCGGATCTCCTGACGGCCCCCGGTCAGCAGACGGCAGCAGCCATCCTGATATTCGAGATCGAGATAAATCAGACGCTCGCGGAAATCACGATGCAGGGTACGCTCCGAGACGCCAAACTCCGCCGCCAGTTTGCGCATATTCAGCGTTTCACCCGCGAGCAGACGGCTGATAATCAGCGACAGCCGGACAGACAGGCGGTCATAACGACGCTCAGCTTGAGACATGTATTATCTCCGTGTCGGGTAAGTGGTTAATTAAGAAGGTATTACTGTAAAGGATGAGACTGACAGGTTGTGTCCGTGATGCGTGGCAAAGCGCCTGGCGCGAAAAGGCCGTGTGGATGCACTGTCGGCAGTGGTGACGCGCTTGTGACTGGTGGTATCTTTTTCTGGTTAAGACAGGTTATGTCTGCCTGAAAATAATCATCTATCAGGCTGCGAATAAACAGAGTCATCCACTACCATCCTGACGACCTTTTACTCATTCAGAAGAAAATCCAATCCCAGACAGCCCGCGCCACCGACACCACTACATCACGCACGGTACGAATCACCGCCTTCAGCGGGGCGGGCAGGAACGACGATGACTCAGCCGTATCGAACACCCGGCCTACCGCCTCACCGAAGCCGTCACGGGCCTGCGACTTTACCGGCTCCGTGCAGAACCTCCCGTGCAGTTGTGTCGCCAGCGGGCTGGTGGCGCGGTCCGGAAGACAGCGCATCATGGTTGCCACCATCGCTTCCACGCCCCAGCCGGTCAACGCTGACACCACGCAGACCGGATGACGGGGAGTGAACATCGTGGTAATGGCGGCCTGTTTCGCCTTCAGGTTTTCCCGTTGCTGTGGTGAAGGTGTGCCGGTACGAGTATCCCATTCGTGGCTGGGTTCGATTTTGTCGGCCTGATTCAGCACGAACAGCACTTGCTGCTGGTAAGGTTGCATCACACCGTTCCAGAACTGCTCGTCCACCGACAGCGCACGGTCATCAGCTTTGATGACCCACAGCACCAGGTCAAGCTCTGGCAGCATACGCCGGTACAGGGCGCGGTATTCATGGTCCCGTTGTCCGTTCTCTCCCACGCCCGGTAAATCAACAATCACCAGACTGTGACGACCACTGCGCAGCCGGAAGCGCAGTATGTCGCGGGTGCAGGCGTTCACATCACTGACGGCGGAGACTTTCCCCCGAAAGAGTTCGTTACAGAGCGACGACTTACCGGCACCACTCTTGCCCATGATGCCAATCACCGGCTCGTAGTGGGTCAGATTCTGAATACGTTCAAGAATAAGCTGGCGAAGCGTATCGGGAAGCGACGCCAGCGGTTTTTCCAGGGCCTGAAGGCCATCAGTTTTATTCATACAGGGTTCTCAGCGTGAAAAACAAAAATTCCCGCGCTCCGGTCAGGGAGGCGGGGGATTCACGGAGATAATATCTATCTGAATTTATTTAGAATATAAGCAGGCTCATGTAACTGTAGCAGTGTCAACTTTACATCACAGCTCATGTTGGCTGGTGGTATTTTGCCAATAATAGACATTTACGCTTGGGTTTAGAGTAAGCGTTGTCTCAAAAACGTCTGGCTCTGAAACCACTATCCTGTAACTTAAGCCCCCGCTTAATTTGCAGGTGGACACCTAATGCGCGCCAAAGAAAGACTTCCCCGAAAACGATATTCCCCTGAGTTTAAAATGGAACTGGTCAGGCTGGCACTTGAAAAAGAAGGAAGTGTTGCTGCGCTGGCCCGACAACATGATGTCAATGACAACCTGCTCTTTAAATGGATAAGGCTCTGGCAACGTGAAGGGCGGGTCTGCCACCCACGGAAAAACGCATCGTCGCTTCCTGCTCTCATACCCGTGCAATTTCGGGCAGAGCCATCTCCCCCAACGCCCGAACCGCCATCCTGTTCACCTCAGACTGCCTGTCACATAAAATGTCGGGGCGGAGATATAACACTGACTCATCCCTCAACTGAACTCATCACCACTGTCCTGTGCGAACTGATGCGAGGGACTGTATGATAAATCTTCCTGCAGGCACTAAAATCTGGCTGGTTGCCGGTATCACCGACATGCGCAACGGCTTCAACGGGCTGGCGGCAAAAGTGCAGACGGCACTGAAAGACGACCCGATGTCCGGCCAAGTCTTCATCTTCTGGGGCTGCAGTGGCAGTCAGGTAAAATTGCTGTGGTCTACCGGCGACAGGCTGTGTCTGCTGACCAAACGGCTGGAGCGTGGTCGCTTCGCCAGACCCGCACCCGTAAACCGTTCCCCGAATCACTCCCTCGTGACGAAAAACGGCTGTTGTCGGCGGCATCATGCTGCCCGGACTGTGGCGATTCACTGCGCTGGCTGGGTGAAGATACTGCTGAACAGCTGGAGCTGATGCGCAGCGCCTTCCGGGTTATCCGGACCGTGCGGGAAAAACACGCCTGTACAAAATGCGACGCTATCGTGCAGGCCCCCGCGCCTTCACGCCCCATCGAGCGGGGTATCGCCGGAGCGGGGCTGCTGGCCCGGGTACTGGGCTCAAAGTATGCAGAGCATACCCCGCTGTACCGCCAGTCTGAAATATATAGCCGCCAAGGTGTGGAACTGAGCCGCTCCCTCCTGTCGGGCTGGGTGGATGCATGCTGCAGGCTGCTGTCACCGCTGGAGGAGGCGCTTCGGGGCTATGTCCTGAGCGACGGCAAACTCCATGTCGATGATACCCCGGTCCAGATGCTGCTGTCGGGCAATAAGAAGACGAAGTCCGGGCGATTGTGGAAGTACGTTCGTGATGACCGCAACGCCGGGTCAGCAGTCGCACCGGCGGTGTGGTTCGCTTACAGCCCGGACAGAAAAGCCATCCACCCGCAGACCCATCTTGCCGGCTTCAGGGGAGTGCTGCAGGCGGATGCGTATGCAGGATTCAACGAGTTGTACCGCGGTGGCCAGATAACGGAAGCCGCCTGCTGGGCTCACGCCCGCCGTAAAATCCACGATGTGTACGCCCGCACGCCGTCGGCGCTGACGGAAGATGCCCTGAAGCGTATCGGCGGGTTGTATGCCATCGGGGCGGAAATAAGGGGAATGCCGGCGGAGCAACGTCTTGCTGAACGTCAGCAGAAAGCGAAACCGCTGCTGAAATCCCTGGAAAGCTGGCTGCGTGAAAAGATGAACACCCTGTCACGACACTCAGAGCTGGCGAAAGCGTTCGCGTACGCCCTTAACCAGTGGCCGGCCCTGACGCACTATGCAGGCAATGGCTGGACAGAAGCCGATAACAACATCGCTGAAAAGGCGCTGCGGATGGTCAGTTTGGGGAGAAAAAACTGGCTGTTCTTCGGCTCAGACCACGGAGGTGAGCGTGTAGCGCTGATGTACAGTCTGATCGGGACGTGCAAACTAAACGGCGTGGATCCAGAAAGCTACCTTCGTCATGTGCTTGACGTCATAGCTGACTGAACAGTCAACCGGGTCAGGGTCAGCGGGGAAAACCATATTCGGTGCAACCTTAATACGTTTTAAGAAAACCAGAAATAAGAACGGAAGTTACTCACATGCGAGCGTCTCATATACCATGAATTTAGCAGTCTTTAATTGGCTGAAAATATGTATATTTTATCGAAAATATCTCAATGCTAAAATTCTCGCCATAAATACATAATAGGGCTTTCTGAAACGTGGATCTGAGACTGAATCAGCTACAGCGCTGGGTTCTATTCTGTTAAACTTACGGTCAAAAATTTCCAAGAAAACCTAGGATATGACATGAGTTCACTGCACACCAGTAGCAGCAGGGCGGTCACATGCCAATGGAGAACTGTAAGCAAATGAACGCCGTAGAAATTGAACAAGCCATCACGGATCTTGCAGAGCAACCCTTTGATCCCATAGAGTTTCCTTATGCTTTCCTTGAAGCCTTTGGTAACAAGGAAACGACTATCAAACGCTTGCGAGCCGGAGCATCGAATAAGTCCGATTTGGGCGGCGTTCTTCAGACCAATAACATTCACATTTTGGCTAGTGAAGAAGGGCAAGTAACACAAATGCTTGCTTCACTCAAGGCCAGCCCGGCAACAGGCAAGGCCAAGGCCAAATTCATCCTCGCCACAGATGGAAAAGACTTCGAAGCTGAAGACCTCATCAGCGGCCAGACTGTCGCTTGTGCCTTTAAAGACTTTCCCGATCACTTCGGTTTCTTTTTGCCACTGGCAGGTATCAGCACTGTTCGGCAGATCAGCGAAGACGCCTTTGACATCCGGGCTACAAGCCGCCTGAACCGCCTTTACGTTGAACTGCTGAAAGACAACCCTGAATGGGGTACTGCGGAGCGTCGTCATGACATGAATAAGTTCATGGCGCGTCTAATATTCTGTTTTTTTGCTGAAGATACTGACATATTCATAGGCAAGGGGCGCTTTACTGACACCATTGCACAGATGAGTGAGCGCGATGCTTCTAATATGCACGAGGTCATCGGCACGCTCTTTCGTGCTATGAACACTCCAGACTATGAGCGTGCCGCAGTAGGTATTCCGCGCTGGGCTGCAGAATTTCCATATGTTAACGGCGCTTTGTTCTCAGGTACGGAAGAGGTGCCGCGCTTCAGCCGTATCGCGCGCTCCTACCTGCTTCACGTTGGCAATCTGGACTGGACCAGAATAAATCCGGACATATTCGGCTCGATGATTCAAGCAATTGCCGAAGATGAAGAGCGCGGTGAATTAGGGATGCACTACACTAGTGTTCCCAACATCCTGAAGGTACTGAACCCACTATTCCTCGACGAACTGCGTTCAAAGCTGGAAGATGCGGGCGAAAATCCACGCGCTTTGCTCAATTTGCGCAAGCGTATCGCCCGTATACGCATTTTTGATCCAGCCTGTGGTTCGGGCAACTTTTTGGTCATTGCTTATAAAGAAATGCGTGCCATTGAAGCTGAGATTAACTGGAGGCGAGGCGAACCTGATCGCCCATCTGATATTCCGGTCACAAATTTTCGTGGCATTGAGCTGCGCGACTTCCCGGCAGAGCTCGCCCGCCTTGCGTTGATTATCGCAGAATACCAGTGTGATGTACTCTATCGTGGGCAGAAGTTGGCCTTGGCCGAATTCTTGCCACTACGCAGCGAGAATTGGATCACTTGTGGAAATGCGCTGCGGATCGATTGGTATAGCTTAATGGATGTGAGTGGCTCAGGAGTTAAGGTGGTTTCAGACGATATCCTGCAAACTCCACTTGATCAAGCTGAAATCGAGTTTGAACATGAAGGCAGCGAAACATATATCTGTGGAAACCCTCCTTATAAAGGAACCAAAAATCAATCCGCTGAACAGAAGGCAGATCTATTGTTTGTCTTTTCTAAATATCCTGGAACTTTCAAAGTGCTCGACTACGTGAGCGCATGGTTCGTGAAAACTGCGGAGTACCTCTCCCATGTAAATGGAGCAGCCGCTTTCGTCAGTACAAACTCGATTTGTCAAGGGAACCAAGTTCCTGTGCTGTGGCCACTGATAATGGGACTAGGTGTCAGGATCTCGTTCGCGTACACATCTTTCAAATGGTCTAACCTTGCAACCCACAATGCTGGTGTAACAGTCGTTGTAATTGGGTTGACGCGTAGTTTTGGAACGAAGTGTAGATTATTTGAGCATCAAGGTGAGGGAATAGTCGAGAGAGAGGTAGATAATATCAATGCCTACTTGGTTCCAAATGCAGACATCTTTATAAACAAGAAATCTGATCCTCCTCCTGGCTGCGCCCCGATGGTACTTGGTAATCAGCCATACGAAGGCGGTCATCTAATTTTCGATAGTAAGGGGATTGAAGCCCTTTGCATCCCAAAGGATGTTCGAGAGACGATCACGCGCAAAATCTTAGGTTCGAGCGAGGTAATTAACGGTAGCGAGAGATACTGTCTCTGGATTGAGAATGAGAATTTTGCGCTGGCCACATCGTTTCCAGCAGTCTCAGCGCAGATCAATAAAGTCAAAGAATGGCGCTTAAAGAGCGAGCGGCAGGCAACGCGTTCTATGGCCACTCGACCGCATCAGTTTTGTGAGATGAAGTGTGGAAATCAGTCGGTAATAATTGTTCCAATCCGGAGTTCTGAGAATCGGGAATACCTTCCCGTGGCTCTATTCGATGAGCGGACTACAGTAAATAACCTTGCTTATTCGATCTATGATGGATCTTTGTTTAATTTGGCACTAATAGCATCAAGATTGCATCTAATCTGGATTAGCACCGTCTGTGGAAAGCTAGAAACACGATTTAGTTACTCAAACAAAATGGGTTGGAACACTTTTCCGGTGCCAATGCTTACAGATAAGAATAAGGAAGACTTAACACGCTGTGCCGAGGACATTTTGCTGGCGCGAGAACATCATTTCCCAGCAACAATTGCAGAGCTGTATGACCCCGAAAATATGCCCGCTGATCTACGTGCCGCGCATGCTCGCAACGACGAAGTGCTTGAACGCATCTACATCGGCCGTCGCTTTAAGAATGATACCGAGAGGCTTGAGAAGCTGTTCGACCTCTATATCAAGACGGCCACCTCGGCTGTACCGGCTAAGGGAAAAAAGAGTTAAGAAGGAGCCAACATATGAGCGTCAAGATCAATTCAGTACCATCCGTTTCCGTTACTTATGCACGCAACGGAGCATCGACCAAGGCTAATGCCCTTGGGATGCGCCCTATGCAAGAACGGGCCTATGAGAAGCGCGGAGAACAATATCTTCTCATAAAGTCGCCGCCCGCCTCTGGCAAGAGTCGTGCGCTGATGTTCGTCGCACTCGATAAACTCGCAAACCAGGGGATCAAACAGGCAATCATTGTCGTGCCGGAAAAATCTATTGGCGCGAGCTTCAACGATGAACCACTATCGCAGTTTGGATTCTGGGCTGATTGGCATGTCGAACCTAAGTGGAACCTATGCAACGCGCCCGGTAACGACAACGGTGGCAAGGTAAGAGCTTTCGGCTCTTTTCTTGAAAGTAGCGACAAGGTGCTTGTTTGCACACACGCAACCTTTCGCTTCGCGGTCGATGCCTACGGCGTAGAAGCGTTTGACGATCGCCTGATCGCCGTCGATGAATTCCACCATGTGTCAGCTAACCCGGATAACAAGCTTGGTCAGCATCTGGGGCAGTTCATCGCGCGTGACAAGACACACATCGTTGCCATGACCGGCTCCTACTTCCGGGGTGATGCGGAGGCCGTTTTGGCTCCTCAGGATGAGTCCAGGTTCGATACCGTCACCTATACCTACTACGAACAACTCAACGGTTACGAATACCTCAAGCAACTTGACATCGGCTACTTCTTCTACAGTGGCTCCTACGTCGATGACATCCTTAATGTCCTCGATCCTGACAAGAAGACCATTATCCATATACCCAACGTCAATTCGCGCGAGAGCACGAAGGATAAAATTAAGGAAGTGGAACATATTCTTGGCGCGCTTGGCGATTGGCAAGGTGCGGATCCTGCGACAGGTTTCCAGTTAGTCAAATGCCGCGATGGCCGAATGTTGCGTATCGCTGATCTGGTGGACCCAACTAGCCAAGGCAAGATTCAGGAAAGCCTTCGAGCTGTAGAAATGAAGACAGACCGTGATTATGTGGACATCATTATTGCACTTGGTATGGCGAAGGAAGGTTTCGACTGGATCTGGTGCGAACATGCGCTGACTGTGGGCTACCGTGCTAGCCTGACTGAGATCGTGCAGATTATCGGTCGCGCCACTCGTGACGCTCCGGGTAAAACCCGCGCGAGATTTACTAACTTGATCGCCGAGCCGGACGCTGTAGAGGGCGCAGTTACTGAGGCAGTCAACGATACCTTGAAAGCTATCGCGGCGAGCTTGTTGATGGAGCAGGTACTGGCTCCGCGCTTCGAGTTTAAGCCCAAGAATCCAGAAAGCGGCCCGACTCCAGGCTTTGATTATGGTGATGGAGGATATGACCCGGATAGCTGCAATTTTGGTGTTAATGAGCAGACAGGGACGTATCAAATCGAGATTAAGGGACTTGCCGAGCCCAAGAGCAAAGAAGCGGCACGCATCTGCCAGGAAGATTTAAACGAAGTGATCGCGGCCTTTGTGCAGGATAAGCCCGCCATCGAACGAGGTCTGTTCGATGAAGAGCTTATCCCTGAAGAGTTAACACAGGTTCGTATGGGTAAGATCATCAAAGAAAAGTATCCTGAACTTGATGCTGAAGATCAGGAGGCTGTACGTCAGCATGCTATCGCCGCCCTTAACCTCACGCAGCAGGCCAAGCGTATTGTCAACGGCGAGAACGATGGGACGCTCAATACTGCCCTTATTGACGGAGTGCGTCGCTTTGCGATGGACGTACGCGATTTAGACATAGACCTTATCGACCGCATCAATCCCTTTGGTGAAGCCTACGCCATACTTGCTAAGACAATGAGCGAAGATAGCTTGAAGCAGGTCGCGGCGGCCATCTCGGCCAAGCGTACCTCGATCACGCCTGAAGATGCCAAAGTGATCGCCAAGCGTGCTGCTGAATTTAAACGTGAACGTGGGCGACTCCCATCGTTAACTTCGGCGGATGCCTGGGAAAAGCACCTTGCAGAAGGTGCAGCCGCGTTTATGCGTTTTAGGGCGGAGGGACGTTATGAGTAATTCTGATTTAGACGATTTGGCGGCAGAACTTGCTGAATTTGCACCACCGGAGAAGAAAAAAGGACGTCCAGCCAGCGAGGAACGCATCATCGCAGGTTTTGAGGAAATCCAGCGCTTCGCTGACCAACATGGACGTGCGCCGCAACACGGCGAAGAGCGTGAGATCTTTGAGCGCCTCTATGCAGTGCGGCTCGACCGGCTACGCAGTCTCCCAGACTGCCGTGCCTTGCTAGAGCCGCTGGATCATCAGGGCTTGTTGGCCGGAGGGGGGGATGGAGCGGAGTCAGCGGACGAATTTATCGATATCGATAATTTGGCTGCCGAACTGGCGGATGTTACCAGCGAGGACGATATCACAGTCTTGCGTCATGTTCGTGCTAGCGCCGAAAAGCGTGCTGTACAAGGGATCGCGGATCGCAAGCCGTGCGAGGATTTTGATACATTCAAACCGCTATTTGAACAGGTGCGCAGTGATCTAAGTTCAGGGTTAAGAGTGACCCGACCTTTTGGACAGTATGCAACGATTGAAGTGGGCCATTGGTTCATCCTGGATGGTCAAACGGCTTATGTGGCTGAGGAAGGTGAAGAGTTCGATTCGCCACAGGGGAAGAAAGATGCTCGGCTGCGTGTCATTTACTCGAATGGTACGGAAAGCAACCTACTTCGGCTGTCACTGGTTCGTGCTTTGTATAAAGACGAAACAGCACGCCGAATTACCGATCCAGACATGGGGCCTTTATTCAGCGATGCTCTAGAAGAGAGCGATCTAGAAAGTGGCACCATTTATGTGTTGCGTTCGCTATCTGATAACCCTTATGTAGCTGAACATCGTGATGTCATTCACAAGATTGGAGTTACTGGCGGCAAAGTTGAGGCGCGTATTGCCAATGCGGAACACGATTCCACCTATCTGTTAGCGAAGGTCGAGGTGGTAGCTTCATACAAGCTTGCAGGCATCAACCGCACCCGGATGGAAAACCTGTTTCACAGGTTGTTTGCACCCGCAAGGCTTAACATTACCATTAACGACCGTTTCGGCCATCCAGTACAGCCCGAGGAATGGTTTCTCGTTCCGTTATTCGTTATCGATGAGGCTGTTGCACGTATTAAGGATGGTAGCATCATTGGGTATGTTTATGACCCCATGTCTGCGAAACTGGTGAAGGCATAGTGAAGTGACACACTGAATTTGGCCACCTGTTCTGAGGTGAGTATATCACCTCAGAACAGCACAGGAAAAAAGATACTGATTTGAATGTGCCTATACTTTGCGATGTGAGGATCAATGAATAGTAACCTGACCAAGGGAAGGTGCGAATAAGCGGGGAAATTCTTCTCGGCTGACTCAGTCATTTCATTTCTTCATGTTTGAGCCGATTTTTTCTCCCGTAAATGCCTTGAATCAGCCTATTTAGACCGTTTCTTCGCCATTTAAGGCATTATCCCCAGTTTTTAGTGAGATCTCTCCCACTGACGTATCATTTGGTCCGCCCGAAACAGGTTGGCCAGCGTGAATAACATCGCCAGTTGGTTATCGTTTTTCAGCAACCCCTTGTATCTGGCTTTCACGAAGCCGAACTGTCGCTTGATGATGCGAAACGGGTGCTCCACCTTGGCACGGATGCTGGCTTTCATGTATTCGATGTTGATGGCCGTTTTGTTCTTGCGTAAGCGTCATCTCAGTACCGTCTGTTGAAATTTCCGGTGATTGACGATGATAGAGTCCTCTTATAAACGTTAATGGACTCTATCAATGTCAGATTCTCTTCGTCCCCGCAGGGTTCGTGCGTCTTACTCCATGGACTTTAAACTGGAACTTGTCGAAAAATCTTATCAGCCTGGAGCCTGCGTGGCCCAACTGGCCAGAGAACACGGGATTAATGACAATCTGTTGTTTACATGGCGCCAGCGCTACAGCCACCTTTTGCCCGATGAAATACAACGTTCAGTCAGTAAACCTGATGCTGTCATCCCTGTTGTGGTATCTGACATGTCCCTGTCACATCATGCAGAACCACACTATGAACCATCCGGTTCCGCTTACGGTGAGGTGATGACCTGCGAAGTGGCTGTCGGGAGCGCCAGTCTGCGCCTGACAGGGAACTTATCTCCCGCTATCCTGAAAACACTGCTTCGCGAACTGACCGGGAGGGGACGATGATCTCCCTCCCGTCTGGCACCCGTATCTGGCTGGTCGCCGGCGCCACCGACATGCGTAAATCCTTCAACGGTCTGGGCGAGCAGATACAGCACGTACTGGATGAGAACCCCTTCTCCGGCCACCTGTTCATCTTCCGTGGCCGCCGGGGTGATACCGTCAAAATTCTCTGGGCAGATGCGGATGGACTGTGCCTCTTCACCAAACGCCTTGAGGAAGGGCAGTTCATCTGGCCCGCCGTGCGCGACGGCAAGGTGGCCATTAGTCGCTCGCAACTGGCCATGCTCCTCGATAAGCTGGACTGGCGTCAGCCCAAAACACCCCGTCTTAACTCACTGACAATGTTGTAAAAAAAGCATGGCCGCATTATAAATGGGTCATGAGTCAGGACTATCTCGCCCGTATCACCGCGCTGGAAGAAGAACTTCGCCGGAAAGACAGCCAGCTCAGTCTCGTTGCCGAGACTGAGGCCTTCCTGCGCTCCGCGCTGACCCGCGCTGAAGAAAAGATCGAGGAAGACGAACGGAAGATAGAACACCTGAGGTCTCAGATAGAAAAACTGCGCCGTATGATGTTCGGCACCCGTTCTGAAAAACTGCGCCGCGAGGTGGCACAGGCCGAAGCGCTGCTGAAACAGCGCGAACAGGCGAGCGATCGTTACAGTGGGCGGGAAGACGACCCGCAGGTTCCCCGCCAGCTCCGTCAGTCCCGGCACCGTCGTCCGCTTCCGGAACATCTTCCCCGTGAGATACTCCGGCTGGAGCCGGAAGAAACCTGCTGCCCGGCATGTGGCGGTGAAATGGCGTACCTCAGCGAAGTCAGCGCGGAGCAGCTGGAGCTGGTTGCCAGCGCCCTGAAAGTGATCCGCACAGTGCGGGTAAAAAAAGCCTGCACAAAATGTGACGGTATCGTGGAAGCTCCCGCGCCGTCACGTCCTGTCGAGCGGGGTATCGCCGGACCGGGTCTGCTGGCCCGTGTGTTAACAGCCAAATACTGTGAACATCTGCCGCTGTACCGCCAGACGGAAATCCTTGCCCGCCAGGGGGTGGAGCTGAGCCGCGCACTGCTCTCCAACTGGGTGGATGCGTGCTGCCGTTTAATGGCGCCGCTGGACGAAGCCCTTTATCACTACGTGATGAACTGCCGCAAACTGCATACAGATGATACTCCAGTGCCGGTGCTGGCGCCGGGCAGGAAAAAGACGAAAACCGGGCGTATCTGGACGTATGTCCGGGATGACCGGAATGCCGGTTCGTCAGATCCTCCGGCAGCGTGGTTCGCGTACTCACCGGACCGGCAGGGAAAACACCCGGAGCTGCACCTTCGCTCCTTCCGTGGCGTCCTGCAGGCAGATGCCTTCGCGGGGTATGACCGGCTGTTCAGTACATCGCGAGAAGGCGGCGTGCTGACAGAGGCGGCATGCTGGGCGCATGCCCGCCGAAAAATCCACGACGTGTACATCAGCAGCCAGAGCGCCACGGCGGAGGAAGCGCTGAAACGCATCGGCGAACTGTACGCCATCGAAGCGGAAATACGCGGCATGCCGGAGACAGAGCGTCTGGCGGCCAGACAGTCGCGGAGTGCGCCGCTGCTGGCGTCACTGCATGAGTGGATGGTGGAGAAAAGTGCGACACTGTCGAAAAAATCCCGGCTGGGAGAGGCGTTCACGTATGCCCTGAACCAGTGGGATGCCCTGTGTTACTACTGCCGTGACGGTCTGGCGGAACCCGACAATAACGCCGCGGAGCGGGCGCTTCGCGCCGTCTGCCTGGGAAAGAAAAACTACATCTTCTTCGGGAGCGATCATGGTGGCGAACGTGGTGCACTGCTGTACGGACTGATCGGAACGTGCCGTCTGAACGGTATCGATCCAGAAGCGTATCTGCGCCACATCCTGAGCGTTCTGCCTGAGTGGCCTTCCAACAGGGTTGGTGAACTTCTGCCGTGGAACGTGGCTATACCTGCCTGACCAGTGTCAATACGGCGTCCGGTTAACGCTTACGTTCTTGCGCGGATGCTGCTTCAAGGTTTTTACCTTGCCGGGACGCTCGGCGATCAGCCAGTCCACATCCACCTCGGCCAGCTCCTCGCGCTGTGGCGCTCCTTGGTAGCCGGCATCGGCTGAGACAAATTGCTCCTCTCCATGAAGCAGATTACCCAGCTGATTGAGGTCATGCTCGTTGGCCGCGGTGGTGACCAGGCTGTGGGTCAGGCCACTCTTGGCATCGACACCAATGTGGGCCTTCATGCCAAAGTGCCACTGATTGCCTTTCTTGGTCTGATGCATCTCCGGATCGCGTTGCTGCTCTTTGTTCTTGGTAGAGCTGGGTGCCTCAATGATGGTGGCATCCACCAAAGTGCCTTGGGTCATCATGACGCCTGCTTCGGCCAGCCAGCGATTGATGGTCTTGAACAATTGACGGGCCAGTTGATGCTGCTCGAGCAGGTGGCGGAAATTCATGATGGTGGTGCGATCCGGCAGGGCGCTATCCAGGGATAATCGGGCAAACAGGCGCATGGAGGCGATTTCGTACAGGGCATCTTCCATGGCACCGTCGCTCATGTTGTACCAATGCTGCATGCAGTGAATGCGTAGCATGGTCTCCAGCGGATAGGGCCGTCGGCCATTGCCCGCCTTGGGATAAAACGGCTCGATGACAGCGGTCATATTCTGCCATGGCAGAATCTGCTCCATGCGGGAGAGGAAAATCTCTTTTCGGGTCTGACGGCGCTTAGTGCTGAATTCACTATCGGCGAAGGTGAGTTGATGGCTCATGATGTCCCTCTGGGATGCGCTCCGGATGAATATGATGATCTCATATCAGGAACTTGTTCGCACCTTCCATAGAGGATTTCATTACTCTGACCTGCCTTAATTTTTGATTATCTTTCTAACCAGATATCTTCTGCTTGTCCGAAACATAATTCACTCTTCCATACATACCCACCATATACTTGAAGTGTATCCTGATATGCAGTGGAGATTCTGGCTTAAGACGATAAATTGTCTTTTGAATAAAATTTATTTTCCTGCATGCTGGATACGGCGAATTTTCTGTTTATCTGGTACTGAAACTGGCGGCGTGCAGCCAGGGAATAGGATATGTATTCGTGCCCGCACTGCCTGCATTTACACATATAACCTGTACCTTTAGTTGCGAGTACTGATACATCTCCCCATCCGTTATGATCCAGACCCGCCCTTAAACGGTGCCAGTTTTTTTCATAGCAGGGCAAGCAGCGTAGGCTTCGATTTCTTCGGCAACGTCCACGTTCCCCCATATGCAGTTAAAACCCCTATTGTATTCGTGTCTGGCAGGAACAATTATACAGATTGAAACGTTGTGTAAAGCACCTATTTAGGAATTCCGTCCAAAAAATATTATATATATCATAAACATCCAATAATTACGGAAAGAGCTACAGAGGGTGACTGTGGCGTGAGTGATTGATCATGTTGTTCTGGTCTCGATATGGCCCACCAGCACAAATGTGTAGGGTGCCGGTGCAAGTATAAAAATGACTAGTGTGCCGACAACAGTGAGAAAAGCGGAAAAGTGACTTTTACGGGAGTACAGCATGGTCATAAACAACAGATCATCCCCCACAATACAGATATCTCTAAGAGGAATATGCTTCATATTTATGATGTAGTCTTATCATCTCTTTTTAAACTTTATGCGATTCATTAGAGACATACGGTCAAAACCATAACTATGCCTTAGACGCTGCCCTCTTTTCCTCGTCCCCCCCACCCCCTCCCATCGGTCAAAAAACAGCCGCAGTTATGTTGTCACACTGTTTATTTATACAGCATTGATATGTAATGACATTTTTTTGTTTACATCCCCAAAAAACGTTCCTTAGTTACGAAAAATGATTCGCTGACTCTGTAAAATTGTCCTGCCTGTGATTAGCAACGGATTACCGGAGCAAATCTGGTGAGGTTGTTTAACAAAGTTACTTTTGATTGCGATAAACCTTGCGTCAGTGCTGGAGGTCAGAGTAGGCCAGATGTACGAACGGATGCACAAAGAAAATGCCTTCGTTCCACTCTGTCCCTCTCTTCATCTATAGGCTCTTGCTTACACCTGGCGAAACCAATCTCGAACAGGGTTTATCGACAAAAGTAACTTTCCGTCCTGGTTATTTACCTGGGCAAAGCGATCTCTTAGAACGAACGAGCGTACAAGCGTTGTCCTGGAACCAGAACCGCACAACGCATAGAACACTTTCCGGCATAAAAGTAACTTTCTCAAAGTTGCGTTGTGACCAGAAAGTAAAACCGGAGAGTAGCTTTACGATAATCGACCCTTAGCATGCAACATAAGGCCCCGTTGATCTGGGCTCACTCGATGGCTTACGAGGTAACAAACATCGCAACTAACGGTAAGTTCGCATCCCTGTAAAAATGCATGGTGATACGTACGACGGTTAATCTTTTCACTTTTCATAGGATGAGCACAACAGCTATCTAACCATGTCAACCTACTTAAATTTCTCTTAATTTATTGTTTTATAATGTAAAACGCCACTATCTTTCTGGGGTTACCCTGATACTGTGAACGTACAACCGTTAATTCTTTCAGATTAAAGTGACAATCTGCGGGCTTTGCACGTCCATAGGAACGTACGACGGTTAATGTTTTGAGCTGGAGAGGTCGGATACGAATGACAACATACGACCGTTAATGTTTCTGATTGAACTTGTCTTGAATGAAGTTTATTTGCTGTAGTATCAGATAGTTACTGTGCTTTCGTGTAGAGAGGCAACAATGGACGTGTAGTTAAAAGTGCAGCAACAGCGATAAAAGTTACTTTTCGATAAAGGGACTATTCTTCCAGAGAGTCATCCCCCTCTTTTGTACGCCTGATTTCCTGAATTAAAGCTCCTCAAAATCGGCATCTTCGACTTCGGATTCCGGTTTTCCTTCCCTCTGCAACTTATCGAGGGCATCCAGAACGCCAGCAATCTCAGTTTCTGAGTAACCTGCAGCCTTCAGCATTTTAAGTTTATGTATCAGTGCATCGTCATCAGCTGGGTTATGTGCAGCCGGGACCAGGATGGTCTTTTTGGCATCCAGCGAGGGACTTCGTTTAAGTATGTGGAACTTTATTGACCGACCAATCTTCTCTTCTCTGTATTGCAAGTAACCGATTTGCTCAAGCTCCTTCAACGAACGGCGAATGATCATGTTCTGAGAGGCTACTGGGGACGTTAGCCGTAAACGGTCGCGAAAGCGTTTCATTGAGATTGGTGCAGGGTCTTTAGGTAGGCTGGCGAGGTAGGTATACAAGGCCTGGGCGGACTCTTTCCTTTGCAGATTATCAAGAGCCTTAAGGCGAAGATAAACCTTATAGTCAATCTGATAGAGCTCCTGAATCCGGGGATCTCCCTCTATCTCAATCTCATTGGTTTTTATGTTGTACCGTGCCCAGTTAATGAGGCCGGTCGTGAGGGTTGAATCTTCATTGCGGAACTGAAAAGTGACCATTTTCAGTTTAATCATCGAAGCATCGATACGTTGTTTCATGGGCTTATTCGACCTCGAGGGGTCAAACCCACAATTTTTAAGGAAGGTGCTAAAAGGAAGCTTAATCCTTCCTGAGTAATGGCCATGGTCATGTAATGAACGGACTATACCAAGCCATACACGGAAATCTGTCCCCATATCAAGACGAGGGCTGGATAGCGATATTTCTTTGTAGCCTTCACTGGATGCGATCTGCATATGCTGTAAATCGCGGGACACATCCATCGTAACCAAACCCTCTGGGAGGTTTTTCTTTGCTACGCCCGGAGGGGCCGGGACAAATACCCCAAGCCTCAACAAAGCAACAGGTTGAACGGTACCATTGTTACCAGGGGTAAAGTTAGTAACTTTACCCGTACCCCCTACGACATTGAATGAGAATGCGGCTTGTTCTTTGATTTCATTGTTAATTTTTAATGAGATGGTCACTCCCTCCTTCCCGGTACTATGCTGAGGACAGGCTTTCATTCGGAGAACTATCATGGAAAACATTGCGCTCATTGGTATCGATCTGGGTAAAAACTCTTTCCATATTCATTGCCAGGATCGTCGCGGGAAGGCTGTTTACCGTAAAAAATTTACCCGGCCAAAGTTGATCGAATTTTTGGCGACATGCCCCGCTACAACCATCGCAATGGAAGCCTGTGGCGGTTCTCACTTTATGGCACGCAAGTTGGAAGGGTTGGGGCATTCCCCAAAGCTGATATCACCACAATTTGTCCGCCCGTTCGTTAAAAGCAATAAAAACGACTTTGTCGACGCCGAAGCTATTTGTGAAGCTGCATCGCGTCCGTCTATGCGTTTTGTGCAGCCCAGAACGGAATCTCAGCAGGCAATGCGGGCTCTGCATCGTGTCCGTGAATCCCTGGTTCAGGATAAGGTAAAAACAACCAATCAAATGCATGCTTTTCTGCTGGAATTTGGCATTAGCGTTCCCCGAGGAGCTGCCGTTATTAGCCGACTGAGTACCATTCTTGAGGATAATAGTTTGCCTCTTTACCTCAGCCAGTTATTGCTGAAATTACAACAGCATTATCACTATCTTGTTGAGCAGATTAAAGATTTGGAATCCCAGTTGAAACGAAAGTTGGACGAAGATGAGGTTGGACAGCGCTTGCTGAGCATTCCCTGCGTCGGAACACTGACAGCGAGTACTATTTCAACTGAGATTGGCGACGGGAAGCAGTACGCCAGCAGCCGTGACTTTGCGGCGGCAACAGGGCTTGTACCTCGGCAGTACAGTACGGGAGGTAGGACGACATTGCTGGGAATTAGTAAGCGAGGTAATAAAAAGATCCGAACTTTGTTGGTTCAATGTGCCAGGGTATTCATACAAAAACTGGAACACCAGTCTGGCAAATTGGCCGATTGGGTCAGGGATTTACTGTGCCGGAAAAGCAACTTTGTCGTCACTTGTGCTCTGGCAAACAAGCTGGCCAGAATAGCCTGGGCCCTAACGGCACGACAGCAAACTTATGTAGCATAACGGCAGAAATACACCGGTTTAAAGAATTACTGATCTGGTTTTGCGAATACTGATATTGATGATACTAACGGCCCACCGGCCTGTTGAGGAACCTGTAAAACGGAAAGGCTCATTGAAGCCGTATATTTTCTGGAGGTTCATCAGGCGCGGAACTCATCAAGGCGCGGGAATAAAATCCCATTCAGACGCCGGATAGATTCAAGCAAGCCAACTTGTCGTCAAAATCGGTGTTGCAAAAACGGGAGTGACCATAGATTCCGTTTTCTTGTTCACAGTCATTCCTATCCTAAACATACGACCGTTAATGTTAAATCCCATTACTGTAGATCATCCAGCATACGACTGTTAACTAAAATCATTCATGTATTAATGAAACTCCATATGAACATTAACAAAAACACGTACGACGGTTAATCAAAAGTGTCGATTTTCTTATATAATTCAATTGGATACAGTGCCGGGGATCCTTTTGGTTTTTATGGGTTAGATCTAGGATCATATTGGGATCAATTATTGGTTATAGGGTGTGGATAACGGGGATAAGTGGCTGGACCCACAAAATCGTTTACAAACACAGCATTTGTCTCCTTTTAGGGGATTTGACCCCTAACTCTTACCGAAGCCGGATCCCAGATCGGAATAAACAACAACAAATATGCCGAAGACACAACGTAGATCACTGTCACACAGTTTAATAATTCGTTATTTATTAGTATGATAAGAACAAAACCAGTGGGTGTTGCCTCTCTGCAGGGTAGTGCTGGTGGTTGAGTTTCGGTACCTCGAACAGTGGTAATGATCGGATCCAGCGCAGAATGGTCGTCAAACACACCAGGATTAGTCGCAAATATTATACGTAGGTAGGTACCATTTTTCTAAGAAACGGCTTCTGAGAGCGATTACGGGCCTCTGAGAGGCTAGTTAACTAGCAGGCTGAACTAACTGAAAGGTTTTACCCTTAACGATCCAGAAAAGGATCCGAGTGATCCTGAGCACGTTCGCTTCCGGACGATAATCCAAAAATTGGGCTTTTGTGGATGGTTTGATGTCGTTAGAAAATGGTTATTTCAAGGATAAACGTAGCTACGAAAGCTATGGTTCGGGCCTTAGATTTCGTACAGCAAGGGGCGCAGAAGACAGCAAACGCTATCTGGCAATGTTTTCTGAACCCACCGGACCATGAATCGTACTACTCCTGGGACGGTCACCTGAAAGGTTGGGGCTGCACTGCTGCAGCCCCTCATTGGAGAAACTATAACCTTATGTTTGTAAGTTCCTTACGGCTATCTTCAATTTTTACCCGCGCTTCCTCAAATGCTAACCTTAACCAATCGCGGTCAAACCAACGTCGCACCGGACTATTTTTGTTAATTGAAACCAGTTCGGCGTAATGTTGTCCGTATACCTTTCCTGTGGTTCTTCCCCTCACGATTATTTCAAGATTCTTCAGTTCATATCTCCCGGTAAGAAGATCAGCTATGTATAAATCTTTACATTCATCATCCCAGGCATCTGATGTGTCCCAAAATTCCTCTTCGCTTTCGGTTACAATGATTTCGAAATTAGCTGTGGCACGTGACATAACAAGGTCGCCAGCATAGGAAGGGCTCATATTTTCATGGATTTTATAACCGTCATTTTCAAGCGTGCTACATATCTCCTCAATGCTCCCCTGGATACTATCCAGAACGTCATAAAAGCGATCTTCATACCCGATATCTTCCGGGTAATTTTCTAACAGGACTCGGATGGTATTTGCATGAGAATATCGGTACCCAAAACCGTTGCGTTCAAGGATGAGTTTTGTTTCGCTGTCTTTGATTACTTCGGCAACCTCTTCTGCCAGTTTTGCAGTGATATGATTATATTTCACCAGACCAGCCAGTAAGGACAATATTTCTTTGTCATGCAGCACGCCGTAAAATGCCACACCATCTCCCTGGCAGTAAGCTAATGAATAGTTCAGTTCCATATCGGCAGGCCATCCGCGAGCCAGCAGAGTGTTTTGACAGTGACGGTTAAACAGATTATTAAAAGCATTCATAGCGTATTCTCCTGCAATTTAGGATTGTGTGCGGCCTGACCTGTGCCGTGAGACAAACGCAGACGGGGAAAACAGAACGAAAAAGGGCGGAGAAGGAAGCCGCAGCTCAAAGTTTTTGCAGGCTGAATGCCTGTAAAAATTTTGAGACCGGGTGACTGAGACGGCGACAGCTTCCCTTTGAAGTGATGTGACCCGTCTAAAGTGGTCTCACGGCACAGGTCCCGGTTCCGGGTTTACCGGGACCGTGGGCCTGTGCTGGTGGATAGAACGAAATACTAAATTGCAGAGGGGTAAAATGGAGAAAAGTGGTTCTTGATGATTTACTCGTAACCGTATTTTATGGCGGCTTTTACAGCTGCATCATACAATTCCTCTTTAGCCACTTTTTCTTCTCCGCCACAATCAAGGGTCACAGTCCTGAAAGTTTCGGGGTCGGGTTCATTACGCGATTTTAACTGGCAAGATAAATATTCTTTCCCTATTGGCACCAGGCCTATGTTCCTGTCCTGCCAGCTGGAATAAGAAACGTAGGATGCACCGACAATGCTAAAGAAAACGAGAAAAATCCATTCTTTTCGGGTTAACAGGTCCTTACGGAAAATTGCGCCAGCGATAGTCATCACCGGCATAATCCAAACAACAATACTGGTCAAAACAAAGAACTTGCTAAACATAAAACTCCCCTAATACCACCTTTCGACAACGCCTTCTGGCGTGTTGAATCTGTCTTCGGAGATATTTTTCCTAACGGTATCCTTCTGCATGAGTATATGCATAATTGCCGCCTCCCTGCTATCGAAACTGTGTCTGGTAACTTGACTTACAGGTGCCTCGATATTGCTCAATGAAACGTTAGGGTCAGCGCCTTTTGGACAGATATCAAACCAGTGGTGAATACGGTAGATTTCACCACTCGATTTGATTACCGGCAGCGGCCCTTCTGACAACGACTTAGGTAGAATGACTTCGAATACATCAACGGCAGACTGCACCTGTAGATGTGAAGAACCAAGGAGTTTATCTATGATAAACTCACCATTATCGCTTTTAAGGTTATCGGCAATATAAATCCTGCGATGTAACCCGCGTTCCGCTTCAGCGAGGACAAAAAACAATCGGTTTTCAATTCGCTGAAGCTGGCTGTAGGCGCTGTAAGATAAAGGTCCATAATTCACGCTATCCATTTCAACATTGCGATCTGCACAGAACATGCCGATGTCGGGAGTTCTGTTCGTCATGCCCAATGCCAGCCTGTTCCCCCTAGTTTCAAGCCTTTCGAGCTTTCCTTCCGGGTGAGCAAAGCGTGAAACATATTCCTGATAAAGTTCCTTTTTCAGGCGTTCGCTGCTGTTGTGATAAAAATACCCAGCGGCCTCACTTTCTGTTGTGACGTAGATATACTGCCAGTCTCCCCGGTTAATGTAGATGCCTACCGGTATCATCAATCTCGGCTGCTGCACCTGGCCCCCGGTTTTGCGGTAATCATTCATTTCGCAGTAGGCCGTCATCCATTCACGTACCCCAGCCTCAAATTCTGAGGGGTTAGCCGGAGACAGTTTTCGGAGGTCCTCTTTGCCTGTCTCAATATATTCAAACGCTCTTTGCTTTTCGTGAAAGCTGGAGAACACTGATTTCAACCCTTTCCACTCATTGGCCTCCGGCCATTCATAGAGGGTTGTTTCGCAAACACTATTTTTGCTTAGCAACGCAGGTTTGCTGGAATCAAGAGTCAGCCCTTTTGCTGACATTTTAAAGGTCAGCAGCATGGCCCACTTATGTTTTTCCACGCGATCGTCACGTTCCTCGGCTGTAGGGGTAACATACAGAGCCAGTCTGGCATTTGTCGTGACTATAAGACGTAACGGTTTGCTACCCCGGGAGATGGCCATCTCCACTGCAGCCTCTCTATGGCTCAAACCGCGCCAGGCGATCAGGTCCATCATGCCAAGTAATGCTTTCCAGCTTTTCTCGTTGTCAATTCCTTCACTAAGCGGCTGACCTTTTTTGTCCGCCCGCCAGGTGATGACTGTCTTGTCGACGATTTCAGCACGATTAGTTTTAGTGCCTATGTTGCCATCCACCAGCGCTCTGATGAGCTTTTGCCGATAGGGCTTCTCCTGCTCTTCTTCCGCTCTCAGGACAGCTGAAAGGCGTTTGAAGAGCTTTATGTAGTACATAAAATTTTTACGGCTGGAACGGCTGTGGATGTAATAATCCAGATCATCGGCTTTAACCGCGTCCAGACAGAGGAATCCCACGCTGCAGGCGTCATCCCACGGATCACGCTGAAAATTAGTGAGGGATACTTTCGCATTAAATTCACGTACATCATTAGCCCGGGTGCGACGGTAGATATCTTTTTTGACCGGAACCTCCACGCAAATCTCATTGTTGCGGGTAAAGGCCACCGCCATTCCCTCATCATTGATGAAATCGGCGGTAAAATAATAGGATCGGTAACTGGTACCAGTATCGACTTTCACAACGCCCGGCGCGGTATTTGGTGTACAAACAGCTCTCCACTCGCAGAACACCCTTGAACCTGAGCGCAAATGGCTATTGGCCTGGGTTATATACTCCTCAATAGAGGGGCGCACTTTCGCATCAGGATCGTCCAGAAGGCCAGTACCATCATGATCATAAATGAATCGACAATACTTCTCCTGGAACGCCATAGAGACGAAACTTAAGCGGTCCTGAGGGTCGTAGAACTCGCCAAACAGCTTAAGCCGGTGGTCGAGCCCGCAGCACAGGATAAGAAACCGGTAATAATGCAGAGCAACCATCTCATGCGCTTTAAGCTTGTCAGTGTATGACACGTCATTGAACGTAACCTGCGAACCGTCAATGCCTCGAAAGATATTTCCCTGTTCATCGGTGGTTGGAAAAAGTGTATGAGCGCCGAGGTGAGACTCTACTCCAGAGTAAACCTGGAACAGCCGTTCGCCGTCCCGAACCATCAGAAAGACCGTCTGGTTTTTTGCATTGAGCTCCCAGTTAGCCCAACGGTCCTGATAATCAATATAGCGACGGGTAGTGGTCATACATACCACGCAGCGCCGTGACGGGAAGATCTGCTCCACCAGCCCTGGATGGTTGTTTAATGCATGGAAAAAAGTGGCAACTTTTCAAAATCAAACCATTCTCCTATATCGAGAAAAACAGCCGTTTCCTCATCGACGGCCAGCTTACGCTGTACGAACGTCAAGGGAATGTGTGGCGGTGCTGATTCACCCTCCCTGATAGTGTTCACCACCACATCTTTCCCGATGTAGAGGTCAAGGGACTTTATACCGTCCATCAGTTTATTCAGCGTTTCGCGACTTTCTTCGGCAATGGCAAGCTGGGCGGCAGCCGACTCTTCCAGATAGGGAGTAATAGCCATGACGGCTCTCGAAATCGCATTATTCTTTTCTTTAATCCAGTCGATTTGCGCCTGTGCGATTTCATGTCTGAACTCAACAGCCTGCTGGAGCTGTGCTATTTTGGCTTCATCGATACCTGATGACAGAGCTGTGCCAAGAGACGCTATCTCAGTTGATGAAGACAGCTCCATAACCATAGGAAGTTGCTTTTTGTCATCGCCTGGCGTCGATGAACTGGCTTTCTTTGCTTCAACCCTGCCGAGGAGTTCCGTACGCAGTGCTTCAGGATCAGACATGGTTTCGGTCATTTGCTGAGTCAGCTGGCTAACCCGGTTTTGAGCTGCAAGCAGTTCCTGACTCCGGATATCCTGCCCATCATCTGCAAATTCAAATTTATCCAGAAAGTCATTAAACAGAAATCGATGCTCTTTAAACGATTTCGTGGTGCGGCAGCTACGGCCAGCAGCATCGGTAAATTTGAAAACAAAGTCTTTGCCGTATTTTGACGGATGGGTGCGGAGGATCACAGTATGGAGTGCATTATCAACCCAGCGGAGCGACTCAATCAGCAACACTTCATCCTGTTCAATACATTGCTCAGGAATATCGTTTTTTGCGCGCCAGTATTGCCCTCCCTTGAGGGAGTGAAATTTATGAAGACGTTCCGGCTGTTGTTGGTGCGGGATAATGTCAGGCATATCGCCATCTCCTGTGATCGTTCACTCCGCAAAAGACAGAGTGAATAATGTTTATTCGTAACGGCCGCTTACTCGAACAACTCACCGTTATCAATAATCGGGTTCATCTCAAATCCCGGGAAGTCAGAAAAAAAGCCGGTGGCTGAAATTCGTAACCATTCCAGAATACTATCAAAACACATCCATCTGCGGTTGAGCCGCTCGGCGGCCAAGCCTGTCTTGAGAGAACCGGCAAAAGGATCAACAACAAGCTCGTTTTCCTCCGTCAGGAACCGTATGAAAAAATCGGGGATGGCCGTAGGGAACATCGCCCCATGAGCAGGAAGCCCTAAGCGTTTAGCCTCCTGATGAAACCGGCGAGTGTCAGCACATGCATGGCCTCGGATTATTACATTTTTGGGAATAGCCCCGTCAGTGGATTGAGAAAAGGCCCCTGGTTTCACGACATGGGCACCGTCACCGTAGATGGTCGTACGGTTCTCTCCGCCTCTGGCAACCAACGCGCTGTGGCTCTCAGTGTGGGGCTGCAAAACGCGCTGGTTACAGGAGCGGACAGCATCAGGATTATTGGTCAGCCAGAAAATCATTTCATGACCGGCCAGCAGCTGAACTTTCTTACGGCAGGCCCAATATGTCGGTGAGGGTGGTTTGCTCATATTAACCCATGGCACCCGGTCCATCAGGTAGAGGTCAAGCTTTTCACACAAGGCCAGTAACAGGCGCTCAGGATAGAGGGAACGAGAAGGCCGCCCCGGATTAAAAATATCCTGTCCGATATTCAGCACGACAGAACCACCGTCAACCAGCTGGTGGGCAATTGGCCGAATGGCTTCTACGATGAAATCAATATAGTCACAGTCGTTTTTGAAGGCTGCAGCATAATCCCGCTGCTTTCTGAGCGGATAAGGTGGAGAAGTCAGGCAGAGATGAACCGGCTCGGTATTGCCCGGTAACACCATTGTCGAATTTCCTAAAATCGCTACGCCGAGATCTGTACTGAATGCCACTAAACAAGCCCCTTCCCTGACTTCGGAAAGCCCTGACTTGTTTTTCCGACAGTGGCGCCATAGAGAACGGCCTGAGCTTATACGCTCAATGACGTTCATAGCTTTTAGCGTCTGTTGGAACCAACGGATACGGTGTTTTATTTTGTTATGCGGCACACCGGCCAAACCGAATTTTTCTTTTTTATTGAAATCATTATCTGAAATTGAAAGGCGAGACTGTACCTCCCTATATAACTCATCATTGGTGAGTTCACGCTCGGCATCAGAGTAAATGGCTTCAATTAAATCCAGATTCAGAAGAGACATAACATACCCCTGTGAAATTCGTGTAATCATTATCTCATATTTAATCTTGAATGCCAGGGGCGAATTTCATCAGAATCAAAAATAATACGGAAAGGACATATTTAGTTAATAAACATCCAATGTTTGAGTGTGGTTACCCCCCCGGAAAACCATTTTTCTTTGATTGCAATATCATAGCCCCTGACTAAGGGGGGGGGGTATTTTAAATGGAGATTACTTGTGATGTTCCAGTGTTTATTTCTAATTGTGAACTCCCTTGAAAACAATCAGGTGTAAATAAAAAATGGACACCTGCAACCAAATGTCCACTTCCGGAGCCAGACTGCATTATTAAATCTGTTGTTAAGATTTAATAAATTTTTCGTAAAGTCGTGATAGTTCTTTGTGTCTTAAACAAACAACACGATATAGATTTTGTCTTTCTGTTTCAGGCATTAGCCGATAAATAGCAAGGAGCTCTTCGGTATCACTATTGTAAACCTCATTAAGTGAGACGATCGACCCGGCTGGGCTCTGCTGCTTGTTATCGAGTTCGCTGATTTCTTTCAAACGCAAACTGAAGCTTTTTGCCAGAACAGCGATTTCTTCAGGGGGAAGATTCTGCAATTCTTTCGTCAGGCCTTCACTGTTTGCCTTAAGGGTTTCATCCTTACCGGAGACAAAGCCCCGAATCCATTCCGTCGATACCCCGACCGCACATGCGATGTTGTGTAGTGCTGTCTCACTGGCGACCCCATCCTGGAACCAGGACTCCACTGCAACAGAATCGGTACCGGCGATTAGCGCAACATCATCTGTCTCCATCTTGTGAGATGACATAATTTGAAGCAAATTAACAGGATTAAAAGGCACCATTTTTTCTTCTCCGGCACTCAAATAATTAATTAAAGCAAGACGTTGGGCAGTTTCAGTAGGATCCGGTGAGTGGTATTCATAGTTAACGGATGTTTTGTCCAGAGGCCCACCACGAAGTTGGTCAATCAGGTCGTTATTTGATCCTGGTTTAAGAATCCTAATTGTGTTTTGTTCGCTCTGTCCTGATTGCACAGGATCATCTGCATGTTTGTCGCTGGCATTATTCTGCTCGTCGTTGAAATTCATTGTTTTCTCTATGATTAATAAGGTTTTTCGTTCGCTGCATGTTTACTTCAGAAAGATTATCAGATTTGAAAGTAAGCTTCCTCGCATAACCGCTACAAATGCCGCAGCGGATAATTATTTTTATCGAAAGTTACTTTTCTGGCAGTAAGTGACAACTTGTCACCCCCCTGAACGTGTTGCAATCCTGATTCTGCATCAGCTGTCGTGAGTAAACGTCAGCATTAACAACCTGTTGACCGTCATCGCACATTAGGACAACGACCGGATAGCCACGACCGCTGATTTCAGCTGATTGCTGGTCAATGAAGTCACACTGTGTAAAGTCCCTTGTACCGGACAATATCTGATCCATACCTGTTGCTACGGAGTTATCCAGAGTATGGAAAGCCAGACAAATCACCAGGGCACCGATGGTCAACGTCAGGGCCAATGGACTGCGTCTGCTCCATGCGAAAACGAAACCGCGAATAATGCAAATCGCAATCAGAAAAAGGGCAAGGTAATAAATTTTCTCTAACATTGTCGTCCCATATATTTGCTTTGACTGGTTCAGTCAGCATTTTGCTGGCTGCTACCTTTCCTACGACTGGCTAAACGCTGTTTGATACGCTTGCGGGCCTCTGCCTGTTCATCAATGCAGAGCATCTGTCCGATTAACAAAAGATGCCTTTCTTCGCGTTCAGCATCCGTCAGAAAATCAAATGGTGTCCCCGTAAAATCAGGAGGCAAAGGTAGAGCTTGCTCCCAACGAGATGTAGCCTTAACAGAGAGACTGTTCAGACGCACCTGCACGCCTTCCCGGCCCAACAATGTATATAACTCGATAGCCCGGATTTCTTCCTCAGGATGCTCTGCTACATGGTGCATTCAACAATTCCTTAAGCATGGGCATGAGCGGTAAGTTTGACCCGATTAGCCCCACCATTGGCCCACGTAAACAGCAGGCGGTATTTTGAAGACACGCGGATAGAGGACATATCGCCCGCCCTTTCACGTTCGCGTAACCGCGTATGGTGGATTTTTTCATAGTTACGGCTTTTAAGACGGATCAGGTCGGCTTCGCTTCCCGCAGCGTGTAACTCATTAAGGGCTCTTTTAAGACTGTTAGTAATATCCGTAGGAAGCCCTGACTGCGATTTCCCGCTCGTAAATAACTTCTCAAGATTTTTTTCTTCAAATGAATGAATCATATTTCCTCCTTTGTTATGAATATGATTGCATATTAAAACGCTACGACAAGGGGTCATTTTAAATTTAGAAGAGAAAAGGTGAGTGATATTTCAAAAACATTCGCAGTTTTTGGGCGGGGTGTTTTCAATTTGTTTTTTTGAGGGAAACCCCAAGTGGTTATTTCTGGCTGTTTATGACGAGGTGAATTAACTAAGGGGTTTTTCCTGTTGCCAAATAATTAAGGGGGTTATGGTGGCATCTGGAAGTGATATAATGAACCAACTACCAAGGGGGCGTTATGTCAGCTAACTTTAATTGTCAGATTGTTTCTACCGAACAGAGTGAGGCAGTTATAACTGGCGAAGATGCCGTTACTACTATCTTGGAACAACTGGAATCAGCAGGCATCCAGGTGGAATCACAATGCCGTTCTGGTTATTGCGGTGCATGTCGACTCAAGAAAAAATCGGGTGAAGTGAAGTATGATAATGACCCGCTGGCTTATGTTGGACAGGATGAAATTTTGCCTTGCTGTTGTCGTCCTTGTGGCCTCCTGGTACTGTATATTTAATTTTAATACTGATTCAATCCGAGTAAGGCTAACTTATGGCAAGTAAAGGCATTGAAAAATTAGTCTCTGAGGCAAGTAAAAAAGGATACTCTGTATTTCGCAAAGGAGACAGGATAGAGATTTGTAAACCTAACAGAAAAATGGTGCGTCTGGTTATTTTACCTGATGGTACGGGATACAGGGGAGATGTTGATCTAACGCTGGCAAAAGCCATCAGAACGCAAAAGCAAATGAAAGAGGTACTAGGCCTCTAGACTAGACGCACGGAAAGTAACTTTCTTTGATGGCACCCAAACCAATAATATTAAAAGGAAAGCACAATGTCCGACCATGTGAAGTTTTATGATTACTATATTGTGGAAGGGCCAGAGGTTCAGGCTCTAATTGAGTCCTTCGAGCCGATTTCACAGAAGCGGTCAGAATTAATTAAAGAAGCCATGACACTCGTTGAAGCCGTAGGTTGGGTCGACTCCCAGAGTTTTGGTGATAAGGGGGATAAAATACAGTCATTCGTCTGGAAAGCAGATCACAAATTCCCGTGCGAAATCACGATTAAAAGACGAAGCTATATGGATAAGGTACCGGTGATTGTAGCCCGGGGGAAAGGAAATACATCGGATGGGCGGGAATTCAACAAAAAACTCGATGTAATTATTAAAAATGTTAATAACAAACTCGGTCCTTTCCCATGCTGGTCTTCATACATAATTAATCATTTTGGCATCATGCACAGCGCCCACGGTGGACCAGTAGCCAATCGCCCTTTCGCTACAGCTATCCTGACAACTTACGGTGGTACAATCCCTGGAAGGCAGGATGCATTAGCTTTCGCCATACCTAACAGGAATGATGGGTATAATAAACCAGTTATCATCCCCCCAAACTTCAAGAAACTAACTTATGGACAGTTTTACGACATAACACACCCCCATCTTGTTTAGGTTGCAGATCTCAGATCTGAGGATCAAAAATGAAGCATTACACAGTAATACTGTGTGATAACTTTAGGTTTGCTGATTATCATGTTTTAGCTGAAGACAACTCAGTTGCTGTCACTAGAGCGATATCAGAACACTGCTGGGACGATTCAGAAGAGAGAAAAGAGGAACGGTGCTCAGATCGCTGACTGCAATCACAAGCAATTTTCGTTTATCACGGTTGGTGCAAGTATGCAAAAAGATAAAACAGGCAGTATCGAACCAACAACCTTGGGTGCTGGGGGGCATTTCCGCATCAAAGATATGTTTCGGTTAAAGATGCCCTGTGCTAACTGCCCTTTCAGGAAAGAAGGGGCCATCCATCTGAGCCCTGGTCGTCTATCGTCCATTATCGATACCCTGCTAAAAGATGATCACACAACCTTTTACTGCCATAAAATTGTACATTCTATTGCTGGCGGGCAATTTGAAGATGGCTTGTACACCCCTTCAACGAAAGATGCTATGTGTGCAGGTGCAGCGGCGTATCTCATGAAAGCGGGCAGACCTACAATAGGTATGAGGATTGCGTACCTGACGGGAGCAGTGACCCCAAGTGAGTGGGACAAAGCTGCGGATATGGTAATTGATCCTCCCTTTGATAAAAACAGCAAAAAGCCTGGATAAGAAACCAAAATGAAAAAGGTCTGGAGGCATGTTGTACACATTGACATCACAACTGGAGAAAGAGGAGGCAGGATCTGGGTCTTACGACTTAGCTGCGGTCATACCGTATTTCGCCGTATTCCTCCGCTCAGACTGCATACATTGACGTGCTTTGAAAAACATGAGCCACCACATAGATGTGATTGCAAAATATGTTCCTCCTACGGCATATAATTGTAAGTGTAATGACGTAACCACCGATAAGCCGCTAAAAACATACGATGAGTGGTGTAACAGCAGATTGAGGAAGGTATTATGGGCAACTTTTATTGGGCAATTTGCCATCACTGTGATGGCCACGGTAGCATGGACAACCCTGCATTTTCAGATGGTTTTACCAACTCTGAACTTTACGATATTGAGCCAGAGGAACGGCAAAGGATCGTTAACGGTGCCTATGATGTCCTTTGCACTACCTGTAAAGGCAGCGGGAAAGTGAAAGTTCCAAATATCCGCGAGATGTCTTTCGGCGAAAAAAGAGCGTTAGTGGAAAGACGGCGTGAACAGCGTGAACTGGATGGGCTGAGCCAAATGGAAAAAATGGAACGGATGATGGGATGCTGAGCAGATTTGTGCCCCTCTATGTCCCTGGGGCATACCTCTGGTTTTCCGTTTGCAAAAAAAAATATTTAAACCTTGTTTATGAGCATTTAAGTCAGAAAAGTAACTTAACTGGCCTGTACGATAGATAGACCACTTTCTCTACTACTCAGGCTATTTTTATGAAATCCTCGAAATTTTCTTCCTTCTTTCGGACATCCCTGCCAGTCATTCTTCTGACTGCATTCATGAGCCCTGGTAGCTTTGCCAGCAGTATTGATGAACCAGCCAATGATAAATTTGAGTCTAGCGATTTACCGGGGTTGAACCACTTAACTGATCTGATTAATGAAAGAAACACTACTTCTGCAAAAATATCTGAGCACAACGTGCTTAATCAAAGTCAGGAGGAACTGACCAATAAAATATTCATGCAGCTGAAGAACAAACTTGAACAAGAAAAAATCGATCAACTGATCTCATCATTGAATAAAAACAACTCATCCAGCGAAGAGTTGAATTCTAGCATTCAGCGTCTGATCTCTATACTTGAAAGCCAAAAACAAAGCCATGATGCGGTCATCTCTAAAAATATAACTGCCGAAGCAAATGTTTTAAAATCAACAAAAAATGACATGATTGAGTTAATGGTAGAAGATTTGGGTGCAGACGCTCAAAAGCAAAAAGTCGCCATTGAGAACAACGATCTTCATAGAACGACGGCGATAAACGAATCTCAAGCAATGGATGACCTCATGAGCCAATGGCGAGCATTCTTCCTCACATTTTGTGTGGTTGGTCTGATTGTTTTTATCGCATGCATGACTCGCAAAAAGAAACTTTCTAACAGAAAATAAAATGATATCAGCAGAGTTCTATTCAATAAAAGGACAAAATATATGAGCATGAAAACCACAAAAAGTGATTCTTACTTTAGTCGAAATCAAAAATGGTTGAGCCCGCTTGTTATTCTCGCTTTTTGCCTGTTAAGCTCACAGGTCGGCAAGATTATAGGCGAAAGCAATGTTTTTCCAGGTTACATTATAAAAACTGTTGCAACCATTGCGCTTTTCATCTGCGCATTTAATGCAAGGATGACACCTACCGTGCCTGCCAGAATCATTGTTGCTACGTTCTATTTTAGTGTATTTGGTGTTTTTGGCTTGCTAATTTTTAACTATTTTAATGGGTAGGCACGAATCCTATATTTCATTTAGATTAGATGGAGGGGATTGTAATGATTCAAAATGAACCGACAGGTCGTATGGTTAAAGTCACCAGAGCAACGGGTCGGAGTAGTGACTACCTGGGGCCTTGCGAGATTTGCTCAAAAAATATGCCAGAAGCATACGCAGCACGTTACGGAAGGGAAAGAAAGAGAGCTAATGGTGAAGTCTATATCGATAAATCCGGAGGTGGCACATATGGCCATAGAGAATGTTTATTGCAACTGGTTAATGTTAAACCTGATATATTAGCTCTAAATATTTCCTCAGGAATGTCAAAAAGAAAGTAACTTTCTGCTTGCACTTGGATTAAATCCCAACACCATGATTTTTATAAAAAAGCCTGTCAATGACAGGCTAATATAAAGACCAAAACTTCATAAAAAAACATTCAAAGCCATGGTGTTACGCTATTGAAATTCGGTTTCTTCGAGCATCAACGCATTTCCGACTATATAGTCGCCAGGGCTGATAACGCTTTTAACCAGAAGAGTTGCATTTTTATTTACTGGTAATGATAGAAACTTTCCTTCTTCATTAATAATCAACCAACAATATCGAATGTTTTCATGAACGATTACAGGGTTGAGCTTCACAGCTTCAATGTAACCACCGACCAGTTGTTGCATATCTGCAAGCGAGAATGCACCGTCATTATCACGGCTACCTTCCATGTCCAGAGGGCATAGCCTTGTAATGCGATCGTCTGCTGATATCAGTAATGCCATGAGTTGTTCCTTTCAGTTATGCTGCATTCATTTGTCATTGACTGCATGCATTTTTTCAATGAACGGAACCACCCAGGGCTTTACATAGTGGAAATACTGCTCATCGTCGGTTTTTGAGTCAGAACCTGGTGCTTTCTTTACCTTTACCATTGTATTGTAAACAACCATGTTGTTCACAGCCCCCAGAATAATACGACACATTTTTATATTACCCGTCTCTCCTTCTACAGATGCCTGGTAATTCAATTCTGCGGTAATCTTGTCACGGATTATCATATGTTACCTTTTTGAGTGATACGGGATGAATCTATTTTTCCACATATAAATGTTTAGTCAATGAAATCCCGCATTTTGATTGTAATAAAACATATTTTGTACGCACTATGTTGACCTTTAAGAACGAAAACACAGCTCTTTCCTATGTATCTTTCATTACTAAGAACAACGTGCATATCTATTCTTGCATTTAAAGTCGCTTCGTCAATCCCTTAAATTTCTTTAGGCGGCTAATTTTGGATTAAAGAGGGGGACACATCTCATAAACAGTGGAAAATTATAAGAAGGAAATTACACAATGTTGTCTGTTTTTAATTTCATTATCATTTTCAGATGTAAATTAATTTATGTATGTAATGTTAAGATAGTGATAACATTTCTTCAGATAACTAGTGATTAAATAAATCATTCAGTAATGGTGTTTGAATGTTTTTATGCATAACCTTCTGATCATAAAAGTGAATTCATAGGTAAAAATTCCTTCCCTGCTGTCTTGCTCAGTCTCTTTAGACTTGCTTCTTACCTCAGGATCCGTAACATCGCTCATAAACAGTGAGTGTTTATGGTGGAGTGGTTTGAATGAGTCTTCTGGCGGAGTGGTTGCAAACAAAGTGTTCTGCGAATGTTTGGGTATTCGTTAAGCGCTTATCCGCTAACGATACCGGCGCTACAAAATCCCACCAGTCTGGTCTTTACATGCCGGGAGCCGTCATTGATGAGCTGTTCCCCTCCCTCCGTGATACTCAGTTAAGAAATCCCGAAGCTCTTTTTTCCGTTCATGTGTCATCTCATCCTGATTGTCCTGACCTAAATGATGTAAGGGCCATTTACTACAACAATAAATTTTTCGGCGGCACCCGTGATGAAAAGCGTCTGACGGGTTTTGGTAAACAAAATCCTCTCCAGAATCCGGAGAATACCGGCGCTCTGGCACTTCTCGCCTTCGATCATATGCCAGGAACATCTTCCAGTTATTGTGATGTCTGGGTGTGCAAAGACCTGAGCGAGGAAGAGATTCTTGAACCAATAATTGGTGAAGTTATCCCGGGAGCAACAATATTTGGCCCTGGAGACAAAATAATTGGAGGGTTCGTTACAGAGACCCCTCCAGGAAGAACAAAGTATAAGTTACCACCGGAATGGAATCACTATTTCCCTTCAGGCAGGGAAATTATTGGTTTTGCTGCATGCCATTACGATAAAAAGACAAGCGATCCGGATACTCAACTGACGCGAAGAAGAAAAATTGAGTTTGAAATTTTCCTTGCCGTTGAGGAACTGCACGTGTTGGGGCAGATAGCCAAAGGTTTTGCAACTGTGAATGATTTTATTACGCTTGCTAACTCGGTGAGTAACCGAAGGAAGTCTCGTGCCGGGAAAAGCCTTGAGCTACATCTTGAGTCCCTTTTCACCGAACACGGCGCAACGAGCTTCGAAACGCAGGCCACCACAGAAGGTAAGAAAAAACCCGATTTCATCTTCCCTTCCGGTGCTGCCTATCGCGATCCTGACTACCCGGCAGAACGGTTACGCATGTTGGGGGTAAAAACAACCTGTAAGGACCGCTGGCGGCAGGTACTGAATGAGGCTAACAGAATAGATACAGTACACCTGTTCACCCTACAGCAGGGCGTATCTGTCGCCCAGTTCAGGGAAATGCAGGCTGAGGGCATACGACTCGTTGTACCGGAAGGGTTACATAAGGCCTTTCCCGAGGAAATTAGAGGAGAGTTAATGTCTTTGTCTGCGTTTATCAATGAAATTAAGGAACTCTATTCTTGACGTCTTCCCTAATATCATTGAATGTTTTATTCGCACAGAACAATACCTGCACAGATAAATGAAGAGCCCCTCAGGGCTCTTTTAGTGTACTATTTCCGAGACTTTACAGCCTCGATGATCCGTGACTCCAGCAATTTCGCTACCGCATCAAATACCGGCACGATGACGGAATTTCCGAACTGGCGGTAAGCCTGAGTATCGGATACTGGGATTCGAAAAGTTACTTTCCCTGGCTGCTCAAATCCCATTAGCCGGGCACACTCACGCGGTGTTAGACGCCGAGGACGTCTGGCCATGTTATCAGGGTCATTAAAGTTTTTTTCACCGAGTTCGCTATCCCAACCACGATCAACAAGCGATTCACTGCCATCTTTGTGATACCTTGCTGATATTGTTCTGGAAATAGCTTTATCATCGTCTGGTTTAACCAGGCCAAAGCCAAAGCCATTACCTTTCTCTTGGTGTTTTTTGGCGTATTTATAGAGATAATCCCACAGCTTTGGCGTTAGTGTGTATTTATCATCAACATCACTGTCAAGGAGTTCTCTGAACAGCACTTTTCTTTCAGGAAACAGCGAAGAAATGTCAGCAAGGCTAAATCCCTGACTTAAATTCAGGTCACGTCTGAAGCCCACCAGAACAATACGCTCCCGGTGCTGAGGGATGAAATGCTTACCATCTATAACTTTTGGATCATCCGCACCTGTAGCTTCAGCATCAGCAACGTCGTAACCGAGCTCATTCAGGGTATCCATAATGACACGGAAAGTTTTCCCTTTATCATGGCTTTTGAGGTTCTTGACGTTCTCGAGTACAAAGATGGCCGGTTTTTTTGCCATGATGATACGAGCCACATCAAAGAATAGGGTCCCCTGGGTGTCACATTCAAAACCGTGTTTACGGCCAAGTGAGTTTTTTTTGCTCACACCTGCAAGGCTAAAGGGCTGACACGGGAAACCAGCCAGCAGAACATCATGATCGGGTATCGATTTATCGATATGGGCGTAGGCATCTTCTTCGCTGACATCTTCCTTATGACTGAGTGTCACATCGCGGATGTCCGAATTGAAGATATGCGCTTCGGGATCGCAGTACCAGTTTGCTTTATAAGTTTTGACTGAATAGCTGTTCCATTCACTTGTGAAAACACACTGGCCGCCAATGGCTTCAAACCCATGACGGATACCGCCGATACCGGCGAAGAGATCGATGAAGCGAAAAGCATAATTGGGATGGTTTGCTGGCGGCTGCGGGAGCAGTCTTTCAAGAAGCGATGCCTCAGTTACGGTAAGTGAACGTGGCCCACATTTCCCGTTAATCCAGCGGTTCAGGGTCTCCCTGGTCCAGTCTGAATTTCCCAGCTTACGCAAAAGTTCGGCAACAAACTTCTGATCATAGATTTCAAGGACTTTCCCTATCAGGGACAGGTCCCTTTGCTGTTGTCTGGCCTCTTCATTACGTGCCTCTTCCACCAGCTCTTCCGCAAGGGAATCAAATTCAGACATTATTGCCTCCACAGGTTATATGCGTGATATTCTATCACTCATTTAACCCAGCGCAAATAATATCTGTGATTTTAACCAGTATAACGTGCTCTGCCAGGCAGCACTCTCATTGTTTTTCCAGTCGATTCAGTATTCTTTTCCAGAAACACGATGTCGGTAGCTTTCCCAGTTAAACACTACCCATAGGCTGTTTCCGAGACGCATGCGGTCCATCACGCGCTCACCTACAAGTTTGTTCATCTCTTCCATATTGCTGTTAGTGAGCATCCCCGTAGGGTGTTTTGATGATGACCTGCGATCAACAATCTGGTTGATGATAACTTTTTCATAGCGTGATTCTGTTTGCACTCCAATTTCATCAATGACCAGAAGGTCAACTTTACTGAGATCGTTCAGTAGTTGTTCTTCACTGGTATTCCTGTTGCCGAAGGTATCTTTCATGGACGACATGATGTCTGCAACCGTTATGATTAAAACTGACTTTCCCCGCAACAAGAGGTCATTACAGATTGCTGCTGCCAAATGGTTTTTGCCAGTGCCTGGTTTTCCAGAGAAAATAAAACTGGCGATGTTCCCCTCAAATTCTTCTACATATTGGCGGGCGAGCATGAGTGCTTTCATTTGTCCCTCACATTCAACTAAGTAGTTATCAAATGAACAATTCTGATGCAGAGGACGTATCCCTGACCGGTTAAAAGTCCTTTGCATTTTCATAGCTCTATTCTCGCGCTCAAGGGCCTCCGAGCGAAGCTGTCCCTGTTCCCGCTGCCATTGCAACAACTCCTCAGGTGAATTGAATGCAGGCTCAACGGTCTTGGGCATCATTTTTCTGAGGCGTTTCATGATGTCGCCATTTTTGACAGGGCTCATAGCCGGGTATCCTCTGAAGAGTAGCTTTGAAAAAGCTTCTGAAAACTATCAGCAACATGCTCATCTACTACAGCCTGGTGCCCTTCCACGTACTCCGGGGCATCCTTAAGACCTTTGTATATGATACTGTCCATACCGAACTGATCGGCAGTTATATCTACAATAAAGTGCATGCCATGAACGTTAGCGACAACCCAGTAATGCCCTTTCATGCCTTCAGGGGTGACAATTCCGCCATCACCAACACCATCACCACCGGCGATACGCGTCCTGACCCCAGAAAATTTCTCCAGTAGCATGGAAACCAGAATCGAACCATACATGCAGGTTCCTGTGGTATCAGATGTCTTAAGAGTACTGGAGATTAAATTTTCAAAAATACGCCGGGACATTTCCACCACCTCATGCGGAGGAGAAAATTGTTGCGTCATTATGCCTCCTGTTAATGGTCAGCTGCAGGTACCTACATTTTATCTTTCTTACTGGCTTGAATCTGTTTAACTATCAGCTCCATTTTGGAGCTTCTGTCCTCCAGTAGTTCACGCAGGTCATCCCATATACCGACAGGTATTGGTCTGTCACCAGAAAGCCACTGACGGATGCGTCTGCCGTCCGACAGTCCAAGGGCTCTGGCGAGTTCTGTTTGCCAGCGCTCACCAAACAGCAACTGACCTGCACTGATGAGCAATCCGCGTCTGTTTTCGTTCTCATTGGTTGATTTCATATCTGGCTTCATCTCTGCGGGAGAGCTCCCATCCGGCGAATTGCCGAAATACTTTCCTCCACGCCAAAAAGATTCTCAGCTGGTGGTTTCTCGCCTGCAAGCTGGCAGGCGGTGCAGTCTGCATGATATGAGTTACTTCGCTCCCGGAAAAGAGCCTGGAGAGCGACTACAACCAGAGTACGGTCGTCACCTGTTAAATCTTCAAGTTTCATACAAGCCTCAAAAGTTATGGGTCAGTAGGGGCTGAGAATGGTTAATCCTGATTAATACCGTACGCTGAAAAGTCCTGAACGTTTCCTGTCACAGCAGATAGAAGACGGAGGATGTTCTCTTCTCCGATGACAGCGAGCGCGGTCGGCATCAATCCGAACTCATCGTTTGTCAGACCAATAGCCATTTTATGCTCGCTGTGTCGACTAGCCGACTCGATACGGTCTATGAAGACGTCAATGCAGCCATCGATACCGCGTGCTGCGGCAGCTTTGGTCATATCACAGGCATGGTCCCCGTTCAGTACGAAAAACACACGGCCATCCAGAACCAGAGCGGTTGTATCGCAGCCATACCCGGCAGATGAACTGTTATAGCTGATATGAAAGCGCTCAAATCCGCGAGTCATATTGGGCGCTGGGGTATTGATCACAGGAACAACATCTGAGGAAAAACCCAGCTTAGCTAATTGAGGGATAGTTGACATGAACGCCTCCTTAGGCAGTTAATGGGCGGCTCCGTGGCCTTCCCTTTCAAACAAATTGTACCTTATTTTAGGTACGCAGCAACCCCTTTTATAAAACGAATGTGTTTTCGAAAGGTAAAAGTCGATACTCCCCCACCACCGGTCTAGATCCGACCGTATCTTTCCCTGGTTCCAAGATTTTAAGAATGTCCGTATGATAGGTGGGATTAGAATGCACAGGACCAGTTTGAATGTTTAATAGCCTTTCTGATTATCTACAGCAACAACGAGATCGCGAGGAGGCTCTGAAACGAAAACTAAGCCAGTTGAAGCCAACTGTTAGGAATGGCGAGGCAGGAGAGATAATCGCAGCGCTGATTGACCTCGGCTCAGTGGGGGGCGATTTTAAAAAAACGACGTACGATTATATCTATGAGTATTTTGCATCCGCCCGCTGTATTGATGTGTTGGTGGTAATGTTATTCCTCAATATGAAGCATCCACTCTCCGATGGAGCAATAAAAAAAGCCTATGCAAGACAGTCCGACAGTGAAGATTCGAGGTCTGCTTACATAAGCTTGATAGTTGACACTATTGATAAACGCCGGTAATCCCACAGTCCGCCGCTAACTGGCGTCTCCTTTTTTCCTACGAACGGCCATACTGACCTCCTCACGCAAAACAGAAATGGCCATAAGCTCAGCCTTTAGTCTGGAGGCAGCGAGATCAAGCTCTTTCCCATACCAGGCCAGGGTCTCAAGATCAATGAGTTTTGTGTCGATGGTCGGAGGTAATTCAAGTAGTTCGGGTGGGGTGCTGCTTTAACAAGAACAAATTAATTTCATCAATAGTATTGAACTCCCCAATGATGCTTTCTTCGTAATCTGGTCGCTGGGACTGAACCACTAGCCTGAAGGGCGGTTCGTTAGAGTACATGAAGATAGGTTTCAGACGGGTTTTGACCCATTTTGCCTGGGCGTCGTGAGCCAGGACACAAGCCTCTTCGTAAGTTCTTACCTTTCCAAGCACCGATGAGCGGTCCCTCGCTCCACCGTTAAGACATCTGTCAGTAAATGAGCCGTCTGGTTTAGTGATCCCATAAGGATGATCCCACCATTCATCTAGCTGTTCTTTGCTTCGTTCACTATTAGGGGTGTCATCAAAATTGGCCGGAAGTTTTGGGTCAAGGGGGAGCTGAGATGGCATGCGTTTATCCGTTTTTACCATGTTGAGGCATTAAGCCAGATAGACGCGATACAATTACTGGTAGATGCATCAGACCAGGTAATGTCTATAATTGAAAAACCATGTATAACAGGGAATGGGAACAATGCAAAAAAAAATGCTTACAGTGTTGATCTGTGCCACAGTCTTTCTTTCTGGCTGTAAGGAAGAAGGTATAACCCCAACTGGCAAAGCATGTATGGGCACCGATAATGACTCATTGATTGAAGGCCTGAAGGGGAAGTGCCAGAAAGGCGATACTATAGCGACAAAGAACCCTGCATATTTTTGTGATTTCAAAAGTCAGATTGCTTTTAATAATTACAATAGTGCTATATGTATCTATACCGGAATGCAAGCTGAGGAACGGATTAAAGAAGCCGACATCAGTCCAAGAAAAGACAGCAAACCTCAATCCTGATAAGCCTCCCGGTGTGCCAAAAAATAAGAAAGCTGGGGTTCAAGTTCTTTTGAGGCATCGTACGCCTCAAACCAGAAAACCACAGGTTTCTCAATAACCGTTACCAGCCCAAATCGTTGGGCTGTGCGGAAATTGACTGAGTATGCCTGAGCACGCTCAGGCTGGTGGGCAATCTGTTCCCTGAATCCTTCGATTGAATATGTCGCTTTGAAAAGGTTGCATGCTGAACACGCGGGGAAAAGATTATCTAAATCATGGCGATCAGGATGAAATACTCGTCCATTGCTTCGTGCAACGTGACTCACCCTACTCCCCTGGGGCGCGCGAACTATATCGAAATCTCTACGAACTGGCTCTACATGATCGGCATGCCAGCCCTTTTCCTTCAGCTCACAGCCGCAGTAGGCACACCTGCACGCAAATTTTAATCTGAGTTCTTCTCTTTGCGCTTTGGTGATTTTCGTTTTGGGTTTTTCTGTCCTGGTCTGCATCTCGGTTTTTACGGCATTGTTGTTATGAGAGGGCAACTCTATGAGCTCCCCCCCCTTTTGATTATCTTTTCAGACATAGATCCCCCAGAAAGTAACTTTCTGCAATTTGATAATTGAAAATTAATGAATGGACATCAGTCCTTTTTACTTTCAAAACTTTTAAGGTTAACAACCACCTCTTTTTTGATTTTGACGCGACTATATTTTCTATGTAGTTTATCCAGTTGCCATTCTTGGTCATTAGCCCAATATTGAATGTCGCTAATCGTTAGTATTTCCTTGCCATGTTCAATAAAATCATCAGTGTGTACATCTTTGAGCTCATCAATGAATGACATATCTGACCGGTACTTCAAAATTTGACGGTCCAGTGAATCAATCCAGCTTTTAGGAAAATCCAAATAGAACCATACAGAAAGTATTGTTATAATCCCAAGTCCGTATATCGCCAATGCAATTAAAGGAGAAAATTGCGGGAATAGCTTTATATATGCTATTAAAGGAAGCCAAGGTAACCAAAAAAGGGCTATAAAAATAGGTTGAGGATATTTCTTTTCGATGTAATGGCACGTCCAAAATATTTTGGACGCCTTCTTTCTTTTTGCCTTTATTTCTTTTTTAACTTTATTGTTAATCAACATGTTTAATCCTATCTAATGAGTATCGCTGGTCAATTCCCGATACTCGTTATTAACCCGGTAACGTACAACAGTCTGACACCTTAACGGGGACACCTGTACCTGTTGCCACTTCACAAGAAAAGGTCAGCGGTATGGCTTTGTGGGTAGAACAATTCATGCAGGCTCTTTTAACCAAAGAAGTCGGAAGGATGTTAGGTACGCGCTCTCCAGACGTTGAAATACACATATCCCATCCCGATGAGCAAAGGCGCATAAACCATTTGATACTCAATGAAACTTGCCCTGCTATACCTGGCATCGATATAGAGTTGGATGAGTGAAAGAATGGTAAAAACAAGGTGGTGTGAGATGATGGACAAAACCAGAAATCGTAAATTTTTATATTGAGGCCGCAGGGTAAATAAGCGAACCGCCATAGCCATAGTCACGAGGAACAGGAAAATGGGCTGAGAATGAGGGAACAGAACAATCTGACCACAAGCAATGATTGTGAAATAGACGACCGCCAAAACATTAAATTTTTTCGTCAGATGAGTTGCATGCATATACATCCCGCTTGAATAATCTGGAAGTTAAACCGAATTTTCAGAAGCTACCGCCACTCCCTTTTACCAGACAGGGCACTGGTTTAGTTCTGGCATACTAAAACAGATAATAATCTAACATAGAAAATTTTGGTTTTTCCCGACTTAAAGGTACTTTAAGGCCGTGGAGTGTGTTTTTTTACGTTCGTCGTTAAGTTCCTTTTCTGAATGCTTCCTGATACATCACGTCGTCGGATATCTGATCAAGCATTCTGCTGTTAATATAGCTGTCATCAGTGATGTGAATGAGCCTCCCTCTCCTTCTATGTCGTTTTCTTCTTGCTGCACATTCTGTTTTCACATTTCCCGCGCTGCATACTGGCGTCATTTGAACATCTCGGGATGGAATAGTTAATAGACGATATCAAAATAAGCGATCCTGAAAGACCCTTTTTGTCCCGCATTTCTTTCCTCTCTGGATTTTTTTTGTCCTGTTATTCAGGAATTTCTGAAACAAATTTTGATATAACTGGATTATTGGCGTTAGGACTGTTCATACGGAAAACGGAACTATGATGAGCTCGAAACACGTGGTCATTAGCACGAAGCATCCGGTTGCCGGATACCTGTACCTGGAAATGATCCCCGATAGCGAGGTCGGGTTTTCAGATATCTATCAGATAACAGACAGTCTTTTTCGTGCAGACGTTCTGCCCTGTGACTGGCGAGAGCATAAACGGCAGTGGGGTAAGGACTTTTTGGGCCATGGCTCATGGGATGTGTACTACATCAAACAGCATGAGAACCGAATTAACTGGTTTGGCAATGACAGCATTAAGAAAATTAAGTTCAGATACAGCCTGTCCCTTAAAGAGCTGATTGACTGGGTATCCGACCCCGACCATTGGATAGATATTGCCGTAGAGGTAGATGATACCAGTGGTTCCAGACCAATGGCCGTAGCCATGTTTAATCAGAACCAGCACGTTTAGTCAGTATTTGCGCCGTAAAAAGTCACTTTTACCGGGTGGCGGGAGTGTACATAGGCCCAAAAGTTACTTTTGGGCTGCTGGTGGTGATTAAGTTGATATTTAGTCCAACCTGTTTTTTCGGGAGAGAATAATGCTCAGTTCCAAAACCAGAATTGCCCTGATTGATTATGAAAATATCGGAAGCCTTGAGGGGGTTTCCCTTCATGACTTTGACAAAGTGCTTTTCTTCACGGGCGCTAAACAGGAAAACATTAAAATTCCCGTTACGTCCCTGAGCTCTGCAATTTCTGTATGCATTATTCCGGCGACTGAGGTATCCAAAAACAATGTTGATTTCCATCTGGTTCTGGAACTCGGCCAGCTGACCGCATTGTCCGGGGATACGTCACACTTCTCTGTTATCTCCCGTGACAAGGGCTATGACGGCATTATTGCCCGTCTTAAAGCAGCAGGGATCAGCTGTACAAGGTTCTCTCCAGCCCTGCCCGCTCCGCAGCCGGTTAAAGACACGGCTTCAACAATGAAAGTGATGAAAGCCAAAGAGCATGACATGGGGTACTGGATTAACAGACTGAAGCTTTCCTGCGCATCCTCCCCTAAATCGCTCCCGGCCACGCCAATGGGCTTACAAAATTACCTTTCAAATGTGACAGGGCAAAAATCCTGCTCATTGCTGAACGAGCGGATTAAGCAGGAGCTAATTCGTCTTGGTTTCATCACGATTTACGAAAAAACGCTGGTCTGGAATCGCTCATTACATTCGCCAGCCCAGAAGAGCAGGCGTGCTGATCTCGAGCAGGTGAAATAAGCCGTAGGCCAGGTGAGCAGAATCATAAACATGCGTTGTTTTTGCAACGGAGAAGGAAAGTAACTTTTTTGGCATGTATCGCTCCGTCAGTGGTTAAGAGCGACTCACAATGCGACCTTTTAACCATGATTTAGACTGGTACTGATATGAAATTCAAACTCAAACTTCTGGCGGCATTAATCCTCGGCACCCTTTCATTGCCGGGCCATTCCCGTGTTTATGAGTACACAATAAAAGATATCTACGGTGTGGAGAAATCCGTTAGCGCCGATTCAGCGAAGCTGAACACCACGGAGAAAATCCAGCTTAGCCTGATTTCAGGGCTGGACAGGAAAATCCGTGTGACGGTGAAAAAAGGCGACGCGAATGTCTACAGCACGACGACAGAAAGCGTGAAAGTTGCCGATCGCATCAAATCATCATCAGATGAAGAGTTTTACGGGAAAGTTATAACCATGCCACCGTTAAGTGAAGGGCTGTATACCATTACCTCGGAAATATTGAATACCCAGGATGCCCTTATTGATTCGACAACTCAATCATTCCTGATTGATACGTCTGGCCCCACAGCCGATAACATGAGGATTGACCAGCGTCCGGGATATGACATGGTGCTTACCGGAAACCTCTGGGAACTGGGGTTGGGGGCAGAAGCAAAACTATATGTCACCGTCAAAAATGTGAAAGCGACGGCCGGTTTTGATAAAGCTACTATCCAGATCTTAAATCCCGATAATACCGTCTATTCCAAAATGGACATGGTTTACGACAGCGGTTCTGCATCGCTTTCTGTTCCGTGGACTAAGGGGAGCGCGGTTAAAGCCGACTGGATGCCGGTGTCCAATGCGGATACAGAATATCGCTTTCGTGTCACGCTATACGACAAGGCAGGTACCCGAAAAGTCCTGCCGGATCAGAAGTTCCTCTTTGACTCGGATTTAGGCGAATACACGCTAGTCGCGGTGTATGACCCTACAGCTGAAACCAGTGTTATACCCGGATTCAGTAAAGGGTATGTTGAATATAAATCGGGGATGACGGTCAATCTGAATCCCATTACTTTTGTCTACCGTGTCCCTTCTACGAACCGCAGGGAGTACAGAAAAGGTGGGCTGGCCTTCGGGAACATAATTTCTGAGGCTAACGGCTACAGCTATGTGTCGGTCACGACCCCTTACCAGACGCTCTCTGTTATCCATAACGGTTATCAGTGGGGGGGGGCCAGTGTTACCTACAATATTAAAATGGGTGCAGATGCGCCGGTAAGCCCGACTACTCCTGACGTGTGGATTACCTCGGACAAGAAAAGCTCGGTAAGCTCATATGATTTCCTCTGGAAAACATCCGATCTCCCGGTGACATTTCTTACTGCCCGCGTGAAAGCGTCGGCACGAAATTACATTCAAAAGGCTATGTCTAATACCGGAGGTTTCTTATGTAACATTCCTGTCGGCGAGCTGGAGTGTGAAGGGAAAATTGTTGGGAATATTCAAAAAAGTGGTAACGGCCATATGGGTTTTTTCTTCAAGATGACCAACTCAGATGGCACCCTTTTCTCACAATATGCTGAAAGGCGGCAATACTGGAATGCTGACCAGTTGCCCAGAATTACTGGTTATGATTATCAGGAAGACAAGAAAAAGGTTCTGCTATTTGTGAATCTACCGGGGAACGGCAGTTTACGGTACAAATTGCAGCTCAAGTCTGCGGTTCTGATTAATGCGGATTCAAATGTCCAGGTGTTAACCGGTACCAATACAGCGATTGCTGGTGATGATTACACCTACACGTTTGATTTGGGAGCTCTCCCGGAAGGCAAATATAACCTTTCCTTCCTTGCCAAAGACACCTTCGATAATGAATCGTCATCGCCGTTCATCACGCTGGTGAACGATATGACCCCCCCAGACGTCATATTTAATTATGAAAATGCCCCGCTTGCTTCCGGTTCTACCGTGTATGGGCTGGAGAACATCGCGATTAGCCTGAATGACGCGCTGACAAAGCCTGTTCTCGAACGCCTTGAGCTGAAAGGTGGCCCCGCATCTGATAGCGTGATTCTTGGTTTCAACCAGAATGCCGATGGCTCCTATACGCCAGATTATCCACGTCTGTTCCCTACCCTTGTCGAAAATACCGATAAATACACCCTGACGGCGTATGCAACGGATACCAAAGGGAACGCCACTCAGAAAAGCATTCAGTTCGCCTACTATCCGAAAAATCTTGTGACCCTGGAAAAACTCAAAACGCTGGGTGTGGTGAAGGCGCTGAAAACCAGCGACAACACTCCGCTGGCCGTCATGCGTACCGGGCAGTTGAGGCGGAACGATGGCTCCTTGGTTCAGGGTGTACAAACTGCCAACATCACGCTCAGGACTGACGCTAATTATGCGATCAACATACTGGGTACTGTCATTCAGCCGGGCGAAACCAAAAACATCCAGATAGACCTCGGCGCTGGTGTTAACACAACGGTCCCAATTTTCCCGGCAACAAACGGCGCTACCGGGCAAAGCGATTTCATCATTGAGTTTCCGCAAATTAAATAGCGACTCACGATTACGGGTCCCTGCTGTTGGGCCGGTAATTTTTGGATAAACACGACAACGCCGAATATGACGGCCAGGAAGAGAGAAAAGTTACTTTCTCAACTCTGATTACAAGCCTGCTGGGAATGATCTGAAATGAATACCAAGATAAAACTGCTGACAACGATAATCCTTGCGACGATGTCCTTTTCATCGCATTCACGGGTCTATGAGTACACCATTAAGGATATCTACGGTGCGGAGAAATCAGTCAGTGCGGAAACCGGCATTCTTAACACTAACGAAAAAATTCAGTTGAGCCTGATTTCCGGCCTAGATCGCAAAGTACACGTATCTGTCCGGAAGTCAGGAACGGAGGTTTACAGCACGACAACCGATAGCATTAAGGTAAGTGATCGAATTAAGGCATCAACAGGTGAAGAGTTCTACGGGAAAATCATCACGCTTCCTCCCCTTAGTGATGGACCGTATCAGGTTATCTCTGAAATACTTAACACACAGGGTGCTCTGGTAGACTCCACCACACAGGATTTCACCATAGATAGTGTGGGCCCTACAGCGGACGATTTGAGCATTTTACAGAAACCGGGGTATGAAATGGTCACCCAGGGAGAAAGGTGGGAACTGGGCCTTGGAGCCGACCAAAAACTATATGTGAACGTTAACAACGTTAAAGCAGTCGCTGGTTTCGATAAAGCTACATTACAGGTTATTAATCCCGATAATAGCGTCTATTCCATTACTGCTATGGACTATGATAGCGGGTCTTCCTCCCTGTCTGCTGCATGGACTTTAGGGAATCGGAAAAAGGCCTCCTGGATGCCTACATCAAATGCTGATGTAGAGTATCGTTTCCGGGTTACACTCTTTGACAAAGCAGGCTCCCGAAAAGTATTACCGGAACAGAAATTTGTATTTGATGACCAACTGGGTGAATACACTCTTATTGCTATACGGGACCCCGAAGCGCAAACAAGCGTTGTTCCAGGGTTCACTTCGGGTTATATAGCTTATAAAGCGGGTATGACAGTTAATCAAAACCCGATTACCTTAATCTATCGTATCCCCATCAACAATGTAAGGAAATACAACAAAGCTGGTTTAAGTTTTGGCTCTATCATTTCAGAAGCTAACGGTTACGCCTATGTGGCGGCAACAACAGCATATAACAACAGGTACGATATACATAACGGGTACCAATGGGGCGGCGCTACTGCAAACTATAACCTTAAACTGGGTCCCGACACGCCTGTCGGACCGGAAATGCCTAGTAGCGTTTGGCTCACGACGGACACAAAAGGTGAAATTAATTCTTTTAACTATTTATGGAAAACAAGTGATCTACCGGTGAAATTTATTTCAGCGAGGATCCGTGCTTCTGCGAGAAATTATATCCAAAGAGCATTTACAGGTAACCTGGAAATCTGTCAAATCCAACCAGGTGAGACTGAGTGCAGCGGGCCGGTACCGTGGTCAATTGCTAAAAGTGGCAATGGAGGCGTGACATATTCTTTTAAAATGTATAATGAGGACAAGACACTTTCATCAATTAATCAGGAAAGGAGGAACTACTGGAACACAAACCTTCTACCGAGGATAAAGGGATATGACTATCAGGAAGATAAGAAAAAAGTACTTTTATTTGTTACCCAACCCGGTAATGGTACCTTCAGAGATCAACTTCAGCTTAAGTCCGCTGAACTGATTGATGCTAATTCAGGTATGCAGGTGCTGAATGGAGCCAAAATAGCGCTTTCTGGTGAAGATTATACTTATGCGTTTGACTTAAGTAAGTTGGCTGAAGGAAGATACGACTTAAACTTTCTGGCAAAAGATACCTTCGAAAATGAAACATCTTCTCCATTCATCACGTTAGTGCATGATATGACTCCCCCTGAGATCAGCTTTAACTACGACAATGCCCCGCTCACCTCCGGCAACACGGTCTATGGTCTGGAGAATATATCCATTAAACTAAACGATGAGCTGACTAAACCTACTCTTCTCCGCCTGGAACTACGAGGGGGGCCTGCATCTGATAGCGTAGTCCTTGGTTTCAACCAGAATGTTGATGGTAGCTACACACCTGATTACCCACGGCTGTTTCCTACTCTGGATACGTCGACGGATAAATACACTCTCACTGCATATGCCACAGATGCTAAAGGTAATACGTCCCAAAAAAGTATTCAGTTCGCCTACTTCCCTAAAAATCTCGTTACCCTGGAGAAACTGAAAACACTGGGCGTGGTTAAAGCACTCAAAACCAGTGACAACACACCTCTGGCAGTCATGCGTACCGGCCAGTTGAGAAGGAACGATGGCTCTCTTGCCCAGGGTATGCAGACGGCAAATATCACGGTCAGAAGCGACGCTGAGTATGCCATCAACATTCTGGGAACGGTGATCCATCCCGGGGAAACTAAAGAAATACAGCTTGACCTCGGAACTGGTGAAAACTCTACGGTTCCGATTTTTCCGGCTATCAACGGGTCTACGGGTCAAAGCAACTTCATCATCGAGTTCCCACAACTTAACTAACTATCGACGGCCACCGCCTCTGCTATGTGGGGCTGGTGGCGTTTCGTACCAAATGGTGTTGTTAAAAGTATGCAATCAGAAAAAAGTAACTTTCTCCAAGGCATAAACTTCACGAATTTTTTGGATTAATAATTTGATATGAAAATTAATTTACAGACTACTTTAATACTAATTGCCCTCTCCGCTTTTTCACTCCCCTCATATGCTCGTGTGTATGAATATGTATTCAAGGATGTCTATGGAACGGATAAATCAGTCAGTGCGGAAGCAGGTATCCTAAATACAAATGAAAAAATTCAGGTAAGAATAATATCGGGACTCGACAGAAAAATTCAGGTAACCGTAAAGAAAGAAAAGGTTGGAGTATATAGCTTTACTACTGAGAGCGTGACGGTCAATGACCGTATAAAGGCATCAACTGGTGAAGAATTTTATGGTAAAACGCTGACATTGCCACCACTGAGTGATGGAAGTTATGTAATAACGTCAGATATCCTGAATACTCAAAACACTGTTATCGACAGCACGTCTCACAATTTTATTATTGATACTGTAGGGCCTTTGTCAGATAACCTGAGCGTGGACCAAAACCCCGGATATGATATGGTCTTAACAGGTGAGCGTTGGGAACTAGGCCTCGGGGCTGAAGCAAAGCTGTACCTGAATGTGAAAAACGTCAAATCTGCCACCGGTTTTGATAAAGCGACTATTCAGGTGATAAAACCTGATGATACTGTTTTTTCAACTACAGATATGGTTTATGACAGTGGATCAGCATCCCTTTCAATACCGTGGACAAAAGGGAATATGAGTCGGTCATCATGGATGCCTGTATCAAACGCTGATGTGGAATATCGTTTCCGTGTGACGCTCTATGATAAAGCGGGAAACCATAAAGTTTTGCCGGATCAGAAGTTCATATTTGACTCAGATCTTGGTGAATATACTTTATTTGCTGTTTATGACCCGACTTCTAAAACAAGCGTAGTTCCGGGATTTAGTGAAGGTTACATAGCATATAAGCCGGGAATGACCGTTAACCAAAACCCTTTAACACTCGTGTACAGGGTTCCATCGAATAATCGAAGGGAATACAGTAAAGCTGGTTTGAAATTTGGCACGATTATTTCCGAAGCGAATGGATACAGTTATGTATCCGCGAAAACGGCCTATAAGGTAGCTTACGTCATCCATAACGGATATCAATGGGGTGGAGGCTCACTCTCCTATAATATCAATTTAGGAAGTGAGGCTCCGGCCAGCCCGGCAGCACCTGAAGTATGGTTAACATCAGATATAAAAGGTGAAATGAATGCAGGCAGCTATCTTTGGGATTCCAAAGATCTACCCGTGAAATTCAGCTCTGTAAAGATCACTGCGTCTCCGCGAAATTATGGTCAGAGAGCGATGAGTGGAAATACTGAGATTTGTCAGATACCTGCTGGTGAGACTGAGTGTACTGGTGCGGTATCATGGTCTATTCCGAAATCAGGGAATGGTATTACAACATACTTCTTCAGATTGACTGATATGGATAAAACACTTTCATCAGTCACTGTAGAAAAAAGACATCACTGGAACACTGATCTGTTACCCAAGATAACTGGATATAGTTACCAGGAGGAAAACAAAACTGTACTCTTATTTGTGACGCAACCAGGGCGCGGAAAATTCCGCGATTTGTTGCAACTCAAATCTGCTGCTCTGATTGATTCAGATACCGGGGACCAACTACTGTCAGGTATCCAAACAGCTCTATCTGGCGAGGATTACACATACAGTTTTGATCTCAGCAAACTGGCCGAAGGTAAATACAATTTAGGCTTTCTGGCAAAGGACAGCTTTAACAATGAAACTTCATCACCATTCATAAATCTGATTAACGACAAGACACCTCCTGTTGTTAATTTTAAATATGAAAATGCGCCGCTATCCCCCGGTGCTACTGTTTTCGGGCTTGAGAACATCAGTATAACGCTAAATGATGAGTTAACAGCACCCAGCCTTGTTAGACTTGAACTTAAAGGAGGACCAGCGTCGGACAGCGTTATCTTGGGGTTTAACCAGAATACGGACGGTAGTTATACACCTGATTACCCTCGTCTCTTCCCCAGTCTGGATGCAAATACGGACAAATATACACTAACCGCATATGCTACCGACGCGAAAGGTAACACTACTCAAAAAAGCATTCAGTTCGCCTATTACCCAAAAAACCTGGTCACCCTTGAGAAGCTGAAAACTTTGGGTGTTGTAAAGGCGCTAAAAACCAGTGACAACACACCGTTGGCCGTCATGCGGACGGGACAGCTACGACGTAACGATGGCTCACTGGCTAAGGGTATACAAACGGCAAACATCACGGTCAGGAAGGACGCAGATTATGCGATAAATATCCTTGGGAACGTTATTCACCCCGGGGAGACAAAAGAAATTCAGATAGACCTTGGAACCGGTGAAAACTCAACTGTTCCTATTTTCACAGCAGAAAACGGTTCTACAGGGGAAAGCAATTTCATAATCGAATTTCCGCAAATCAAGTAACCAAGTAACATGCATTAATCAAAAAATGTGCCCTGATCAGGTTCATACTGATTAGGGACGTTAGGCATAGATTCATCGTCTAACTATAGAAAGTAACAATAAAAAGTAACTTTCTAATTACCCACCAGATAGGTTAATTTTCACATCAGGGCAATAGATACCAGCTTTGCTGGAAATTTTCCAGAAATGATCAGAGTCGAATTTCGACATGATCAGACCCGTTAGTTGGTGTTGCCCCCTCCCCCAGTATAAGGGTTATAGAGTTCTTTAGGACGGTACATTGTCAGGGTTATTCGTGAGTAGGCTGGGCGCAGCCCTAACTAGTTAGGCTGGTTGTATAATCATAACGGTGCACCAGAAGGTTTCAAGAGCAACAAGAAACAGACTGCGAACAATGGGGTTGTATTCATCTGCTGCACAGAATCAGTCTGCCGTGGATTCTGGTATCCGACTGCGAACAACGGGGTTGTTTTCACCTGCAGTACATCATGAGTCTGCGGTGGCTTCAGGTATCCGACTGCGAACAATGGGGTTGTTTTAGTCAACGATGCTTCTGAAAGCTGCCGGAGCACCAAGAGATGGACTTGAGCAAAGGGATTCTTCTCTGCCAAGAGTGGAACAGAAAGCTGTTAGAACCTCCAGTGTCAAAGTCGTACATGTGAGTTGCATAAATGAGAAAGTCATGATCCCTGTTAAAGAATCATGACTAAAAATAAAATAATTATTTTGCTTTGCTAATACTAACTTTAATTAAGCGTTCAATCTCATTTATTGTTGATTGACCAATACGCTTAAATTCAAAGCTTACTTTCTGGCCATCGGCGCTTCTTTTTACCCTAGCGTAAGTATCCTTATTATCAAAAGCAGCAATATCAGTCACTGTCCATTTTTGCGGTTTATTTACATCATTACAAAGAATACTAAGAACTGAATGTAAACCATCTAAAATTGACTTCTGAACTTCCTCAATATCATTAATGTTAGTAATTTTATTGTCATCCGCCCCTACTTCAGATGTTAGCTCTGTCAGAGGAATGTTATTAGCATTAGCGGTTTTTTCAATTCTAGCCAATTTACTATAATAAGTATTAGGTATCCCCTCACTATCTGGGAATATTCTAATAAGTTCTTTACTGATTTTTGCAGCCTGAATTCTCTTTCTTATCGATTCAATACCAATATTAAGATAAGAAGCAAGTTCCTCATTAGTTTTAAAACCCTTATTCTTCATGATTTCAAGGTATTTAATTCCAACTTCACGATACGAGAATCGTTTTGCCGTTTGTGCAGCATTAACAATACAATCGACATCTTCACGGCTAACCTCTACATCGAAGGCCCATAAAGGTAAATCAACCGAACATTTTATGCAGCAGAAACGACGCCTACTTCCTTCAATTAGGTAAAATTGGCCGTCCCGGTAGACGGCAATAGCTTCAGTTGTAACCCCATTCTCTTTAATTAAAGGAAGAATTTCTCTTGTAGAGAGATCGTCAACTGCCTCTTGATTTCGTGGGTTTAGTTCATGAACGAGCGTTTTATTAGCAACTTCTGAGCCAGGGACGACAACGTAGCGAGCTTCAACTTTACGCCCATTTGCTAGAGTAAATAGTCGCTTCTGTGTAGGAGAAGTACGTAAAGGTGGAAGTCCGCTTTTTTGATCGACAAATGTACGTTTGCTGTTTCCGGTTAAGTATTTGTCTTTGCTTGTACCGCGTTCAACATCACTCATTATTTACCCTCCTCCCTAACTGAGAAGCTTTTAATTTCATTGATAAGTTGTTGATACACCGACTGAACCGACATTTCAGCAATATCATATTGTTTTGAAGAACAAAGTTCTTCTGATTTTTTAATATCGAGTACAGTACGACCTTTTTCAGCCGCTGCAACGAAAGCCTCTGAATGTTTAATATTTGTTGTCATGAACCGATCACGTACAGTTCTTACTAGTTTATTTAAAGTACGAATCTCATGTTGACTTCTATCATCTACGTTTACTGCAAGAACATTTATCCATTTAATATTTGTTCCCTTAGATGGAAGCTGCTCAAGTCGGTCAGAAATCGTAATCATATAGTTTGTGGTTGATGCAAAATCATATTCTCGTGGTGTAATGGGAACAAGTATTGCATCAGCTGCTTCGTTTGTTGACCAAATAATTGGAGAATCTTGTGGCGGAGTATCTATAAATATAAGGTCATATTTTTCCTTTAATACAGGTATAACCACATCACGAAAACGTGTCAGAAGTTTGAGTCTTGCCTCCTTATCGAGGCTCCAATATTTATCAGTAAATCTATCATCTGTCGGGAATGCAGTTATAACATCCATGTTAGGGAGATGGGTTGAAAATGCCATAGCACCAATAATTTGTGCTTCCGTATATCCCTGTTTTATATATTGTGTAAAGTCATTATCTTCAATTTCACTAAGCAGAACATCGGTTATGGTTAGGTAAACACTATCTTCACTAGTTGAGTGGATAAGGTTATTGCCTAACGAGCCTTGGGGGTCAAGATCAATTACGCAGATTTTTGCATTCAGATTAAGATCCAAAGCGGCCGCGGTAGCAAGTGTTGCTGTTGTTGTACTTTTACCTGTCCCACCTTTATGGTTTTCCGTAACAATAACTCGGGGCAAATACATTTCACGATATTGAATAGTGCCCATCGCTTCCATTATTTTTTGAACATCCCAACGTGTATACAGGTGACTCTTATTCTGGAAGATAGGTTCACCGATCACTTTTTTCTCATGTAGTTCAGCAAGAATTCTACTAAAAGTGTTTCTTGATTTACCAAAGAAGTCCGAAAGAGTTTTTTTATTTAAACAATGGTTATAGATAAGACGATCTAAGCCATCGACTTGTTCATCCGAAACATCAACCCGACTCGACTCCAAGATTATTTCCTTGAGGCTTGCTTGTTCATTTTTCATCTTTAGGCCGATAGTACGAATATCATCTAATATGCTCATGATCTCTCCTTAGGTTAGTCTTCACATTATTCATGAGGATTGAGCGTATTACAAGGTAAAAGTGCATTACAATGCACTTTTATCACATCATGCGCTAAAAATGAGATTTCGTGCACAGTCATTTTTTGGGCGAGAAATGTACAAATAATTCTCAAGGCATTGATATTAAAAGAAATCTAATTTAACTAGGCAAAATTCACAGATTTGGTGAATTCTGAGACTTTTTCCCAGCCATCCATACTCAATTTTTAAAATTTAGCTAGAACCCATGGGCGCAAATGACTATGCCACCCCTTTACCATGCCCTGCCCTGCCCTGCCCTGCCCTGCCCTGCTCTGCCCTTCTCTTTCACCTAACTACTGGAGGCCGGTTTAACGATGTATACCTTCCCAAATTTCGAGGTCGAAAACATGGCTGTTCAACTTATTGGGGCTCCAGACCAGAATTGCCGACTACGAACAATGGGTTTTCATCTACAAGGCATTAGGATTCTTCTGTGGATTCTGATACCGACTTTGTGAAACGTAGTTTGATTGCATCTGTGGGGCTTCATGAGTCTCCATGGGCACGAATGACCAGACTGCGAACAGCGGAGTTGCATTTCATCTGTGGACTTCATGGGTGTCCAGAGAATCCTGGGATCCGATTACGAACAAAAGGTTTTTTACAACTGCAAGCATCAAGAATCTGATAAGGCTTAAGATAGCCGACTGCGAACAGACAGCGGGATGGTTTTATCTGCAAGATATCTGGAATAGTCTGAGGATTCAGATAGCCGATTTTATAAAAAGGAGTTGAAATCATCTATGGGGCTTCATGAGTTACGAGAGGCTCACATGAGTATAGTGCGAACAACGAGGTTGTTTTCACCGGCTTCACATCATTCATCCGCTGAGGTTTCACGTAACGACTACGAATAACGGCGTTGTATTCACTGGCTGAACTTCATCAGTCAGTAGAGGCTTCACTTAATGACGGCGAACAAGGGGGTTGTTTTAACTCGCTACGCATCATGAGTCTGCTGTGGCTTCAGGTATGCGTCTGCGAATAACGGGGGTTTTATTCACTGGCTGAACTTCATCAGTCAGTTGAGGTTTCACGTAATGACTGCGAACAAGGGTTTGTATTCACCGGCTGCACATCATGAGTCTGCTGTGGCTTCTGGTAACCGACTGCGAACAACGGGGTTGTTTTCACCGGCTGCACACTATGAGTCTGCTGTGGCTTCTGGTAACCGACTGCGAACAACGGGGTTGTTTTCACCGGCTGCACACTATGAGTCTGCTGTGGCTTCAGGTATCAGCCTGCGAACAACGGGTTTGTATTCACCGGCTGCACACTATGAGTCTGCTGTGGCTTCAGGTATCAGCCTGCGAACAACGGGGTTGTTTTCACCGGCTGCACATTATGAGTCTGCTGTGGCTTCTGGTATCCGACTGCGAACAACGGGGTTGTATTCACCTGCTGCACATCATGAGTCTGTGGTGGCTTCGGGTATCCGACTGCGGACAAGCTGAGGGGGGTTTACTTGCTATGCATCGGGAGTCTAATGAGGCTGGAGGTATCCGACTGCGAACAACGGGGTTGTTTCACCGGCTGCACATTATGAGTCTGCTGTGGCTTCAGGTATGCGTCTGCGAACAAGGGGTTTAACTGGCTACACATCGGTAGCCTGAAGAGACTTCAGGTAACCAAATGAGGACAAGCTGAGGGGGTTTAACTTGCTGCGCATCAAGGGTCTGATGAGGATGGAGGTATCTGACTGCGAACAGGGAATTGTTATCACCTGCTGTACATCATGAGTCTGCAGTGGCTTCTGGTATCCGACTGCGAACAACGGGGTTGTATTCACCAGCTGCACATAATGAGTCTGCTGTGGCTTCAAGTATGCGTCTGCGAACAAGGGGTTTAACTGGCTACACATCGGTAGCCTGAAGAGACTTCAGGTAACCAAATGAGGACAAGCTGAGGGGGTTTAACTTGCTGCGCATCAAGGGTCTGATGAGGATGGAGGTATCTGACTGCGAACAGGGAATTGTTATCACCTGCTGTACATCATGAGTCTGCAGTGGCTTCTGGTATCCGACTGCGAACAACGGGGTTGTATTCACCAGCTGCACATAATGAGTCTGCTGTGGCTTCTGGTATCCGACAGGGAACATGGGGTTTAACTTGCTGCGCATCGGGAGGCTGATGAGGCTGGAGGTATCTGACTGCGAACAACGGGATTGTTTTCACCGGCTGCACATAATGAGTCTGCTGTGGTTTCTGGTAACCGACTGCGAACAACGGGGTTGTATTCACCTGCTGCACATCATGAGTCTGTGGTGGCTTCGGGTCCGACTGCGGACATGCTGAGGGGGGTTAACTTGCTACGCATCGGGAGTCTGATGAGGCTGGAGGTATCCGACTGCGAACAACGGGGTTGTTTCACCAGCTGCACATCATGATTCTGCTGTGGCTTCTGGTAACCGACTGCGAACAACGGGGTTGTTTTCACCGGCTGCACATTATGAGTCTGGTGTGGCTTCAGGTATCAGCCTGCGAACAACGGGGTTGTCTTCACATCCTGCACATCATGAGTCTGCTGTGGCTTCAGGTATGCGTCTGCGAACATGGGGTTTTACTTGCTGCGCATCGGGGGGCTGATGAGGCTGGAGGTATCTGACTGCGAACAACGGGATTGTTTTCACCGGCTGCACATTATGTGTCTGCTGTGGCTTCTGGTATCCGACTGCGAACTACGGGGTTGTTTTCACCAGCTGCACATTATGAGTCTGCTGTGACTCTGGTATCCGACTGCGAACTACGGGGTTGTTTTCAACTGCTGCACATCAGGAGTCTGATGAGGCTTAAGGTATCTGACTGCGAACAAGGGGGTTGTTTTCAGCTGCTGCGCATCAGGAATCCGCTGAGGCTTAAGATATACGACTGCGAACAGGGATCGTACTGCATATGTGGGGCATCATCAGAATTTAGAGGCTTCCGGGATGTAGCTGCGAATAACGGGATGATTTTATTCATACAGGTCTTCATGAGTAAGTTAAGTCACAAGTAAATCACCGGGAAGAGGGGGGGTGTTCAGCATATTATCACTTCAGGTAATTGCGGAAGCTCAGGGGATGACTGGTAAATATCGAAGGGGGAGGATATGTGAAAAAAAAAGAAGATGGGTTTTCAGGTCATGTAAAAGAAAAGGGGAGGGGGCTAGGCATATCAGCCATCTTTATTAAAAAAATACAAAAACCAGCCAGAAGCTGGTTTTTGGCGTGGTTAATAATTATTTTAGTTGAGGGAATTCAACAATAAAACCGGAGGCACCGACAACGCCAGATACTCCTGGGAATATAGGGACAACAACGTCATTTCCTACAGAACCTAAATCTATTTGAATTTCTTTCGTTTCACCTGGAGAAACAAGGTTTCCAATAACACTAATTGGGAATGCTGAGTCACCCCTAACAGTAATTAAAGCTGTCTGTACGCCTTTTGCTAAGGAACCATCATTACGGCGTAACTGACTTGCTTTAAGAACAGCCAGAGGTTCACCTGAAGAAAGGTTTAAAGGTTTGTTAACCGCAAGGGTATTAAGTTTATCAAGAACAATGAGATTCTTAGGATAATATGCAAAACGGATAGATTTTGATGACTCATTACCTGCATCATCTATAGCTTTAACTACAAGTGTGTATTTATCAGTTTTTTCATCAAGTGAAGGAAACAAACGAGGATAAAGTGGTGTGTATGAACCATCTGTGTTATGGGTAAATCCTAATTCTACATCATCTGATGCAGGGCCTCCTTGAAGAACCATTTGAGAGATCTTGGACTTACTTAAAGCATCAGATACAGCTACTGAGATGTTTTCTAATCCATAGACTGTACTTTCTGATAACAGTGGTTTCCCTTCATACGAAAATGAAATTGAAGGAGGGGAGTTATCTATGATAAGAGATCTGAACGGCAACTGAGAACTGTTGTTAAAAGTATCAGTGGCCCTGAAGGTTAAATCATACTTCCCTTCAGGTATAGCCGATAAATCAAATGCATAAGTATAGTCCTCTCCAGACATCGCGGCTTTTGTGCCCGTCAGAAGAACCGTATTAGAAATTGTATCCAGTATCTCTAGCTTAGAAAGCATCAAGACATCACGCCAATTGCCATTGCCGGGTTGTGTGACATAAACAAGGACAGATTTATTCTCTTCTTTGTAATCATACCCTGTGATCTTAGGTATTAAATCCGTATTCCAGATGCTACGAATCTCAAATTGATTTGATGTAAGTGTCTTATCTTGATTGCGAACTATAAAATAATGAGCTATGTAGCCATTCCCCTTATTTATTGCGTATGAAAAAGGACCAGTGCAAGAACTTTCTCCGGGCTCAATAGTACAAACTTCGTAGCCTTGTGTAAGGTTATAAAATGACTGCACATAATCCCTAGGGTCTACAAACACAGTTATACTTTGATACTCACCTGGCAAATCTATGTTTGTGAATTTCATTGTGCCAGCAGAAAAATCGCCAATTGTTGAAAAGTTTGCTGAGTAGGATTTTATTGATGGGGATTTCGGAGCGATTGAACTTAACTTAACATTATACGAAGCGTTACCTCCTCCGTATTGGTATCCATTATGAATAGTAAATGATGTACCAACTGGGGTGGATTGTTTTATATATACATAACTATTATCTTCAGTAAGCAAAGAACCGAAGGATAAACCAGCTTTGTTATAAGCCCTATAATTATGTTTGGGAATCTTGTACACAAGAGTAACAGGGTTAGTATTAACAGTCATCCCTGCTGAATATTTAATGTAGCCAGACGAAATGCCGGGAACAACACTAGTTGAAGAATTGGGGTCTGCAACTGCAAATAGCTCATATTCACCTGCAGAAGAATCAAATACAAATTTTTGGTCGGGGACTTGAGTAACATTTCCGGCTTTATCATAAAGGAATGCTCGAAAGCGAAACTCTACATCGGCATCCGACACTGGCATCCATGTAGCTTTAGCTATCGCTCCACCACCTTTAGTTATAGGGGCTGTAGCAGCTCTTGACCCATCGTCGTAGGCCATTGTATAGCTGGATTGTATTGATCCATCTGGTTTTATTATTTGAACAATAGCCTTATCAAAACCAGATAGATCATTGATATTCTTAATTGCAAGATTTATGGCAGATTCTTGACCTTGGCCAAGTTCCCAGCGAGGTCCCGTTACAACCATGTTGTACCCAGGAATCCATGGTACAGAGAAGTTATCAGACGTAGGGCCAACCGTATCTATTATAAAAGGATGGGATGTTGTTGAAACAACGGTCGATTTTGAGTCTAAAATCTCAGATTTTATGGTGTAACGACCATCACTGATAGGTGGAATAGTGACAGTCTTTCCGTAAAACATATTTCCATTAGCGGAAGAAATCCTGTCATCAACAGAGATGATACTTGTTGTTGTGCTGTAAACAGCACTGTTATCAGCATCGCGAGTTACGGTTAAGCGGATTTGTTGGTCCAAGCCACCAATGAGGAGAGCGTTAAAATTCCCATGTGGATTAAGATAGGGCGCACTTTCAGGGACACTTTTTTGCGCCCCATTGATATCTGTAAAGGTGTACTCGTATACCCGGGCCTGGGCGTTGGAAAACATGCTCGTGGCTATTGAGAGACTCAAAGCTAAAGCAGAATGATTTAAGAATAGTGAAAAGCGCATAGGAAACCTTTTTATGTGAGAAGCCACGAAAGTTACTTTTCAAAGACACTCATAGGTCTATACGAGAATAGTATCATGTGATATTTTTGGGTTTCCGACATAAGAGAGCAAAAGAAAGAAATGTCACCATCTTTTGATAGTGACATTTTAACTCGGAGGTTCAGCTAAGTTGGGAAAGGATACTTTCTGCTACAGCAATCTGCTTAGTTGAAAGATGACGACCACTTTGAATCGTAAGCGTAAGGCTTTTAAGGAAGGGGTTTTTGTTGCTTGAAGACATGATTTGTCTCTCAAGGTAGACTGGCCCCATGAATCTCCAGACAGTTGGTATCACTTAAATTAGTGATAGTCTTAATACTAGTTTTAGACTAGTCGTTGGAGTCCGAATGATTGATGTTCTAGGTCCAGAGAAGCGCAGACGGCGCAGCGTTCAGGAAAAAATCGCCATTGTTCAGCAGAGTTTTGAGCCCGGAATGACCGTGTCGCTGGTCGCCCGTCAGCATGGCGTTGCTGCCAGTCAGCTGTTCCTGTGGCGTAAGCAATATCAGGAAGGCAGTCTCACTGCGGTTGCCGCGGGTGAACAGGTTGTACCCGCGTCGGAGCTGGCATCTGCAATGAAGCAAATTAAAGAGTTACAGCGCCTGCTGGGCAAAAAAACCATGGAAAACGAGCTGCTGAAAGAAGCCGTTGAATATGGCCGACAAAAAAGTGGATAGCGCACGTGCCCTTGTTGCCGGAGGATGGCGAATAAGCCTTGTCAGTCGTTGCCTCCGGGTCTCACGTGCGCAACTGCATGCCATGGCCCGTCGGTCGAAGGGCTGGCAGGATCGTCGGTGCAAGCGTAAGCCTGATGATACTGAAGCGCTGGCTCGTATCCATACCGTTATCGACGATCTGCCCACCTATGGTTATCGTCGTGTATGGGCACTGCTGCGCAGACAATCAGAAACTGACGACATGGCGGTGATCAATGCCAAACGCGTATACCGCATCATGCGTCAGAATGCGCTGCTGCTTGAGCGTAAACCGGCAATACCGCCCTCGAAGCGGGCGCATAGAGGGAAAGTGGCCGTTGGAGAAAGTAACCAGCGGTGGTGCTCCGACGGCTTCGAGTTCAGCTGTGATAACGGTGAAAAACTGCGGGTCACGTTCGCGCTGGACTGTTGCGATCGCGAGGCACTTCACTGGGCGGCAGGTACCGGTGGATATGACAGTGAAACCGTGCAGGACGTCATGCTGGGTGCAGTAGAGCGTCGCTTCGGTAACAGGCTGCCGACATCCCCCGTTGAGTGGCTGACAGACAACGGTTCAGCCTACCGTTCTCATCAGACGCGTCAGTTCGCCAGAATGGTAGGACTGGAGCCAAAACATACGGCGGTACGTAGTCCAGAAAGCAACGGAATGGCGGAGAGCTTCGTGAAAACGATGAAGCGCGACTACATCAGCATCATGCCAAAACCTGACGGGTTAACAGCGGCAAAGAACCTTGCCGAGGCCTTCGAACATTACAACGAATGGCATCCGCACAGTGCACTGGGATATCGTTCGCCACGGGAATATCTGCGGCGGCGAACCAGTAATGGGTTAAGCGATAAAAAGTGTCTGGAAATATAGGGGCCAATCCACAAGGGCTGATAAATTTTTTCCTTGACTCTCACGCCAGTGTCGTGAAGAAACAATCTTTTTAGCAGCTAGATAATTCTTTTTAAAAAGCATTTGAAGGGTGAAACACTCTTTTATTAAGGTACCTTGTTTGCCCGTACCTTTACACGCGGAACATTTTCCTGAAGAATTTGCATAACTGATACGATGACGACCTGAGCCTTTACAATATGAGCAGATAAAATTTTTTTCGTACCGAGCAGTGCCGTTGAATTCATTAATATTGAAAACAAGTTTATTATCAATTAACTGACCGTCAACTGAATACCATCTTTCATTCGAATGTGTCATGGATAGGCCCCACCATCTCGTTATGTATGACACAATTAAATCAAATGAAAAAGGCTTGTACATACCCTATTTTAAAAATACAAAAAAGGGAGAACAAGGAGTTAATCTATAGAAATCAAAAACATTCAATAAAAACAGCGGAATTGATTTTATTCAGTGTCTATAACGATAGAGGGGTATTTTAAGGTTAAGTTACAATAAAATAAGGAGCTGTAAAATAGCCCCTTACTTTAAAGACGAGTAGGTTCAAAGAGTAGTTAATCCTCTTCTGGATTAGCCAACGGAAAATTATTCATTGCTACCGGGGGAACCAATACTGCAATAGGTTCTCCATTTTCTGGAAAAGGGGGAATTCCCTGCATCTCGTTGATTTTACTATCAGACATAGCCCAACCCTCTATCATTTAAATTATCTCGTTGTTTAAATTCAAACTGCGGAATGTAAATTCAATAGCGAAAATTCGTTTTCCTGACTTTCTGAAGCGGGCTCCTCCATAGGATCATTAGCTGGCAGCGCATTAGAGTTTACCTCTGATGTTACTGATGGGGCAGAACTAGAAAGTTTTCCCTTTGTTGTTTTACGCTCGAGCTTAGCTTCATGGCCACGAATAGAGTCATCTGAATTAAATATAAGTTCAATTAGATGTCTGTCAACTTCAATATTTATTTTTTCGTTGGGTCCAATCTGATTGAGATCAAACGAAGAGGGAAGTGAGGCTCGTAATCTGTTGCAAACCTCTTTAGTACTGGCTGCGAGATTTTGTGCCAGTTTACGAGGAATTGGTTGCACTCCCAGTGAAGATTTAGTGACCCTGACAGCCTTAGGACTACCATGAGACTTAATTATTTCGGCAACATTCAGAGGAAGGGTATCACTCCCGGTGGAACTATTAATAACCATTATCTTTGCGTTTAGGTCGGCCCGAATTTTATCAAGAGCTTCCTTTTCACCAAGATCACGAATTAATTCAAGACAGAGTGTGTACGAAATCACATCCTGACTAATCAACGTCTTTAATTCGTCATCGATGGTTGCAAGAGAAATGATTTGGCGAACTGCCATTTCAGAAATGTTTTCCCGTTGTGCAACCTGCTCAACAGACATCCCGGCATCATTTACCAGTCTGCTATAGGCAATGCCGCGACCTACGGGGCAAAGGGGGAGAGATTTCGCCCCATCCAGAGAATGCCATTCTTGTTCTATCTCGTCACCCTGGAACTCACGCAATCTAACTAGGATGGGGAGACCTGATTCTTGTTGAGCCAAAAGCGCAGCTCTTGTACGACAGTTCCCCTGTCGAACAAGTGGTTTACCGTCAACAATAACGACAGTTATAGGGTCAATGTCTGCCCCATTCAGAAATGCTTTTTTAAGATTCTGAATATGCTCGGCAGGTTTTGGTAATTTGTAGTATGCCTCTCCCAGACCCATCTCACGGCAGTTCCAGTTTGGAACTAACACTAATGCCCTTGGGTCGATCATAAACGGTTGGCCATTAACCGCTTTGTGGCAAATGTCAGGATTTGCGTCACTAAATTCACGCAAATTTTTGACTAGCCTCCCGTTCCGCTCTGTAGAGATAAAAAAGTCAGCTGTTTGTTTCATTTTCTTACCTATGACTGAACCATTTCTGAAATTAGACTGTACAGTATTATTTTGTAAAAGTTTCTCGCTATGTGGTCAAAAAAGCCAGTTTGGTAAATTTTTTATGAAAGTTACTTTTACTGGTTGTTTACAATGGGTGGAGACCTTCAATTAAAACACTAACACTATGAATATCAAGTATTTTATGCTTTTTAGTGTAAGTGACGAGGCCATGACGGCATAACAACTGTACGTGTTGCAACGTTGCAGGAGCAATGTCGCTAAGGGAAACCTCTTCAGTTTTTGAAAGTAACTTTTGCAGTAGGCTGTATAGTTCCGGGCGCTTGGCAAAAAAGAGAGTTGTCAAAAAAACTGACGCCGAATTAGCCAGTTCCCAAAGTTTGTCAACCACTCTAGGATTGATAGTAACACTAGCCATGCTGATAGACTGAAAATCTATATCGTGACTGATTTCTGTAAAAACCGAACAGGTCTGACAGATATTACTTTTTTGTATCTCGATTCTGAACTCTATGAGTAGCAACAAAAAGTAAGAAACTTCAGCAAGTGTATAGTTGACTTGCCTGATTCCGAGTGCCTGACAAACACGTCCCGATTTTTCTATAAGTTCAACAAGTGAAATATTGAACTGAAGTTCTTGATGGATTGGTTGTCTAGCGTTCAGTCCCAGCAAAATAGCAAACCATAAAGGTTGATACCGTAAATGCATCACCGGTCCGGATAAACAAAACTTAGCCTGTTGAAAGTTACTTTTACCTTTAACAAGAAGTGGAGTGATATCACTAGAGGTGATCTCAACTTTATTTTGATCACAATTAAAGGTAGCTTTATGGTTTTTTCTAAAAAAATCCTGCAATAACCCTAACTCTTTGTAATTCTTATGACTATTCATAACGAGTAAGTATTGCCTCTTTAAAAGACTTATAACTTGTGTTTGGTAACCACTGTCACTTAATCAGAGAAGATGAAATCATTTTCACCAGCAATATACTCATATTATTAACCCAGAGTCGTTTAACAACTTGGACATTGCAATTAATTATATTACCAAGAATAAACCCTGATGGGTGCGTATCATAAGCAATAAAATGCCGGTGGTCAGAGGTCTCCAAAAGTAAAGATGAAAAACTCTCAGAAGAACATTTTCTGGTGAGCACCTGAATTTTAATTACGGTGAGAGCCAGATACAGTTTGGTACCGATTTTGGCAGTAAAGGGCCGTACTTGAAGGCTGACTGCTGAACTTTTTCTATATCCATTAGGTTTCAGACATCGAAATTGTAACTTTGTAGGAAAGTAACTTTTATCCAATTTTTGGATGAGTGCTGAGTAAAAATTACTTTTACCCTGATTGGGTGCCTCTAAAATAACTTTAAGAAAGCTTTTAATAAGTGCTTGTTCAGGTGATTTAAATGGCATCTGTAGAGAGTTTTTAGAAGCCCACTCGTACACAGGATATACTTTTTCCATAACAGCCGGCAATGAGCCAGAACCCGCACACTGGAGGCAGTTTATACCTGAACCTAAACAGTCAGGGCATGGACGGCGAACTTCCATAAAACCGTCTGAATCCGGTTCAGCATCTGAGATAATTTCATTATCTTTTGTGACCCACATATTTACCCCCCTCACAAATATTCCTATCCTATCAGGAAAAGATCGCTAGGTAAGGGGGTATTTTTATGTCACCAGAACCAGCTGACATCACGAGCAGGGGAGCGATAATACTTCCGATTATCCCTATGGTATCTAGACTATTAATCAGAAATTCTTGAAACAAGACGCCATTACTCCAGCCGCAAAGTTAACCTGTTTAGCTTGAGTCTGTATAGGTATTACGCAGACATTAGAGTGTACGATGTTGTTTATCTGCTTGATATTTACAGAAAAAACTTTGCCAACCAAATCAGCGCCAATTCTTGCGAAAATCTCAGATTCGGTTAGTTTTGAGTTGCGAATAATACGACTTGAATTGTAAATACTGAGCCCATCAATATTATAACTCAAAGCTAACATGTTGTTATGTATGGTAATTTTAAGATTTAACCCAGCGACCTCTACCATCCGACTTTTCATGATATTCCTTTCATGACAAACATAAGAATTCTCCTAAATTTACATTTAGAAATGGCCCATGGGAAGAGGGTAAAAGCATAAGTTTTATCTTCTATAGCTGATTATGTTCCAAAGTGCTATGTGTAACCGTAGTCATTTAGATAATTATTCCAAAAATAACATTAAACTATTAAAGATCAATATGTTATGTGGGTTACAAATTATTCAAAATTTCTCCATTTTCTCTACATTCTAGGACCATTTTTGGAGGATCTGTGCGCCTCTTTTGATGACCCACTAATTATGGTTGTTAAGCTGGAAGGGGAAAATTAACACCTGAACTGTATCACAGCCAAAAAGTGACTTTTCTCAACTCCCTGGTTGTCCTTGCTCAAGAAGTGAACATTAAGATGGTGACCAATAGTCACTTTTTTAAAGGACATCGAAATTTATCAGGTCCAAAAGTTACTTTTATGATCGCAAAAACAGTGTTTGCATGGACAAAAAAGTGACTTTTTCGAAGAAACCAAGAATGTACAGGAGGATAAAAAGGATTACGGGAGAAAAGAGGTTGTCAAAATCTACTTTAAAATCAATATGTTTTCTTTGGCAAAGTGAAATGAATGAAACAGGGCGAATTTTGTAACTAATTGATAATGACATGTCGATAAGAAAAAAACTCATTGAAAAGTAACTTTTATAACTTCAGCGTTTTCTCTTTTTTGTTTAAAAAATTTGTTCCTTAGTTTGAAAATCAAAAATTAACCCAGGGTATTCTCCAATTGCTGGTTAGTCACCAGAACACATATACAATATTCGCATTCAGGAGTTTCACAATGATCCAGAAATCAATGGCTATGAGCGGCACTACTGCTAACTACACTCTGGCTGAAAGCCTGCGTAATATGCTTAGCAATAAAATGTTCCAGGTATTTATTGCGCTGTTGTGCGCTGCGTTGTTCTCATCTATTGCTTTGGCGGGCGGGGATGACGGAGCCTTGGGTGAAATTTGGACCCAACTTTCAGAAGCTTTAAGTGGCGCGCCCGGGAAGGCCCTGGCCGCATGTATGCTGATCTCTGCATTCTACTTCTCCATCGGCCGTCCGAACCCGGGTTTGGCACTCGTTTCATTCCTAATGATGATGATTTTGGCTAACGGCGAAAAAATCATCACCGGATTCCTTGATGCGGGTGTTGTGCTTTAAAAAAAATTTTTGCTAAACGAGCAAAACAACAATTTGGGGACGAAAGTCCCCTTTTTATTACCTGTACAATAGACAGCATGATGACTACTGGTGGTAACTGAATGGAAAATAACTACACATACCGCTTTCCGTACCGGATTAATTTACCTTTGCTGATTCTCTTTTTTGATGCAAAGCAGATTGGTGTTGTTATGGGACTCCTGGCATTCGGGAACATTTTTGAATGCATGACGATAGCCACAGTAACCGCAGTTGTTTACTGGGTCTCATACAACAAAGCTAAGGAAAGCTCTGTACGGGGGAGATTGAAACATAAACTTTGGTGGAATGGTTTTCTTCCTGGAAGAACTGTTTACCAGAGTCGATATTTCTCTGATCCCTTTATGAGAGTGCTGTACAGCTAAATTAACCCCGGAGAAGTTATGAACGAGAAAAAGTCACTTTTAGAAAACGTCATGAACTTCTTCAGGTTTGTACCGAAGAAGAAGACAGTTGATAAATCAAAGGATGATGAGGCTGACGACGTCCAGTATGAAAAAACTGAAAGTTACAGCAATGATAAAATTCAGCGTCATAAGTCCATCCTGAATTTGTCAAAAGAACTCGAGCCTCCTAAAAAAGGGAAGAAAACGGGTGCTGAACTTACCTACAGTCAGTTAATTCAGCGTGACAAAAAATTAATCTTAAACAATGGATTATTGACGGTGATTGCTGGCCTTTTGGTAATTAAAGTGGTCTTTTTTTCCACAACTGAGGTCATTGCCATCCCTCCGGATATGACTGAGGAAGTTTCCGTTGCCGGAAGTAAGGCAAGTGAGTCATATAAGACGCAATGGGGGCTATTTATAGCAACCACATTGGGGAACATTAACCCTAAAAATGTTACTTTCGTTACCAGTTATATTCTTAAGATGTTTCCGGCATCTAAACAGAGCGAGTTAGAAGCAGAACTCAAAAAAGCCTCGGATTTAATGCTTGCAAGAAAGGTTGATCAAACATTTGTTGCAGAGGACGTCAACTTTTTACCCAGTGATAATGTTCTTTATGTATGGGGTACTCGCAAAACTAAATTCCTAAACGTCTCTGATAAGGAACAAACTGAGCGTTGGACTTACGAGATGGTTTTGAGTGTGAAAAGTGGGCGACCTCGAATACTGTATCTGAACCAGTATTCAGGGACCCCTAATATCAAAAAAGTCACAGTTAACGGGAAGGTATTGGAAAAAGAGTTCACTGAAAATACCGATATGAACAAGCAACTGAACGAAGCAGAAGCTCAATAATATGAAAAGAAAACTCTTAGGTATACTAATCACATTAAACGTGCTGGCTCCATTTGTTCATGCAGATGAACCGTTCAGTATTCCGGCGTCGGCAGTGAATACACAAGCTTTCGATGAACCACCAGATTCCGCCGAAGCTATGAATATTGTAACTAATGCAGTTAAACAAGTTCCGGGGACAGTGGCTGTTAATCAACCACCAATTGACAGCAATCAGCCGCCTGTTAATTCGAACCGCCCGACAACTGCACTACCTGCTGCCCCCGGACTTTCACCAGCGAGTGCTTCTTCACCAGCGGTTCGGTCAATGACCGATTCCCTGTTGAACAATACCCCTTCTGAGGGGCCTGGGCAGAAAGCGGTAAACGAAGCAAAAAAACGGTATCAGCCAATGCAAAACGTCACGGTGCCGCCGGGTGGAAACATTGTTCTCCCTGTTTCATTAGGTTTACAAAACCGTATCCAGACGACTTTTAAGAACGTAAGCGTTTCTACAACTGCACCGTCAGAAGATACAACCATCTATGTAGAAGGTGGCAGTGTCTTTATAACAACTGTAAAAGATGCGCCTATAGGTATCATGTTGTCCGAAGAAGGGGTTCCTGAATCAACATATAACCTGACATTGATCCCCATCGATGTACCGGGAGCTATGATTCGTGTTCAAACACAGTTAACGCGAAACATGGCCATTGAACGTGATCGCCATATCGCTGAAAACACAAATAAAGAACTTCTTGAAAAAGCGCAATCGGGTGAGCTTGACGAAAAAGCTATTGCTCAGGATGACCGCAAACAAAGGATAATAGATATTCTTTATCCCGTTGCTAACGGTGAGGTACCTACCGGTTTTGCACTCCAACTAGATAAACTTTCGGTTATACCTAATAACGAAAAATCCCCTTGCCGGTTTAATTTTTACGCAAAACTTGGGCAACGTCTTATTGGGGCTCGTGAACTGGTTGATGTCATTCTTGTGCAAAACACACTGACATATCCATCGGTTGTTGATGACCAAAAATGCATAACACCAGGTGTGATTGCTACCGCAATCTTTGATAAAGCATTCTTACAACCGGGTGAAAAAACTGAGCTGTATATCCTTCGTGACAAGCTTTATCAGGAACGGGAGTCACGTGTAACTAAACGACCAAGTCTGATTAATGAATGACAAAAAAAAGTAACTTTTCAATTTTCACTTGGGGCATTTTGTTCAGTGTCGGTCTAGGGATGGGGTTTTTTATAGGGAATTTAGCAAAGGAACGCACCGCGATAGTTCAAATTGTGCCATCGGAATATACAGTGCAAGAATCAGCGCCCCCTGGCTTTGATGATTTTAAGGTATATGACTCTGACAAATTGCTATCTGATAAGGATTTCACTCGAAAGGGTAGCTTTGATTCAAAACCGGATGAAAGTTTTGATGAAAAAAGCATCACCACACTTGATCAGAAAACCAATGAACAGGCAATAGAGTTGCCTCACATTGAACTGGATAGTGATAGTCAGTTCTATGAGCAACTCGAAAATAACGTTTTCAAAAATTTACGGGCTGAGCCTCCTTACTCTGTACCGCAGATAGATGAAAAGGTCAGGTCATTGAGGGTAAAGAGATATTTACCACCAAGTAATAAAGGTCAATATAATGAAAACTTTGAAGCTGAAGGAATTGTGGGAAGAAAATAAAGCAATTCGAATTGCTTTTTTGCTTGTCCTAGCATTAGCGGCTCTTGTGATGGTAACCATCACGCTTATGGGCGGAGATGATTCGAGCAAGAAAGCTAAAAAAATTAAGCCTGTGACTAACTTGCTTGACACTTCTTCCATCGTCAATATGGATGAAGAAGGTCAGAAAAGGTTTTTGCAAACAGTTCAGCAGGAAAACCGTAAAGATCAACAAAACATGTTGGATCAGGTAAAGCAAATGGAAAAATATAAGGCCGAAAATTCCAGTGAGCTGACTGAACTTAAAATCCAAATTAAGCAACTGAACCAACAGATCTCTGATATGCAGAATGGAAAGGGACCTGCGAGCAATCGTAGTCTTGATAACCGCGTAGGCCAGCCGGTCTATGAAAATCAGCAGCAAAATCCAGCCTATCAGCTAAACCGTAATGCAGAAGGGAATCGCAATCAGGAAATACCAGTTGCAGGAGGGATTGCGCCTCAACGCACTCAGTTGGTACGCACTATAACCAGCAACAGCATTACCACGGCCAATAACGGTGTTCTTGAAGTCACACCAATTGTTGAAAAGAACATTACTAACGCGAATCAAAAGCGGGTCGTTAAAGCTGGACCTGGAGCTGCTATCGCAGGAGATGGTACTAAGCCGGTTGATAGCAATGCTCGCCACTCAAAGCGTGCTGAAGACCAGTATTTGCCTGCTACGTCTCAACTGTATGCAGTTCTGGTGACAGGTGTTGAAGCGCCGACATCATTGTCGTCTCAAGAAGAACCTTTGGGAGTAACGTTCAGGGTTAAACGCGATGTGTTTTTACCCAATAACTACAGAATGGATCTACGTGACTGCAACCTCTTAGGTACTGCTCGTGGAGATATGGCTTCTGAACGAGTCTATATCCGCACAACTAGTCTGAGCTGTGTTAATTCTAAAGGCAAAAGCTTTGATATCAAATTGGAGGCATACGCTGTTAGTGAAATCGATGGTAAAGCCGGTATCAAAGGTACGCTTATCTCCAGAAACGGTAACGCCATTATGGGTAGTGCTTTTGCAGGTGGACTTAGTGCGCTGGCGCAGGGACTGAGCCCAAGCAAAGTTAGCCAGTTGAATATCGACCCTAACTCACAAGCACAATACCAGGGACCTAATATTGGTGCTCTTGGCGCTGTGGGTGCAAGCGGTATGGTCTCAGGAGGATTAAACAAGCTGACAGACTGGTATACCCACATGATTGATCAGCAGTGGCCAGTTGTAGAGCTTTCTCCGGGTATTAATGCGACTTTTGTCGTTCTTAGTGGTGCATCCATCCCAACCAATTTATCGGCGAAATAAACATGACTCAACCAGTTAAAGATGAAGACCAACATGACGCTGATTTTGAAAAAGTGTCAAGCGAACAGAAAAGCCTGACATTCTCACTGTCTTATTCTTTAGTCGAAAAGGCTGTTAAAATCATCATTGTCGTCGCTATCCTGGTATGTATTTCAGTGTATATTGGGAAGAGAATGAATGAAGGAGTAGGACTGTTTCATAAGAGCGTAAAAATTGCCGTTCTTAACCCTTCTGCTTTAAATGAACAGTATTTAAAAGCACACAATGGAAAAGGTGAAGGTTATCTCCCTTATATTCGCAAGTTGATGGCACTTTACCGGGCACGTGATTTCCTGGTGCTCGATATGAATTATGTCATTACACGACCATCAACAGTAAATGAAGTAGCTTACATAGATGAATCAGAAGTAGAAAGCGAACTGACTGAATATGGTATAGACCCTAAATATTTTGAGGGTAAACAGTGATTATGAGAAAGTTACTTATCAAGTTGCTCGTGTGTATAGCACTACTCAATTCAACTCATTCTGCTGCAGCTGATAAGTATGATGCAGAAGCTGCGGCGTTAACACGCGCTGCTGCTGAAAATGGTCTCGCTTTAAATCAGTCGTCAAGGGGATTAGTTAGCAAGCTTAGTCCTTACCAGCCAAAGGATGCTGTCTACTTACCGACGGGTGGGATTTTTTTATTTGAGGATCAGCGAAGTGGCCTCACCCTAGTTACCACAACGGGTCGCTACTCTTTTTCAGAAGGTAAAGTTTATGATGTTCTCAGGAAAAAACAAGTTCAATCGATATCAGATATCCGAGAAAGTTACTTTTTACCATTGAACGAAGCACCGTTCAAACCTGAGGATGCCTTTACTATCCAGTTCGGGAATCCGTCCCTCAAACGACAGGCAGTTATATTCATTTCTCTTGATTGTCAAGATTGTATTGACTTTCTGAAAAAGATGAATGAAGAAAGGGAACTTGTTCGCTTTGATATTGTTATTTTACCCAGCCCTGGCGAATCAGCTAAACGGGTAAAACAAATGTGGTGCTCTGTTAAAGCTGGTAAAATTACCAATTACGATATTCTTCAGTCGTTATTAGGAAAATCAAAAGATATAAACAACCGGCTTATTCCTCATGAAAATCTGAAAGATTGTTCAGTTGAACCTATTGTTACAGGTCTATACCTGGCATCCATTTATAACGTTCAAGGCATCCCATCTGTAGTTCGTGAAGATGGAGTGTTGGGCAATGGATTACCGACTGATTATAAAAACTGGTTAAAACTGAATTTACAACCTTTGCTTAAAAATCCCTTTAACAAATAAGGTATATAAATGAACAACATCACGAAATTTCTCATGTCTGTTGCTGCGGTGTCTTCTTTATCAGGGTGCATAGGTCAATCTGAGAGCAGCTGCCCAGGTATTGAAAAAGGTGTGCTGTGTATGGGGCCACGGGCAATTATGGAAGCAACTAACAATCATGACGATCTCAAATATTTAAAAAAGGAAGGTGATGAGGGAAAGCAGGATATTGCAGATAGCAAATATCCAACGTCGTTGACTCCGCCACCGGGCGTGCAGTACCCAAAGAAACCGGTAGTAAGTGCTGGCCCTAAACCCTTGTTCACCGGAACTTCTAAGCCGGTGAAGCCGCTGACAACAGCGAGTTATGTGTCGCAGCAGCGCGTACCAGCAGGAAAGGGACTGTATTCAGAATTTGATGGCAAGCCGGTAAACCCAACGCTGAGTTCATATCAAGAGCGTCAGTATCAGGTACAGGGTACGAGACAAGCTGTTATCGCTCCTGAGCCGCTGGCTGTGTTAAGACAAGGCAAAGTTATGCGTGTGCTTATCGCGCCTTACACAGACGATAACGACGCTTTGAACCTCCCTGGCTATGTATATGTCAATGTTAAGCCTCAAACGTGGGTGGCAGGTGATTCAGCATTAAAAAATCCGGCGCGAATTGTCCCACTGGAAATTCAGGAACGCGCTCGTGACAACATGCAGCAGCAGCAACGTAGTACTAAAGGCGTAACGGCGAATGGGGTTACCGGTAGTTCTTTCTAGCCACACGCATAAATATAGTGTTCCACGGAATGTAAGGTAACAGTATGAACAATTCACGTCTCGCAAAAGAACTTGAAAGATATAACTTAGGGCACTTCATTCCCGTGGTCGACAGAATGGTGGATGCCCCTTATTTTTTGCTGGAAGATAACGCGGTAGGTTTCTTTTTTGTCTGCAACCCTTCTCCTGGATTGTATGATAACCAACAAAACCTATTGACGGATCTGTTTAAAATGGATTTTCCTGCGGAGTCCATTATGCAAATGACACTGGCTGCTTTACCGGATGTCAACATATCATTGTCCCGTTGGTTACGTCGCAGAGGTAACAGGATGGGAGGTAGGGATAATGAAAAAGCGGATCTTCTTACCGTATACTCACTGGATTACCTGACAAAAAGTCAATATGAGCCTTTGAAAGAAGCTGATGGCATTAAGATCACGCAAGCTGATGATTTGAAGCTTAGGAATTTCGAGTTGTGGGTAACGGTTAGGATACCTATTAAAGGTTTTTCTCCTAATGAATCCGAATCCATGCGACTGGATGGCCTTTTTAAAGACCTTCTATCTAAACTAGAAGGTTTAACCTTGTCACCAATTGTTGGTAATGCTGACACATGGTTGTACAGTGTTGATAAAATATTAAACCCCGGAAAAGACTCCAGATGGAAATATGGTGGACTTGAAGCTAGTACATTAATGCCATTAAATAATCAGGTCAACATTCCAGGAAGGAAATATGAGGTGGGGGAGGATTATTTCGCGTCATTGTCTGCTGATGATGATGAGACAGCTCAACGATATTTTAAGCATTTGTCGATGACAAAATTCCCTGAATATGTCAACTTTGGTGCTGTTTACGAGTTGGTTGTTGACTGGATGACTGGAAGCAAAACCATTTTCTCTCCTTTTATTATCAACTTCTGTATACAATTCCCACATCAAAAGAAAATACAGAAAGAGTATCTTCGTTATAAAGCGATAACAGATAATCAGTCAAAAATACCTATTGTTTTAAAATATCTTCCTCGCCTTGCCGATATGGACAAGGATTACTCGGCATTGACTAGAGAGTTGGAGGATAAAGCTAAACTACTACAAACTTACATGACATTTATCGTCATGGATAATACACTGGAAAAAGTGAAAATAGCTGCAAAAAGTCTAATTAACTATTACAGCGAGAAAAAAATCGTTGTGGCTGATGATAGTTATATTTGTTTTTCAGGTGTCATGTCGGCTTTACCTTTATGTAATGATCCGGCGACTTTTAGAGATATGGATCGTGGTGATGTAATGACTAATACGGGTGCGGCTCACCTAGCTCCTATCTTTGGCCCGTGGAAAGGAAACTCCACAAATCCAGTCATTCCATTTGTAACCCGCGAGGGACAGTTGGTTATGATTGATATTTTCGAAACTTCAGCCAGTTACAACGTATGCGTTGGGGCTACCTCAGGGGCAGGTAAATCATTTGCAGCAAACAACATTATTCTCAACTATCTTTGTTCTGGCGAGCATATCAATCCGCTTTATCATTTTGATGATATTAGAGATCTGCTTACGGCAGATAAATACGATCCGCCTCTGGACCTGAATGGCAAATTTAATGCGTCACCAGATGGTGCTCAGGTGTTTGTTGTTGATATCGGACGTTCATATCAAGGGCTTGCTGAGCAATTTGAGGACTCTCAATTTATTGATTTTGGAGTTGACGCTACCTTTTCTCTTAACCCTTTCGCTTTCCTAGTGAGAAAATATACAGGAGATGAATCATTGGAGGGATTAACGGGAAATTCAGGTGAAGAAAGTAAAGAATCAGACATTATTGCTCAAACAATCATGGTTCTGAATCAACTAAAACTAATGGCTTCAAGTAATGGTAACATTAGTTCTTTACAGGAAGCAGTAATGCTTCGTCTTATTGCTGAGGAATCAAATAGCCCTGAAGATGGATATCTTCCTTCAGTTACTGGCTTCGCTAAAAAATGCATGAAGCATGAGAAACAAGAAATTAAAGATATAGGCATTCAACTTGGACCTTGGTGTGAAGGCGGCATTTACGGTAGGAGGTTTACAACATCATTGCCACCCATTAATTTTAATAGCCGCTTCATTGTACTTGAACTTGAAGAACTCAAACCTACACCACATCTTCAGTGGGTTGTGTTAATGTCGATAATCCAGGCAGCACAGCATGCTATGTTTATTAAAAAGGATGGTCGTCGTCGTTTGTTTATACTTGATGAGGCTTGGGAGTATATCGGCGAAAGTAATGGTGATGATGCTGCTGTTAACTTTTTTACTAAATTCCTTGAAGCAGCATGGCGTCGTTTCCGTAAAACAAACTGTGCAGGGATCTGTATTACACAGAGCTTCGAAGACTTCTACAAGTCGCCAATCGGTGTAGCGATAGCCAACAACTCACCATGGAAATTTATTATGAAGCAGAGCCCAGAGGCGATTGATTCAATGGAGAAAAATAAATATATTTCAGCATCAGCATCAGAATATGAACGGATGAAGATGATCAGGACTGTAAAGTATGTTTTTTCAGAGATTATGATTCGTTTTGAGAACGTGCAACAAATCGTCCGTCTTTATGTTGATCGTAAAATGGAACTTTGTTTTACTACAGACCCGTCTGACCGACGTAAAATATGGAACCTTGTTAATGACGGATATACGTATGCCGAAGCAATTGACAGGGTTTATGAAGAAGAGCTAGTACAGTTAGGCATGAAAACAAGGCAGGTTGCTTAAAGAGAAAAGGGGCATAAGCCCCTTTTTTATTGTAAAGTAACAGGTTGTGACATGACTGGACGCAAATCCACAACAACTTTATCCCGTACTTCATCAATATTTACACTTAAGGGATATTCACCAGGAAGAGCGCTAGTGACCACAACGGGTGGACTATTAGTAAAAGCTCTCTCTGCGGTTGGTGCTGGTTTGTATATCATGAGGGCAACATTTCGGTAGTCTTTGTAAAGGATACCAAATGTTTTTCCTTCCTGTGTATCTGGTATATCCACTTTAATTGGTGTCAAACCCATTCTTTCCTTTGTGATCACATTAATGACTACAGCTCCTTGGGGATTTGAGTCAATCGTATAGGTAAAGGCCCATGATGCACTTGTTGTCAGAACAATAGCGAATCCAGCTAAGCAAACTTTTTTAATTCCACGAGCTATAAATAACATCATTAAATTCCTCTTTTTCTTTAGCAGAAGTAAGCTTAAACTGCATCATCACTTCAATAGGGACAGTTGTATCCTTCTTATCCTTGGACAAACCATTGAATGTATTGTTAATGAAAATCAACTTTATATCATCTGTATAGCACAGACCTAATAATGCTACATTAGGAACCATATATGTACTGACTGCAGCGGGAGGAATGAGCAACTCCCCCTGAGACTCATATCCGCAACGATTCCCGTATAAGGAAAGTTTATCTACAGTCATAAACTCATTATAACCATTGTCAATTATTATATATACGTCGATACCTGCATTGACTACGCGAACAGAATATTCCCCTGTAACCTTCCCTGGCATTTCAACTGTTTTAACAGGGCTAAAGTTAATCGCGGGTAGCGTTTTATGCCATCCTGGGGGGTGCTGACAAGCTGTTAGTAAAATTATTACAAGGAACATCAGACTATTTTTCAACATGAGTTTCTCCGCTAATGTTCATTATTATTTTTTCATGTGGATAGGCAACAAGATTTTTAGTGTAATATTGTGATCCCGCAAGCATATTATTTCGGGTAATTATTAAAGCCTCCTTATCAAAGCTCACAGAAGTAAATTTGTCGACCTGTACTTCATAAAAACCTTTCTTCAGTTTATTTATATTACCAAAGCCTGATAGCTTAACAACCTTGTCATCATGTGACATTCTTTTTTGATTTGGTGAAACTTTATATTCAATTAGCTTTGTCTCTTTCGCAGCACTAATTGCTTTACCGGGTAAAACAGTAAGTACATTTGGTTTCTTTTTCCCTGTAATGTAGACTATTGGAATGAAATCGTAGAGTTTTTCAGCTTCTTTAATTTTTAGTATGACGTTACTCCCAGGTTCTACCCAAATCATGCCATCATCTTCTGAGAGAAGCGTACTGTGTCCATTTTTTATGATGACAGAGTATTTAATTTCCGGTAAGGAGAGGATTAATGGGAATGATCTTGTGTGATTGCTAATTCGAATAAATTTTGTGTTGTCAATTTTGTTTTTAAAATAACTTGTTTGGACAACAATGTTTTTCATTTTCTGGTCAACCATAACATCAGAACTTAGCTGGAGCTGAGAGCCTGCCATTACGTAGCTTGCGTTTGGTAACAATAAGATAACACAAGCTAAATTCTTAAAACTCATAGCAACTCCCATATTCACTTTCAGTGATGTCAAGAAATCTTATTTTGAAATCAAGTGGTGCATTTGAGAGTCCATCCCAGTTGTTAGGGAACAGACACAAGGTTGATTTAGCTAGTTCAGTTTGCCCTGAGAGAATTCGTTTTAATTGATCAGGTTGATGCACTCCTAATACTACAAGCGATATATCATCTATTGTCTTTCCTGATTCTAGAAAATACCTAGTTCTGGTTATATTACTCGCCATAATGCGTAAGTTTTGGTTATCCAACTTGTTCAAGGTTGCCATGAGAGTGTTCCAGTCACCACCATCGTGGGGGATATCTGACGAACCAATTATGTATGTTCCTAGTTTTGTTTTGAGATTTATTACCAGTGGGTAATCGATTTTATAAATATCACGTTCAAGCAAAATCTGGTCGTAAGAGTCATGCCAGCTTCCACCTAAACTTCTCCAGTGTTTACGAGTATGTGTATCCGGAAAGTACCTGAAGGTTTTAAGGTACTTTTGAGTAATAGCATCAGTCATAAGTAATTCATGAAAACCTACCACAGTGAAAAAATGAACTTTCCTGTCACCAAATTTTTTGTAAACCACTGCCTCAAGCAGCTGACAGGGGGAAGGGCCCCAGTCAAACAAATTACCAGTAGTTATAACAACCACTTCATCACCGGACTGGGTCAGTTTTGAAAGGCCCTTGAGTAACAGTTCAAAATGTCCATAAAGGTCACTGACGATAAGAATTCGTCCTGTAAAATCAGTAAGGTCAATACTTAGATTTGAAAGTATAGTCATTTATCACCTCTGTGTGATCATACATTTATGAGGGATGTGATGACGTCGCCAGAGAGGAAAAAAGCTATTTTTACAATATTTTTTTTCAGTACATTGTTAGATTTATGTAAAAGTGACTTTTTAATAGTTGATGAGAATCATTCCCATGTAGGCATGTAACACACGTGGTTTAAATGCAACCAAAGGTCTGACCTCCAGCGCGGGCTCACTCATTCTTTACAAGGTTAAAGAATTGCCTCAGTGCCACATTCGTAAGCGCAGATCCAGTGAAAAGGCATGTTATCAAACACTTGGCGTTTCGTTATAACTTATTGTTTTAAATGGTGATACTGCAATGTAAAAGCAAGGCATACTCTGATTGCTAAAGTTAAAGATCCTGTTACCAAATCACAATCCAGATTCTTATTCGAGCTAAATTGTGTGCATTCTGATAAAAGTAACTTTTGGCGCGTTGTAATGTGTTCCTTTCGATTGATGATCTAGTTCAACAAGTGAATAATACGAGCCCTTAGAATTATGAGCGGTGCAGATATCGGTAGCTTACATGTTAAGCTAAGATTAGATAAACCTACAGGTTCAGAGCGAAAGTTAACTTTTTCTCACTCTGGCTGAGGTAGGAATACTTTGTTTTTGGTATGATTTTTAGCGACACACTATCCATCAAAGCACATGAGTAACTACAGATGACAGATGGCATGATTTACCATGGGGTACGAAAGCAGGAACTTCTCAAGATTATTGAGCGCTCTGGCTTAAACTTCGAAGAAGCAACCAGTAATTTTGGGTTTGCTGACAACACCCGCAATCCACTTTCTTTGATCCTGGATGGGTATTTTATTCAGATAATTCCTATGGCCCGAGAGGAACACAATTGGGAAATAGCTCCAGTAGATACTGTTATCTTATCCATTATTATACCCCCTTCGCTTGATGAAGACCCAGATGAAAACACGATGACAATAATGTCGGATTGTGGAATAGCTGAGTTTGAACTTGAAGATGCAGGCATCAGAATTAACAGAATGATAACATTTGTAGGTGGTGCTACAGCAGAAAATTTCCTACATCAACTTAGAATTCTTTACATTACTGCATGCCAGACCCAAGGGGGATTTGATGACGATGAAGATAGTGAGTATTAAAAAAGTTAGTTTCTTCATAGTTCCACTTATTACCCTGCTAGGTATTTATTCTCTAACTATGAATAAACCAAGCCTGTCGAGCTTTAAGCAAAACTCGGTTCATGCCGCAAGTCTGGCGGGCGCTGAAACCAGTATGAATTTTAAGATCGTTGATGAAAAAACAATAATGATAAACAACATTCCTTCTATTGTTAAAAAGGAGTACATTAAAAGTCTTAGCTCTACAGAGGTTCCACCTGGTGCTCCATCGGGAGACTATCTAATGCTAGAGACCAGTGCTTATATTTTTGCGATGAAGCAATCTGGAGGGAATACCTACATTGGTCTGGTGAAGGATTTAATCAACGAAGGTGAAGGACATATTTGGTGGAAAATATAAATAATGATGTTCCACAGCATCAACCTTACCGAAATGAAAAGGTATTTAATTCCGGCAAGACTGCACTTGAGCTCAATTATTCTGAGACAAATGGCAGTGTGAATCTTATCCTTGCTGGGCCTTTAGCATCTAAGCCGGGCGCGTTTGACTGGACTGGGCAAAAGGCCTTTTCAACAAAGCTGAGTGATGATGAAGTGATCGCTTTGTGTATGGCGTTTCTTCGCCTTACTCGTGAGGCTGTTCTGAAAGATAAAAAAACAAAGCACCATAATAAGCAAGTCTACAAAAACGTAAAAGTTACTTTTGATGGTAAATCCACAGCAATGTTGGAGGGGGGCGTTGTAGCTATCAACAAAGACGAGCGAGACATTAACTTTATACATAAAATTAGTATTGATCCTGCCGCCTGCCTTCGCTTAGGTCTTTTCCTCTTATCCGTCATACTGGCCCGAAATCCAGGGGTTCCATCTGACGCGGTTCTAACGTGCATGCGTCTTAATGCAAATGCTCAACTACAAAAGTAACTTTTCTGTACAGCCATTCCCGTTTTACGGGAATTTCAATGAAGATACTTCCCTTAATGGGAAAAATACGCTCTGTTCATAGGATACATTAGATGTAACTATGGCATAACTACGATCAGAGCGTTCCATGACTAAAATTAATAAAATCTCTTTCCTGATGTTCTGTTCTGTGTTCAGTGCTTTTTCAAACGCAGAATCGATAATGGTTTCCGGTACCCTGGAAACGTCATTACCAGATGTCAAATTTTCTACCAGTTCACAAGTAAATACGGCCTTCGTGAAAGAAAGTACGGTTACAGCTATTCCGGTATCTGAGGGATGCGAGGTGTCCTCTGATCCTAATGTCAAAAGTACGGCTGGTAGCCTGAAATGTGTGTTTGAATGGTTACCTAATAATTCCGGTATGCCGATTGCTAATGGGTTCTCACTGAAGGGCATCCCTGCGATCGCTGGGGATATCAAACTTCCATGGCAAATCGTTTACTACTCGGGCTCAGAACGTGAAAAAGTCATAGTCAAGGAAGGGGAGTACAACTTCAAGACTGTTGCGCCTGTAGCTCCTGTGATTACTTCTATAAAAGGTTCAATGAGCAACGGTTCTTCCGGTTCAACACTGACGTCATACATTAAAAACGAGACACTCTCAAATATTGATATAACCGTTGAACCCCGAGACTACGATATGGTCGCGTCTGTCGGTTCTGGGACATCCTGCGCCATTGCTGCAGGAGCCTCAAAATGTTCTATAACGACCGGAAGCGTAGGCATCAGTGATGGGAGTTCCGATTTCGGAAGCAGGGATGTAGGCGTAACCTTAAACTCGTTCAATAATTACTTCTCCCCACCAGTAACCTCTAAGGTGAGATTAAGCTGGGATTACCGCGCTCCAGCGATAGACAATACCTTCTGGAACGTCTCTAAAGAAGCTCGGTCATTCAAGATCGGAGATAAAGATATCTACGTTGCTCCGCAGACGATCGCTGTAGCTGTCTCGGTTCCTGCCCGGTCAGATACCAATGACTGGTGGAAACCTGCTGCAATGTCGCTCACACTTGCTCCTGATGGTAGCTTCTCTCCAATGACAAAAGTTACTTTAGATGATGGTACGGAGCTTAATTTTAACAAAATTTGGTCAACTCCGTCCCGTCGAACTCTTCAACCTGTCGCCGGATATCAGGAAGTTGCGGGTAAATTTGTTTATTTTTTTGATATAAGCGATCTGGCCAGCGCTTCTTACGTTGCAACATATTCTGTGTCTAATACAGCGGGCAATGATTCCAGTTATACCGAACCGGAATCTAAACTTATACTGTCTGATGAACCATCTGTTTCCGTTTTCAAGGACGGCTCAGAGCTTGTTAAGCGGGACCAGGTGTACTTCCTGAATGAGATCGTTATTGCTGCATTCCAGGGCGAAGAGGGTGTTGCCGACATCAAGAGCGTTGTCATTGATAACGTCATGGCTTCATACACTCCCACAAACGTCAAAGGGATCTACCGGTTAAAGCCGATGCCGTCACTCGAAACAAACAAAGTCCATACTTTGACGGTTGTTGCTGAGAATGTTAACGGTATATCCAAAACCTATTCAATCGATTTTACCTATATGCCGATGACTTTCACTCTGAAGTCCATCGAATCAGCGTCTACGATTTACGGTTACGTCCGTCCTTACACTTCGCTGGTTACTCAGCAATCAGGGAATACCTGTAAGATTTTCTCTACTGAAGAAGACGCTCAGGCGTTTCTTAGCCAGTTCGGAACTGCGGTTTATGGAACGGCCTGTTATGTTCAGTGGAACAACGTTCCATCTGGTCTCGAATTTTACTCGAAGTCTAAAGTTCCTGGCCTGACGGGTTACTTCTCTAAAGTTGGCGATAACGTCCTTGACTACAACGTCTATGTGATTAATACAAAAGGCTCTAAAGCCATTGCCACTCATAACCGTAAAACCGTTAAAGCCGTTGAACCGTTTGCACCTGAAATTTCATACAAGATGAGTAAAACGGTAGAGACTCTTGGTAAGGATACAGCACTGGTTTATATCACTGGTGGGGACGCAGCTAAGGTGCTTGCAAAATCAGTACCGGCTAACGTTGTCCTTACAACTAAGGTTGAAGGCCAGGACGCTGAAACTAAAACCTACAAGAATAAATCAGGTGGTGATACGCCGGTAACTTATTCTGAGCGTATAAAAGTACCTGCAGCGCCATTGTGGACGCAAACGAATGTAAACATCGAAGCTTCCTACGAAAATGAAGCCAGTATAAAGTCATCCAGTGTGCTCAAAGTTTATACTGTTCCAAACTTCAGTATTCGTGCCTATATGAAAGTTGCAGAGCGTAAATCAGCAACGAGTTTGAAAGTACCGGTATCGGTAAACATCGGCCAATGGAATAACAGCTGTAACTGTACATTGTACGATGCCTCCACAATGGGGCAGTGGGATGTGGTGGTTTACAAAGTTACCTCTAAATGGGTTACGGATGAAGAAACCGGTAAAGATGTTTCGGTAACTGAGCGAACTCCTCTGACCGGTGATCTGCCCGTTAACTCTGAGGGGATTGCGACCGGTGAGCTCAACATGGACGATCTGACTCTGGGTAGTCACCGCATCATCGCAGTAGCTACGGTACGCAGTCCGTTTAAAGATTTTGTACTCAAACGTGAGACATCAACAACAAGTATCAGGGTGTATAAAGGGGCCAACCTCGAAGGTGGGCTGTCTAAATCGCTTATTGTAGGCCGAGTTCCTCTGTCAGCAATGGTCTCATTCAGAACGAAAAGTACCGATGATTATGATTCCCTGAGTCCAACTGAATGGCAGATGTCCAGTAACAATGGATCAACCTGGAATACGCTTGAAGATATGACCGGACTTCGAAGCGTAAGCATCAAACAAAAAGAAGTAGGTAAGTGGCTTTACCGCGCCAAACTGACCAACAAATACACAGGTAAGGTCTCATATACCGATAATCTCACGGTGGTTGCTTACCGGGAACCTAAACCTGTTATCTCGGTTGGAAAGGTTCTTGAGGGGCACAGCATCCCGGTGACACTGACTGATAACAATGAAGATGTACAAGGTAGTGCAGTTGAAGTCCAGTGGTCAGAGGATGGAGAGGAATGGACTGAGGGGGGGGTTAAATACATGATTACGTCCTCGGAGGTGCCCAAGTATATCTTTGCAAAAGTACGGTATACCGAAACCGACGAAATGGCCGGGAAATCGGCATGGAAAGAAACTCGTGCTCGTGTCACTGTCATTAAGCATAAGAAATTGTCGGTTAAGGTTGAGGGGAACTCGCAGGTAGAGGTAGGTAAAAAAGTTACTTTGCAGGGTACCTACACGAACCCTAATATCGAGTACTCATCTGATGCTAAAGTTGTCCAGGAGTGGGTGCTCCCTGATGGAAGCGTAAAACAGGGGGGGCTGCTTGATACCGTCCTGACCGAAGACATGTTAGATGAACGTGGGTATGCAACGTTTACGTATCAGGCCTACATGCCGGAGGCAAAAGACAGAACCATAGCAAAACGGAAAATCAGCGTAAAATCTTGGGTATACAAATTCCCGGAGCCACGCCTGAATACAAAACTGAAATACACCATGATACCTTCGGAACTCACCGTATCAGTCTCTGGTGTGGATGTTTCTTATCCTAGAGTTGTGTTCACCCAGGACTGGCAATACGACAAAAATATGATGACGCTGTCCAGCGACAATAACGGGACGAAAGTGTTCCAGGTAACAAAATCGGGTACACATACGTTGACGTATGTCCTGAAGGATAACAGGAACAATGAAGCCCGGGTTGATTACACTTTTATCGTGAACGAACAGAGTCCGATGGAAATTAGCGTTACTCCCAAATACTCTAACAAGTTCATGAGGGCCCCGCTGGACCTGTCCTTGAGGTCCAGTGTTAAGCTGGCCCACTCGGCAGACTCAATTGACAATGTGACGTTTAAGCTGAATGGTAAGCCTGTCGATGGTGGCAAAAATTACTGGTCACAGACGTTTGAGAACATCATGGAAGGTAGTTATAAACTGGAAATGGACGTTGTCAGTACGCAGGGTCAGAGAGGGGTTGTTGTGGTTGATTTTGACGTGATACCGAACACGCCTCCTACATGTAACCTGACATACACTGAAACGCAACTGAGCTGGGCATTTACTGCAAAATGCAGTGATCCTGACGGCAAGATTTCCAGTTATGTTTGGAAGGTGAATGATCAGGTTCGTGGTGTGTTCGGAAGTACTGCAACACTGTCCAAAGCTCAAAATAAGGGTAAGCTGGTGGTGTCTATAACTGCTTACGATGACAGCGGTGATTCAGCGACAAGTTTCATTACGTTGAATAACTGACATAAGTCATTCTCTTGAGTAGCCCCTGAGTCAGGGGCTATTTTTTTTGGTAAATGATTAAAATCATCTTGTTATTCAGCAAATGGCCTCTTCCTTTCGGGCATAATATCCTGAAATAATCATTCAGGACCCATCTCATGTTGATGTCCCTTAGATATCTTTCTCCGCACAGAAGAGGTGTTTTACGAGTTGATAAATCACTGATTCTGCACCTGGTGATCATCTCGGTATTAATGCATCTGTTCTTTTCCCGCTTCACTCTGGGGCATGGACTCCTGCATGGCTGTATTCCAGCTGATTATTACATGGTGGATAAATATGATAAGGGCTATGAAATTGGGGATATGATTAACTTCACCATGGACAGAGATGTTCGATTCATTAAACCTGGGGAGAAGGTAATAAAAATCGTTGCTGGTAAGGGTGGGGACAAAATCCAGATTACAGAAACATACGTTAAAAACGGCGACCGTATTTTCCGGGTTGACGGAAGGCGTATTGCCAAAAAATACCATATTGAACCGCAAATTCTGAACCGTGAAATCACGGTTCCAGCTGGACACATTTTCGTAGTTGGCCAGACCGATTACTCATGGGATTCCCGTTTTTGGGGAACAATACCAGAAACGACAATCACAGGAAAAGCATATGCCATCTTCTGAATGTATTAAAAAGTTACTTTTTAGCTGCCTGTTAGCTACATCTCTGTCATATGCCGATGACTCTATTGATCATGCAAAGACTCAAAGCATAGAGTCGATTGTCGGCACACCCCGGTACAATCCCAGCTCTGTCTCCGACAGTGTGCGTGCGGTGATAGAACACACAGGTAAGCTGCGTGAAGCGGAAGCGATGAGTGATATTGCGCAGGACATAAAAAAGAATCAGTCTACAGAGACCTTCTCTGAAGAGGCAGACACAATTAACAAGTCAAAAAACGAGTCAATGCGAACCCAGTCTTCCAACGTTGAAAAAATGTTTGGGAAGTCGGGGATTACTGCACAGGACTTCGAACGTAAATTAGATAACAACAAAAATGAAGAACTATCGACTGATAATGGCTTGACAATATTTGCATCATTCAGCATGCCAGACTATGTATTGATAGACCTGATTAAAACAGCATCGGAAAACAATGCGCGCGTGGTGTTCAGGGGGCTTAAGGAAGGTGTAGAAAACCTTATTCAGATGCAGGTAGTGCTGCGTGATTATATATCTAAAGCAAAAATAAAAAAAGAACCTTTAGTCACCCTCGATCCGGAAAGTTTTACCCAGTATAGCGTAAAAGAAGTTCCAACGATGGTGTACAGAAAAGATGATAAAACCTACAAGATTAGTGGGTCGATTAACATTAAGTATTTCATGAAACAGATCGAGGAAAACCCAGAAAAAACAACCTTCCCGGTTTCAGCCCAAACATTCCCTATAAAAGAGAAAAGTATTGTACAGGAACTTGAGGAGAGAAGTAATAAATATGACTGGGAGGCGGCCAAAAAGAACGCAATAAAATCAACTTGGCAAAATCAGTGGATGGCGTCCCTTCCCGTATCTGACGAGAATAAAATCTGGTATATCGACCCAACAATTCAGGTAAACCAAGATATTAGAGATAACCAAGGTAACCTCATTGCTGCCGCAGGGCAGAAGGGAAATCCTCTTGCTCAATTTCCACAGAAACTGACAATGATCGTTTTTGACCCAATGAATTCTGAGCAGCTGACATGGGCCAAAATACAGTTTCGTCACCGTTTCGGCGAAGGAAAAGTTATGCCCATTTTTACGCGAATCAAACGTGATGATGGCTGGAAGCATTTAGAGGAGTTGCGCGGCCAGTTCTATGGGCAGATGTACAAGATCAACCCTGAAATCATTAGCCGGTTCCTGATTAAGTCCACCCCTACAATCATATCGGTTGAAGGAACCTACTTCAAAGTACAGCAGTTTGCTCAGGCAGATGTACGCGAGTATACGCGTATAAATCAGCAATCAGAAAAAGAGGCGGCTCAATGATACGAAAGTTACTTTTGTCAGCATTCACTGCTGTCATACTCAGCCTGGCTTTACCAGGAATGGCGATTGGGGCTGAGACGGGTAGCGGAATCTGTCAATCGGCCGGTGTTTGGAAAGGTTTGATTAAAAACATCTGTTGGAGCTGTATTTTTCCAATGCGCATTATGGGAGTAGGCTCCTCACCAGAAGGGGCTGCACCGTCACAACCCGTATGTTATTGCACAGATCAAAATGGGGTCCCAGAGGTAGGATGGCAACTGTCGTTTTTCCAACCAGTAAAAATAGTAGAGGTTGTACAGTCACCATGGTGTTCGCCATTCCTTGAAGGGGTTAGTCTTCAGTCTTCAAGCTTCGATATGGGGAAAGGAGCAACTAACAGGCCCAAAGGGGGTAATGAGGCAGGGTTTTATGATGTTCACTTATGGGAGTTTCCGATCCTAGTGATGCTTAAGCTCCTCATTATGGGGGATTGTACCGCTGAGCCTTATATTGACCCGTCTCTTACCTACATTAGCGAAGTTGATCCGCTCTGGGAAAATGACCTGCTTACACTCGTATTAAATCCTGAGGCAGTTGTTTTCGCAAATCCTATTGCTTCAATGTGGTGCGCAGCTGACTGTGTGAAGGTTACAGCTGGGGCTGACAATCTGAGTGCCCACTTTTGTGCAGGTTGTGATGGTAACCTCTATCCGCTAACCGGCCATGTTTTTGCGAATGACGATTCAGTCCGGGTTTCCTCATTATTAACTCAACGAATGATTACCAAGTTGCACAGGCAAGGAATGTTGATGAAAACCATGGGCCAGGACGCTATGTGCGAACGCAGGTTCAGTTATTTCATGCCTAGATCACAGTACAGGCTATCGATGCTGTATCCCGTACCGGAAGCAGAAGGACCGGAATGTTGTCATAGACTTGGTGATTCTGTTCATGACTGGTCGACACGGAAGGGCGGACGAAAACGTATAGGTGTAAATAACTATGTATACATGCTTTGGCGTTATAACGATTGCTGCGTAAGGTGGCTTGGTTAAGGGGTCAAGATGATATTTAAAAGGGCTGTTTCCTTAGCCGTAGCTGTGTCAATTGTAACTAATACGCTCAGTTGGGCGTATTATGTCACGCTTCTCAATATTGTGATGGCACCGAAAGTATATGCGGCAAACGAAATTTATGAACAACTGGAAAACAATTTTGATCTTGCTAATCCTGCAGCGAACAGAACTTCAACAGTAACTACAGAGGACATTTTAGAAAAATATAAGAATAGTGAAAATCCTTCTTATACCGACAAAATAAATGGTTTTGATAGTACTAACAGTTCGTCAATGGACCTGAAGAAATATGGTGGAAAAACATTCACAAATGATGATGTTTTGAATTATGCCAAAACTGATGGTTCGGACATCGCTGGTACGGTAATGCTACCCAACATGAACGGTAATAATATAAACATAAAAGGTTCAGAAAACGGTGGAAAGTTACTTTCACGTAACCAGGATGGAAGTATATCTATAAGTAACAACCCCAATCCTGGAGGCGCGATCACTAGTACCAATACAGCTGAAATGTATAGTTCAGAGCAAAATAATGCTGATGTTCAGTTTAATGCTGGTGATAGTTATGGTGACGAGAAAGGATTCATTAACGATATAAAAACTCGTAAGAGTCAATTATTCACTGCTAATAGTTATGATGGGCAAGCATATCGTTCGCTGGTGGCTGCAACAAAATCCAATCCAGCCCCTAATATTTCGCCAAATGACCCAATGTTTACAAGTGGCAGAAATGAAATAGCAAACGCAGCGGCTGGTACGGGTCAATGGTTGCAAAACTGTTCAACACAGACCACAACTACAACAAAAGAAAAACATATTCCTGATTATAAGGAATATTACTGTAACGCACCTAAAAAAGATAATTATGGTAGTTGCACTATTACACGTGACTTCAGTGTACCAGTTTACATCTCTGGTGGTAATGGTGACCTAAGCGTATGTGGCGATAACTGTATACGTATCTGGTTCGGAAAGCGTGGTAATGACTACTGGTCTGGTGGTGTTTATGACAATAGCATGACGCTTCATTTCCACCAGGACGCTATCTTAAAATCAGCAAGCATAGTAAATGCTGAGTGGGATGACCACATGCAAGTTAATCTTGATGGCAAGCAGATTTTTGCTCATATCGATGGTGAATATCGCGAACCTGGTTATGGCCCACCACGTAATGGCATGGAGAGAAATAAATCGAATAAATTAAAGGAACCTATTGATATAACGCGCCAAGTTTCAGAATCCGTGTACAAAGAAAGTGACCACGAAGTTGAAATGTCATCTACTGTATGGGTCGGGGGTAACGGTGAAGGGTACTTTGAAGTAGAACTAATTTTTGAAAATATCAAACTTGAAGATAAACATATACAGGACCCACCTGGCTGCTACGATGTTGTTAAACAAACAGGTTCATTTTGCAGGTTTGATCGTTTTGCCGATCTTGATGTAGGCACTAAACGTTTACCACAATCGATATTGCAATATGCATCACCTTTATATGAAGGAGACCAAGGTAACTTAACCTGGAAAACTAATCTAGAAGGATATTTTTGCGATCCGTTAGGGAAAGAAAAATTATGTCAGTATGATGCATCAGGAAATATTCTTAAAGATGAGAATGGCAATGAGGCTTGTTACAATTATGACCAGATAAAGAATATGCCTGATGCATGTTCAAAATACTCTACAAACTCTGCATGCACTATGTCCAGTCAAACATGCGCTGAGGGATGGTTCGATTCTGCTACTAATCAATGTTACATGTACGAACAAAAGTGGACCTGTGATGAAGGAATAACAAGGACTGTGACAGTAACAAACGAAGCAAACACCTGCGTAGGCATGATCCCATGTTCAGGAGGTACTTGTAATACCGGTGCGAATGAACAAAACAGTGATTTCGGTAAGGTCGCAGCCTATAGCAGCATGGTTCAGAACATGCAGGGCGATGCTATGTGTAGTGACCCTAACGACCCCAATAGTTGCATTGTCTTCTCCGGAGAGAAGCAATGGTGTGGCCGTTCTGTAGGCTTTGTAAACGGGTTGGCAAAAACAGATTGCTGCGAAGCTCCTAAAGGTGCAGCCGGAAAACTAGAGGCAATTATCTTAGCCGGGACAATGCTCAGAAACACAAACTGGGAAAAAATATCAGCAAAGCTGACAACCTGGACTGGTGGTGAGTCAGGTACGTGGGCATCGATGACGAACTCTGTCGGACAATGGACCTCCGGTGTATCTTCAAGCGTGGGCCAAATGTGGCAACGCGTGACTGAACCACTAACTTCTGCTTATGAATCAATAGCAGGAAACGTCTCGAGACTTATTGGCTCTTCAACAGTTGAAGGGGGAGGTTCAGCTGTTACAACAGAGCTCACCAAAGATGGGTTACAGACCGGCGGTCTCGCTGCAATAAAACAGCAGTTGATGAATAAAGCTTACGATATGTTGCCCGATGCAATCAGGGACTTTGTGTTTGATAAGACGGCCACCACACAACTTGGACAGGCAGTTTTCTCAAGTGCTGTTCAGAATTTTATGTTAGCTTTAAACATAGTTGGTTGGATATATACTGCTTATCAAATCACAAAAATGCTTCTCGAAATGCTTCTGGCTTGTGACCAAAAAGAGATGGAAGCGTCAATTCACAAAAACCAAGGGGCATGTTTTGTTATTGATACAGATCGTTGCGTTAAATATCTCAACGTTGGCTTCACTAAGAAGTGCATTAAAAAAGCAACCGACATGTGCTGTTATAACTCTTTATTATCAAGGGTAATAATGCAGCAGGCATATCCGCAATTGGGAATTAATCCTGTAGAAAGTGGTTGTGTGGGATTAACTATCTCACAGGTCCAGCAACTTGACTGGGATAAAATAGATATGACTGAGTATATTGAATCAGCAGTTGTCGCGGGGGAAGTCCCGGATGAATATGCAGCATTCACAGAGAGTTCTGTAGCTAATATGGGTCCATATAAAAATAACGAGGCGCAATTGTCCTCGGAGCGAACACTGGAGTCGATGGGGGGTAGTATCAATATGACCAAAGCGAGAGAAGAGAATGTGCAGGCAATTAATGGCAACAATGTAGATTGTTCATACCTTCCGAGACCAAGTGTATGTGAGGTAGGCTCTGTCTACGTTGATCCTGTAACTGGTAATTCAATTAATTAAAAGTAGGAGGCCGGAGACCCGGCCTTTCCGTTCACTGACAAATCCGGATTATATTTCTTTCTTATGAGGAAATCCTTTCTTTCCAAGATCACCTTTAATAAAATAATATTCAAGATTATTAATTGTCACACTAGGAAATCCAGGTGCTGTTTTCTTTGATTGAGGCTGTAGAATAAAACCTGGAAAGTTATTAGTCATAAATGTAGCATTCTTACTAAAAATATTAGTATATCGAATTATCGAGTAATTACCTTTTGGCAACGAAAGCTGAGCTAATTCATCACCAGTTGCTGGCCGGATAACCTGGTATTTGAAGAACTCACTTCCTACATCCCCTGAGTTTTCTACCTTTGATTTAAGTTCGCAACTATCCCAAGGTCCCATTGAAGATTTTGAGATTGTGCATGCGTTCAAGGCGTTTATTTGACCCTCATAAGTTGCACCTAAAATTTTAGGTTGTTCCTTTATTGACTCGATAACAATTCTGGCCCCTTCTTTTATAAGTGATGGGTCGTCATAAGGAAGATTGCGAGGATTTGAAACGAAAACCACACTCTGTGGAACCATGAGAAATTCAGCATCAGCCTCGCTGTAGAGTGATGCCGTAAACATCCCAATTCCAGCTTTAAGCCCGCCTGTTATTACACCGGTAGCAGTGTTCAGAAGCATTTTTGAAGCAAGACCTTCATCAACTCCCCCTCCTGCATTCTCTGCTTCATCTACATTTACTGGTACACCTGCAAGTGCGTATGCGTTCGTTGCCACCGATTTTTGAGGATCTGCATGCCAGTAAACACCGTGTTCTTTTGTGAACATACGGTTATCTGGGCTCTGTGGTTGAGTGGCGCATCCGGCCAGAAGAGTGCATGTGAGGATAGCTAATAATGTTTTTTTCATTGAAATGCCCCAGTGGTTGTTTCCATCATTATTTCATAAAATTATGCACGTGCAAGATACTATTTTTCGGTTGGACATCTGAGTAACCAAACTCAAAAACAGGCGTTAAAGTTGAAAATATACCTGTCCAAAAAAAATCAACTTTTTCGATTTTCCCTACCCTTATTTGGAAGAAATAAAATTCAACTATGTGAAAATATATAGATTGCACCAATGGGCTGAAAAGATGATAAGACATAGAAAGATACTCAGCGTTGTTAATTGTTTGTATGGCGAGAAAAAAGTGAACCTTCTACCAGGAGGCATAAGTGCTTTACACCATGCCTCGAAACCTTCGAGGAGAAACTACCAAAAAGTAACTTTTTTAGAAGAGTTACTTTTCCCAGTAGTACTGTCAGGAGTCGATTTAATGCAACTTTCAAACTCAACATGAGACGTCGTTTTCGGCATAGATTCAACGTATCTAATAGAGGTCAGCTACCCTCAATACAGTGTAGGGGGGTAAATGAGCAACTTTACTATATATACCATTAGTGATATCGATTTTGTTTATACGGCTTTTACGGGATCGCGCTGATTATTTCCACTCACGGATCCAATGAATGGCTCAGATTTGCTGAATATGCAGCAGCAATTGGACTTTTTTATAAATCCCTGCGGTGGGTCCTTGCCTCCACAAAAAACGAAGTCCCGATCTTCTGCTGGATAATGGGGTTGCTGTTCTATTCAATTCCCGTCATTAAAGCCGATGTCACTCTGGAATCGGTTAAAACAGGGGAGGTCAGGAACATAGACAATGTACCGTTATTTATCGCGTCAACCGGTTAACTGACAACCGGATTACTTCACGGGCTAATTACGGACTGGCGAGCAGCGTTTGACCCGCTTACGCCGGTGGGGCAGGTCACTGACACGCTCGATGACAGCCTGACGCTGGGGCCAATGACAAAAATGGTCAAATATATGGAGTGGGGCGGGGAATCCAGTGGGTTCTGTCAGGCTTTCCCGAATACGATGAGCGGGAGTGAAAAACCTGTCGCCTTTGATGTCTGCAGAATCATCCAGTCTATTGCACGCGATTGTATTAAAACGACCCAGGACTCAGAGGTTCAGACCCCACTAAGAGGGGTGGCGTTAAATGAAATCTATGTCACTGATCTTGGTTCAATAGAAACGGTGATGGATTCAATGACGACAAACAGCCTGAAGACGGCCAGCGTCCACATGGTGACATCCACCGGACTGCAGTATGCATCCTGTTCCGACGCCTGGGCGTATCTATCATGAAACGTATAGGGCAGATGAATCAGTTTGTTGAATCGGCTAAAGAAGAGTCAGGACAAAAAAGTGACTTTCTGCAAGGTGTGGCGTCTTCGCTTTTTGGAAGCGCTGGTCAGGCTCACGATATCACCACAGGGGCTTTTGTCCTCAACCAAATAGATAAAGGTGTGCTGCAGTATCGCAAGTCGTTGGGTATCGCCGCAGATTACCAACTCTTCGAAGCGAGCATGAAACGAACCAACGCCATGGTCAGTCAAGGGCAACTCTGGCTGAACATCTCAGGCGCTGCAATATCGTTCCTGGAAATGTTCAGCTACTTGACATCCTCCCCCACCTTCTCACTACGTGAATCAGGAAGGGGATTCCCTTTGTAGGGTAGCAACGCGTTACCGCATTGCCCGGTTCCTCGCTTAACGGCTTACGCCGCCTTACGGGCGCGTCCGGGGTTAATCCCGGACAACACGGCATGTCCTGCCGCGAGAATATTTTGAGCGCCGTTTATGTCGGCGTTCGCTTCGTATCCACACGCCACGCAGACAAATACTGCCTGCGATTGACGATTTTCCTTTACTGTATGACCGCAACGCGCGCATTTCTGGCTGGTATATGCCGGATTTACTGCCAGCACCTCACCGCCGCGCCATCGCTGCTTATATTCGAGCTGGCGGCGCATTTCGTACCAGCCCTGATCCAGTATCGCCCGGTTAAGACCTGATTTTGCCGCAACGTTGCGCCCCGGCTCGTCTACCGTACCCGCTGCCGATTTCGACATGTTGGAAACCTTCAAATCTTCAATAACGATCATCGCGTGGTTTTTGCTGATTGTTGTCGTGACTTTGTGAAGGTAATCGCGGCGGATGTTGGCGATATGCGAATGTAAGCGGGAAATTCTTGCTTTCTGCTTCTTCCAGTTCGCACTGAATTTCACTTTACGGGCAAGCTGGCGCTGTAACCTTGCCAGTCTGCTTTGGTTCTGTTTAAAACTGTTGACAGGTTCAAACACCGTGCCGTCTGACAGCGTTACCAGCTTGCAGATACCGGCATCCAGGCCGACAGCAGACGTTGACGGGTGCGCGGGCTGTTCGACCTCCATTTCTACCTGAAACGAGATATACCAGCCGCCAGCGTGCTGGCTGACCGTTGCGTTTTTGATTTTACCCACAACGGCCCGGGACTGCCGGAATGTCACCCAGCCCAGCCCCGAGGGTAACTTAACGCGTCTGTACTCAAGCTGGCAGTATTTGTCAAAATTGACGAAACGAACGGAATCATTGCCGTGGGTTTTACGTTTGAACACGGGCGCTTTCGCTGCCAGTTTTTTATCAAAGCACCGTATCCATGCCCCGTGCAGGTCTTTCAGTTTCTGCTGAAGGTTGTCGGTGTAGGCATCAGATAAAAACGCCAGGTCAGGTAATTTCTTCCATCCTGTCAGCATTTTATTCAGCTCAAAGGCGGAAGGGAGTTTTTGTCCGGCCTCAAGAATACGCTGCGTCTCTGCCAGGGCGTAATTCCAGACAAAACGGGCGCAGCCGCACATCTGACGCAGTCGTTGCGCCTGTGCATCTGTCGGATTGAGTCTGTATTTATACGCTTTCTGGATTAGCATTTTGCATTCAGTGTGTATTGAGATAACCTGTATAAATAACCATATGTACATCACGGAGTCAACAGGTGCAGGAAATAAACAGAAGTCGTCATTCTGCCTATTTATTACATGTTCACATTGTTTTTGTGACTAAGTACCGCCGTAAAGTTTTCGGTGAGTTACATCTGGAAAAAGTAAATCAGTATGCAGGTGAAGTTTGCGGTGATTTCGGTGCTGTACTGAAAGAATGTGACGGAGAAGCCGATCATGTTCACATGCTGGTCGAATACCCACCAACTGTGCAACTGTCAAAACTGGTTAACAGCCTGAAAGCCGTCACAAGTCGGCGGCTACGGAATGAATTTCTGGATTTGCGGGAGGCGTACAATAAGCCTGTTCTCTGGTCACGCAGCTACTTTGTTGGGTCATGTGGTGGAGCACCGCTGGAAGTCGTAAAGCGCTACATTCAGCACCAGCGCGGCTAAATGTTCCTTTAACGCTAGCGCGTCAATTCAAATTCCCCTCCCGCCTGCCACGGTGGGAGTACCCTTTGAGACAAAAGATGGTCGGGGCGATCCGTGGTCGCCATTGACCAGTTTTTCCCGTCCTCAAAACGCTATAGCGGTTGCGTCTATACCATGACAAAAATGGCGCTTAACGTCAGGTCATGGATTTGCCCTGAATGTGGGGCTAACCATGATAGTGACGTAAATGCGGCGAAGAATATAAAAGCGGTCGGGCTGATCACATTAGCCCACGGAGCGACTGTAAACCCTAAAGCCGCTTAATGTGGTTTAGGTAGGTTGCGTTGAAGTGGTAATCCTCGCCCTTCTTCAGAGAGGGGGAGGCTGTTAACTTGAGCTACCGGTGACGAGGAAAAAATCATGAAAAAAACTAAAAAGCCTATATTTCCAAAAATAATTCCTGAATGTGAAATGATTTATGCAGGAACATAAGGGAATTAAGATGTAATCAAGTACTGAAGAACAAGAACGTGTTATACGGAATTTGACATCCTCCCCACCTTCACGCTGCGCGATTCAGGAGGGGGATTCCCATTAGTGGGTGACGACTGATCGCTCAGTGCCAGGTTCCTGCTTCATCGGGCGGACTGACTGCACCGTCCCTCCACAGGCAAGTACGGCATGTCCTGCCGCTAAAATATTACAAGCGCCGTTTACATCAGCATTCGCTTCGTATCCACACGCCACGCAGACAAATGTGGCCTGCGATTGACGGTTTTCCTTCGAGGTATGACCACAGCAGGCGCATTTCTGGCTGGTGTAGGCCGGATTTACTGCCAGCACCTCACCGCCGCGCCATCGCTGCTTATATTCGAGCTGGCGGCGCATTTCGTACCAGCCCTGATCCAGTATCGCCCGGTTAAGACCTGATTTTGCCGTAACGTTGCGCCCCGGCTCGTCTGCCGTACCCGCTGCCGATTTCGCCATGTTGGAAACCTTCAAATCTTCAATAACGATCATCGCGTGGTTTTTGCTGATTGTTGTCGTGACTTTATGAAGGTAATCGCGGCGGATATTGGTGATATGCGCGTGTAAGCGGGAAATTTTTGCTTTCTGCTTCTTCCAGTTTGCGCTGAATTTCACTTTACGGGCAAGCTGGCGCTGTAACCTTGCCAGTCTGCTTTGGTTCTGTTTAAAACTGTTGACAGGTTCAAACACCGTGCCGTCTGACAGCGTTACCAGCTTGCAGATACCGGCATCCAGGCCGACAGCAGACGTTGACGGGTGCGTGGGCTGTTCGACCACCATTTCTACCTGAAATGAGATATACCAGCCGCCAGCGTGCTGGCTGACCGTTGCGTTTTTGATTTTACCCACAACGGCGCGGGACTGCCGGAATGTCACCCAGCCCAGCCCCGAGGGTAACTTAACGCGTCTGTGCTGAAGCTGGCAGTATTTGTCAAAATTGACGAAACGAACAGAGTCATTGCCGTGGCTTTTATGTTTGAACACGGGCGCTTTCGCTGCCAGCTTTTTATCAAAGCACCGTTCCCATGCCCCGTGCAGGTCTTTCAGTTTCTGCTGAAGGTTGTCGGTGTAGGCATCTGATAAAAACGCCAGCTCAGGGAGTTTCTTCCATCCTGTCAGCATCTTATTCAGCTCAAAGGCGGAAGGGAGTTTTTGTCCGGCCTCAAGAATACGCTGCGTCTCTGCCAGGGCGTAATTCCAGACAAAACGGGCGCAGCCGCACATCTGACGCAGTCGTTGCGCCTGTGCATCTGTCGGGTTGAGTCTGTATTTATACGCTTTCTGGATTAGCATTTTGCATTCAGAGTGTATTGAGACAACCTGTATAAATAACCATATATATATCACGGAGTCAACAGGTGCAGGAAATAAACAGAAGTCGGTATTCCGACTATTTATTACATGTAAAGATTGTTTTTGTGACTAAATACCTGAACGAATGGGCTCTTAATTTCTGTGTTTGGTTAAATTGTAAATATCATCATTCTCACGTTTACCGACGCCAATTACGGTGACCGTCACAACATCATCGTTGACACTGTAAACCAGTCGGTAGCCTGCGCCACGGAGCTTTATTTTGTATTGGTCTTTGCGTCCATGTAGTTGCGATGCGGGCACCCGTGGGTTCAACAGGCGCTCAGCGAGCTTCTTTTTGAATTGTTCCCGAATGGTATGGCCCAATTTTTTCCATTCTTTCAGAGCTGATTCATTAAAGGCCAGCTTATAAGTCATCTAGACTGACCTCGATTACCGCCTCACCAATTCGCTCATCAGCAATACGACCCAGCTCCTGATCTTCAAGAAGCTCCATCAGTTGAGCATACAGAGCAGGCGGTACACAGTAAAAAGCGGGTTCGTTGCGATTCAGTATGGCTACAGGGGCACCTTCTCCTGCATTGAAAGTGCCCATAGGATCACGTTTAAGCTCTGTGATGCTTGCTGCAGTAGTGGTTAGTACCTGAAATGCCATAAAAAAACCTCCTGTTCAGAGTCTCAATTATAGCACGCTTAAGAGTGCTTTTAAAGGTGCTTTTATCAGTTAAGTTCCCTAGAAATCTCGTCCCGTGCGGGTTGGAATCCTCGCCCTGTTTTGAACTGCATCCCAAAAGTTGAACTCCAACTGAGTAAAGGTGCAGTACATTCTGGGCGGGGAGCAGTCAATGATACAAAATACTGAAGATAAAACGAAAAACAGCCTCTATTTCAGAAAATTCTTTCCTGAATGTGACATGATTTATGCCGGAACAGGAAGGAGCTAAGATGTCATCGAGTACAGAAGAACAAGAGCGTGTTATACAAAATATGGATAAAAACACGATGGTCATTGCCTGTCCAGGGAGTGGCAAATCCTTCACCATGAAGGAGGGAACAAAAGCCATTTTTCAACGTCATCCATTGGCCCGGGTATCCCTGGTAACCTTTACCCGTGCGGCCACAGACTCTTTAAAAAATAGCCTCCAGAAAATGATAGAGCCGAGGTTTCTCAACCGTATAGAGGTCGATACCTTTCACGGTTTTATAAAAAAAATGGTAAACCAGACCGGTTGGAAAGGAGGGCTTCTAATCGGACACAAACAAATGGCGATGGTATCACGGGTACAAAAACATCTTAACTACCATGAAAGTGTGAACGACATAATGCCATTCATCGACGGCATTGGCCGGGAGCTTAACCCGGACATTATCAGGATTAAATATACACGCGACCAGGTGGCGTTCTACAACGAGTACATGAGCTTTTGCAAAAAGGATAATGTTGCAGATTTTAACTCACTTTCAAAGTATGTAGTGGGCATGTTGAGTGCCGATAAGATGAGGCCTTTAAGTATTACTCATCTGATTGTTGATGAAGTACAGGACACCGATGGTATTCAATTCACTTGGATATCTGAGCACGCAAAGAGGGGCATCAACACCACAATCGTAGGCGATGATGACCAGACAATATACAGTTTCAGAGATGCAGGTGGAGTTAAGATCTTTCGTCAGTTTGATAAAGCATATAATCCTAACGTTTTTCACCTGACCAAATGTTTCAGGTGTGCACCATTGATCCTTAAATTTGCTGATACAGTGATCAGAAAGAACAAAGCCCGCTATGAAAAGAGTCTCGTGTCAGGCAGAAATGGGGATAAAGGAAAAGTAACTTTTATAAGATCGGATAAGGCAGACGACCAATTTGATGTGATCAAGGAGCTGGTGGAGAAAAACCCTCATGATTGGGCGATTTTAAGCCGAAACAACACGACACTCGACAAAATGGAAAGTTATCTTGAAGTTCCGGTTACGAGGATAGGGGGAAAATCCTTCTGGGAGGGATTAGAGCCAAGTAACATTCTCCATCTGTTCTCCTTTTTCCGACAGCCAGGTAACATCGGTCTGATGAAACGAGTTCTATCTTTCCTCAATGAGGATGAACAAGTTTTGGACACAGTGTGGAAGCATATGAGTTCCAAAAAAGTTACTTTTCAACAAACTGATTTACCTCCTGATGCATCAGTCCTTACCAAAACCCTACACAAGCACATGGCACCGATGATGACTGATACACGAGTCAAAGAAGAAATTGAAAACCGTTTTAAAAAAATTAAAGAATGGTTAGAAATGGCCGGATACAAGATGTCCAATACGAAAGGTGATTCGTCAGTAACCCGGATTTCTTTAATGTCATGCTACCGTTGGGCAATGAAAGATGGATGGCTTAAGATGCTAAATATTGCAGCTGGCATGACCATGGGTAACAAAGTGGAATCTAGTGAAACAGAGCAAAGTGGAATCTGTCTCTGCACGCTCCATGGTTCCAAAGGACTGGAATGGAAAAAAGTACTAATCATCAACTGCAACCACGACCAAATACCCTCACCGAAGGTTATCGGTGATGAAGGGATAGAAGAGGAGCGTCGTTTATTTTTTGTTGGGATGACAAGGGCAGAGCTTGAGCTTTACATTACCTGGCATGGGAAACCGTCAGAGTTTATCACTGAGTCGTTCCCGAAAGTAGTTGAGTTAGCTGAAGAAATACCAATTATTGAGGGAAGTGAAGATATGTGTTTACAATGATACAGGGTTGATGTATAAATTTCTCAATAGTTTTACTTTTAATACCTTTATACCTTCTAAGATATCCATAAATGGGTAGCTCAATTTTGAGTTTCGACACCAGAGCCTCTTTCCAAAAGAATGGCGCTGGTGCGATAACTCACATCTGTCTTACCACAACTCGTAGTTAAATTGCTTTCAAAAAGTAACTTTCTACGGACTTTCTAATGCCAGAAAAGTATAAACTCAGGCGGTTTGTTGCTTCAGGGTGATAAACGACGGCTTTCGCCAATTTCTAAATAAACTGCGTAAATGGTTTTTCCGGATTTAATTCTAAACTTAAAGGTATATAAAATGACTACTGCTACTACTGCTAAACCCAAAGCTAAAACCCCAACACGTGCTAAAACCGCCACCAGTGCTAAACCGTCACGCCCGGCTGCTGACAAAATTGAGAAAGATTCAATTTTGATGGCTTATTCCAAAGCGTTTTATGGTGAAGAAATTCCACCATCGAATACTGGCAGTGATATTTGTAAAATAGAAAAAGGCACCGATGACGATAAGAGTTACATCTGGTATATGACAGAATCTGTCAGCCGTGTAATTGAGTTAAAGGCGCTTGAAGAAAGTTCTAAACTGAAGCATTTAGTTGGTTGTGAACGTTCTGTGATTTACAGCGTGAATGTTGGTGATGTCTTCATTAATGAGATCAACCTCGATGAGGCTGAACAACTTCTTGAAGAATTTCCCGACATCCCACGTGAAAAAACGCTCGAAGCTTTTTTATCATCTCTTGATGAAAAGCTTGTTGAGTTGAATATCAGCTCCATTGTTACTTCAGAGTCTCTTCACTTCGGTAAAGATAAACTGACCAAGCTGGGTGCTGTTAAAGTAAGTCAATGGCTTGATATGGTTATTGATGAGGTGCATGTTTTTTATAAACGTCAGCACTTTGTTGAGACCGTTGAATCTCGTCATGAGGACCTCAATGACCTTTATGGTAAATTGAAGCCTTTGATGAGTGAATTCGGGCTTCAAGACAAATACTATGACTTATCATTTAACGAGATGATGATTCACAAAGTAAATGGTTTTGATTTTGTAGTTGCAGATTTAATGCCACGACTGCTTAAACTTGAAGCATCATTGAAAGATGATGAAATGAAAGCTAAAGCAGCTATGGAAACAAATCAAGCTCAAGAAATTAAAGCTGTAGAAAATAATAGTTTTGTAAAGGGATATGATAATACGGTATCAAGAGTACTGAAAGGTGCTGCTTGTGTTGCCATTCTCTATTTCGGAATCTCAACTATTATGAACTTCATTGGCTATAATTGATACTTATCTTATTCATGGAGTTCAACTATAAAAGTTGTCCTTTATAAAAAGGTATCATCTTCTAAATTTTGTTTAATCACACATCCATAAGGAGAAAAAGAGACTCCTTTTGGGTCTCTTTTTGTTTTTTAAAAGAGGCCTAACATGTTTACAAATCACATAAATACTGTTTGCGTTTCCGGCGAGGTTAATAAGGTGATTGTTCGTAATGAATATGACACTATTATGCTAATACTGGATAACAAACAGGAAATGGAAAGAAATGGTAAAATAGAAATGGTAGTTTCATCGATCCAAGTGAAAATACCTCAAGACCTGTATGATAAGGAGTTTAAAGAGATTATTCGAGGCGATAACCTGATGATAACTGGTTGTCTGGTGACTGATAAAGTTCACTCTGGTGAATTGACGGTTGTTAGAGTCCAGGCCCAGAAATTGATTCACCGAGCTCCTAAGCCTATTGAAGGTTTCGGCGGTTCAAGGTTCTTAACACGTTAATAATTTTTTAACCCCTATTGGGAGAAATCCCATTTGGGTTTCTCCTATGGAGAAACCTATCATGCATTTAAGTAGTAAATTAAGAAAGATTGAGAATGAAAACCAACTTAGTTTCAGATTCTTCTTTGAGGATGATGGAATTAAAGAAAAGGTATATATACCTGTGGAATCAAACTCAATAGTTGAAGATCATGGTAACAAAGTACCGAACCATGATTATCAAGAGCTAGATGATTTCATTTGGACAGATGAACATATATGTACGTTCTTCTATAAAATAATGGAGTCATCTTTTGTAACCGTTCAGTACCATATAGACCAATCGATGGTCTATAAAATTGATGCCAATGGGTTTCGATATCTAACACCGAAATTAAAATTGGAGTTAGATTGGTATTGTACTAAACAATTTCAAATTGTGTGTCATCGCTTCGGATATGACCCAGATGAAATTATTGATTTTATTAAGTCAAGACTTCTTCTTGCAATACGTTCAAGAGAGTCAAGGCAAGATCTTATTAAATCTTTAGAAACTGACAACTTAACATTTTCTCATCCTATTATAGGCCCGATTAAATGGTCAGATTTCTTAGATGATAGATATTGTTATACAAGGAGATCATTGATCATTAAATGGTCAATAGCTGACAGATTGAAACTCTTTAAAAAGATTTTCGATGAGCAAATGATTATCCTTGAAAATCTAAGTGAAAATGGTGCCTGGACTTTGGATCAGAATACCGATTCTTATGTTCTTAAAACCGAAGCTGTGGATTATGTTGAGTGGTTATATTCCGATGCATGTAAGGTAATATCTCATGTATACGGTTTTGATTACGGATTACTTTTCAGCACTTCGAAAGCCATTATCAAAAACCTTTAATTTCATAAATATCCAACGGAGTTATATATGACACCCGCTACTACTGCTAACAACAATGCAAAAATTCTAACTTTGAATGTTAACTCTGACTTAGAAATTAAATATTTCGAACCTCATGAGTTAACCAAGGCTATAGAATATCAAGATGAAGAGGAATACATTATTGTCCGTGCAAACGAGCACTTTAATGTTGACTGTTTTGGAGAAAATGACGTTATACCTATTTTCAAAAGAGTTACTCCTTTTCGTGCTCCGTTAAACAGTAAATATCGTCCAAATCCGATCACTCTACGCCGTATGGTGAAGTTACTTTTAAATAATGAAGTAACTGCTGGCATCTGCCTGCAAGGAGAATCTGGATCTGGTAAAACGGAGTTAGCATTATATATCAGCCATATGCTGAACTGGCCTATCACCATCAAACAAATCAACAATGAGTTATCGATTGATGATCTTGAAGGTATGAGAACGCTAGAAAATGGAAATACACGGTATGTTTATAGTGACCTTGTGCAAGGCTATCGTGATGGGCATATCATTCTTCTTGATGAGATAGATAAAATAAACCCAGATACGGCAGCTAAGCTTCATATGCCGCTTGAGCGTAAACCGTGGGCAACCGGTAAAGAAGGTGGCGAGTTGATTTATGCAAATCGCTACACCCGCTTTATTGGTACAGCTAACACTAACATGAGTGGAGAGGATATGCGTTTCGCTTCATCACAGTCCCAAGACTCTGCATTTATTAAGCGTTTTTTAATATTGCCGATGATTCGACCTGATGAACAAGCTATGTATTGTGCAGCTGAGGCTCATTTTCCTGATTTGAAACCTTCATGTTTAAGAATGTTTGCAAAAGTTGCTTTTGAACTTAACAATCTGAAAGATGACGAACTGGTGATGGATATTCGTGAATTGATTTCATGGATTTCTACCTCCAAAGTCCTTGATGAAGAAATTTCTGTTGGGTTTAAAATTGCATTCACGTCTAAGTTATCTTCTGAAGCATGTAGTAAAGCTGAAATTTTGCTTGAGCAACTTTTCCCGGAAGAAGTATCACGTTCAATTTCACAATTGTAATTGATACGTTTATTTAAATTTTACCTACCCCCCCCCCCACCGGGAAATATTTTCCCTTTGGGAGATATTTTTCCGGTGCATACTGGAGAAATATCATGGCTAATATCAAAATCGCTGCTATTGCTGATACCACTCAAATCAGTAACACTGTAAAAAGTTTCATCGACCGCAATCCTGAATTACAAGATGGTGCCGTTATTATTAAGGTAGATGTCGAAGGATGTCAGGGTCGCCGTAGAACGAATGAAATTCGACAGTTTCTTGATGAAGATGAAGTATCGGACCAATCGAGTGTGAGTAAGGTTGAAGTCCAATGGATTTCTACTAAGGCTTTGAACTTTAAAAGCGCTGTTCATACAAGATTGAGTAATCTCAAACGTAAATACTGCATTCCTTTCAGCTCCATGAATATACTGCCAACCTCTAAGTTGGAAGAGTATTTGATTGAAGTAGAGGCCGTCCGAGAATATTTCAAGGAAGGCATTCAGAATGCTCTAGAGCGTTATGAAGAATACATTCAGATGGAAAAAGACAGAAGTCCTAAATTGGCAGAATTAATTGAAAAATTAAGAATGACTAAAGATGACTTCGAAAAATCGTTTCTTTTCCAGATTAGCCATCCAATCCCTTTCACACCAATGTCAATTGATGGAGAGGATTTAGGAGACCGCTATTCAGTTGGTTTAATACAGGATATTGCTCTGACTGCTGAATCTATCTATGCTTCCTGCACAAAACCTAAAATTGACCAGACTTTCGTAGAAAAACTGTCAAATTTAAAAGATAAGGTTGCGAGTTTTATGTTTTTGGATGATCGTGCAACTAAAATTGCTGACTCTATCCAAAGCGTACTAAACCATCTTCCTTCTGGTAATTTGGATTCCCCCCTTCACATGAGTTTGTTTCGCGAATGGTTATTACTGCTAAGTGATACGAATCGTTTGAACAGAATTATGGATGGTGACGATCTTGTAACAGGTTTTATTGCCGAAATTAAAAATCGTTTTAACGATTTAGATGATAATTTGGCTAATAATACTGGTTCCATTTTCGTTGATCCTTTTACTGGAAATGGTATTCCTGCTAAGACATCTAATTCTTCGATAACTCCGGTCTCAAATAATGATGTAGTCCAGAAAAAAGTAACTTTCTCGACTCCATTTAATTTTTGATATCTTCTAATCCCTTGTGGGCAAACCCACATGGGTGCGCCCATTTAACTTTATGGGTGCTATATGACTATTAAGCTAAACAATTCTATTCGTAGTAAGTTGGCTGTAGATAATCTTGCTCGTGTGATTGGTGCTGATCCTGAACTCAATGTTCTTTTTTTGGGGCCACATGCAACACCATGCATTAACATGAGATCTAAAACTATTTTTTTACCAAACGGTGACTTTAGTAATGACAAATACTGGAAGCTATGTAGCGGCTGGATATGTCATGAAGGTGGTCATAATCGTTATACAGAAATCGAAACTACTGTTGATTTTGAAAATGAATATTTATCAAAACAACCTGGCTTCGAATGTATAATGCCTGACGGAACCGCTAGTTTTTCCTCTAAAGAAGAGGAGAAAAAAGCGGAAATAAAACTTAAGAGGCTTCATCGTTCTATTAACCTCTTCGAAGACATTCAGATGGAAGAGAAAACTGGTAATCAGTTTCCGCTTTCAAAAGTAATGCTTGCTGAAATGTATTCGTTTATGGTTAGTGATGGAAACATGACTGGTGACGGTTCTAATATCGTTTCCTACATTGAAATGTATATTTTAAACAAGCTTCGTGTAAATCAGCTTGGGCAAGAAGGCGTTCCTGAAATATTGAATGATTTTTTTGCTCTTGCTGATACTGTTCTATTCGACATGAAAGACCGTTTTGATTCTTTGATTCTCGAAGCCACAGGGGTTAATTCAACTCTTATGGCATGTGAGTTAGGATTGAAACTATATGAAGAACTAGGGAAGGTGCGAATAAGCAGGTCATTTCTTCCCAAGCTGACTCGCTGATTAAAATTTCGCGGATCTGGGCCGATTTTTTTCCCGCAAACACATCGAATCAGCCTATTTAGGCTATTTTTTCCACCATTTCTGGCGTTATTTCCGGTTTTTACTGAGATCTCTCCCACTGACGTATCATTTGGTCCACCCGAAACAGGTTGGCCAGGGTGAATAACATCGCCAGTTGGTTATCGTTTTTCAGCAGCCCCTTGTATCTGGCTTTCACGAAGCCGAACTGCCGCTTGATGATGCGAAACGGGTGCTCCACCTTGGCACGGATGCTGGCTTTCATGTATTCGATGTTGATGGCCGTTTTGTTCTTGCGCGGATGCTGCTTCAAGGTTTTTACCCTGCCGGGACGCCCGGCGATCAGCCAGTCCACATCCACCTCGGCCAGCTCCTCGCGCTGTGGCGCTCCTTGGTAGCCGGCATCGGCTGAGACAAATTGCTCCTCTCCATGAAGCAGATTACCCAGCTGATTGAGGTCATGCTCGTTGGCCGCGGTGGTGACCAGGCTGTGGGTCAGGCCACTCTTGGCATCGACACCAATGTGGGCCTTCATGCCAAAGTGCCACTGATTGCCTTTCTTGGTCTGATGCATCTCCGGATCGCGTTGCTGCTCTTTGTTCTTGGTCGAGCTGGGTGCCTCAATGATGGTGGCATCGACCAAGGTGCCTTGAGTCATCATGACGCCTGCTTCGGCCAGCCAGCGATTGATGGTCTTGAACAATTGGCGGGCCAGTTGATGCTGCTCCAGCAGGTGGCGGAAATTCATGATGGTGGTGCGGTCCGGCAGGGCGCTATCCAGGGATAATCGGGCAAACAGGCGCATGGAGGCGATTTCGTACAGGGCATCTTCCATGGCACCGTCGCTCAGGTTGTACCAATGCTGCATGCAGTGAATACGCAGCATGGTCTCCAGCGGATAGGGCCGTCGGCCATTGCCCGCCTTGGGATAAAACGGCTCGATGACAGCGGTCATATTCTGCCATGGCAGAATCTGCTCCATGCGGGAGAGGAAAATCTCTTTTCGGGTCTGACGGCGCTTAGTGCTGAATTCACTATCGGCGAAGGTGAGTTGATGGCTCATGATGTCCCTCTGGGATGCGCTCCGGATGAATATGATGATCTCATATCAGGAACTTGTTCGCACCTTCCCTAGAAAAGTTACGTGATGATCTAAAAGATAAAGAAGAACAAAACCGATTAGATGACTCTGATGACTCTGACGGCTCTGATGACTCTGACGGCTCTGATGACTCTGATGACTCTGACGGCTCTGACGGCTCTGATGACTCTGACGGCTCTGACGGCTCTGACGGCTCTGACGGCTCTGATGACTCTGACGGCTCTGACGGCTCTGATGACTCTGACGGCTCTGATGACTCTGACGGCTCTAATGACTCTGACGGCTCTGACGGCTCTGATGACTCTGACGGCTCTGATGACTCTGACGGCTCTGATGACTCTGATGGCTCTGACGGTTCTGATGGTTCTGTAACTTCTGCACGTACAACACAAAGTTTCTCACCAGCGCAATTAAGAAAGGCGATTGAAGATCTTGATGAATACCTAGACACAGAGGCTGAACAGGATAATTCTCATGATTTTCATGAAGCTATAAAAAAATCCATATCTCAAATGGCATCTTCTTTCAGTGATGCTGAAATTCAAAACTTTGGTTTTCGTTTTGGTTTTATCACTCTGACCGAGGAGGAGTATAATAATGCTCTAGCTCACTCTCGTGAGCTAAGAAAGTTACTTTCTTCTTTAAATAAGCAAACTGTACGGCGTAACAACAGGCTAACTGATCGTGGATCTCGTATTCATAGTAGAAAGCTTGTTGAAGTACCTATGGGTGCAACCTCTGTGTTTAAGAAAAACGGGGAGGGATACAAAAGGTCTGATGTAGGTGTAATAAACCTGCGTGATATCTCTGTATCAATGCATGACGTATCAGTTTTAGCCTTAAAAGCAAATCTTGCATTTACCCTTGCTTGTGAATCGGTGAACAATATTGATGTTGCTGATCTTGTTTATCCAGTTCAAAAAGAAGGTTATATAGATATACTTAAGTTTTTTAATAAATCTGTATCTAGTTGCTTTTCAAATTATGAAAATGTTTCTAGCGGATTACATACCCCAACTGCGACAGCGATTAATTCATGCGTGGAATATTTCTCACGTTTGAATTTCTCACGTAAAGTTATCTTTATTGCGACTGATGGTGACCCATCTGAATCAATAGATGATGTATGCTCTGCAGTTAAAAATGCTAAAAAACATGGCATAGATATTGTTTGTGTCGGTTATGGCATTGATAAACCTCTAGGCTTTGATGGTGTTTATTTTAAAAAAATAAACGATATCTCTGAATTAAATTCTTTGTATAAAGATTTAATCAGAAGCCTAGTTTAACTTCTATTATCTTCCCAAGCGGGCTTATATACCCGCATGGGTATGTTTGCTCGCCTTTAAGGAGCAAACATATGAAAGGTAATAAGTATATTAAACGTGTTCGCGTTGACTCTCGTCAATTAGACAGTGGGATGATTGGAACCAAGGTATACGTCACAGAAGGGGAAGTTGTTAATGGAATTATGCCGGTTGAACGATTAGTTCGTGATGCCACATTTTCCGAAGACAATTCCGAAGCAATGGATTCAGCAGTTGAAAGACTGGTGGCGAAATATATTGCTAATGGTTTCGAAGTCTTATAAATGATTGTGCCACTTCGTGGCACTTCTTTCATTCTGCGTTGTGGGTTTCTCAATGTTATCTGCATTGCAGTAGGCATTGTGAAACCCACAATGTCAGCTAGGAGAGTATTATGAGTCATTCTACAAATTATAATTCACCGGCTAAAACCCCTATGCAGTACGCGCAAGAAACTTTTGACCTTGTCAAATCTCATGTGCAGCAACTGGGTGGATGGCGTAATGTATTAACGTACTATCCTGAGTTTCAGGAGGCTTTAGAAAAAGCTCCACGTTCTGTCAAATGCCCGTTTACTGGTAGTGGCAAAACGAAATTCAGATTTAAAGATAGGACGCTAGAAAGTGTTCATGCTATTCATGAGGATTATCCCCATAATACTTTTATTGATGGCATTGATTTAATTGCTGAACTAAAAAGCATTAGTAAAACGCAGGCTGCAAAAAACATTCTTGAAATGCTTGGTGTTTCCAAGGATAGAAAGTTAACTGAAGCCGACCGTGTTAATATTGTTCTTTATGACAAAAAAGCTCAATCTTTTTCAGATATTGGTGAGGAAGAGAGACTTAGTCGTATAAATAAGTTAGAAGCCGTGTATAAATACACAAAATTTGTGACACCCGATTCATTGGTTGCTCGATATCTATCAGGGCGCGGTATAAAACGGATGCTCACAAAAATTCCAGCTAGTCTGGGGTTTAATGCTAAGATGAGATACTGGCCCGGTTCTAATAAGCCAGCCAGTTTTCATCCAACGATGGTTGCTATTTTTAACGATAAATTCGGTCGCAATTGCACTATCCATAAAACTCATCTTACTGATGATGGACTTAAAAAAGCTGATGTTGAAAACCCAAAGTTAATGATGAAACCGGTCTACCAGATGAATGGTGGTTCGATGCAGCTATTTAAACCAACTTACTGTGATGAAACTAAATCATGGTTTTTGGGGGTTAGTGAAGGTATTGAGAATGCGCTATCAGTAACTGAGGCGACTTCAATTCCTTGCTGGGCATCTTCAAGTTCAACATTTATGGAAATGCTGGAAATACCTGAGTATTTAATGCCACCTTCTGATTGCCAATTTATTGAATTGTCGATTTGGGCAGATAAAGATCGGGTAAATCCAAACACCGGTAATTCAGCTGGTGAGTCCGCTGCACGTGTTCTCAAGAGCCGTATGGAGCCCTTACTTGCTGAACGCTATCCTGAAGCAACAGTCCGGGTTGAGATTCATTTGCCTGAACTGGATATACCTGATGGTGCGAAAGGTGTCGATTGGAATGATGTATTAATGCTCAAGGGTCATGAAGCTTTCCCAGGCAAACTGGAAGAAAGATTTTTTGACTTGATTAAATAATTTCATAACCCATACAGGGAGAGTGCTCCCTGTGGGGCTCTCCCTTTTTTACTTTAGGAGAGCTAATTATGAACGTTTATTATGATTATGATATCGAATCGGTTTTTAACTGGGTTAAGGAACACTTCATTCTGAAGCATTCCGCTTCTCTTGTTAATAGCCCTTGGTATGACTACGACATAGAGATAGATTTGCGCTTAGTTAAGCAAGCGTTGATAAATGGTAATTTTGAATTTTTATATGTTGTTCGTGATCATGGCACAATGTTGCTTTTGCTTTCTGAGTTTCACTCCTCCAGGTCTCTAGACTGGGAAGGTAGCGAAAGCTTTGAGTACTATCATTGTAAGATGATAAGTAAACAAGGTATTAAGTTGACCAAAAAAGCAGCAGGTGAACTTTTAGATCGTGGGCCTTTACTCAACTCCTTCAGTGCCGGAAGTAAAAATTCCTATCTGAAAGAGATTTTAGAGTTTGTTAATAATAAAGGCTTTAACTTTTCCCCTGCAAAGTCACTTTTTGACTGTAAACGCATAGGAGACGAGTTAAACCTTCCCTCAATGAGTAACTTCATAGCAAGAGTTGAGAACCATATGCTCCGTATGAACTAATTACCCATTGTTGTCTATTAAAAAAAGAGCGCATATTTTATGCGCTTTTTTTTTGCCAAAAAATTTACTTGATCTTCCAGATTTAGCCCTTTAGTACAGAAAATTTGTCTTTCCTCTGTGATTTAATAGTCTCAAGGAGGAATGATGGACTACAAACACGAGTGCTATGACCTGGAAAAGTTACTTTTGGCTGATGATGAGTTTCTGCTCTACCTTTTGGGGGGGGAGAATGCAGAAGCTTTACGTAGTGACTTACAAATACGCTTTAACGCCGGTGAGCGACTTATAACTACTCAAGAATGCCCTGAATTTTCACCTGTCAAGGGCTGCCCTGGGCACGATTGCGAGACTATCGATGAGTAACCCGTTTGATCTTTCAATGTATGCATTAGTCGGCGTAATGGCTATCATAGCCGTTGCATCTACCTGGTATCCAAAAGACCGTAAAATTAACTTTTATATTTTCCTGTTGAGTATAGTCACTTTTTTGGGACTGGTTGTTTTGGGATTCCTTAACTGGTTCATTGAAGGCTCAGCTTATGGGGCTCTTGTCAGCTGCGTATGTATTATTTTCCTCTGCATGACCCGGCTCCGGTTGATTGTGTATCGCTATAACGTGAAGTCGAGTGTTAAACGAATTGTAGCTTCCGTTAAGGAAGGTAAAAGAGTGGCTTTTATTGCGCACCAAAATTTGGAGCTGAGGGAAGTCGTGGTATCAATGTTCAGCTCAATGCTTCCAGAGCAGTCGCGTGTTATACATGGGCCATTTGGTTTCGGAATGGATAATGAGATTGAATTCATTAAACAGCGAAACAGTGCAGATGAAGGGTATCTCGTTATTTTTCTTAACCAGCAAGACTCTTACTCCTGGTTAAAACTCATCGCGGGTGAATCACCTGAAAAAGCGATTGCGTACAACTTTGACTTCATCCCTGATCTGGAGAGTGAACATGAAACTAAATGAGACGTCTGGCGTATGCGAAGATGTGCATCTAAATACATTTGTCATCGACCCGGCAACAGCCCGACGTTTTGAGTGCGTTAAAGAGATGGTTCGTAAGCAGGGGTTCAATAACATCACGGAGCCGGAAATCATTGATGCCATATTGTCTGAAATAACAGCTGCAGATGCAGCCGGAATTTTTATTGAGTACAAGTTAAAAGCCACCAAACCTTTGCTTTCTACAGATTAGGGCTTTACAGAGCTTTTTTTTATGTTTTCATATTCATAAATTAGAAAATGAGAACCAGTAAATTGAATATGATTTTAAAAGAAGAAATTGTTTTGGGTATCTACAGCTGGCTTCATATGACTCCGGTCAGCATGCTGGTAAGAAACATAACCAGCGATCAGGGAGGGGATTACGCGATCGTCCGCTTTACCGTCGATAGCCGGGGGGTCCAGATGGGGCCTAAGGCACAGGGCCAGCTTCTTTGTTCATTCGGGTTTAATGTAAAGGAATCCTGTGAGGCCGACCCAAAAGACGGTCCAGGCCTCATAAAGGCCGAAATGATGAACGGTGTTATGCAGTTGGTACCGGAATGCATTGAGCTCACAGACAGCCAAACCCAGGCAATCAGGAAAGAAGTAACTGTGTTTAACAGGGTTTGTGCTATGCAACTCCTGGGGGGGCATGGGAATGCAAGGTCTCTGTGGGAGAAAGAAATTCTTCCCCGGATGAAAGTGCGCAGACAACTACATTGAGGCAAGGCGATGAGCAAAGTGCATTGTATTAGTGGTATTACCTGGAAAAACTCCGATAGCGCGTCTTTCAAAGTATATGCCAGCATTGCTGCTGTATTCAGCCTTGGCCTGGTCACAGCTACCGTCAGGAACTATGAAATTCTACAACTGACTGTTCCGTATACCTGGTATGTTTTCTTCACTGCATTCTGGCTTCTGTTCCCGTCCTTTACGGTCTCTTTCCGGGAGCGGGAAGGGCGTCTGTTTACCTCGATGGGTTTTTACGGGTTAAAACTGTTCACTCTCGATCGCCCTGTCTCCGATGGGTACTGGCTGGTCACGATGGAGAAAAACCGTTATCGCCTCGTCAGAGTATGCAGGGACGGGCGACGCCAGCCTGTATGGCTGACGTTTAAGTCTTTACCAGAGTTTGTTTAACGATTACCGTCGCACGTTCAGGAATACGATACGGGAGACGATATGAATACTGACTTTGCCCATTACAACGAAGAGCAACTACGCAAACTCGGTGAGCTGCACAGTTTACTCCGTCACAGCGATATCGGCTCATCTTACCTTGCCTCGCTCCCGGAGCCCCGTAGTGTTGAGGAGTTGAATCCGCCACAGGAAATCAATGTGACTCATTCGGTACCCGACGTCGACACCCTGGTGGATATTTACCGGCAGCAGCGGGTTGATAAAGTCCATGTCAGGGATGAGCATTATTCAACCAAAATCACCCGAAAATACCCCGGGTTCGTTGTGGTCAGAAACAATCATGATCAGGTGATGTCGCTGGTGGGTGAAATCAACCGGCTTCGTGACAAATTTGCTGATGCTGTAAAAGCTATCACTCATTACCAGGACTCCCGGTCAGAAATTCTGCACCAGGTTTACCCGTGGCTGGTGACTTTACAGGTGTCCCGTAATATCCGGATCGTTACTGAGCAAATTCGCTCCCTGGGGTTCACCTGGCAAATCCCTGTCATTCATAAATTTACCCGGCTGGAAACGGTTATCGACCGCTTACGCAGGGAGATAACTGAGCTCCAGCCGGATATCAGTCTGACAAAACAGGATGTTATACGGCTGAAACAGGAACGAACCGAAGAAATCATGATGCTGTCGTTGCTCAATGATGAAGTGAGTCATGACGATGAAAATTTGAGAAAATTTCGGCTTATCCGGGAAAGTAACTTTCCGGCTGTTAACGTCAATATCCGGTACACCAGTCCTGAAGATCCAGATGATGTTCATGGGCCGTACAAACTCAACTTTCGCGCGCCTTTACCATTAATTTTGTTCAGCGAACCGGGCCGGTTTAATCCGTTAAAAAATTACGTAAAAGGTGAAAGGCAGAAGCGCGGCGATTTTAATGAAAAATATCGTTCTGTCCTGCCCCGTATAGGGCTGGTGGAAGTCATCAGGGAGTCAAAATGAGCCGGATTTTAACCGGGATTTGTGAAGCTGATCCGGCCAGGAGGTTATACAAAGTGGCCGTCAGTAGGGGAAACACTTTTCTGTCTGCAAAAGAACGTTTTCGTGTACAGGTCTGTTTCAAAAATGCCATAACACATCCAGATGAAGATCGGCTGCTGGCCGAGCTGTTGACTGTTCATCACTTCCTGGCTGACACCTCTATTTTATGGCATATGGAGCAAAAAACTTATGCATGCACCACGACATGGGCCACCACGTCCACATGGCTGACAGAGATATATCAGCGCCAGGCCAGCACGCCCAATGTGGTAAAGATTATCAAATTTATGCACGCCCGGTTTCCAGGCCTTAAAACGGTTGCAGAAACAAATGAGCAGGGTTACGAACAGGCGCTTACCAGTGTGGATTTTGAAATTCCTTACTGGCCGGTGCTGCCGAAATTCGAATCTGATATAGGAACGATACAGGTAACGATTGCCGGGATGATCCGTTACACAGAAACGATGAGCAATAAAGATTGTAAAACCCCTCTCGACTTAATGATAAAAAGTTTTAAGTCAGGGTTGATCCCGATAGAGAAAATGCCGTTGAGTAAGACTGAAAGGCTTATGCCTCTGAATATCAACACCGCTGGTAAGATATTTACACACGCGACATGGCCGAGATGTCGTTACATTTTCGTACCGGATGAGGCGGGAGTAATGAAACTGGTTAACGTGGTCAAATTAAGATTAAAGCCTCTGGAGGAAAAATGACTTACGCTATTTTCTTGTTAGTAACTGCTGTTTGTGCATTCGGATTAAATTATCTGACAAACAAAATCTGTTCCGGTACGGGTATGATTAACCAGAGTGGAGGCTCTAATGTACACGCCTTACGGTGTATCACATCGTTCCTCCTTCTCCTTGTCTCACTCTGGCTTCCTGTCAAACCTGCCGTGATCAATCTGGCAGTAGAGTTTGCTGCACTGGTGAATTTCATTGCATCTGTCACTCTCTATACCGTTGCAAATTTCCGGGCAAAACGGAGATTAAAAAAACAAAGAAAAGAAGAAAAAGCTGCTCAAAAAGGATAATCCATGATATCGCCTCTCATTTTCATTCGTGAGACGCACCAGAACTGATTCAGGCACAGGGTAACATATTTTCAGGTTTCCTGGCTGCCTTCACAATTATTCCGAAGCAGGGAGCAATGTCAGCCGTTTTTAAATATCACCCGGAGTTTTCATGAATAATAAAAGAACGATTACCACTCGAGAGCAGATTAAAATTAATGGGGAAATTCGTGAGAGAACAGCAACCCATATTGTTACCGGTGCTCATGGGTACGAAACCCTTTGCATAAGTGGTTATATTGTCGAACATAACGAGATGGGTGAGGTTATCCATAACAGCGAAAAGTTAGCGGAAGATTTGTTACCTGTTACCTGCCCCACATGCAGGGTCATTTGGTATCACACCCATGAATTTACACTCGATGATTTTGACAGTCTTTCAGGAAAAGGGGATTTTGTTGTGACAGATTTGAAAGAACTGAATATCTGAAAAGTTCATAAGTGACCAGCGCTCAGAAACATGTTGCTGAGTGCTGGCGTTTCTCTCAGTAAAATCTATATGTCGTCCAGATGATTACGCATAAAGCTTACCATGGCTTTTTCACTGGCAAGATATCCACGGATATAACGGAAGACCATCTTTGGATCAGACCAGTTCCCCATCTCGGTAATCTTTTCCAGGGAGTACCCGGCCTTAAACAGCTCTATGGCTCCCCCCACACGCACACTGTGTCCTGTCCATGTCCGGTACCGCCCGGACTGTCGGTTACTGTCGCTGACCTTCCCGGCAATCCCCCAGAGGCGTGCAAATGCCTGGTTCAGTGAATTAGAGGACAGCATTCCAACATCTTCCCGTGATACCTTTGATTCATTCTGTAACTGCGTCAGTAACCCCTCACTGAATCCTGCTTTGACCAGCATCCTGTCTATGGATTTACCCCGGGATAGCTTACTGCTGGTGGACGGGAAATATCGGTTCGTATGGATGTTTACAGGCTGAAAAAGAAAACGGTGCCCGAAGGTTTCGGTATCGGTGTATTCCACCGTCTCAATCAACCGTCTGACATGCTGACTGCATTGTGGTGAGAGCTGAAATGTCAGGTTACTTGAAAGGCTTGTCTTGGTCCGCATGACATCCAGAAGGTAACAGGACGTGTCATTTTGCCATTTCAGGTCGCCGGTTTTAATCCTTCGAATTTCCACGTTACGCAGCAGGGTTTCAAACCCAACCCATATCATTGCAAGGTCCCGTATGTCTCTCAGGTCGTCGCTTTTATGCAGCGACCGGCGAAGAATATTGAGATCGGATATAAGAAATGGAAGGGCCTGACCGGTGACGATTTTTTTCTCATTCTCCCGCGCCCGCCATACCTGAACCAGTGCTTTTATCAGAACGTTGCGGAAGTCTGGAAAACCCAGGCTGCTGTTAACGCTTGAAAGGCATGCAATAAAATGAGAGATAGTCGCCATTTTAACGGATCCATTCAGCCCATTAATATAGCGCTCGACATCAACCGCTGTGACCGGGAAGGGGGTCAGACCGTGCCTGGCGCACCATGCAGACCAGACACTCGTGACCCTTAACTGACTTCTGGCCGTATTGTACCGGCGAAACCGCAACAGCTTGAGTGCATCCAGAGCACTTATGTCATCGGTTCGTGAGATAGCAACCAGTTTGGTTTTATCTGTCATGGGAAGATCTCATGTCTTTTCACTGATACTGTTTTTATAGCCAGTATAGTAACATTGTTTTTTTTCAAATCCAGGCAGAACGTGAATTAATCAAATGGCTTCTCTTGCCTGTGCGTGGAACTTCGTTTACTGTTTTCGAAAATAGCCAGTGTTTTTGAACATGCCCCGGAGCGTCGTTGTTGAAAAGCCCAAATGCGCACAGTAGCCTGAGAGAAACCTATCTCCTGAAGTTCAGAAAGTGCAGTACGACTGAAACCCTTGACCGAGTGTTTGAGCGTATCCTGGATAAATTAAATGATGAAGGTGGGGATATGAATAAGATAACCAGCCTGAACGGAGCTTATGATCACCGCAGGGCTGAGATCTACATGAAAAAAAACTATGACAAAATACCTGCTTCCATGTGGCATCTCATCCCCGATGAGATATGAATAATGTAATTAGACGCTGTTATTCCAGGTTTGATAAAAACGGATGATGTAGAATTCCTTTACTCATTTTTAACGAGGAATATACATGCGACGTAATGCACAAAAATGGATCCCGTTTGGATTTGATACGGATTCAAATAAAATTGTTGATATCGCCAGCGTTGAAAATGGGCTTTCGTGTAACTGTATCTGCCTCATCTGTGGGACCTCCCTGATTGCCAAACAGGGTCAAAATAAAAAATGGCATTTTAGCCACAGCACAGAAGTAAAAGGGGTTTGTAGTGAGCTCACACTACAACATATAAAAAAATACATAAAGGTGAAAATACAGGAAAAAAAATACCTTGCTCTCCCTCATCTTCTGCAGGGTAAGGAGAAAGGGATAGTTAACCTCAAAAATCTCGCTGGTGGTGGGATTGTTTGTGGCCTTAATGCTGACCTCACAGGGATATGTAACGATACGACAATCGGGATATTTATTAATGATACGTCGGAGGATATCCAGCCCAATCCAGACCTGTTAGCGCAAACAGACCAGCTGGCGCTGGTGGAGATCGATGCCGTTCGGATTGAAAGTATCATCGCTCCATATCGTGAGAATGGGGAAGGCATAAAGATGATGGATGCGATAGAAAAGTTACTTTTCGTTTCTGAGGAAGCGAAAAAATGGATCTACCATCCTATGATGAAGAAGGTTAAACACCATACTTTACACCAGTACCGGCGTGAGCTGTCTACCAGTGGAAATCAGATCCTTGCTTTAATTCCTCATGAACTTCCGATAAGCATGAACGCCCTCCCATCCTCCCCGGCACAGCAGTGGCATCACCTTCGAGCCACGATTAACCTTCTTTGTCGCCTGAGCCGTTCTGATATCCCTCAAGGCAGTATTGCCTTTGAAGAACTGGTTTATTATATCCCCCGGCTTCTGGAAGCATCTGAATCTATCAATGTTGCCGCCTACGAACGATGGTATGACTTCTATATACGGAAAAAAGGAGAGGGTGTACTGAATGAGGCTGAAATTGAATTTTTGTCTTTTATAGTGAAAATCATTAACTGGAACTTGTCCATACATAACCTTCCCACCTTCGATAGCAAGCAGGCCTTTCGGGATTGGTTTTTGCTAAATGATCCTAACAAGTCGCTATAGATCAATCTGTTTCTGCCCCGGGTTAAATCTGGCCTCCTGTACCGCTGGATGTGTGCTGTTTGGTTAAGATTCTTTTGATGCCAGCCGGGCGTATATCACGCTGCAGCAGGTCACGGCGATTTTAATGTCGACTGTAGTCGCTGGTAGTGTCAACGCTGGCGTGTTAACGGGGTCGGTGGAGGGGAATCATTCTCAACGCTGGCGGGTAAACGGATCCGCTACCGGTGCTCATCCTCAACGCTGGCGGGCAAACAGGGCCGCTGCCGGTGCTCATCCTGGGGTCAGTTTGGATATCGAAAATTATTGTACTATAAGGACTTCCCCGGCATGTCAAAGCCGGTATTTATGGTTTCTGTCTGCTCTTCAGTAAAAATAAAGGGGAGAGACTGCGGTACTATAAACGGCCATGATGAATCGTCATCGATTCGGGCCCTGATGAAAGACGCGCGTGAGGTTCTTGTTCGTTAAGCGGATACGTATATCCTGTACAATAGCCAGATAGGCCTCACGGGGTCTAACCCTTTATCATCAACGAATTGCAGGTCAGATGGTTATACAGCTTCGAGCTTTAGTTGACTGAGTACAGCCGGAAATCATCACCGTAATGTAGTGATGCCCAACACAGCCGCGCATTTTTGGCGGCGATGGCCACAACAGCCCGCCAGTACCCTCTGCGCTCAACCAACATACAAACCCAACGGCTGAATGAGTCAGTCCTTTTCCCGGCGCCAATAAGCACTGAACGAGCCCCTGAACCAGAAGCGTTCGCAGATACGAATCACCGGCTTTTGTGATCCTGCCGAGTTTCGACTTTCCCCCGCTGCTGTATTGTGATGGCGTCAGCCCCAGCCAGGCTGCCAGTTGACGTCCATTTTTAAAATCATGTGCATTACCGATACTGGCGACCAGTGCACAGGCCGTTGTGGGACCAACGCCCTTTAGCTCCATCAGCCGCTGACTGCGATGATCTGTTTTGGCTATGTGGGACAAAATTCGGTCATATTCAGTGATGTTAGCTTCAATGCGATCAACGTGTTCCATCAAATCATCAACACATTGCTGAACCTGAAGCGGTAAAGAGCTCTTCTGCACAGAAACCATGTGGCGCAGGGCATCAGCACTTTGTGGCGCGATGACACCGAATTCAGATATCAATCCTCGCAGACGATTATACGTTGCTGTTTTCTCTTCGATAAAACCCTGACGGGTACGATGTAAACACTGCATGGCCTGCTGGCTTTCGTCTTTCACTGGTACGAACCGCATATGCGGACGACGAACAGCTTCACAGATAGCCTGAGCATCAGCTGCATCATTTTTTCCTGATTTTCCGGCCATACGATAAGGCGATACAAACTTAGCAGCCATCAGACGTGGCTCATGACCATACTGCCGAAACAATCTTGCCCAGTAGTGAGCCCCGGAGCATGCTTCCATCCCGATAACACAGGGAGGCAAACTTGCAATTAACTCAGGAAGTGCAGCACGCGATACTTTAGGCTTAACCAGAACAGTTCTACCATTTTGATCAACACCGTGAACAGCAAACACATTTTTAGCAAGATCGATACCGACAGTCGTGATAGTCATAACGAATTCCTCCGGGACGATGTGTACCCCATGATTGCACAAGAGTTAATCAGGCGCATAATCAGGGGAAGTCCCTTCCATTCGTTAAGGTTGTTTTTTGACCTTTCTACTTTAGCTGGCCTCAGCCGACGAAACTTACCGGAAGCGGGTATCCGGTTGCTTTTCCAGATATAATCTCCTGTCAGATTGATGTGCTCCCAGCCTAAGGGCGACAAATGCGACAGCAGTTGCTCGTTGATCTTCACCCCTTTACGCTTCAGCGCATCGACCGCTCTTTCCATATAGACGGTATTCCACAGGGATATGGCAGCTGTCAGGAGCGTTAGTCCACTGGCGCGATAGCTCTGATTTTCCGGTTTTCGGTCCCTGATTTCACCCAGCCGGTGCAGGAATACCGCACGCGCCAGCGCGTTACGGGCTTCTCCTTTATTCAGTCCCGCCTGTACACGCCGACGCAGTGCCGGATCGCGGAACCAGTCGAGCATAAACAGCGTTCGTTCAATACGGCCAATTTCTCTCAATGCTTTGGCAAGTCCGTTTTGCTTGGGGTAGCTGGCAAGCTTTTTCAGCATCAGGGATGCCGTCACGGTTCCCTGCTTTATCGAGGTTGCCAGACGCAGCACTTCACGCCAGTGAATTTCGATCTCTTTCAGATTCAGGCTGGTCGTTGATATCAGTGACTGAAGCGGGCACTGTTGCAAAGTTAGCGATGAGGCAGCCTTTTGTCTTATTCAAAGGCCTTACATTTCAAAAACTCTGCTTACCAGGCGCATTTCGCCCAGGGGATCACCATAATAAAATGCTGAGGCCTGGCCTTTGCGTAGTGCACGCATCACCTCAATACCTTTGATGGTGGCGTAAGCCGTCTTCATGGATTTAAATCCCAGCGTGGCGCCGATTATCCGTTTCAGTTTGCCATGATCGCATTCAATCACGTTGTTCCGGTACTTAATCTGTCGGTGTTCAACGTCAGACGGGCACCGGCCTTCGCGTTTGAGCAGAGCAAGCGCGCGACCATAGGCGGGCGCTTTATCCGTGTTGATGAATCGCGGGATCTGCCACTTCTTCACGTTGTTGAGGATTTTACCCAGAAACCGGTATGCAGCTTTGCTGTTACGACGGGAGGAGAGATAAAAATCGACAGTGCGGCCCCGGCTGTCGACGGCCCGGTACAGATACGCCCAGCGGCCATTGACCTTCACGTAGGTTTCATCCATGTGCCACGGGCAAAGATCGGAAGGGTTACGCCAGTACCAGCGCAGCCGTTTTTCCATTTCAGGCGCATAACGCTGAACCCAGCGGTAAATCGTGGAGTGATCGACATTCACTCCGCGTTCAGCCAGCATCTCCTGCAGCTCACGGTAACTGATGCCGTATTTGCAGTACCAGCGTACGGCCCACAGAATGATGTCACGCTGAAAATGCCGGCCTTTGAATGGGTTCATGTGCAGCTCCATCAGCAAAAGGGGATGATAAGTTTATCACCACCGACTATTTGCAACAGTGCCCGATGACAGCGGTCATATTCTGCCATGGCAGAATCTGCTCCATGCGGGAGAGGAAAATCTCTTTTCGGGTCTGACGGCGCTTAGTGCTGAATTCACTATCGGCGAAGGTGAGTTGATGGCTCATGATGTCCCTCTGGGATGCGCTCCGGATGAATATGATGATCTCATATCAGGAACTTGTTCGCACCTTCCTTAGCCGTCTGTTTCGCCAGGAAACGGGAAAGTCACCGGCTAAAGCCATTGAAGGGCTTCGGCTGGAGGCTGCCAGGCTGATGATTGAACAAAGCCACCTGTCTCTGGATTCTATCGCCCGTGAATCAGGCTTTCGTGACGGACGCCATATGCGGGAAGTGTTTATCCGTGGTTACGGCATTCCGCCGCAGTCGTTACGCAGTGGGCGATAAACCCTGATACCCGCATTTTCACCCGAAAAGTGAAGGTATTAGCACAAAAAAAGGATTTTCAACCGCCGCCACGGGTGTATGCTTATGCCATCGCTTAACTCATCAAAAGGAATATGAAAATGCATGACGCTGTGACTATTGTGGCCACCATTACCGCGCATTCAGGCTCGCGTGAGAAAGTCCTTCAGGCGCTGAAGACGGTAGAGCGTGACGTCCAGGGCGAACCGGGCTGCGAGCTGTATCAACTGCATCTGAACCGCGAGAACGATCACCAGTTCGTGATGATTGAGCGCTGGCAGTCCGCGAAGATGCTGGAGCAACACGCTCAGGCTGCCCCTTTCGGCGCGCTGGTTCGCGCAATTGAAGGTATTGCGGATCTACAGGTCACAACCTTGACCACCTCCGTCTGACGAACGACCGGCTCGCTGGTTATCCGGCGAGTCGACGACCTGCCCGTGGCAATTGCCGATGGCTGAGAGCACAAAGGTGCGACGGTCGATAAACGAAAGCTCAGGGAAGGTGCGAACAAGTTCCTGATATGAGATCATCATATTCATCCGGAGCGCATCCCAGAGGGACATCATGAGCCATCAACTCACCTTCGCCGATAGTGAATTCAGCACTAAGCGCCGTCAGACCCGAAAAGAGATTTTCCTCTCCCGCATGGAGCAGATTCTGCCATGGCAGAATATGACCGCTGTCATCGAGCCGTTTTATCCCAAGGCGGGCAATGGCCGACGGCCCTATCCGCTGGAGACCATGCTGCGTATTCACTGCATGCAGCATTGGTACAACCTGAGCGACGGTGCCATGGAAGATGCCCTGTACGAAATCGCCTCCATGCGCCTGTTTGCCCGATTATCCCTGGATAGCGCCCTGCCGGATCGCACCACCATCATGAATTTCCGCCACCTGCTCGAGCAGCATCAACTGGCCCGTCAATTGTTCAAGACCATCAATCGCTGGCTGGCCGAAGCAGGCGTCATGATGACCCAAGGCACTTTGGTGGATGCCATCATCATTGAGGCACCCAGCTCTACCAAGAACAAAGAGCAGCAACGCGATCCGGAGATGCATCAGACCAAGAAAGGCAATCAGTGGCACTTTGGCATGAAGGCCCACATTGGTGTCGATGCCAAGAGTGGCCTGACCCACAGCCTGGTCACCACCGCGGCCAACGAGCATGACCTCAATCAGCTGGGTAATCTGCTTCATGGAGAGGAGCAATTTGTCTCAGCCGATGCCGGCTACCAAGGAGCGCCACAGCGCGAGGAGCTGGCCGAGGTGGATGTGGACTGGCTGATCGCCGGGCGTCCCGGCAGGGTAAAAACCTTGAAGCAGCATCCGCGCAAGAACAAAACGGCCATCAACATCGAATACATGAAAGCCAGCATCCGTGCCAAGGTGGAGCACCCGTTTCGCATCATCAAGCGGCAGTTCGGCTTCGTGAAAGCCAGATACAAGGGGCTGCTGAAAAACGATAACCAACTGGCGATGTTATTCACCCTGGCCAACCTGTTTCGGGTGGACCAAATGATACGTCAGTGGGAGAGATCTCAGTAAAAACCGGAAATAACGCCAGAAATGGTGGAAAAAATAGCCTAAATAGGCTGATTCGATGTGTTTGCGGGAAAAAAATCGGCCCAGATCCGCGAAATTTTAATCAGCGAGTCAGCTTGGGAAGAAATGACCTGCTTATTCGCACCTTCCTTAGAGAACAATTTATTGAATTCAATGAATTGTTGCTTTTTGAGGACCTGAATTTGTTTAATCAAAGAATGGCTGAATATCTGGTGCTGTATAACAGCAAAAGGCCACATAAATCACTCGAACTGATGACGCCAGTGGACTATATTTTACGTGAGAGTAAAAATTGCAATATGTGGTGGACCCATACAACCTGAAGCGAGAAGGTATATTATGAGCTATCGTATGTTTGATTATCTGGTGCCAAACGTTAACTTTTTTGGCCCCAACGCCATTTCCGTAGTCGGCGAACGCTGCCAGCTGCTGGGGGGGAAAAAAGCCCTGCTGGTCACCGACAAAGGCCTGCGGGCAATTAAAGATGGCGCGGTGGACAAAACCCTGCATTATCTGCGGGAGGCCGGGATCGAGGTGGCGATCTTTGACGGCGTCGAGCCGAACCCGAAAGACACCAACGTGCGCGACGGCCTCGCCGTGTTTCGCCGCGAACAGTGCGACATCATCGTCACCGTGGGCGGCGGCAGCCCGCACGATTGCGGCAAAGGCATCGGCATCGCCGCCACCCATGAGGGCGATCTGTACCAGTATGCCGGAATCGAGACCCTGACCAACCCGCTGCCGCCTATCGTCGCGGTCAATACCACCGCCGGCACCGCCAGCGAGGTCACCCGCCACTGCGTCCTGACCAACACCGAAACCAAAGTGAAGTTTGTGATCGTCAGCTGGCGCAACCTGCCGTCGGTCTCTATCAACGATCCGCTGCTGATGATCGGTAAACCGGCCGCCCTGACCGCGGCGACCGGGATGGATGCCCTGACCCACGCCGTAGAGGCCTATATCTCCAAAGACGCTAACCCGGTGACGGACGCCGCCGCCATGCAGGCGATCCGCCTCATCGCCCGCAACCTGCGCCAGGCCGTGGCCCTCGGCAGCAATCTGCAGGCGCGGGAAAACATGGCCTATGCCTCTCTGCTGGCCGGGATGGCTTTCAATAACGCCAACCTCGGCTACGTGCACGCCATGGCGCACCAGCTGGGCGGCCTGTACGACATGCCGCACGGCGTGGCCAACGCTGTCCTGCTGCCGCATGTGGCCCGCTACAACCTGATCGCCAACCCGGAGAAATTCGCCGAGATTGCTGAACTGATGGGCGAAAATATCACCGGACTGTCCACTCTCGACGCGGCGGAAAAAGCCATCGCCGCTATCACGCGTCTGTCGATGGATATCGGTATTCCGCAGCATCTGCGCGATCTGGGAGTAAAAGAGGCCGACTTCCCCTACATGGCTGAGATGGCTCTGAAAGACGGCAATGCGTTCTCGAACCCGCGTAAAGGCAACGAGCAGGAGATTGCCGCGATTTTCCGCCAGGCATTCTGAGTGTTAACGAGGGGACCGTCATGTCGCTTTCACCGCCAGGCGTACGCCTGTTTTACGATCCGCGCGGGCACCATGCCGGCGCCATCAATGAGCTGTGCTGGGGGCTGGAGGAGCAGGGGGTCCCCTGCCAGACCATAACCTATGACGGAGGCGGTGACGCCGCTGCGCTGGGCTCCCTGGCGGCCAGAAGCTCGCCCCTGCGGGTGGGGGCACTGTTGCAAATAGTCGGTGGTGATAAACTTATCATCCCCTTTTGCTGATGGAGCTGCACATGAACCCATTCAAAGGCCGGCATTTTCAGCGTGACATCATTCTGTGGGCCGTACGCTGGTACTGCAAATACGGCATCAGTTACCGTGAGCTGCAGGAGATGCTGGCTGAACGCGGAGTGAATGTCGATCACTCCACGATTTACCGCTGGGTTCAGCGTTATGCGCCTGAAATGGAAAAACGGCTGCGCTGGTACTGGCGTAACCCTTCCGATCTTTGCCCGTGGCACATGGATGAAACCTACGTGAAGGTCAATGGCCGCTGGGCGTATCTGTACCGGGCCGTCGACAGCCGGGGCCGCACTGTCGATTTTTATCTCTCCTCCCGTCGTAACAGCAAAGCTGCATACCGGTTTCTGGGTAAAATCCTCAACAACGTGAAGAAGTGGCAGATCCCGCGATTCATCAACACGGATAAAGCGCCCGCCTATGGTCGCGCGCTTGCTCTGCTCAAACGCGAAGGCCGGTGCCCGTCTGACGTTGAACACCGACAGATTAAGTACCGGAACAACGTGATTGAATGCGATCATGGCAAACTGAAACGGATAATCGGCGCCACGCTGGGATTTAAATCCATGAAGACGGCTTACGGCACCATCAAAGGTATTGAGGTGATGCGTGCACTACGCAAAGGCCAGGCCTCAGCATTTTATTATGGTGATCCCCTGGGCGAAATGCGCCTGGTAAGCAGAGTTTTTGAAATGTAAGGCCTTTGAATAAGACAAAAGGCTGCCTCATCGCTAACTTTGCAACAGTGCCTACCAGTGCACTCAACTCAGAGAGGCTCTGTCTGGCATGTCTAAGCGGTTGAGTGGCTCCCGCATGTTTTTCTTCCAGATCGTCAAAATCATCAGTCAATTCGGCAGATATGAGCCATTTCAGGTCCAGTTCGCATACAGCGCCATCCTCAGTGATTAGCAGAATCGCTAAAGAGTAAAAATCTCGTTGTGTACACGGGAAATTAAAGTTCGAATCACGAACCCAGGAGCAATCACCGTCAACCGAGCTGACCATCAGGGAAAGCACAGGATCACCGGTTTCAATCCACGTCAAAAGTTGGGCAAAATCTCTCTCGTTACTCGGCCAACATGCCGCCTTATTTAACCGGTCAAGCCAGTCATCCAGCGTTGCATTTTCAAGAACCGGGATGACGTGCTTCAGCCAGGTGATTCTGTACTGAAGATAATTTTCTCCGTGGGGATGTTCTTCGCTTTCAAGTTTGGCCAGCTCCGCAATAGAATCCGTTTTCCAGGACTCAATGGCAGTCGAAAAATCCCGTTCGAGAGCGGCCCGGTCATATCCGTTCAGCTGTAACCGTCGGCGCATCTGTGCCACGGTCGTCCGATAGCCGATAAACGTTCCTTCTGACCAGCTCCCGTCCTCGTCTTTGACAATCTCCCTGACACGATCGGCCTTCTGAAAATACCATTGATGATAGTCATTCTGCGTATCGTACAGAGTGAAGTTACCGATAGAGATATCTGTCCACGTTGACATCGAACACCCTCAATGTAATACATTTGAAATTCATTTGTATTTGTTATTGTGTTTCTAAGAGGTACCAGATAATAACTACATAAGACATACATTTGTAATTCAAAGGAATTTCAAATGTAATTCATTTATATACTTATTCCTCCAGCAACCGCACGTTACCATCACAGAAGTTACACCCTATAAGACCGCTCATTTCAGGAACTGAGGTTGAATGCCCGCCACAGTATCCGCAGGTTTCCAGTGAGTCATGTAATACGAGACAGGTGGTGCACAGGTATCCACCACCGTACTCACATACCGTCTCATAGCCGTCACAATCAGAACAACTTGCAGGAAGACCAGAATGACTAAAATCTTCTGGTTTACCCTCCCATTCATCAAGCAAATCGTATCGTGATGAAGAGTGGTTACATTGTACGCAGGTGAATTCTGTTTCACCGGTAGCGTATAAATTCTGCTTTATCCCGCAGTCAGGGCAGGTAACTTCGAGATACTGATCTGACCTGGTACCGCAGACCAGACAGTCAGATTCATGCAGGGTATTTCCGCTTTCCTCATGTATACACATATCAACCGCAGCTTTTTTACTACAGGAGCGGCAAACTGAGACTGAACATCCCTGTTTTTCGAGTCCATCAAGTTCCGGCTTGAGATAACGAAATTTAGCATCAGCATAAAAAAACGAGCTCCGGAGCATTCCATCTTCGTCTAATGCGAGCTTAGAGTTCAGAGGCTCTCCAAAAATCGAAAACCACTGATCACGCATAAAACGATTTAGCGCAAACCAGGCATCGGCCTGTTCATGAAGAATTTTCTTTGATTGCTCGTCTGTGAAATCGGAATGATAAAAATGAACCACCCGGTTGCGATGGTCTTTGACTTTTTTGAATACGTCGATGGTTTCTTTAGGAAGAGGGTGTTCCAGAACATCAGCTAATCGCTGACATGTTTCATCGTATGTCACCGACTGGAAATCACCTGCAAGGTACCTTGCTCGCTCTATTTTCCTGCCGGAGCACACCAGACTCCAGTGCTCATGTAACAAAGGTACCTTCAGCAGGATCTCGACCGCTGTCCAGAAACTGACAATCGAAAATTTGGGCATGGAGTCCTGCAATTCTTCACGCGCCTTATCCAGAAACACAAGTCCGTTGTCGATCAGAGTCAAAACATCTTTAGATACAAAGGGATCGTCATCACTCTCAAATCTGTATTTGGTTTTTTTCATGGGAACTCAACTTGGTTATCTATTTTATACGCAGTAGCTGCAGCGCATCCTGTGTATCGAGGGTGAAGCGCAGCTGCTGACTGGCAGCCACGTCGAGCGCAAATATTTTCGTATAGACCTCAGTACTCTCAAACTTCTCATGCCCCAGCAGACCCTGGAGTACCTTAGGGTGAACGTGGCCATATAAAAGGTGCATTGCAAAACTGTGCCGGAAGGTATGGGGGCTGACGTCGATGCTCAGTCTGACGCCGTCACGATCCGCGGCATCAGTAGCCCGGACCAGCCAGTTACGCACCGTCCGGTCGGAAACATTCCACACCGGTTGCGCGCGACGTTCGCCTGTAATCGGATCATCTTCAAACTGCTCCTTCGTGCTGGCGAACAGCCGGCGCATCTCATCGACATAGGCCGGGTCCGATAACGGCACCACCCGGTTGGCACTTTTTCCCTTACGCGGACGGCCGCCGCCGGCACGCCGCTGTTTGGCGGTGCGAAGAACGACATGCGGAATGCTCTCGTTAAGGTGAAAGTCACGCCGTCTCAGGGCAAGGCCTTCGTTCAGGCGTGCCCCGGTATTCCATAACGTATTAAAAAAAGCGTGCTGACCCCAGTCCTGAACAAAGTGCAGCAGTCCGGCCACTTCCGGAGCCAGCAGATATTTTGGCAGCTCGGTGTAGTGCCGGGCCATTTCGCGTAGCGAAAGCGCGCGGCCGTAGTCCAGGCCAGCCGACTGGCCTGTCGCCGGCAGGGCAGGGGAGGCGTTAATAAAAGAGGGCAGAGTCATGGTGTCCCCGTTGGTCCGCTCACGCTACGTAAATTCTGTCGGGTTACACCCCTGCAACCCTGCCATTTTTCACGTAGCGCAATCTGATGAAATTCTGCTGTCATTTTCGTTGCTCGCGACCGCGACTGCCACGGAAAAAACCCGCAGAGCGGTGTGCACTGAATTTCCGCTTTCTGGATATATACCATAAATCAGAAACAAATATTTTAGCGTGAGGAGAGTATGGGATCGCAAAAGGATCGAAAAAGGATCCTTTTTGCCTGGATGATGGGGTCTGAAGGGGAGGGAAGGGCTGTATGTTGTGTTCTGTGACAAACTGCCCTCAGTTGGGCGACCTTTCCTCAAATAGCGGAAATCGGAATGCAGATTTTGCAGGGAATGCAGGAAGTACAAAAATTGCACTTCTTTAAGATTTTGTGTATTCTTAAGTCATGGAAATCTTAAACACCCGAGACGAGGCGACTATGACAAACATCAGTTATGCACCTAATAAAGCCCGTGCTCACCTCAAAAACCGTGAGCAAACTGAAATCCAGCTGCTGCAGACCCGCATTCAGAATGTGGGAAGCAAGTTCGTTGAAGCACTGCATGAACTGCCCCACGAGAAGTTACTGGAACTGCTCACGCTGCAGGATGAAACATTCTGGGCTGAATTAAAGAATCAGGCTCAGCTGCAGACATTAATTAATACCATGACACCTGAAAAACAGGCCCAGGAAGATCTTGCTGAAGCGAGAGAAGTATTTCTTAAGTCGCTGGAGAATTCAGGCGGAGTGCATAAATCAACGGCCGTTATAAAAATACTGGCAACCACGCCGCCAACCCTGCATAAAAGAGGAAACCGTGGTGAAGTTATTCAGATTAAATGGGGTTCTGAAAACCTTTACCCGGTATTTCAGTTTTGCACACGTGAGAATAATTCAGAAGGCGGTATGCTGGCCGGCATCCCGGAATTATTATCCCTGATTAAACACAAGGTCAGTGCTGTGCGGAAATGTCACTTCTTTACCCGTAAAGTTGATATTCCGGGAACTGAAACACATGTCTCTATTGTTGACGCGCTGCGCCGTGGCGCTACGCCTGAAGAGATGACCCACTTCAGAATCCTGGCAGAAAACTTTGGTACCAACCATACCATGTAAAAAAATGGGCCTTTTGGCCCATTTTTAATCTCAGAGAGTAAGAATACCCAGCTTTGATTTTAAGATCGCCTGCGTACTTTGTCCGTTGAGACTGAACTGGATTAACGGAGTGACTGAGATGTTCTTCAGCATTCCGTTTCCATCAACGGTGTCAGACCACAACGCGATACAGGTTTTGCCGGTGTGTTGAGACAAATATTCAATACCATCAGCATAATGAGAAAGCACTTCTGCCAGCCACTGAGTATCCTCATAGACAGCTTTAGAGCCCATCAAATAACCTAACGGAGTTTTCAGATGGGGCGCCAGGGCAGCTAAATCAATAATCTTGATTGTGCGTGCTGCCTGAATTACCGCCATACAGTTTTTCTCAAGATCCTCAGTTTCAACAAGCGGAGCATCCTGATAAAACTCTTTCAGCCCTGTAAATGCCGTGGTGGCCAGATACAATACACCTTTGGATTTGCTACGCAGTGAAAAGCGGGTTTCTGATTCAGAGTTGAAATAGATACCATTTCCACCGTAATACTGGTCCTGCACCTTGTAAAAATCAGGTTCAATAGTTAATTCTTTGAAAATTTCACTATCAGAGATTTCTGCGCCGGCTAAGATTTGAGCTACTACATTATGTAGGTCCTCTGTAAATTGGTTCATGGATGATTCCTTCTGTAAAGTTTATATATCGAATTCTTTGAGTTTCCATGTGGAATTCCTCTCAGATTTACGTGTGTGTTGCGCCTGTTATCCAGACGTAACGTGAGGTAGTTGCCCGTTAAGCTGACAACTGAGTTGATAATACATCACCTGGCGCTGGATGTATTAGAACGATCGGTAAAGGATGAACTAAATGATATAACCAACTAATTTTGGTAGGTTTCCGTGTAATACCGGCTGAAGAATTGAACATTTAATTAGCTTTTAAGTGAAATTACGCCGAATACAAATGAACTACTTTTGTAATTCATTTGTATTCGGTGCCGATGATATGCACTTACAGTCTTTACCGGTTCTGGCTGGCGTTGTTACTCATTCTATTGAGTGAGAAATCCTGACCGTCCTGGTTGTTACCGCATCAAAATATCTCCCACAGGTATCAGCCTTCTTTCGACATCAGTTTGCACGTTGATTTGACAAATATTGAACTATAGTTCAATTTATCATTATAAAATCAGTTGGAGTCTAAGATGAAGCTCAGTGTCAGATTGATTGAAGGGTTTAAAAAAACATATCTTCCTCTGCAGTTCAGAGCCTTCTGGGATGATGAGGGATTTTGCTATTTAAAAGTTCAGATCGTTAACGGGAAGATAATTTTTTTCTGTGCTCAGTTGTTAAATTATTATAACACTTCAATTACCAATGCTGTTGAGAGTGTACGGGCATCAGCTGTGAATGCACTCATTAATGACGGTGCAATTAAAATACAGAATCAGCAAGGGATTTTTGATTTATTTAAATCACAGGAACGTAAAAGTAAAGAAGTGATATCAATTCTGTTTGAGTATGTTCGTGAGAATTCTGTATGGGTAGAACATTACGAATCTCAAATCAGCATAACCCAGGATGACCGATATAGTCTGGTTCACTTCAACCAGTACCAGGAACCTAACTGGTCTTTTATTTCTAAAGAAAAACTTGAAGAGACATATCCTGAATTTGATTTTCATGTTTCCAGAAAGTCTCTTGAAAACTGGAGTAATGCCCGATTATCAACTCAGACGATTAAAAAATTATTAAAAGAAAAAAACTGGACCATGAAGGAAGTTGCTGCTCGCTGGAACCGTTCGGAATCATGGATGAGTAAAGTTGTTAATGATAAGGAAAGGGAACTCTACTGGGAAGACGCTTTTAAAGGGCTCCCTTCAAAAATACACGAAAAATGAAGACAGAATCGCCAGTTCTTAATGTTAAAATCCTGTACCCATCAGTACCCTGTTTTGCTTAAAGAAGAACTTGAGATAATTAAGCAACTGGACAAGATGGCCTGCTGATCCCGCAGGCCAGACTGAGCAGGAAAGATGTCTGAAGATGAAATACAAATGTATTTCATTTGTATTGCTAAATGTTCTCTTTAATCGCCTTCAGAACTTTTTCTGGTCCTGCTGACTGAGCAAGGTACAGCCCTGCACGAAGTAATGTGGAAACCGTAATGTTCTTGTGCGTAAGTGCCTGGATCTGCTCAACCAGTTCCTGCGCCAGCATCTTTTCCGCAGGTGTCATGCGTATAGTTTTTGGTGTTTCGCCTGTCGTATTTTTCTTTTTAGCCGCAATGTTAGTCAGGCTACTTTGTTTTCTGGCCCGTTCAGGTTTTTCCATTATAGGTCGAACAAGTTCTTTAGACATTATGCTGCCTCACTGCTGATAATTTCTTCTAGCTCACGGGCAAGTTTGCCGTAATCCACTAAAGCCATTGCACTTTTCTGGTAGTAGTACAGAGGAAGACAAGCCACCTGAGACTGTACTATGGCCTGATCAGTACGAATCCGGCTTTTCAATAGTCTCGGAGAAATTCTCTCGTGCGAGCCCAGGGCGGTTTCGATATAAGTGTTTATTTTCTTATTTGCACCATTGTAATTGTTCCGGAATACACTGAAGCGTGCATAATCTTCCTCAGAGATCTCATCCATATAGTCCAGCATGATTTCAAGACCACTCAGAGAAAAACTCCCGCCATCGACAGGTACCAGAACATGATCGGCGATAAAAATTGCATTGCCGGTTGCGATATTGAGCCCAGGTGCACAGTCAATAATGATGTAATCATATTCAGTGCGAACTTTCTCGAGATGACGGCCCAGGATTTTTTCGCGGTGACTGCGGGTAAGGGTCTGTTCAATAATTTTTTCGAACGTCGGGTCAGACGGAATCAGATCCAGGTTAGGGATAGGAGCATCACCGGCCATCGCGGGGATGATGACATCGCGGATATCAAATCGAGAATTGCTGTAGAGATCGCAAATAGTTGGACCATACATGGAATAGTACTTTTTACCATTTGCGGTGACTTCTGTCGTATTGGCCTGCTGGTCCGAGTCAATCAACAGCGTCCGCTTCCCTGATCTGGCATAGTGAACAGCCAGATTGGTAGCCGAACTGGTCTTACCAGGACCACCTTTATTGTTCATTATCGCAATTATGCGAGCATATCGTTCCTGTAGCTTGTTCATCATAACGGCTCCAGATTATGTTTATCAGTCAGGAGTAGTTGTAATCCATTACGCACACATTGGCAATACAAATGTAATACAAAAGTATTTTTATACTGATTGATATTTTGTCTTGATATGCAGTTTTATGGAATAGTTAGTGCACACTTAAAATTTCTGAATAGACACTGAAAGGTAAGTTATGACGATTGAAAGCTTTTTCATCGGCACTCGCATGTCAGGAAAACGTTATGGACCTCAGAGTAAAGACATGCAGGTTTCTGAATTCATAGCACTTATATCTCCGAAAAATGAACCAGAGAAATTTGTCCTACCCGATTTCTCCGGTCTGGCACGTCGGATTGACGCCCAGATCCGGAATCAGTTTATTCAGCAAAAAGAGGATGACTATTACCGTCGATACCGACAGCTTTCGGACCGGTGGTATCAGGCCGGCTCTATCAGTGACAGAAACAATCGCAGCCAGCGTTTTGAGAAGGTCATGGATGAGTCGCTTGAGTTTTTGGTTTACAGTCATGATGTTATGCCCAACATCAACCCATATAATCTCAAATACGATGATCGCGTTCAGGTTAGCACGAAAGGCAAAATGTACTGCGTAGCGCTTCTGTTCCATATTATCGCTCGAGCGGCCTATGAGCCAGTCTCTGTAGGTGCAGATCCTACGCTGCAAAGGCATTGCAAGTGGCTGAAGGACTGGATTAATAAAACGTTAGGGGATCATTTTTTAGAGGGAATGATGATTACTTTCGCCCTTTGTTATCCTGACCACTTTCCTGCCCTGCAGCGCCTTAGCGGAGAGTTAGAAACACGTGATGTTGACACATTCCTGGCTGACGAAGTTCGTAAGGCAAGGCAACACACAGAGGAACAGGTTAATTATCATAACGGCCGGTACCGGTTGAAATTCGAGTACACTCACTTTCACCAGGAGCAATTTGATTTTTTAGCCGAAATGCGTGATCTCCATTACCGGATAGATCGTATTGAACAGCTCCTTCAGAAACTGATAGATAACCCGGTAGTAGATTTCAGTGAAGCTGCTGTTGCAGGGCAGTGGATTGACGAACAAGTACAGCTGCTTGAAACAAACGAAACGAAGCTAATACTCCCATAACTCTAATCAGCCTGGCTGGTTTAACCCTTCGGTACCTGTCCATCAGGTGTCGTTTTTTTCCGTAAGAATGTCTATAGATGGCGCTCCGCAGAAAGAGGTGGGTGTTACGGTTATTCTGCCAGAAATCCCGTTGTGTTCAGGCTGTGTCCTGTCGTTCCGGCAGGACACTTGGCTGTGACCGGCGTGTAAGAAACCCGTCTAATCCAACCCCGCTTTCTTACCGGCCGGGTCTTATCGACTGCAGAACGTATCGATCACCTGTTGCACAATGATCAGAATTACAAACAGCAGCATCAGTACTTTTTCCAGCACAGTTGCACACTGAAACTTCTGAATGATTTTCAGAAAATCAGAGAAAGGCATGTGAATCTCCGGAGATTGGGTTAATCAGTGTTCTGATTTTATGGAAAGTTACATTTCCGGTTTTGCTGTCTATTGAAAAATGTTTTGCACATCTGCTCTGAAACTGAATTGCTACAGATAATGTTGAATCGTCGCAGCCTTCTCCGCGCCCTCAGTTCGAAGATCTTCGAACAGGCCTCTTCGTGAGGACATAAATTGTCTTCTGTCGTGGGGTCATTCCAGCCAAAGCAGTGGTAACTAGCACTATTTATCTTATGAGCAAGATAGTTTTCGCCTTTCGTATCTTTCGGGTCCAGGCATAACAGTATCAACATTTTATGAATCATGCCGATACTGACAGAGCGACCACCAATTATTGATAATGGATAAAGGACATTTAAATTGAACAGAATGACAGGACTCGCTGTTTTATGCCTCTCGCTGATGGGATGCAGTGCCGTGCCATCAGAAAACAGTGCGCAGTACCTCAGAACGGAAATGCAGTCGCCAGTATCAGGGGCAACCATAATTACCGTAACTGCGGACAGCCTTATGAAACAAGACAATACACATAACGCTATACTGTATGCACTTCGACCGATGCCTGGAAAAGCATTCACCTCTGAGCTGGACAGAAAATTTGCCGCAGCGACGATGTATATTGATTTGTCTCCGGGTGAAAAAAGCAGAACGGCCGAGATCAGTGGTGAGATAAATTACTATGATCACGAGCGATACGTGAATGCTCGCCTGGTAGGAGACAGTATCAGGACAATACCGATTGCACCAAAGACCATCCCGCTTACACTGAATAAACCATTCTCAATCAATCTGCCACAAGGTATTCACTATTCAGTCATGCTGACGGACAGCCAGCCTTAAACCTTCATGATTGTCTCATGACTTCCTTTCAGTTTTCTGTAGGGTCAGCAGGGAATATAAATGGGGAAGAGAATGAATTTCATCAATAAACGTCCCACAGGCGTTCTGTCAGAGACCGGGTTTACTCTGCCTGAGATGACTGAATGTTCAATCTCCAACCCATCATGATGGATGGGTGTGCCCTGGCTTTCACTGCGTGTGCAGCAGGCTGGTCGGGAACGTCCTCAGCAAAATGTCTTCCGTCGCCACCTGTTCTGGTACATGAATGAAGCACTGTTCTGGCGGGAGGCGGACATCATCCGGGTCGCCAGGTAGTTGCCTGCACTGGACCATCCGGACTTCTGAAAAAAAAGCCACCCGCAAGGGTGGCTTTCTGGATATGAGGCCCTGAGCCTTCCCGGGACTGAGCCACTGACGGAAGGGAGAGCCGTTTTTTTCGGTGACATCCCCCGCATGGCGGCAGATGGTTTAAATATGGTATGAATAAATAATAACTCACTGTACAAGAGATTTCCAGACCTATGCGTATCGACCGACGTCTGAGCAGGGATGTACTCACCGAGCGTCAGCTTTATTTTATTGAATGCTGGTCCAACTTCTGCCATAAAAACAGCCCGGATACTGACCGGGTCGGATACAGCAATCCACTCAGCACCATCCGCGAACTGCTATTTCTTTACGAAATGGAAGATCGTTTCAGTGCCGATAAAAAAAGACTCCGGGTGGCCACTGAACTGCTCGAGTTACTCGAGACCGATCAAGTTCTCAGGAGAGAAGCATTTGAGGACATCCCCGCTCAACTGGTGACTCTTCTGGACAGAGATTTGCTGGTTGACCCCACTCGCAGCCCGGTGGAAAAGCGTCCTCGTCTTATCTGTAGCCTATGTGTACAACTGGCGGATATCACCGAGGCCAGTTATATCACTGAGGCTCTTGAGATGCTTGAACAGGAACTGTTTGCATGGCCCCCTCTGGATGAACACCATGCACGGGATATTTACTCACTGACAAACGGAGTGATGAGTGTACTCCTCACCCGGGGTATGACACTGACGGAATGTTACCTGCTGTACATCAATATTTTCAGGAATGTGAGTACTGAACCGAACGCTTTCCGGGCCGCCTTTCACTCGTTCCGGCAGAAACTGGTAACGCCTACTCGGGACGTGACTGTTCGGATGTTTATTACCAGTGAGAAACTGCACACCCTACTTAACACGCAAGGACCCACACTGCAGTTCAACGGATGTGTGTTCATGCCACTTGATGAAGCCCGACAACGCTTCTCCCTCTCAGTCGATATACCGGTTTGCTCAATGTCTGACACATCTGCCCGTAACATGGCCGGTCAGATGCTTCGTGAATCCCTGGATGTCATTGCCTACATGGTAGGTAAGGGAGATATCACCGTCCAGAAACAGTTCATGATAATCAGGGATGAAGACGAAACAGAAGTGCCGCGCTTCGATAATGAAATCGAGGCAAACGCGGACCGGTTAACGGACGAGGAGTTTGCGCGCTTTATGGTGGCGATGAACCGACTGTTCACGGATACACCGGATGTGTCCCGTAAAAAAAATCAGCTCCGCATTTCGGTTTTTCCGTAACGGCATTGAAAGCCAAGTTCAGGAGAGTCGTTTCACCGCTTACTGGTCGGCGCTTGAATCATTAACGCTAGGAGTTGCCCCTGGCACACCATCACATGAACAGCATGTCATCGGTGTTGTGGCTCCCTGTATGGTGCTGGACTATGTTGTTAAGCAACTGTTTTCTCTAAGAAAAGTTCTGCGCTTCATTCTGCGAGAGCCAGGGCACCCCTTGCGCACACCGGAGATCGCTTCACTTCCGCTGGGGCAACTCTATGCCCTTCTTAAAGATGCGGACCGGGTCCGTGAACTTCAGACAGATTTACAGCACTTTCCCTATGTCATGTATCGGGTGCGTAAGCTTGCCGGGATCTGTGCGTCACCCGAGAAAATGGCGGATAAACTGGGGCAACATGCCGAGAAAGTCACCCGACATCTTCACCGCCTGTATCTGCTGAGAAATACCATCGTGCACAATGCAGGTACCAGCCCGCACATTGACCTGCTGACGGTGAACCTTGAACACTATCTGCGGGCAACAATCAGCGCGTTGTTTAATATTGTGGTGATCCACCCAACCGTCAGCACCGCTGAGGAGGCATTTACCCGGTGCCAGTTTACCAGTGAGTCAGTTTTCAGGGAACTGAACCCCCTTCACGGGATCACGGAAAAGAAAGTATACACAGCCATTGATAATCAGTTGAAAAACGGGACGCTTTCCCGTAGCGATGCTCGTTTGATAGCATGGCTCAATGCCCACCACTGACACTCAGGAGAAGACTGTCAGAAGAAAGGGTAACTCATCGGCCTCATAGGCCCCGATCAAACTCTTGGGGCAGCCTGATCGGGGTCTATGTTCGGGTTTTCAGATACTCAGCGGCACGCAGGTGCCACTCTTCTGACATGTCTCTCTGTCCCAGGGATGGTGCCGTTTATCAGCTGAGTATCCGCTCATAGCGGGAACGAAATGCTTTTTCCCCTCCCTCCATTTGTCGGCAAATCAGTTCCTTCACCGGCGTCTCCTGAAGCGCTCCACAAAGCCCCGGGTGCAGGCCAGAGCGGTCGTGTTGCATACTGATAACGTATTCCGCATCACCATTGACCACTATTGGGGCAGAATGCGACACGATAATCAGCTGTCGGCGTTTCTTGTTTGCCATGATGGCAGGGATCACGCTCATGCTCAGCATCAGGCAGTCCAGGTCGTCTTCTGGTTGATCCAGCAGGAGGGGATCGGTGCCATATGACAGCAGGAACTGCAACATGCTCGCCCCTTTTTGTCCCGGTGAGGCAGAGGAAATATCTTCCATCCCTCCTCCGGGCGTCTGGTACCGAATGTGGATCCCATCATCCGGATACCAGCATTGCAGGGCATCCAGTTGCGCATCATTCAGACCTTTAAGGCGATTTCTGAAAGCTCCGTGGAGCTCTGACCCTGCTCCCGGCTCCTCGCGATGGATGGCAAGATGCAGAGCTTTAAGCGTATCCAGCGCAAGATATTTGTTTTCCGTTGCCGACGGTAGCGGACTGTACGGGCGCAAGCTGATGAAGCTATGAAGCAGCCCGCTCCCGTCACCATCATCATAGATACGATCGGCAAAGTTGCCGATCCCGGTTACCGCCTGATAACCAGATACGGTGTCTTCGTGTGGGGCACAGAGCGGCAGAATTTTAATATCCAGCGCGCTGAGAGACAGAGAGGACAGAAACGCCTTCCGCTTTTCCGTCAATACCATCCGGTGGTTACGCATTTCAGCCAGTAATCCTGTGGATCTCGCTGCTGAGGCCGCGATCGTCCCGTCAAGATCGGCGTAATTTCTCAGTTCCGACTTCAGCGACTCACAGCGCGTCATCAGCTCATCGAGGACATTCGGATTGAGTCCCTGTTCTCGTAGCACCATGGCCTCACGTTGTACAGTTTCCTCCTGGTTACGCACCGCCTCTTCCAGTGCGAGAAGAGGGGGGTCCTGCCTAATGGTACTGAGTTCCGCGGCATAGTCCGACAACAGTGTGTCAAGACGCTGGTCATACTTTTGCTGTACGTCAGAAAGACGCGTCATAAATGCTGTCAGTGTCGCAGACGGCTCCACCTGGAGCTCCGGGACTTGTACTGGCTCTTTCTCCTGCGCCCTCAGACCAGCGACATGCTGTTCATGATGCTCCAGAGGAAGCGTTGCTGCAGACAGTTCAGCCCGAGCCGTGGCCAGGCGGGTGCAAACCGGATAGTAAGCGCTCGACCGCAACTGACTGACGGCCCGTTCAGCATCAGACAACTCCCCCTGCAGTTTATCTGCGATCGTCTGGCTGGCCAGGTGACCACGCAGCGTTATTTGCTCATTCAGGTATTCCCTTTCCAGTTGATCCCAGCGCTCTTTCCAGGCGCGTTTGTTGACTACCTGACTCTCGTCACAGACGCGCAGGAATGCCCCTGTGTCTGACGCCAGTTCGTAGAGCATTTTCTGGCTGTATATTGAGAGGGGAAAACGATCTGGTGACCAGTGATTGTCCTGCACCCACTGACCTTCGCTGAAAATATGCAATTCATTACGACCATCGGGTCGCCAGCTGAGCCTAAAATCTGTGCCTTCTTTGCGGAACACACATTCGATGAAAGAATCCGCATCCATGCCCATCCCCATCTGACTAAACTGGTTCAACTTGTTGCGTTGAGACACAGTCAGCCCTTCGGTTTTTCGCATGGCCAGACGAATACTTTCGATAAGCGTGGATTTACCACTGCCCCGGGAGCCAATCACCGCATTGTAAAACGGGCTAAACTCAACGGAGGCTCCATACTGATCTGCCGGCTGGCAAAGACGGGTCCTGAATGTCAGGCTGCGCAAATGTGAAGCTGGTGCCTCCGGTGGATTATCATCAAACAGCACGCAGTTTTCCGGATCGAGTAATGCGTGCCTGAGACCGTCAAAATCAGGCTCGGACATCTTCAGCCAGCAGGTGCGCACTCCCGCTTGTTCAGGGTGGTGCGCATCTGATCCCCGAAGCCATGGCAAATCCGCAATTAAACGCCGGTGAGTCCCGTTCGTAATCTCCTCCTCCCGGTGTCTGATCTCCACTGCATGAGGATTTGACTGAAAAGCGGCCGTCAGTTCCCCCTGATTAGTAAGGCTTGTCAGAACGCCTTTCGCCGCATCAATGTGTGCGAGGATACAAATAGCTTCCGGGTTACGACGGATATTACTGATAATGCCCGCGGGTCCCAGCTGAAGCACAAGATGATGGTTGGGGGTTTCACGCGAAATAGGACAGTTGTTGTTGCACTGTGCCAGTAGCCGTTCCACCTCGGCACTGGTGCTCTGGGTGTGCAACACGGCGAGGATATGAACGTTGCCGGTGGCCGTGAGCTCCACACCGGGAAACAAAGTCAGCGGCCGGAAGTCTGCCAGTTCACCGGAACTGGCGTCCCGGGACATGTTCGCCAGTTCCGCTTTCAACACGTCAATCCATGCCCCACTGTTATGGTCACTGATGACAACACAGTCGACCTGTTGCCGCATGTAAGCCAGCAGCCATTCCCGGGGCTGGAGATCTGGGACTTTGTAGTCATCTGAGGCCGGGGTATGGTTATGAAAATCAAATTTAAACCAGCGTGATCCTACCGTCATTGTTTCTTTTCCATGTGGTGCCTAAGGTAATCCCACTATAGAAGCATTCACCTGGTAATTCAGTAACCGTTATGATTGCTGTTGGCATGAACTTCAGTCGGTCTGGCGGAAAAGTCAGAAGGCAAATAAGACCTTCGTCCACATCGGGGGTCTACATATCGACTGCCTTCAGTGGCTTAAATGGCCATGCTCCCCGCTCTCCTCTTTTGCTGAATTCACTCCGGCGTACTTTTACCGTATCAGCGGAGAACACTTCAGTATGATCCAGTGTTACAGTGGCCAGCGTAGCCAGGCTACTGTCCGTCAACGTAAATTCTTTCGGCAGACCCCATGGACCCTGCCTGACGTTCTCGATGCTACTGAATAATTCGCGGAGATAATCGGGGAGCATTTTGCCGCGCCCGTTAATGATGGCCCGATCGCTTTCTGATAGACATCCAATTTCCGGGTGCTCCCTTGCTATAACCTGCAGGACGCCAGGGAGTCCCGGCCAGTATTTTCCGTCATAACGACAGGTCAGGCCATCGAGTGTTTCATGAAGATAATAACGGTAAAGCCCATCATTATCTTCAGCCATCTCCATCAGTTCCACGATGTGCGTGGTTCTCTCAAGTGTGAATGCGTTCCGGTTCAGGATCGCATCTCGGACCAATATCTTCTGTGCCAGTTCACCGGCCTCCTTACTGATAGTCCGGTTCAGTTCTTCAAGCTGGCGATAATCCTCTTTCAATCGGGAAACGATATCAGGTCTACTGAAACGGCCCGCCAGTATGATTTGCTCCAGAAGACAATAGCATTGCTGCCAGGTTAGCGCCTGACGGGCAATATTCTGCCAGACCGACTGCATTTCATTCTCACGACTCAGTAGCCGCTCTATCAGTGGCCATACCGACATCCAGCAAGGACCTGTCAGCAAGTCAGCCTGGTATTGTCTGAGTGTATCAGTGACATCAGTTGCAGTGCTGGTTCGGGTATAACGCATCTTTTTTTCTCCGAAATCTCAGTTGACTCATTATCCATACCAGAGCCAGAACTGTCGGTAACGTAGCGAGATAAATTCCAGTTGGCGTACATTACCCGATGTTTTTCTCAAAACCATCCGTCTGCCTCGCGATCTGGATTTTGAGGGCGTCAGCGAGCTGAAGATTGTTCGGGAGGGGGACTGTATCATCCTGCGTCCCGTCCGGCCGACCTGGTGCTCGTTCGCGCAGCTTGAAAAAGCCGAACCGGACTTTATGGTGGAACGTGGGGACGTTGTCAGCGATGAAGGTCGATTTGACCTGTGAACAAGATCTACATGCTCGACACCAACATCTGCTCGTTCATCATGCGCGAGCAGTCGGAAGTGGTGCTGAAGCGCCTGGAGCCGGCGGTGCTGCGTGACCAGCGTATCGTGGTCTCGGTTATCACTTACTCCGAGATGCGCTTTGGCGCCACAGGTCCGAAGGCCTCCCCACCCCGCGAGCAGTTGGTTGACGCGTTCTGTGTGCCGTTCTGACCTGGGACTGCGCAGCGGTAGATGCGACCACGGAGATTAAACTGGTGCTGCGCCTCGCTGGCACCCCGATCGACATAGCTATCGCCGGGCACGCAATTGTCGCCGGTGCCGTGCTGGTGACGAATAATGCGCTGGAGTTTGAGAGGATATCGACCTTGGTACCTGAGGACTGGGTTAACTAGGGAAGGTGCGAATAAGCAGGTCATTTCTTCCCAAGCTGACTCGCTGATTAAAATTTCGCGGATCTGGGCCGATTTTTTTCCCGCAAACACATCGAATCAGCCTATTTAGGCTATTTTTTCCACCATTTCTGGCGTTATTTCCGGTTTTTACTGAGATCTCTCCCACTGACGTATCATTTGGTCCACCCGAAACAGGTTGGCCAGGGTGAATAACATCGCCAGTTGGTTATCGTTTTTCAGCAGCCCCTTGTATCTGGCTTTCACGAAGCCGAACTGCCGCTTGATGATGCGAAACGGGTGCTCCACCTTGGCACGGATGCTGGCTTTCATGTATTCGATGTTGATGGCCGTTTTGTTCTTGCGCGGATGCTGCTTCAAGGTTTTTACCCTGCCGGGACGCCCGGCGATCAGCCAGTCCACATCCACCTCGGCCAGCTCCTCGCGCTGTGGCGCTCCTTGGTAGCCGGCATCGGCTGAGACAAATTGCTCCTCTCCATGAAGCAGATTACCCAGCTGATTGAGGTCATGCTCGTTGGCCGCGGTGGTGACCAGGCTGTGGGTCAGGCCACTCTTGGCATCGACACCAATGTGGGCCTTCATGCCAAAGTGCCACTGATTGCCTTTCTTGGTCTGATGCATCTCCGGATCGCGTTGCTGCTCTTTGTTCTTGGTCGAGCTGGGTGCCTCAATGATGGTGGCATCGACCAAGGTGCCTTGAGTCATCATGACGCCTGCTTCGGCCAGCCAGCGATTGATGGTCTTGAACAATTGGCGGGCCAGTTGATGCTGCTCCAGCAGGTGGCGGAAATTCATGATGGTGGTGCGGTCCGGCAGGGCGCTATCCAGGGATAATCGGGCAAACAGGCGCATGGAGGCGATTTCGTACAGGGCATCTTCCATGGCACCGTCGCTCAGGTTGTACCAATGCTGCATGCAGTGAATACGCAGCATGGTCTCCAGCGGATAGGGCCGTCGGCCATTGCCCGCCTTGGGATAAAACGGCTCGATGACAGCGGTCATATTCTGCCATGGCAGAATCTGCTCCATGCGGGAGAGGAAAATCTCTTTTCGGGTCTGACGGCGCTTAGTGCTGAATTCACTATCGGCGAAGGTGAGTTGATGGCTCATGATGTCCCTCTGGGATGCGCTCCGGATGAATATGATGATCTCATATCAGGAACTTGTTCGCACCTTCCCTAATCCGTATATCGAAGAGACGGAAGCGACGACTATCACATCCTGACGTTCAATCAATGCCTTGGTCGTAGATAACCGTAACCTTTCAAGATGATCGTTGATAGCGGAATCTTTCGGGATAAAGCGGTCACTTCCGGGGATATAGACTTCTGGCTGAAAAAAGTCGTAGTAAGAAACGAAGTATTCGACAGCATTTTCTGGGAAAAACTGCTTCATCTCCAGATAAAGCTGTGCGGTTAACGTCTTGTTAGGAGCCAGTATTAATGTAGGGCGCTGCAAACGGTGTATCACATTCGCCATGGTGAAGGTTTTACCCGAACCGGTTATCCCCTGAAGTGTCTGATGTGTCGCTCCTGCTTCGACTCCCGCTATCAGTCTGGCTATTGCTTCGGGCTGATCTCCTGACGGGATATAGCCTGAATGTAAAATGAATTTTCCTGTGGACATTATGATCTCTCCTGGTTGGAACGCCCCGGACAGCGTTAACACTACTACACTATAGTTTATGACAACCCGACGTAAGGCATTTATGCCTGACTGAAGAAAAGTTATTTGTTCTGTACCAATAAGTTGGCGTTCTGTTCACTTCTATTGTGTACCGTTAAAGTACGAATGTGCCTGATACAACTCTGTCATCTGTCTGGATTTGTACATCGTGGGGTCAACATTTTTTCTTGCATAGTATAGGGGGGTATACTATAGTCTCTTCAATCCTGATTAACAGGGACAATCAATGCCACATTCTCCAGAAGAAAAGAAACAGGCGCTTGTCCGGGTACGACGTATCAAAGGTCAGATTGCAGCGCTGGAACAGGCGATTGAAAACGAAGCGGAATGTTCTTCATTGTTGCAGCAACTGGCTTCGGTACGAGGAGCCGTTAAAGGCCTGATGACTGTTGTTCTGGAAAGCTATCTCAGGGAAGAATTTCCCGATACGAACAAAAGAAGGGGGTCGCAGACGAAATCTATCAACGACGCTATTTCCATTGTTCGCTCATATCTCCGTTAACTCTGCCAGGCAGACGTCTGATGGGGTCAGTAAAAACAGTAATAAAAGGATATGACATATGAAATCACGTGCAGCTGTAGCATTTGCTCCTGGTAAGCCCCTCGAGATCGTTGAAATTGATGTGGAGCCGCCTCGTAAGGGTGAAGTACTGGTAAAAATCACCCATACCGGCGTCTGCCACACTGATGCATTTACCTTGTCCGGTGATGATCCGGAAGGTGTGTTCCCGGCAGTACTGGGTCATGAAGGTGCGGGTGTTGTTGTGGAAGTCGGCGAAGGGGTCACCAGTGTGAAACCTGGCGATCATGTTATTCCGCTTTACACGGCAGAATGCGGCGAGTGTCTGTTCTGTAAATCCGGAAAAACTAACCTGTGTGTCTCTGTTCGCGCCACCCAGGGTAAAGGACTTATGCCTGATGGCACGACCCGTTTCTCTTACAAGGGCCAGCCTCTTTTCCACTATATGGGCTGCTCTACATTCAGTGAGTATACCGTCGTCGCAGAAGTGTCTTTAGCCAAAATTAATCCACAGGCGAATCATGAACATGTCTGTCTGCTGGGTTGTGGCGTAACGACAGGTATCGGTGCGGTTCACAACACTGCGAAAGTACAACCAGGTGACACGGTTGCTATTTTTGGCCTGGGTGGTATTGGCCTTGCAGCGGTACAGGGCGCGCGTCAGGCAAAAGCGGGTCGTATCTTTGCCATCGATACCAATCCGGAGAAATTTGACCTGGCCCGTTCATTTGGTGCAACTGACTGCATTAACCCGAAAGACTACGACAAACCTATCCAGGACGTTCTCATTGAACTGACAGGCTGGGGTGTCGACCATACGTTTGAATGTATCGGTAACGTAAACGTAATGCGTTCTGCACTTGAAGCGGCACACCGTGGCTGGGGTCAGTCCGTCGTTATCGGTGTTGCGGGTGCAGGTAAAGAAATCTCCACTCGTCCATTCCAGCTGGTCACCGGCCGTGTATGGAAGGGTTCTGCCTTTGGTGGTGTTAAAGGTCGTACCCAGCTGCCGGGCATGGTTGAAGATGCGATGAAAGGCGAAATCGATCTCGCACCATTCGTGACTCATACCATGGGCCTTGAAGAGATTAATGACGCCTTCGACCTGATGCATGAAGGCAAATCTATTCGTACAGTGATCCACTACTGATTCAGGTTTCACTGGCGATCTTTCAATATTAGTTTTAAAGGAAACAATCCATGTCCAATCCAGTTATTTCAGGCAATGGCATCTTCTCTCACGTCTTTATCGGTGCTGTAGATGTTCAAAAGTCGGCTGAGTTTTATGACGCCACTTTAGGTGCACTCGGTATCAACAACCTTGGTCCTTTTGGTAATGGCTGGGTGTTGTTTGGCCGTGACAAGCCGGCTTTCATCATTGCCCGTCCTGGCAATGGTGAAGCGCCATCCAGCAATGGTGTGACAATTGGCTTTGCTGCCGCCACGCCTGCTGAAGTTGACGCTTTCCATGCCGCAGGCCTGGCTGCTGGCGGGACTGATGAAGGCCAACCGGGTCCTCGTGGTCATCTGCCAGGTGCTTATGCTGCCTACCTGCGTGATCCGGCTGGTAACAAGATCTGCTCCTATACCTTCATCTGATCGTAGGGTGCATCCGACACAAATGTTGTACGGTTTGCCGATCAGGCGAACGGTATGAGTTGTGCCAGCGTATGAAGATCAACCCGCAGACGTTTACGTCTGCGGGTATCTTTCTCGAAGCGTAATGTGACTGGCCGTCAGAAAAAGAGAGAGTCTTATGAAAGAGTCAGCATTATCTGCTATCCGTTCTGAGATGCAATCACCCGAAACCGTGTACGGGATGCCGGCTCATAAAGACAGAACGGCCGCTGTCAATGAAGTACATGCGCGTCCGCACCTGCTTATCACATCACCACAGACCCTGCTGCAGTTTGCTTTCATGACTAAAGGCGACCAGTCAGGTGACCAGCGGGTCATGGTTGAGCTGTCAGATCGTCTTGGTTTAACACCATCAGAAAATTCAGCACCCCTGCACGGTATCACGTGGCGGGAAGGCGCTTTGTATTGTGAAAAACACGGTGAGTTTTCCACCTACTTATGGAGTACCACATGCGATCCGCGTGACGGACAGTTAAGGGGAGAGAACCCCTTCCGGCATGGTTTCACGCCACCGGGTTCGGTTATCTGTGGTACCCGTCTGGATATTCTGCCATGGACTGCAGAATCTGAGGCTGCAGTAACGAATTTAGATCCTGTCAGCAGGTGCTATTCAGTAACAGAAAATGGCCGTGCCGCAATTATCTCTGATTTTCGCCAGGATAAAGACGGGCTGACACGCATTCTGATACTTGAACGGGACCTGACAGAGGCACAGCTGGGTGCACTGGTTCAGCGGCTGCTTGAGATTGAAAATTATCGCACGCTTGCTTTGCTTTCTTTACCACTTACAAGAACCATGGCCTCTGAACTGAGGCGAGTGGAAAACCGACTGGCTGAAATTACAGAAGAAATGCGCACCGGAGAGCATCGTAAAAATGAACAGTTGCTCTCTGCGTTGACCAATCTTGCCGCAGAACTTGAAGCCGGCGCTGCAGCGAATCTGTACCGGTTTGGCGCAAGCCAGGCCTACTATGAAATTGTTGAGGAAAGGCTGAATACGCTCTCCGAAACGCCGGTTCCAGGCTACTACACCTGGTCTGATTTTTTGCAACGGCGCATTGCCCCAGCCATGCGAACCTGCCGTTCTGTGAAAGAACGACAGGCGAAGCTGTCTGACAAACTCATGCGGGCTATTTCGTTACTTCGCTCCTGGATAGATGTTGAACTGGAACATCAGAACCGTGACCTGCTGGCTTCGATGAATAACCGGGCCAGACAACAGCTACATCTGCAGCAAACCGTTGAAGGATTGTCTGTTGCCGCCATTTCATATTATGTGGTGAGTCTGATTTCGTATCTGGTGAAAGGGGTTCCCGGGATCCACGATGTCATGCCACCTGAGCTGGCGGTTGCCATTCTCGTGCCCTTCATTGTGCTCGCGATTTGGTGGGTGGTGCGAAGAATAAGAAACTCGCACACCGACCCTGAACATAACGAAAACCGCTCTGACTGAGTTGTTACGTTGTTGCTGAATTGTCCTGTCGTTATACGGAGAAAATTATGGAACGTCTTGAACATCATGCCAGCTTTGATGGGTGGCAGGAAGTTTATCAGCATGAGTCTGGCACGCTTGGCTGCACGATGAAATTTGGTGTTTATACTCCACCCCAGGCGCTTAACGGTAATGTACCGGTACTCTACTGGCTTTCCGGTCTGACCTGTACGGAACAGAATTTTATTACCAAATCGAGCGTTCAGCGTTATGCCGCAGAGCATGGGATCATGATTGTGGCACCAGACACCAGTCCGCGTGGCACCGATATTCCTGATGATCCTGACTACGCTCTCGGTCAGGGGGCCGGATTCTATGTTAATGCAACCCAGGAGCCCTGGGCGACACATTACAAAATGTATGACTATGTGGTAAACGAGCTCCCGTCCCTGATTGAAGAATGGTTCCCGGCGTCTGATAAAAGAAGTATCAGTGGACATTCGATGGGCGGACATGGCGCCCTGATGATTGCGCTCAGAAACCCGGGCCGCTATCAGAGTGTATCCGCATTCTCACCGATCGTCGCACCTTCTCAGGTGCCCTGGGGAGAAAATGCATTGTCTGCTTATCTGGGTGATGATCGGGAATACTGGAAGCAGTACGACACGGTTGAGTTGATCCGTAAAGCGCAGGAAAGGCTACCTCTGCTTGTAGACCAAGGACTGAATGATGAGTTTCTGAAGACTCAGCTTCAGCCGGAGAGACTGAAGAGCGTTTGTGAGGACACCGGTCATCCGTTGACGCTTAACCTGCGTCCGGGACACGATCACAGCTATTACTTTATCTCCAGCTACATTGGCGACCACATTGCACATCATGCAGCAGCACTGACGCGCTAAATTCAGGAATTATGGTTATGGTACATTTCTGCGATCAAAAACATCATGTTGTCGTGATAGGGGCTGGGTTCGGTGGACTCTCCGTTGTCAGAGAACTGGAAGAGCCGGGCGTTTCGATCACAATCATTGACCGGAGTAACCACCATCTGTTTCAGCCTTTACTTTATCAGGTCGCTGGCGCATCACTGCCATCAGCAGAAATTGCCTGGCCCGTTCGCTCTCTGTTTCGTCATCGTGAGGATGTACGTACCCTGATGGCCGAGGTCCAGGATGTGGATACCGATTCACGGGAGGTTCTGCTGAAAGATGGTTCCCGAATTGATTATGACACGCTTGTCGTTGCCACTGGGGCCACGCACGCTTATTTCGGTCATGATGAGTGGGAACAGTTTGCGCCGGGACTGAAGAACCTGGATGATGCCACGACCCTGCGCGCACGGATCCTTTCCGCTTTTGAACAAGCTGAGAATACCACTGATCCCGCGTTACGGGCTGCCTACCAGACATTCGTCATTGTCGGGGGGGGACCGACAGGCGTTGAGCTGTCCGGGACCATTGCCGAACTGGCAAGGAAAACGCTGAAAAATGATTTCCGTTCTATTGATCCGACAGAGACCAGAATTATTCTGGTTGAAGCCGGACAACGATTGCTCACTGCCTTCCCGGAGTCATTATCGGAATATACCCGTCAGTCCCTGGAGAAACTGGGAGTGGAAGTCAGTTTTGGCCAACCGGTAACGGAATGCTCTGCCGAAGGCGTAGTATATGGTGGGCAACCTCTTCCTGCCAAAACGATCATCTGGGCAGCAGGCGTCACTGCTTCTCCGGCTGCACGCTGGCTCAAGACGGAAGCTGATCGGGCTGGTCGGGTTATCGTGGGAGCTGATCTCACGCTCCCGTTACACCCTGAAATATTTGTAATAGGTGATACCGCGGCCGTGACCGGAGAGGACGGCAGGATGATCCCGGGCATTGCTCCGGCCGCAAAACAGGAAGGACAGTATGTGGCTAAACTGATCCAGTCCCGTTTAAAGGATGAAAAACCTGTCCTGAAACCTTTCCGGTACCGGCATCAGGGGAACCTGGCGACCATCGGTCGCGGACTGGCTGTGGTTGATATGGGACGGTTAAAACTCCGGGGAGCCATGGCGTGGTGGTTCTGGAAAATTATCCACCTGTATTTTTTGATCGGAACCAGAAACCGGTTGAGTGTCGCTATCAGCTGGATCTGGAACCACAGTATCGGATACAGGGGAGCCCGCATTATCACGGGAGGTAAATCACCTGATCCGGATAAGAGTGCGGTCCATTCCCGCTCAGAAGAGTGATACCTGAACCTTACTGATGCCGCTGAAACATCAGCGGCATTCCTTATTTAATCACCGGCGCCGGCGCAGGCAATCCGCTTACTGCTGCATAAATCCCTTTTGTCATTATTCCTTCTTAACTAATGGTTCGGCACATCGGTTAACGCCATTCAACGTAACCAGCGTCAGAAGTAAAGTTGATTTACGTATTACAGGATTAAACTATGTCAAAGAAACTTTTTGGTGCCCCCCCAACCCTGACAGACGCCAGTAATTCTGTTGTGGTACGTGGTGCCAGGGAGCACAACCTTAAAGAGGTGGATGTCTCTGTTCCGCGTGATGCACTTGTTGTCTTTTCGGGGGTCTCTGGTTCCGGTAAGTCTTCACTGGCTTTTGGAACCATTTATGCTGAGGCGCAACGACGCTACTTTGAATCGGTTGCCCCGTATGCGCGGCGCCTCATTGATCAAGCCGGTGTTCCGGATGTGGATGCCATTGATGGACTCCCCCCTGCAGTTGCCCTTCAACAACAGCGAGGAACCAGCAATGCACGCTCTTCTGTCGGCAGTGTGACCACCTTATCGAGCCTGGTGCGCATGATGTATTCCCGGGCGGGAGCCTATCCGGCAGAACAACCTATGCTCTATGCTGAGGATTTTTCTCCTAACACGCCTCAGGGAGCATGTCCATCCTGCCATGGTCTCGGACATATCTATGATGTGACAGAAGCACTGATGGTACCTGATCCGTCACTCAGTATCCGGGACAGAGCCATTGCCTCCTGGCCACCTGCCTGGCACGGACAAAATCTTCGCGACATTCTGGTGACACTGGGCTATGACGTCGATATCCCCTGGAAAGAGTTATCTGAAGAAGAGCGACACTGGATCCTGTTTACTGAAGATACCCCGACGGTGCCGGTCTACCCCGGACTCAGCCCGGAAGACACACGTGTCGCAGTCAGGGAAAAAATGACTCCGGGTTATATGGGGACGTTTACAGGGGCGCGACGTTATGTTCTGCATACCTTTGCACACACCCAAAGTGCACTGATGAGGAAACGCGTCTCCAGTTTTATGGAAGGTAAACTGTGTCCTGTCTGCCACGGAAAAAGGCTTAAACCGGAATCATTGTCAGTCACTTTTGCTGGAGTGGACATCGGTGAGTTTATGCAGATGCCTTTAGACCAGCTGGCTGAGTTGCTTCTTCCTATCTCCCGGGGGGATTTCAGTACGCATCATGCCGGGGCTGATACTGACAGGGATATCACCCGCCGGGACCGGACAGAACGCGCAGGTTCCGGCAGAGCAGTCCATTCTGTAACGCCGGATGTCCGCCGGACCTCAGCATTATCGACAGAGAAACGACTGGCTGCTCAACGACTGACCAGAGGTGTTATGGACCGGCTGTATCAGTTGCAGAAACTGGGACTTGGTTATCTGACATTAGACAGAACAACGCCAACACTCTCCGCAGGGGAACTCCAGCGATTGCGTCTTGCCACTCAGCTTAGCTCCATGTTGTTTGGGGTCGTCTATGTTCTCGATGAACCATCAGCAGGCCTGCACCCTGCAGACAGCCATGCACTTTACGATGCTCTGGAGAACCTGCGGGATGCCGGAAACTCAGTGTTTGTCGTTGAGCATGATCTTGACCTGATGCGACGGGCGCAATGGCTGGTTGATGTGGGACCCGCTGCAGGAGAACAGGGCGGTCATATTCTCTACAGTGGTGTACCTGAAGGTCTGAAAGCTATTGCTGAATCCAGAACGGCGCGGTATTTGTTTGATGAAATCAGGCCACCACAATCATACGCCCGACAGCCAGCAGGATGGTTAAAATTACAGGATATTCACCGTCACAACCTGAAGGGACTGGACGCCTGTATTCCTCTGGGGGTACTGACCGCTGTTACAGGTATTTCGGGTTCCGGAAAGTCTAGTCTGATTGCTCAGGCCTTACCTGAGCTGGTGCTTTCCTCGCTTGGCCATGAACCAGAAGACGTGTTATCCGAGGGCAGTGATGCTGAGGGACCAACCGTTACTGAGAAAACTTACGGTACGCTGACAGGCGACACCGGACTGATCAAACGTCTGGTGCAGGTTGACCAGAAACCGATAGGCCGGACACCGCGTTCTAACCTGGCGACATATACCGGACTGTTTGACCATATTCGTAAGCTCTTTGCCGGAACACCTGCTGCTAAAAACTATCATTATGATGCCGGACAGTTTTCTTTCAATGTGGCAAAAGGTCGCTGTGAAACCTGTGAGGGTGAAGGGTTCGTCAGCGTTGAACTCTTGTTTATGCCCAGTGTGTATGCCCCTTGTCCGACATGTCATGGCGCACGCTATAACCCGGATACGCTCAGGGTTCGCTGGAAGGAGCGAAACATTGCGGAAGTCTTGCAGATGACAGTGGATGAAGCCTGCAGCTTCTTTGCTGATGTAGAACCCGTGGCGCGACCTCTGCGCCTGCTGGGCGAAATCGGTCTGGGATATCTGCGTCTGGGTCAACCAGCCACTGAGTTATCCGGAGGAGAAGCTCAACGGATAAAGCTGGCAACCGAACTGCAACGTAGCCAACGTGGCCATACGCTGTATGTTCTGGATGAACCGACCACCGGACTCCATGCGTCAGACGCCGACCGTCTGCTTGTGCAGTTGCAGCGTCTTGTTGAGACAGGGAATACCGTAGTTGTGATTGAACACGATATGCGTGCAGTCGTGCAGGCTGACTGGGTTATGGACATTGGTCCCGGAGCAGGTCATGAGGGAGGCAACCTGGTTGCAGAAGGTACACCCGCCCAGGTATCACAGGTTTGTGAAAGCCGCACGGCACCGTTTATTGCCCGGGAGTTGTCACGGAACTGGTAAAAGGACAGTGTCGTCATAGCGTGAATGACGACACTGTCACGCTACTGGTATATCCCCTGAACATTTTACCTGTCATTGTAACTACCTGAAAAAATACGTGATAAGAAACCTGTTGTACCAGGGCACAGCAAAAACACCAAATCTTATCCAGTGTTAAACATCACTGTTATGCAGGTGGTAAGGAGAACCTGATGAAACTATTTACGATTGGTTTCACACAATCTTCGGCGGAGGATTTTTTTACGCGTCTGAAGGAATCCGGAGCAAGACGTATTCTGGATGTGCGTCTCAATAATCGCTCTCAGCTGGCAGGTTTTGCAAAACAGGACGATCTGAAGTTCTTTGCCCGTACTCTGTGTGATATCGATTACGCACATATGCCAGATCTTGCCCCGACGCGGGAAATGTTTGAGCGATACAAATTACAGAAAGGAGACTGGGATATATATTCTTCGGATTTCATCGATCTGATTACAAAAAGACATATCGAAACGCTCGAAAAGAGTCAGTTTGCTGATGCTTGCTTATTGTGTAGCGAACATAAACGGCACTGTTGCAAATAGTCGGTGGTGATAAACTTATCATCCCCTTTTGCTGATGGAGCTGCACATGAACCCATTCAAAGGCCGGCATTTTCAGCGTGACATCATTCTGTGGGCCGTACGCTGGTACTGCAAATACGGCATCAGTTACCGTGAGCTGCAGGAGATGCTGGCTGAACGCGGAGTGAATGTCGATCACTCCACGATTTACCGCTGGGTTCAGCGTTATGCGCCTGAAATGGAAAAACGGCTGCGCTGGTACTGGCGTAACCCTTCCGATCTTTGCCCGTGGCACATGGATGAAACCTACGTGAAGGTCAATGGCCGCTGGGCGTATCTGTACCGGGCCGTCGACAGCCGGGGCCGCACTGTCGATTTTTATCTCTCCTCCCGTCGTAACAGCAAAGCTGCATACCGGTTTCTGGGTAAAATCCTCAACAACGTGAAGAAGTGGCAGATCCCGCGATTCATCAACACGGATAAAGCGCCCGCCTATGGTCGCGCGCTTGCTCTGCTCAAACGCGAAGGCCGGTGCCCGTCTGACGTTGAACACCGACAGATTAAGTACCGGAACAACGTGATTGAATGCGATCATGGCAAACTGAAACGGATAATCGGCGCCACGCTGGGATTTAAATCCATGAAGACGGCTTACGGCACCATCAAAGGTATTGAGGTGATGCGTGCACTACGCAAAGGCCAGGCCTCAGCATTTTATTATGGTGATCCCCTGGGCGAAATGCGCCTGGTAAGCAGAGTTTTTGAAATGTAAGGCCTTTGAATAAGACAAAAGGCTGCCTCATCGCTAACTTTGCAACAGTGCCACATAAACCACATCATTGCCACAGACGGCTGGTTGCTGAGTACCTGGCAGATAAATGGCCTGATGTCACTATCATGCATTTATAGTGGCTGGGTTGTGTCTGTACGCCCGAACACCAGAACACAGCTCCCACAGACTATGACGGTACCAGACGATGTTCGGACAAAAGGAAGAGGATTTAGCCTGCTAAAGCAATATGCGCTAACAGGAAGTGGCTTGATATCGAAAATCAGTGTTTGCGACGCGCTTTTTTTGACCATGCTTTTGGGCTAATATCACACCCTTCAGCCTGTATTTTGCCAATAATATAACCAGTTGTTTTATTTTATAAATAAAGCTTATCGGTATGTGCTCTGTTATGTTTGTATACTACATGGGAGGTATACATTCATTGATCGGATAATGCATACTCCGATGCAGTATATCAACTTAAAGATAGTGAGGTAAGAAATGCCCAGTACTCCGGAAGAGAAAAAAAAGGTACTGACACGGGTTCGCCGCATCAGAGGGCAGATTGATGCTCTGGAAAGAGCACTTGAAAATGGTGCTGAATGCCGCGCCATTCTCCAGCAAATTGCTGCCGTTCGTGGCGCATCTAACGGATTGATGGCTGAGGTTCTGGAGAGTCACATACGAGAAACCTTTGACCAGAATGACAACTATAGCCATGAAGTCAGTAAATCAGTTGACGATACGATTGAACTGGTTCGCGCCTATCTTAAATAGCAACTGACCGGTAAACCCGGTCACTGCTGGATGTCATTATGAACACCAACCGAACGGCATAGCCAGTCCACAGATACTACTCATTCCCTGACTATGTCCCAGGAGTCCAGTGTCGTTCAGCCAAAACAAATTTCTGCTTTGTATACCACTACGACAAATGCTGTCATCAGTTCAGGTGCGATAATTTCGTTATCATGCGCAGTACATACTGCCCTGAGTTTTCTGATCCAGTAATCATTCTCGGCACCAGTGTTCCAGGTGCCGCCTCACCCTACAGATATCTGTAATTGTAAACCGTCGCAAGACCGGTCCAGGCGATAGGGCAGAATCGCCCACTGTTCGGAAAACCAGTACTAACTGACAGTTCTGGTACTGGAGACTGGCCACAGCACTGTATAGGCCCATTCTGTACGGCGTTGTCACCTGACCTGTCTGAAGATATTTCCCGCACGCAACAGGTTACTACTCAGAAGTGATAACCCAAGTCCTCATCAAACATCAAAAAATATTTTCAGATAAAAATCAAGTGTTTATCTTTTTTTAATCCTTATCAACAGTATTGGTATTGCCAGTTACTATACTGCCGTATAGTATATGAAGCAGATGATGTACACACAGAAACAACAAGGCTATCAAGATTTAAAATGCCCTCTCTAATATTTAAACTGACGAAAGGATATTAACTATGAGTAATGTATTTTATATGCCGCCTGTAACCCTAATGGGACTTAATGCTATTCGTCTTTTAGGGGATGAACTTGTTTCAAGGGAGTTAAAAAAAGCGCTGATCGTCACTGACCGTGTTTTGGCTGACACGGGACTGGTTAACAAACTGACAGATGAGCTTGAGGCGCATAAAATTAGTTATGCAATATTTGATGGTGTTCAACCTAATCCAACAGAGAAAAATATTGATGACGGTTTAGCCTTGCTTGCAAAAAGTAATGCTGATTTTGTCATTTCCTTTGGTGGGGGGTCTTCTCACGATACAGCTAAAGGTATTGCATTGGTGGCCACTAATGGTGGGCATATTCGGGATTACTCGAAAGGTGTGCATCTGTCCAAAAAACCACAATTACCATTAGTTACTGTAAATACGACAGCGGGTACGGCATCGGAAATGACCGTATTTGCAATCGTCACTAACCAGGAAGATGAAACTAAATACCCGGTAGTGGATAAGCACTTTACGCCTATCATTGCGGTTAACGATTCTGAACTTATGGTCGCAATGCCTGCGTTCCTTACGGCAACTACAGGTATGGATGCCTTAACTCATGCAATTGAAGCGTATGTATCAACAGCAGCTACGCCTGTTACTGATGCTTGTGCTATCAAAGCAATTGAAATTATTGTTAATAATCTTAAAGACGTTGTAGATGATGGCCAAAACCGCGAAGCACGTGATGCCATGCAATATGGTGAATATCTGGCTGGAATGGCATTTTCAAACGCGTCTCTTGGTTATGTCCATTCAATGGCTCACCAGTTAGGTGGCGTTTATAATCTGTCTCACGGTTTGTGTAATGCGATCCTGCTGGGTGAAGTATCCCGATTTAATGCGAAAAAGGTTCCCGATCGTTTTGTTGAAATCGCCCGGGCAATGGGGATTGATGTCTCAACAATGACTCAGGAGCAGGCCATTAATTCTGCTATCGAAGCAATTGAGATGTTGTCGCAAAAAGTCGGTACGAATCAACGCCTGGCTGATCTTGGTGTAACGGAGGATAAACTTGCATTTATGGCACAAAATGCACTAAATGATGCTTGTTCTTTAACCAATCCTCGTCAGGCAAGCCTTTCGGAGATTATTGAGCTCTACAAAGCTCGTATGTAAGCATTCTCCTTTTTACACCGTTATCTGAATTATATCTGAAGGAAAGTTGTACAAGTTCATGGTCAGAAATTTAAATCACTTCTGACCAGAGAAATTGACCATAAACATGTCTTTTTGATACTAAGAAAATCGGGTTACCAGAGGTAACCCGATTTAAACGTTAGTGAGTTTTCATCCCAGCGGCTGTCATTAGCAATTTGAATATTGTGGCAACGACCCCCAACGCCATTACACTGACAGCCCAGATAATCACCAGCCACATCAATTTTTTCCAGAATGGACGAGGTGTTTCATCAACGGTTTTCATTTAAGTTTCTCCATTGACCTCACCATTAGTGATAACCGTCGCCAGTTTTTACCTTCCCCCGGAATACATAGTAACTCCAGCAGGTGTACATCAGGATTACAGGGATAATCAACAAGCCACCTATTAGCATAAAGCCCTGACTCTGAGGAGGTGACGCGGCCTGCCAGATGGTTACAGAAGGCGGTATGATATATGGCCAGATACTGATCCCAAGACCACTGAAACCAAGGAAGATTAATCCTAACGTCAGCATAAAGGGACCAAAGCTGGATCGACGGCTATAAACACTGCGAACGATACCCCAGCAACAAACAAGGACCAGCAATGGTACAGGCAGGAAAAAGATGACATTTGGCATACTGAACCAGCGACTGGCAATCTCAGGATGAGTCAATGGGGTCCAGACACTGATAATTGCAATAACTGCCAGTAAACCAATGGTTAACGGAGTTGCAAGCTCTGACATCCTGCGGTGAAGCGAGTCTTCTGTTTTCATAATCAGCCAGGTGCAACCCAGCAGGGCATAGGCCAGTACCAGTCCCAATCCGCAGAACAGAGGGAACGGGGCGAGCCAAACCAATGCAGAACCGCTAAATGCACGTCCGGACACACTCAATCCATTTAATAAGGTTCCGACTGCAACACCCTGACTGAAAGTGGCCAGTACAGAGCCGACTATAAATGCTTTGTCCCAGATAGGTCGATGTTCCGGGATTGCTTTAAAACGAAACTCGAAGGCCACACCACGAAAGATAAGCCCAAGTAACATTGCGGTAAGCGGAATACTAAGAGCATCAATGATAACAGCGTAAGCCAGAGGAAACGCGCCGTACAATGCCGCTCCCCCCAGTACCATCCAGGTTTCGTTGCCATCCCATACCGGCGCAACGGTATTCATCATTGTATCGCGATCGACATCGTGCTTATGAAACGGGAACAAAATACCGATTCCCAGATCAAATCCATCCATCACTATATACATCAACGTAGCGAAGACGATGATGACAAACCAGATAATTGACAGATCAATACCCATTATTTGTCTCTCCCACGTGTTGCCAAACCCTCATTTACCGCTGACAGAGGACGGGCAGGTGTTCCATCCGTTACCTCCTGATGCTCCTCAGCATGTACAGGCCCTTTTTTGATCAGACGTACGAGATATATATAACCGACGCCAAAGACTGAGGTGTAAACAAGAAGAAACGCCAGTAAGCTGATTGACATATGTAAATCGCCATGTGCAGAAACAGCATCTTTCGTTCGCTGTACGCCATAAACGACCCATGGTTGACGACCTATTTCAGTTGTGAACCAACCGGCCAGTAACGCAATCAGTCCCGAAGGCCCCATGAAGAGAGAAAAATAGAGGAACGGTTTAGATGTATAGAGACGTTTCCGCCAGCGCAGCCATACGCTGACCACCCCGAGAAGAATCATCAGCATCCCTAAGCCAGCCATTACGCGGAAAGACCAGAATATGATAGTGGAGTTAGGACGATCTTCTTTAGGGAAACTCTTCAGGGCAGGCACCTGCTTATCAAGGCTGTGTGTAAGGATAATACTGCCAAGATAAGGGACCTCTATTTTGTACTTCGTCTCTTCTGCATTCATATCTGGCAGGCCAAACAGAACCAGAGGGGTTGCTTCACCAGGTTTATTTTCCCAGTGTCCTTCAATCGCAGCGATTTTTGCCGGCTGGTGCTCAAGAGTATTCAGACCATGCGCATCACCGATAACGGCCTGGATCGGGGAAACGATTAATGCCATCCACAATGCCATAGAGAACATTTTGCGAATAGCGGGAGTATCATTGCCTTTTAGCAGATGCCATGCTGCTGATGCTCCGACAAAAAAAGCGCTTGCAAGGAAAGCCGCAGTGGACATATGTAACAGGCGGAACGGGAAGGAAGGGTTAAAGATAATTTTCAGCCAGTCTACAGGGATAACAACACCATTCTCGATGGCATAACCCTGTGGAGTCTGCATCCAGCTATTGGATGACAGGATCCAGAACGTGGAAAACAGTGTCCCCAGCGCCACCATACAGGTAGCAAAGAAGTGCAGACCGGGGCCAACACGATTCCAGCCAAACAGCATGACACCAAGGAAACCCGCTTCAAGGAAGAACGCAGTCAGAACTTCGTAGGTCAGCAATGGACCGGTGATACTCCCTGCAAACTGTGAGAAGCCACTCCAGTTGGTACCAAACTGATAAGCCATAACCAGACCGGAAACAACACCCATACCAAAGTTTACTGCAAAAATTTTTGACCAGAAGTGATAGAGCTCCTTGTAAGTGTCATTTCGTGTCTTTAACCATAACCCTTCGAGCACGGCCAGGAAACTGGCCAGACCAATGGTTATTGCTGGGAAAATAATGTGGAAGGAAACAGTAAATGCAAACTGTACCCTGGCCAAATGGAAGGCATCTAATCCGAACATAGTTCACCTTAACCCCGATAATACACTGATAATTAATTATTTCTTATCAAATCAGAGCCTTGATGAGAAATTTCGACTATTGAAAACAATCATTTTTTTGTATGAGATAAAAACTCACTTGCAAGTACATTGTTAAGCACATGATTAAATGTGTCCAATAAGTTGCAATAATGTAGTGATAGATGAGGTCGATTACAAAAATGCAGGATTTTCGTTATTGTGTCAGCAACCACGATCATTCCTGATACTGCACGATACAAATAGTGTTGAGAGTAATTCTTAATAGTGGGGGGGGTTATGTGTAACTTACTGAAAAATTTAGGTGATTAGATGTTTCTGAAATATGCATACCGTCCGGTTTTAACCACTGATACACGAAAAAATCAATATGCTCGTGCATTCTACCAGGTATATTCTGGTGTCCTGGCTAAGGATATTAAATCTCATTTTTTAAACAACAAATTATTTCATATACATATGGATTAGATTTTTGCTCTGGTATCAGAAGTAGATGTCACAAACAAAGGAATAAATAATCGACAAGGAGCTGACTACCGTCGACAGACCGCGGGAGGTGTTCAGGATCAGCTGCATTGATGAGTTCCAGGCCCTACAGGCAAATGACCCCATGCTGGTTATGCCGGAATATCCGGACCCTTGAGGCGTTTTTCTGACGAGACAATTATTTTAACAGTCAGAGACCAGAGGCACTCCTCAGCTATCAGTTCAGTCCGGAGCAGGTCCAGCGCTCTCACGGAACCGGACGTGACGAGGAGTGGAACGACAGTTCCACAGGCGCTGAAGGTGGGAGTGGCATTGAGGGTCATTATTCAACATCCGGGAATTCAGCCTGCTGCGTTGTCAGATGTACTGGCCATTCTCTCAGGCATCGCTATAAGTAACTGTCTGAATCCTGTATCCTCGAAGCTGCGCTGTAAGCAATTAATTCCCATCGTGGCAAATGCACAAAGGATGATACATGCAAACGCTAAAGAGCAGACTTGAAACGGTAGTACATTGTTTTGAAAATGATTTTCGCGGATTTAAAATCAGAAACAGTAAGACCGATGCCATGAAATGGCTAATGCGATTCAATTTGCCGTACTCTGTCCGAGAACATGAACCCGGTAAATATCTGCTTCTTAATCGTGAATATAAACCTCTGGGATTTATGGCGCAGGCCGGTGGCCACGGCGCGGAATACGCTGATTACGGTGATCATCTTCTTGCAGGTGCTCCGGGATTACTCGATAGCGATATTTATTTTTATAACGACGGTTCAACCCCGTGGGAAAGCGCTAAAAACTGGACTGCATACCAGAAGGCAGTCCTCCAGTTCCTTGAAAAACTTCCAGGCTGAGTGAATTGCCCGGATAATTTAATCAGGCCGCTTCAGCGGCCTTTTTTACGTCTGCTGTTCTGGTAACTCAGGTGATTCTGCGTTCTGAAGAGGTACCCAGTCTTCCGACTCAATGAGTTTCGGATCTCAGGAGAAGAGAAGAAGGATTTTTGCAGAAGCACAAAAAAATTCTGGATAGTTGTCATTAGGGGAATATTGCATAAAAAGCAAAATTCAAGGCTGACAAAGCCAGTAATAGCAACAAAGAGGAAAGAGAAACTTTTTTCAGGTTTTTTTACAGTCCGGCCTTAAAGGCCGCATCGGATTTTCTAAATACAGTTTTACATAAGGAAAATCGTATGACTGTATTTCTAATCCTCACCGCCATCGCATATGGCATCTTCAAAGCCGGCTGCTTCATCCTATTAGTGGTCAAGGGGTATCAGGGCTGGACATTGTTCTGGAAAAACTATGACCGTCTCCCTCATATCATCCGTTCCCGCTGCCGATATCAGAGACGATTCATTTTCAGACGCATCTGGAAGCGAATCTTCAGCCACTGATAATGTTATCGAGCGGCATCCCCAGCCCAGCCAGCCAGCACAGGCAGCACCAGGTGGTGTACACCATACTGGTCTCTCCTGATTTCCACTTACGGATGGTGCGTTCGTCCACATCCAGTCGGTTAGCCAGCTGGTTGTCAGTCAGGGGGATAAATCCCCGGACCAGCAGGATTTCGGTGACTGTAGGCTTCTGCCAGTCTTCTCCGCTGACCAGCGTATAGCCATTAAATTTGTTCAGCTCAATAAGTCCGGCGATCTGTCGTGCTATTTCGTCTTTCATTGAGTTGCGAGCCCGGATGCAGAGGGAACCAGGAGGGACCGGACATCCACGGTAGCGTCACTCGTGTCGTTGTTATCAGCACCCAGCGTCAGCTCATCGATATACTTCCTAATCTGTCCTGTCTGGTGAAGGTAATAACACAGCTTAAAAGCGAATTGTGCTCTGTCTTCGGATAACCCACACCTTGAGAAAGCTCTATTCCGAAGATCTTCAGGCGTTTCAGATGTGTATCTCTTTTGGTAGATGCTCATCACCTCTGCATGAAGCTCGGCAAACTTCATTTCGTTATTCAGCTTTAAATCATTCTTATAAATCAACCGGGCAGCATCCAGGTCATTTTTTTCAAGCAAAATCCAGCCATAAAGGGTCTCGCTTGCATGTAACCCGTCCAGAACGATCCGGCCAAGTTGATTTGCATAGATGTACTCGTTAAGCAACGTTCTGAGCCGCTCTTCCAGAAAACCGAGTTTAGTACGTAGCTGTTTCTGGACATTATCAATCTTGTTATGGATCGCCAGATTCAGCGTGAGCATATAGAACAACAGGCACTGTTGCAAATAGTCGGTGGTGATAAACTTATCATCCCCTTTTGCTGATGGAGCTGCACATGAACCCATTCAAAGGCCGGCATTTTCAGCGTGACATCATTCTGTGGGCCGTACGCTGGTACTGCAAATACGGCATCAGTTACCGTGAGCTGCAGGAGATGCTGGCTGAACGCGGAGTGAATGTCGATCACTCCACGATTTACCGCTGGGTTCAGCGTTATGCGCCTGAAATGGAAAAACGGCTGCGCTGGTACTGGCGTAACCCTTCCGATCTTTGCCCGTGGCACATGGATGAAACCTACGTGAAGGTCAATGGCCGCTGGGCGTATCTGTACCGGGCCGTCGACAGCCGGGGCCGCACTGTCGATTTTTATCTCTCCTCCCGTCGTAACAGCAAAGCTGCATACCGGTTTCTGGGTAAAATCCTCAACAACGTGAAGAAGTGGCAGATCCCGCGATTCATCAACACGGATAAAGCGCCCGCCTATGGTCGCGCGCTTGCTCTGCTCAAACGCGAAGGCCGGTGCCCGTCTGACGTTGAACACCGACAGATTAAGTACCGGAACAACGTGATTGAATGCGATCATGGCAAACTGAAACGGATAATCGGCGCCACGCTGGGATTTAAATCCATGAAGACGGCTTACGCCACCATCAAAGGTATTGAGGTGATGCGTGCACTACGCAAAGGCCAGGCCTCAGCATTTTATTATGGTGATCCCCTGGGCGAAATGCGCCTGGTAAGCAGAGTTTTTGAAATGTAAGGCCTTTGAATAAGACAAAAGGCTGCCTCATCGCTAACTTTGCAACAGTGCCTCCGTTCTCAAGTATTGATACAGGGTTTCGCGACTGATTCCGAATTCACGAGCCAGCTTGGTCTTTTGCTCGCCAGCCTCGACACGTTGGCGCAGTTCGGCAATACGCTCAGACGACAGGGATTTCTTCCTGCCACGGTAGGCCCCGCGCTGCTTGGCGAGCGCGATGCCCTCGCGCTGCCGCTCGCGGATCAAGGCGCGTTCGAACTCGGCGAACGCGCCCATTACCGACAGCATCAGGTTCGCCATCGGCGAGTCCTCGCCGGTGAAGGTCAAATGCTCCTTAAGGAACTCGATGCGTACGCCGCGCTGGGTGAGGCCCTGCACCAGGCGGCGCAGGTCGTCGAGGTTGCGCGCCAGACGATCCATGCTGTGCACCACGACCGTGTCGCCTTCGCGCACGAAGGCGAGCAGCCGTTCCAGTTCGGGCCGCCGTGTGTCCTTGCCCGACGCCTTGTCGGTGAACACTTTATCCACCTGGATCTGTTCGAGCTGCCGTTCTGGGTTCTGGTCGAAGCTGCTGACGCGGACGTAACCGATGCGCTGACCGTGCAAGGTATCCTCCTGAGGGAAATGTGTCAGGAAGAAATCTATGACCCTTGACGGCGTATGTCAATCAATTCGGAAGGCAACTCTATTCTGACGATTTAGCGCCGGATGGTCTGACGCCAAGTTAGGGTATGCCTCAATCTGACGGTAGCGAGTCGCAGGCGTTCGGATCGGCATCGGTTTCGTTCCCTGTCTTGGCACGCGCTTCGAAGCGTTGATAACACTCCAACCCGCAGAAGTGCTCGACGTATTCCGCGCCTTCCGGGGTGAAGGCGGCATCGAGCGGGATTTCCTTGCAGCACACGCAGCAACTGGTGGTGGTCGAGTCACTTGCATTCATGGTGGCACCCCTCCATTGACTGACGAAGACGGCGAATGCCGCCGCCGGCATTGGCTTCGCGAACAGGAAGCCTTGTCCTGTGTCGCAGTCCGCTTGTCGCAATAGATCAAGACTCGCCGATGTTTCCACGCCTTCAGCCACCACATCCATGCCCAGCCCGTGCGCAAGCTGAATCACGGTGTGCACGATGGTTTGGTCGCGGCGGTCGTTGGCGAGCCCGGCGACAAACGATTGGTCGATCTTGAGCGTGCTGATTGGGCAGCACTTCAGATGTTGCAGACAGGAATACCCCGTCCCGAAGTCATCGGCGGCGAAGCGCACACCGATCTGCCGCAAGGCGTCCAGGGCGGGGAAGATCGCCGGATCACCAAACGCGACCGATTCGGTCAGCTCGATTTCGAGATACTCGGCGGGCAACTCGGCATCAGCCAGCACGCCCTTTACCCACCCGTCGAAGTCCGGTCCCACTTGGCTCGCCGAAACATTGACGGCCAGCCGGAACGGTCGCCATGCCAGCATTCGCCAGTCACGCATCTGGCGGCAGGCTTCGCCCAGCACCCAAGCGCCGATTTCAGGCATCAGGCCGGACGATTCGACCACGGGCAGGAACTGGCCCGGTGGCAATAGTCCAAGCGTCGGATGACGCCAGCGCAACAGGGCTTCCGCGCCGACAATCCCACCACTGCGCAGATCGACGACGGGCTGGTAGTGCAGTTCAAGCTGCCCGCGCTCGACCGCTTGGGCCAGTTCCGGCGTCGTCCATCCATCCGGCCGGAAAGCGCTCATTCTCTTTCCCTGAATGCCCGCAACGCCCGCGACAGGGACAGAAGGAACAGGCCGGTCAAACCGAGCGCCGCGATGACCCAATGCTCGCCGAGGAAAGCACCGGCGGTTGTGCCGGCCAGCACGACAGCGAGGATGGGCAGGTGGCAGGGGCAAGTCAGCACAGCCAGTCCGCCCCACAGGTAGCCGGTGATCGGTTTGTGCGTCTCGGACGGCAAGCGCTCGGGGTTGTTCATGGCAGACTCTCCGCGTGCTGTGCCGGCTCGGTCGGCAGGGTGGCCAACTGCACTTCCAGATCGGCCAACGCTTCGCGCCGACGCTCGACGAACTGACGCAGCAGGGCAAGCTGCGCGGCCGCTTCGTCGCCGTCCGCCGCATCCAGCGCCCGGCACAGCCGCGCCAGCGCGTCGAGGCCGATGCCCGCCTCGAAGGCCGCCCGCACGAAGCACAGCCGTTGCAAGGCGGCGTCATCGAACAAGCCGTAGCCGCCTGGTGTGCACGCCACCGGGCGCAGCAATCCGCGCAGCAGGTAGTCGCGCACGATATGCACGCTCACCCCGGCATCAAGAGCCAGCCGGGACACCGTGTAGGCGTTCATTGAACACCTCCTTTTTCTCACCCGGCGCAGCAGGAAAGCTGCTTCACATCCTTGTTGAAGGTCTGCGCCGCGAGCTTCAACCCCTCGACCATCGTCAGGTAGGGGAACAACTGGTCGGCCAGTTCCTGCACCGTCATGCGGTTGCGAATGGCCAGAGCCGCCGTCTGGATCAGTTCACCCGCTTCCGGCGCGACCGCCTGTACGCCGATCAGCCGATGGCTGCCTTCCTCGATAACCAACTTGATGAAGCCGCGTGTGTCGAAGTTGGCGAGCGCACGCGGCACGTTGTCCAAGGTCAAGGTGCGGCTGTCGGTCTCGATCCCGTCGTGGTGGGCTTCCGCCTCGCTGTAGCCCACGGTCGCCACTTGCGGATCGGTGAACACCACGGCCGGCATTGCGGTCAGGTCGAGCGCCGCATCGCCGCCGGTCATGTTGATCGCGGCACGGGTGCCGGCCGCTGCCGCCACATAGACGAACTGCGGCTGGTCGGTGCAGTCGCCGGCCGCGTAGATGTTCGGGTTGCTCGTGCGCATGCCTTGGTCGATGACGATGGCACCTTGCGCATTGACAGTGACCCCCGCTGCGTCCAGCGCGAGGCTGCGCGTGTTCGGTGTCCGACCGGTGGCAACCAGCAGTTTGTCGGCGCGCAATTCACCGTGCGTGGTGGTCAGCACGAATTCACCGTCCATATGGGCGACCTGGCTGGCTTGCGTGTGCTCCAGCACCTCGATGCCCTCGGCACGGAAAGCGGCTGTCACCGCCTCGCCGATGGCCGGGTCTTCACGGAAGAACAAGGTATTGCGCGCCAGGACCGTGACCTTGCTGCCCAGCCGGGCAAAGGCTTGCGCCAGCTCCAGCGCCACCACCGACGAGCCGATTACGGCAAGGCGTTCGGGAATGGTGTCGCTCGCCAGGGCCTCGGTGGAAGTCCAGTAGGGTGACTCTTTCAAGCCCGGAATCGGCGGGACCGCCGGGCTGGCACCCGTGGCGACCAGGCAGCGGTCGAACATCACGACGCGCTCGCCACCCTCGTTCAAACGGACGGTAAGGCTCTGGTCGTCCTTGAAGCGCGCCTCACCGTGCACAACGGTGATGGCCGGATTACCGCCCAGGATGCCTTCGTACTTGGCGTGCCGCAGTTCGTCGACGCGGGCCTGCTGCTGGGCCAGCAGCTTACTGCGGTCAATCGTAGGCACAGTTGCCGCAATACCGCCATCGAACGGGCTTTCCCGGCGCAGATGGGCGATGTGGGCGGCGCGGATCATGATCTTGGACGGCACACAGCCGACATTGACGCAGGTGCCGCCGATGGTGCCGCGCTCGATCAGCGTGACCTGCGCGCCTTGCTCGACGGCCTTCAGCGCCGCCGCCATCGCGGCTCCACCGCTGCCAATGACCGCTACCTGCACCGGGGGCTCGTTGCCACTGTGCTTTTCGGCGGCGGCCATCCATCCCCGCACCTTGTCGAGCAGTCCGACGCGGTTGTCCGCCAGTGGCGCATCGGCTAGCGTTGCCTTGTAGCCCAGTCCGGCCACGGCGGCAGTCAGCGCGTCCGGCGATGTGCCCGGCACGATGGCGAGTTGCGCTGTGCCCTTCGGATAGGACACCAGCGCCGACTGCACGCCTGGCACTTTTTCCAGCGCTTCCTTGACGTGCGCCGCGCACGAGTCGCAAGTCATGCCGGTGATTTTTAGATGGGTCATGCAACAGATCCTTTATCGTTTGTGGCGCCAGACAATGACGTCCGTTGTGCTGCGGTGCCGTTTTCAGTGACTCACTGCTTGACGCTGGACGGATAGCCCGCGTCTGCGGTTGCCTTGGTCAGCTTCTGCACGCTGGTCTTGGCATCGTCGAAGGTGACGACCGCTTGGCGTGTCTCGAAAGTCACGTCAACTTTGCTGACGCCTTCGACCTTGGAAATCGCCTTCTTGACAGTGATCGGGCAGGCGGAGCAGGTCATGCCCGGTACGGACAGCGTGACGGTCTGGGTGGCGGCCCAGACGGGGGCAACAACGGCGGCGAGGGCGAGGGAGGCAAACAGTTTCTTCATGGTGAACTCCGATCAGTAGAAAAATGGCATGACGTAGGGAAATCCGAGCGCGACCAGAACCAGCGCGGCCACGATCCAGAAAATGAGCTTGTAAGTAGCTCGCACTTGGGGAATCGCGCAGACCTCACCCGGTTTGCAGGCCGCTGCCTGCCGGTAGATGCGCCGCCAGGCGAAGAACAACGCCACCAGCGCCACGCCGATAAAGATGGGGCGATAGGGTTCCAACACCGCCAAGTTGCCGATCCAAGCGCCGCTGAACCCCAAGGCGATCAGAACCAACGGCCCGAGGCAGCAAGCCGAGGCGAGGATGGCGGCAAGCCCTCCAGTGAAGAGCGCGCCGCGCCCGGTTTTTGGTTCAGACATGCGCTTGTCCTTTCGAATTGAAATTGGATAGCGTAACCTTACTTCCGTACTCATGTACGGAGTCAAGCGATATGGAAAACAATTTGGAGAACCTGACCATTGGCGTTTTCGCCAAGGCGGCCGGGGTCAATGTGGAGACCATCCGTTTCTATCAGCGCAAGGGCTTGTTGCTGGAGCCTGACAAGCCCTATGGCAGCATCCGCCGCTATGGCGAGGCGGATGTAACGCGGGTGCGCTTCGTGAAATCAGCCCAGCGGCTGGGCTTCAGCCTGGATGAGATCGCCGAGCTGCTGCGGCTGGAGGATGGCACCCATTGCGAGGAAGCCAGCAGTCTGGCCGAGCACAAGCTCAAGGACGTGCGCGAGAAAATGGCTGACCTGGCGCGCATGGAGGCCGTGCTGTCTGAGTTGGTGTGCGCCTGCCATGCGCGAAGGGGGAACGTTTCCTGCCCGCTGATCGCGTCACTACAGGGTGGAGCAAGCTTGGCAGGTTCGGCTATGCCTTAGCGTGCTTTATTTAATGAGATGGTCACTCCCTCCTTCCCGGTACTATGCTGAGGACAGGCTTTCATTCGGAGAACTATCATGGAAAACATTGCGCTCATTGGTATCGATCTGGGTAAAAACTCTTTCCATATTCATTGCCAGGATCGTCGCGGGAAGGCTGTTTACCGTAAAAAATTTACCCGGCCAAAGTTGATCGAATTTTTGGCGACATGCCCCGCTACAACCATCGCAATGGAAGCCTGTGGCGGTTCTCACTTTATGGCACGCAAGTTGGAAGAGTTGGGGCATTCCCCAAAGCTGATATCACCACAATTTGTCCGCCCGTTCGTTAAAAGCAATAAAAACGACTTTGTCGACGCCGAAGCTATTTGTGAAGCTGCATCGCGTCCGTCTATGCGTTTTGTGCAGCCCAGAACGGAATCTCAGCAGGCAATGCGGGCTCTGCATCGTGTCCGTGAATCCCTGGTTCAGGATAAGGTAAAAACAACCAATCAAATGCATGCTTTTCTGCTGGAATTTGGCATTAGCGTTCCCCGAGGAGCTGCCGTTATTAGCCGACTGAGTACCATTCTTGAGGATAATAGTTTGCCTCTTTACCTCAGCCAGTTATTGCTGAAATTACAACAGCATTATCACTATCTTGTTGAGCAGATTAAAGATTTGGAATCCCAGTTGAAACGAAAGTTGGACGAAGATGAGGTTGGACAGCGCTTGCTGAGCATTCCCTGCGTCGGAACACTGACAGCGAGTACTATTTCAACTGAGATTGGCGACGGGAAGCAGTACGCCAGCAGCCGTGACTTTGCGGCGGCAACAGGGCTTGTACCTCGGCAGTACAGCACGGGAGGTAGGACGACATTGCTGGGAATTAGTAAGCGAGGTAATAAAAAGATCCGAACTTTGTTGGTTCAATGTGCCAGGGTATTCATACAAAAACTGGAACACCAGTCTGGCAAATTGGCCGATTGGGTCAGGGATTTACTGTGCCGGAAAAGCAACTTTGTCGTCACTTGTGCTCTGGCAAACAAGCTGGCCAGAATAGCCTGGGCCCTAACGGCACGACAGCAAACTTATGTAGCATAACGGCAGAAATACACCGGTTTAAAGAATTACTGATCTGGTTTTGCGAATACTGATATTGATGATACTAACGGCCCACCGGCCTGTTGAGGAACCTGTAAAACGGAAAGGCTCATTGAAGCCGTATATTTTCTGGAGGTTCATCAGGCGCGGAACTCATCAAGGCGCGGGAATAAAATCCCATTCAGACGCCGGATAGATTCAAGCAAGCCAACTTGTCGTCAAAATCGGTGTTGCAAAAACGGGAGTGACCATAGATTCCGTTTTCTGAGGCGACCCCTGCTTGAGGCTGGCGAATTTCGCGGGCGGCACCAGGTAGTCCTCGAAGTCCTTGAACTGGCGCGAGCCTTGCACCCAGATGTCGCCGGAGCGCAGCGCGTTCTTCAGCTCCGACAGCGCGCACAGTTCGTAGTAGCGCCGGTCGATGCCGGTGTCGGTCATCACCAGCTTCTGCCAGCGCGGCTTGATGAACTCGGTCGGCGCGTCGGTGGGCACCTTGCGGGCGTTGTCGCTGTTCATGCTGCGCAGCACCTCGATGGCGTCGAGTACGTCCTTGGCGGCGGGCGCGGCCCGCAACTTGAGCACGTCGAGAAATTCCGGCGCGTAGCGGCGCAGCGTGGCGTAGCTCTCGCCGATGCGGTGCAGGAAATCGAAGTCCTCGGGTTGCGCGAGCCGCTGCGCTTCGGTGACGCTCTCGGCGAAAGCATCCCAGGACATGACGGCCTCGATGGCGGCGAACGGATCGCGGCCCGCTTGCTTGGCCTCGATCAGCGCCTGGCCGATGCGCCCGAACAGCCGCACCTTGGCATTGATCGCCTTGCCGGATGCCTGGAACTGCTGCTGATGCTTGTTCTTGGCGGCATTGAACAGCTTGCCCAGGATGCGGTCATGCAGGTCGATGATTTCGTCGGTGACGGTGGCCATGCCCTCGATGGCGAGCGCCACCAGGGTCGCGTAACGCCGCTGCGGCTCGAACTTCGCCAGGTCGGCGGGCGTCATCTGGCCGCCCTCGCGGGCGATCTTGAGCAGCCGGTTCTGGTGAACCAGCCGCTCGATGCCGGAGGGCAGGTCGAGCGCCTGCCACGCCTTGAGGCGTTCGATGTGTTCCAGCATGTGCCGCGAGTTCGGTTTGACCGGGGATTGCCGCAGCCAGGCCAGCCACGTCGTCTTGCCGTTGTCGCGGCGCTTGAGCAGATCGTCGAGGCGACGGCGATGCACGTCCGTCAGCGGCTCAGCCAAGGCGTCGTAGAGACGCCGGTTGGCGCGGGTAATCGCTTCGGCGCTCGCCCGCTCGACGGCGTTGAGGGCGGGCACAATGACCGACTGCCGCCGCAGGTGCTCGATCAAGGCTCTGGCCAGCACGATGCCCTTGTCGGTTTGCATGGCCAGCTCGGTCAGCAACTGGACAGCCTGCCGGTAGTGGCCAATCGTGAACGGCTGGAAGCCGAACACCGTTTGCAGCTCGACCAGGTGCTCGCGTCGGGTCTGCTCACGCTGCCCGTACTCGTCCCAGCTTTCGATGCCGACCTTGAGCTGGTTGGCGACCAGTCTCAGCAATGGCGGGAACGGTGGCTCATCAGCGCCAAGGATGACGCCGGGAAAGCGCAGGTAGCAGAGCTGCACCGCGAAGCCCAGCCGATTGGCCGGGCCGCGCCGCTGCCGGATGATGGAGAGGTCGCTTTCGCTGAACGTGTAGTGACGGATCAACTCATCCTTGGTGTCCGGCAACGCCAGCAGGCTTTCGCGCTCGGCGGCGGAGAGGATCGAACGGCGGGGCATGCGGTTTCCTTCTTCTTGAAAACGTAGGTTTGTGACAAGCCCGCCAAGGCAACCGGCGCGGCACGGGAATCAAGGCATTGCGATTCTCGAAAATAGTTCTTGAAATTCTATTCTTGATTGCATATCATCTCAACGAGTTTCGATAAGAAAGGATGCGCATGCGACCGTCTGTTGTGCTTGACATGAAGCGAAGCGCAGTGCGTGAAGCGGTAGGCCGCTTTCGCGCCGCGAACCCGCGCGTCTTCGGCTCGGTGCTGCATGGCACCGACCGGGATGGCAGCGACCTCGACCTGTTGGTCGATGCGCTGCCCGGTGCCACGTTGTTGGACTTGGGCGATTTGGAAGAAGAACTGAAATCGCTGCTCGGCGTTGACGTCGATCTGCTGACTCCCGGCGACCTGCCGCCGAAGTTCCGGGCCAAGGTGCTCGCGGAGGCGCAACCGATATGAGCGAGAACCGCCTGCCCGATTACCTCGACCACATTCAGCAGGCCGCAACCGATGCGCGCAGCTTCGTGGAAGGGATGGCCAAGGACGACTTCTTGGCCGACAAGCGCACCCAGCAGGCCGTCATCATGAGCCTGATCGTCATCGGCGAGGCGGCCACAAAGGTGATGGATGGCTACGTCGAGTTCACCCAGGCGCATGCCGACGTGCCGTGGCGCAGCATGCGCAATATGCGTAATCGCATGGCTCACGGCTATTTCGACATCAACCTCGATGTGGTGTGGGAGACGGTACAGGAATGGCTGCCGGCGTTGCTCCAGCAATTGCCCGCCGTGCGTCAGGATGCCGACGATGAAGACCGTAACGACAACTGTGAAAGAGGGATCTCCGATGACTGTTGAATCGAGAATATTTTCTGTAGCCGAGTATGTTCAGCCGTCCGAAGGCGAGCCTATTCGTTCCGTTGTGCTTGAAACCCGAGACTCAATTATCGTGGTTTGGCATGTCCATCCCGGGCAGGAAATTGCGGCTCACATTCATCCTCACGGCCAAGACACGTGGACTGTTTTGTCGGGAATGGCTGATTACTTTCAGGGCAATGGGATTGTTCGTGCCCTCAGGGAAGGTGAGATAGCCGTGGCAAGACCGGGCCAAGTGCACGGGGCGCGAAATACAGGTACCGAGCCATTTGTGTTAGTCTCGGTTGTGGCATCAGCCAATGCCGGTTTCGTATTGGCTGAGCGATAGAGCCCAATCTCTGGAGTTGGTCCAATGAGCGGTCGGGGAGATAGGTAACAGACATGCAGCGGACACGGCTGCTAAACCAGGTCGCAAACCTCCTTGCGTCGCAGCGTGCCGCAAGCGACGCGATCAATCGAATGGGGTCGGCATGAGACTGAACACCATCCAGTTCCCGACCGCGTAGCCGCCTGTCCTGCCGATCAGGTCTTGACCATCGACGCCTGGGATCAGTCCTGAATGTTCTTGGAGACCACTACGTTATGAGCCGCAGCCGCCGCAAAACACCCATCGTCGGGCACACGACCTGCGGCAGCGAGCGCGAGGACAAGAAGCTCTGGCATCAGCGCTGGCGCACCCGTGAGCGCACGGCGCTGACCAGCGCGTCGCCCGAAGCCCTGAGCGCCCATCTGCCCCTGCTGGAAAACCAGGCCAGCAGCGTCTGGTCGATGGGCAAGGATGGCCGCTCCTACTGGCCCGTCAAGCGCCAGGCCGCCACGGCGGATCGCATCGCCAATCACAAGGGACGCAACCCGCAAGAACGCGCCTCCCTGAAAAAGCGCCTGCTTACACTGTGATTCCTTCAAAATATCTCAACGAAATTTCCCGACACCTGTTTAAGCTATCTTGCTGATATTTCTGTTTTTCGATTTTTGCCGGCGCGATGCCGGCGACGTTGGCCAGCTGCCCCGGGCGCGATACTGAGATCAGTTTCTTTGAACAAAAAAACCGCCTTTTGGCGGTCAGTATTCAGTAGCTGGAACGGTAGTCTCTCCCCCGATTCCAGCGGTCTTGCCAGTGTTCGAGGAATGATTCAGCGAGCTTAGGCATGTTCCAGATCACCACCGCATTCTCCGAGTTTTTCGTTTCGGCCGCTTTGGTGAAATTAAAGCTGCCAGTTTCAACGGTCACATTATCCACGATGATCACCTTGTCATGCTGGATAGGGAAATCACTGTCAGTACGCAAAGGGATGCCGCTGTTCGCTATGTAGTTCATGACCGCAATGCTGGCGCGCCCCGTATTGCCCCTTTCATCAATTACGATTTTCACATCAACTCCCCGTTTTTTGGCTGCTACCAGTGCTTTCATAATATCCGGGGCGGTAAAAGAATAAGCCATCATCCGTATCGAGGTTTTTGCGGAGTCAATGGCGCTCAGGACGAGAACGCGGGCGCTTCCTTCAGGCGAGTAGCCAACCTGAACGGATGGTTCCACCGCAAAGGCGGGCAGGGCGGCTGTCGTAAATGCTGCGGCCAGAAGCCAGGTTGCTAAGTTTTTCATTACAGGCTCCCGTTCACACACTGCATTTTATATTCAGGGTCAAAATAAATTTCTTTGATTTTCCGCTTTTCCATATGCACCACAACGTCAATGGTGGAGTAGAGCATTCGCATAATATCGCTCATATCGAGCATACGGCCGATAGGGGTCGCCTTGATAAGCAGCCCAATACGGTTAAAGGCATCGCGCGCAGAGTTAGCGTGCGTTGACATAACACCGCCTGGATGGCCGGTATTAAGTGCTTTAAGATAATCCCACGCAGCATCATCCCTAAGCTCAGTCATGATGATACGGCCCGGTGTCAGACGCATACAGGCTCGCAGGGCATCAGTGGCGCTGACGCGGCCGATCTTTCCTGCATCGCCGTACATCATATAAACGGCTTCTACAACGTGATCGACCGTGACTTCGTGAACGTCCTCTAAAATAATTACACGCTCGTCTTTATGTAGCGATTTTAACAGCGCGCGCGTGAGTACCGTTTTCCCCGACCCGGTTTCACCGCAGATCACGATAGTGCGTTTCTTCTCAACGGCGGTTTGCAGGAATGCGGGCCATTTTTCGCTGCTGTGCAGCTCTTTAAGGAAAAAATCATCATCCGTTAGGCTTTGCTTGCTGCCGGTAATCTTCCGGCAGTCACTGAAAATCCCCTCGCGGGTCAGCTGCTCCAGATTTTTATCGGCCGCCAAATCCTTACGAAACGCTACGGCCGTTGTACCGTCAATCACCGCAGGGGGCAGACAGATAACGCCCCTGATCCCGCCAGGCAGGATCACGTCATTAATGGCCTGCATGGTCAGCTTGTTGCTGCTCACCAACGATTTAGCAAGGTTCCTAATAAAATCTGCCGTAATTGCCGCGTTCTGCACAACCCTGCGGCCGCTGAACGTATCACAGATAACTTCCTGAAAGCAGTTAATGCGAATTTCAAAAACAGTAGGATCTTCTAAATACTCGCGCAGTGGGCCAAGTTGATAGAAAGCTGCATCAGTCATGATTACTCCTGAAGAAAAGCGGGCGCTAAGCGCCCACTTTTTTAGTTGTCTGCGAGCGTATAAACGCCGCTGAAATCGAGGTCGCGGGCAACAAAAATGCTCACCGCATCACCCTGCTGATCGTAGAGGGTAGGGGGGATAGACATGTAAGAGCGGAGTGCTTCAGACGCCAGCTGCTCACCGCTGTTTTCTGTACTGTTGTACTGAATGTTATTACTCTGCGTCTGGTTAACCAGCGCCGTTAAGGTGTCAGAGAACAACGAAATCATGATCGCACCACGCAGACGCTCCCACATATGGGTATCCACCTGGCCCGGAATCCCCGCGCTGCCGAGTGAGTTCGTTCCGGCACTGTCAATATTAACGATTGTTCCGTCCTGGTCATTGCGGATACGCTCCCAGAGAACAAACACGCGCGCCTGGCCGTCTTTGATACCACCGGTAATCTGCCCGTCAACCCATGAGCCTTTATCAATCAGCCTAACGAGTCCATCAGCTGAGTAAACGTCCTGTGAAACCCGGCAGGAAACCTGACCCGGAACAGTGGTATCCAGCTCGGTGCCGGTACCACAGGGGATCATTTTGCCTTTCGGAACAGTCAGGCTGGGATTAGCCATGACTCCAGCGCGGCTAGCCTTCAGCCTTGCAGGAGTCAGGTTTTTAGCGAGTGCTGAACTACCTTCGCTTGTTTCGTTGTCCTGGGGCTGCACTCCGGGACTATTGCTTGTAGCCGCCTGATTAGTCTGGGCCAGCTCGCCGCCCAGACGACGCTGCATAGCCAGTTCTTCAGGCGAAGGTTCTTTACGCTTATTAGAGGTACGCGCGCCGGTATTGCTGCTGCCCGCATCTGCATCTGCCTGTGCGGCAGCCTGCACAGCACGGGCATCAGTGGCGCTATTCTGCGCAGTTGCAGGTTTATTAACATCAGGATCGCTGTTAAAGCTGTAGTTTGGCAGTGTATTGGCCTGTTGCGCTTTACCACCGTCTTTATCAGCTTCAGCTTTAGCCGGGGCGCGAATTTTACCCATGACCGTAATCCCGATGAATACCAAAGCAAGCAGCGCCATCAGTATGACAAAGGCTTTCATACCAGGAGCCGAACGGCGGTTACTGCCATTAAATCCGCCACGCTCGCTTTCAAATTCACCGTCTCCGGTGTTTTCATCGAGTTCCTGATCTACATCGACACTTTTACGGGCCATCAGTTATCCTCCCCAATTTGAACCCTGCGCACATCCGGGGAAGCCGTACCGGTTGCTACCGCACCGGCGCCCGGCGCGAAATTATTATTACGAACGCCAACGACTTTATCGCCCAGACGAATACGCCACTCTTTAGCGACGGTTTCCACCTCGATGATGTTGCGGTTCTCACCCACAACATGAGAGTTAGGCAGCGTTTCTTTGCCACTGGCCGAGATCATGTAGACCTGCGGTAACTCCGCATTGGCCGGAAACTCAAACCGGGTAAAGCGGTAGTTATCCCAGACGTGAACCGGCTGGATGCTGCGCATTTCAGGCTGTTCGCTCATTACGTACTGATAGTTCTTCGCCCCCGCAAAAGCCGTCTGCTTCAGCTTCTGCGTAATGCGTTTTTTATCAGCCGCGCTTTTGGCTTTTTCCTGCTGCTCAAACGGATATTCATAGGTCAGCTGAAGAACGGCCTGGCGCACAGCCCACGGCGTTTCAATAAAGGATTTTGATACCGTACCGTCTGCATTTTTCTTCGTTTCTTCACCGATGAAATGGAGGACGATGTTATAGGTGCGCTTATCGGTGACGATCACCAGGTTGGTATCACTCATGGCCTGTTTCGGCTTCACAAAAAAATGGTTCATTTTGTGCGCAAACGTCCAGCTTTCAGAATCGCCAAAAGCATGAGTGATATAGGTTTCGTCAGGCGCGACAACAATGTGGGTAGCCACACCGGCGATAGCGTCAATTTTGACCACATTAACAGGGTTATAAACAACGCTTTTAATGCGATAGTCATAAGGAGAATTGCGGCCAACCTCAAGCGCCATAACGTTAGTGGCCGCGCCTCCCAGGACTGACAAAACGACTGCTGAAAGAAGTAGTTTTTTCGGCACTGTTGCAAAGTTAGCGATGAGGCAGCCTTTTGTCTTATTCAAAGGCCTTACATTTCAAAAACTCTGCTTACCAGGCGCATTTCGCCCAGGGGATCACCATAATAAAATGCTGAGGCCTGGCCTTTGCGTAGTGCACGCATCACCTCAATACCTTTGATGGTGCCGTAAGCCGTCTTCATGGATTTAAATCCCAGCGTGGCGCCGATTATCCGTTTCAGTTTGCCATGATCGCATTCAATCACGTTGTTCCGGTACTTAATCTGTCGGTGTTCAACGTCAGACGGGCACCGGCCTTCGCGTTTGAGCAGAGCAAGCGCGCGACCATAGGCGGGCGCTTTATCCGTGTTGATGAATCGCGGGATCTGCCACTTCTTCACGTTGTTGAGGATTTTACCCAGAAACCGGTATGCAGCTTTGCTGTTACGACGGGAGGAGAGATAAAAATCGACAGTGCGGCCCCGGCTGTCGACGGCCCGGTACAGATACGCCCAGCGGCCATTGACCTTCACGTAGGTTTCATCCATGTGCCACGGGCAAAGATCGGAAGGGTTACGCCAGTACCAGCGCAGCCGTTTTTCCATTTCAGGCGCATAACGCTGAACCCAGCGGTAAATCGTGGAGTGATCGACATTCACTCCGCGTTCAGCCAGCATCTCCTGCAGCTCACGGTAACTGATGCCGTATTTGCAGTACCAGCGTACGGCCCACAGAATGATGTCACGCTGAAAATGCCGGCCTTTGAATGGGTTCATGTGCAGCTCCATCAGCAAAAGGGGATGATAAGTTTATCACCACCGACTATTTGCAACAGTGCCGTCGATCTTGTTCTTCAAGCTATAGATCTTTCTCTTGGCGAAGACAAGGATAAATCGCTGGAGTATTTCACAGCAAAAAAGTCGAGTTAGATGGGATTTGTTATGAAACCTCTGATATTTGTATCTCAGAGTTATCCCATCTTGAATTTAGTGCGTTTTTAAGTACGGATGGTGCTGCTACCATTGCTATAGCAAAAAACGGAACTAATTTTACTGGACTTATGCAACTGAATAACGACTATTCTTTATTGTTTTATCATGATGGTAAAATAAATATGGAAGGTCTAATTAAAGAAATGGAATTAAAAGGTTATATGTATCAGGGAGCAATGGGCAATGATGATGTTGCCGCTGAGTTTCCCGGTATTCTTTTAATTGCACCAGAGAAGCTTTAATATCAACCCTATCGGGAAATCTTTCCCGTTGGGGAGGGTTTCCCCTTTTTTTTGGAGAAACCCATGACTTTAAATACTTCAATGCTTAACAAAGTATCTGCAAAACAAATCTCTGAGAATTTTGCAAAATCATATCCAGATTTACTGGAAGGTGCAGTTATAACAAAAATTGAAATAAGTGGCTGTCAAGGATCGCGTCGAACCGATAAAATCGATTTGTCTTATGATGGAGATGATATTACGGATCAAAAAAGCGTATCTAAAAGCGAAGTACGTTGGATTGACATAAAAGCCCTTAGCTTCAAAAGTACGATTACCAGCAGAATATCAACCCTTTGCTCACGCTTGTGCATCCGCTATAGCAATATGTGGATTTTACCAGTTTCCAGTATGGAAGAGTTTCTGGAAGGGGCCCAAGAGATTGAACGAGAGTTTCAGGCAGGTATTCAAAACGTTGTAGACAATTATGAGATGCATATTGAGGCTGAAAAAAATAGAAGCCCAAGAATGTCTTCTTTGATTGATCAGTTGAAATTAACTAAAGATGATTTCATAAAATCCTTTAGATTTAATATTGCTCACTTTATTCCTTTTACGCCTATTAGCGTTGAAGGTGATGAAACCCAGGACTACTATCAGGAACAATTGATAACAGATCTGGCAGAAGAAGCAATGAGGGTTTATGAAAAAATTAGTAAAAATAATAATTTGCGCTCAAGTACTATTGACCGACTGAAGCAAATGCAAAATAAGATCATTAGCTTCATGTTTATACATAAAGAGGCGGCAGTACTTGCAGAAGCTATAAAACACATAATGAATAATTTACCTAAAGGTGCCATTTCTGAACCTCGCGACGTTGCGGTGTTACAGCAGTGGTTTTATTTCATGAGTGATGCTTCAATGTTAAAGCGTATTATTTCAGGAGAGCAAAAGGTTACTGACTGGTTGGAATCTATTACCAGATCATTTAATCAAAGCTCACAAACAGAACCGAACGCGCTACAGAACACAGGTATTGAAGCTATTTTAGATTCAACAAATGTGTTTCAGGTTGAACCTGTCGTAGAGAACGATATAAAAAACAGCACGTTTTCAAACACTGATTCTGTAGCTGAACCTGAGAAATCAGTTTCGCAACAGGAAGACAATGCTGAAAATGGTTTTGATATCGAGCTCAAAGGCTGGTAACTGTTTGCTTTATTAAAAACCCCAGATGGGTACTTCACCATCTGGGTGAGTACCCCTTTTTTATAAAGAGGTATTCTATGAAATTAGATCTTAAATCATCGCCGCGCCATATTAAGCGTTTACAGAATATAGCAAAAGTCATTAGCGGCTTAGGCGATGTAAGAGTTGTAATAGACGACAATACCAAAGGACCGTATTTTGATCCTGTCAATAAAGTTTGTGTTTTACCAAACGGCGATTATAGCGATGATGACTTTGTCAGTCTGATTGAAGGTTTTACCTGTCATGAAGCTGGTCATGGTCGCTATACCGTCAGTGAGGTTTACAGTGACGCCTTTAATAGTGTTCTCATGTCATCTGAAGGGTTTACACGCTTCGATGACGGAATGAATGCAGAGTTTGAGAGCCTCGCTGAGAAACGTAAAGCTTATAGCAGGGCAAAACGTCTTACCGGGCTTATAAATCTGTTCGATGATGTACAGATGGAAGAGAAGGTTGGTAACGATTATCCGGATGCAAAGCGGCGGCTTGCAGCCACTTACGCACTGATGGTTAAAGCCGGAAGGATGACTCCTGATATATCTTCTCGTCCGGAAAATCCTGTCCTATTTATTGAGTGGTATCTGCTTAACTCATTGCGAGTAAAAGTCCTTCAGCAGGTAGGTCACAAAGAAACCCTCGATCCGTTTTTTGACTATGCCCAAAAGATACTTTCTCCAGTAATTTCTGATGTTGAGGAAATTTTTCATGATGCTCTTGGTTGTGAAAATACTCAGGGCTGTGAATCCCTTGCTCGTAAGACCCTGGCTCTTTTAGAGAGACTGCGGGATGAGGCAAAGGAACAACAGCAGCAGACAGAGCAGGAGGAGCAGGAGGCATATGATGAATCCGAGACCGATACCGATACCGAATCAGAAGATAAATCGCTTACGTCGACTGATAGTCGTGAGGATGATTCTGAGGACGATAGTGAAGGTCAGGCAGATACTTCCGATAACGCTGATCTTGCTCAAGAGGGATGTTCTGAGCCTTCAGAACTTGCTGAAGATAACGAGGGAAATAATGAACCCACCGGTGGCAATCCCACGGGTGATAACATTATTGAAGACGATACTGATGCGATTAACCCTTCCGAGAGTGAATCAGATGAAGCCAGTTCGACTAACGTTGAAGATGAAAGTAACTTTTCATCGGCTCAATGCGAGATACTGGCAGATTTGTTGGATGCCTTTCTTAGCAGTGATGAGGATAGCGAAGATTATCACGATGCTTTGGCTAAAGAGATTGAAGGTATTGCATCAAAAGTATCCGATGACGTGAAAGCCGAATTCGGTGCTTCTGAATGGGATATCCCTGATCTCCTTATCGATTTGAATGTTTACAATGAGGCTTTGTCTCTGAGTCATTCAATCGGTAGCGACTTGTCTGTTTTACAGCAGGTTAAAATGCGTGGCCGAAACAAAACTCATGAGCGTGGAATTACCTTCGATGGAAATCGATTAATTCTGTCACAAATGGGAGTTCGTGATGTCTTCAGAGCTCAAAGCGAATCTAAAAATAGAGGGCATGTTGGCCTCGTATTAGTTCGTGATATTTCAGCGTCAATGGCTAATGATGAAAGATATATTCATGCCATTAAGTCAGATCTTGCTTTATCGATGGCCGCTGAAAGTTTATCAAAAATGCATGTCTCCAATATAGTTTTTCCCTTCAAGGAAAGTGAATTTGAGATTATCAAAACGTTTGATCAAAGCGTTGAGGAATCTCTATCGAAATTCACTCTTGGATGTAAGGGTTATTATACCCCTACGGGATCTGCTTTAATGGCAGCTGTTGATCTGTTACTTGACAGCCAATTCGATAGGAAAATAATTTTTCTTATAACTGATGGTTATCCGAATAAATCGGAATTTACTATCGTCGAAGTTATGGAAAAGGCTAAATGTAATGGAATAGAAATCGTTGGTGTTGGTATTAAGACTGATGAAATAATTGGTTTTGAAACGGACACTTTCGTAACAGTTGATGATACTTCTTTATTGTCTATTGAAGTCAGTAAGCTAGTTCATCAAATACTTTCTTAATAAACTCTACCCAATCGGGGCAAAAAGGCCCCGGTGGGTCTTTTTGCTCCATGAAGGAATAAGGAGCAAAATATGACTCAGATAAAAACTTACCGTGTAGAACATGAAAAAGTCGGTGCGATGCATAAAGTCCGTATTTTCGGACGTGTTGGTGAAGTTATAAGCAATGATAGCCCTCAGGAAAGAATCTTCCGCGAAGTCACTATAGCGGAGGGTAATAGCCAGCAGGCTGCGTTACTTGTAGATAACTACATACAGCGTCTTGAGAATAATGGCTTCACGACTGAAGCATAAATGTTGAGGGCCCCCGGGCCCTCTTTCTTAAATTCTGCGTTGTGGGTTTCTCCCTGTCTTCTGCACCGCAGAAGGCATTGAGAAACTCACAATGCCAGATAAGAGAGATCATCATGACTTATGCATCCCCGGCTCTTCGTCGTAAACCACAGGAAGTATCTGAACACTTTATTAAACTCGTTCATGCTCGAATTGCTGAAGTGTCTGGCTGGAAGTATATATTCGAAAGAATACCTGCTTTCAAAGACGCTTGTGCAAAAGCCCCGAGCCAGGTTCCTTGCCCGTTTACTGGCGCAGGGAAATCGAAGTTTCGTTTCCGGCAAAAAGACCTTTATACCGGATGTGCGATCCATAATGACTTTCCGGTAAATGAGTTTTGCGACGGAATTGATGTTCTGGCGAAATATTATGAATTAAGTAAAACGCAGACTTGCAAAAAGATTCTCTCAGATTTTTTCGGGATGGATCTGCATGCTCCGTTAACTGACGCCGACATTGAAAATGAACGACGCTATAAATCAGCAGTTCGTGCCACAGAAACTCTTGACCGAGAGGAAGTGGCAAAGCGAATGCGAAAACTTGATGTGATGTATCACTATACCGGTGAAATAAAGCCTAATACTCCTGTTGCTTTGTACCTCCGTAATCGTGGGATCTCCCGCTTACTGAGTCACTTACCAAAGGATTTAGGCTTTAATAACCGGATCTACTATTGGGATAAAGATAAGCAGAAATCGATTATCTATCCGGGAATGATTGCAATCTATCGTGACACCCGAGGTCGGCCTCTGACTATCCATAGAACATACGTAGACAAAAACGGTGATAAGGCACCTGTAGAAAATCCAAAGCTGATGATGAAGCCTCCTGCCGATATGACAGGTGGCTCAATTCAGTTGTTTGACCCTCACTATGATTCAGGTAGTTCGACCTGGACACTGGGAGTGGCTGAAGGGATCGAGAATGCGCTTTCTGTTGTAGAAGCGACTTCAACACCATGCTGGGCAGCCAGCTCCGCATGGTGCCTTGAAAACGTTACTGTTCCTGATTTTTTACTGCCTCCGCCGGATGTAAAATATATAAACTTTTATATCTGGGCGGATAAGGATATTGCTAACTCACAAGGCACTCGTGCCGGTATCGAAGCTGCTCAGCGACTTCAAAGCCGCATGGTTGAGTTTTTGGCTAAACGATATCCCGCATCAAAGCTGACAATTGAAGTCTTCGAACCAGCACAAGATATTCCTGATGGGAAAAAGGGTATCGACTGGAACGATGTTCTCCAGTTAACAGGGCAGGATGGATTCCCGATTCACTGGGCTCCTGAATGTCTTAATCAGCTGTAACAACGATAACTCCCCCGCATTTTGCGGGGGGGGTTATCTTATCAATATTATTTTTTAAATTGTATTGATAAGATAACCGCTTTCCTTCGTGATAATTACCTGCCTTTAAGGTCTTTTCACGGCTGAGATGCTTGCTCAGTTAAATAAATGTGCGGTACTACTGGCTATGGTCGGTTGTATGACATGGTTATTCCATAAACTATTAAAACCCATAACGGGAGTATTACCGTTATGGTGATGCTCGTCGTTTTACATCGGAGAGCATTTTAATGAATTTTCAAACTAACGAAGTTTTTAATAAATTTGCTGCTGTTATAAAATCGCGCATCGTCAATGAACCATCGTCATGCTATTTGCTGCATGATAATGAGATAGATATAACGATTTTGAAACATGGCATATTAGAAAATGACAGAAACCTGTTGTACGTAGTTCGTCCTTCAGGAACGTGTTTGTTGCGTTGTGACAAATATTTCTATCCGAAATATTATCTTCGTTGCCGTGGAGATTATAAGTCATTCATATATGTCCATCTTGATCTACATAGTGGTGAAGCTAAAGAAATCACATGGGAGCAAGCAGACGATATGCTGTCTAGTCCAGGAAAACCCCCATTAAAAGGAAATCTTGGACGATTTGAGTATATAAAAGTTGTGGTTGAGGACCTTCGTATTCGAGGTTACGCTGATTATCTTCCTGCGTATAATCTTGATGACCTTCGCCGTTTTGCCTTACAGGACGACCGCCCATCCCTTGTCAGATACATTGACAATGTAATGGCAACGGTCTGATTGGTTGCTAATTGATTTACATATTTTCCCTGATGGCCAACCTGCATCAGGGAGGCCTCAATAACGACTGGAGGCTGTATGAAGTTAGCTACGGACCTGGTAAAAGCTATTTTGATTAGAAATGGTGTTGAACCAGTAAATATAAGCGAATCATCTAAATTATCTTTGAAACAACCACTGACAGAACTTAAATTCAGTTTATATTTGCGAACTGAGCATTTATCTCACTTCCTACCCGGTTATGTTTATTCTATAAAAGAATGTCCACTGTCATATGACATCGGGATCGAAATTCAGAAAATCTTCGAAAGTTTACATTTGTTAAACGAAGAATTTGAATCCCTCGGTTTTGTTTCTGTATGGATAGAAATGCATCAAAGCATTTTTGAACAAAGTCGGTTTAAGAAAAGTAACTTTACTTTTCGGGAGGAAGAGGTCGAGCTTGCTAAAGGGCTTGTTTGTTCTCACAATTCACAAATAAGTAATGCGGCTTATTTCTGGCTTCAGCACTTTGAGGAGTTTATGATTTATGTTCGTAATAAGCTTATCGACCTCTTTCGAGAGGCCTATGACCTGATCCTTGGAATGCAGCAAGTATTTTTCATTCGGGAAAAGGAAGAGCTGTTGAAAACTATAAGTTATGGGGATGACCTGTATGAGGTGAAATTAATGGCGGCTGAGCTTTACTCTATCGAACAGAACTTAAAGTGTTCTGAATCGATAAGTACAAAATCTCAAGCTTCGGCATATATTAACCGCATCCGTGAGTTTGTGCGTTCGGGGTGGAGGCAGGGCTATATAGTCTGCCATCATAAGCGAAGTAATCAAATCTCATCATTGTCATTACCGATGTACTTGAAAGATACGTCAGGCCGAAGTGCTCGAAAGCGAGTAAAACGTCTTATATCTTCTACAGTTTGTGGTAGAAATAAAGATTTAGGTCTTACAGATTTTTAATTAAATTATACCCATGTGGGGATCACACCCCATATGGGAGTGATCCCTTTTTTATTGAGAGAGGATCACATGAAAATTATCGAAAAAATCATTAATGCCTTTTTGGTTGTTCAACATAAAAAAATACAGGTTAAAAACATTACATTTTTAGACAATGGGCAGGGCATGTTCTCTGGTATGTCTTTTGATGCTGATGTTTCACTGGAGTTTATGTATGAATCAGCAAAAGCATATAGTTCTTGTTTCTGTGATATTCCCTTTCCAGGTTTTGAAGATGCAAATCTGGAGGAAATTACGAAATTTCAATTAGATGCTTTGAAGCAAAGAAAGAATCATTCTTTCATTGTTAACCATTTGAGGTTTCCTATAGTTTTAAGGGAAGGGTGCAAAATCGAAAGAGGAGAAGTCTATTCAATTTCGAATTGCACTTATAATAAAGAAAGATTGCAGTATCTTTTTTCTCAGGATATTTACGGTAAGTTGTATAATTCCTTAGAGAAAGAATTAAGCTCGTTTTTCTCATTTATCAATGTTGAGGTGCACGAGTTGTTAAAAGATGCTGTATGCTTTGCATTAAAAATCCTGAATAAGATATCTTTGGATACACCTGAAAGACTTATTAAAGCTTTTAATTATCGTGACTGGTATTGTAGTTACGATGTTGAGCTTTTTAGGAAAGGCTTACCTGGTCATATTCTGGAAGAGCTCATTGCTCCAGATATCTTACTTTCAGACCTTAACGGTTGTAGAAAAATACTTAGAAATGCAAAACGATTTCTAAATGGAAATACAAAAACCAATTGTGTTTATATTAAATATGAATGGTGGTTGGGGCCTGTGGATACCTCACACTCAGCTAAGTTGATGTCTGACAAAGAAATTAACAACCGAAGTGACTTGAAGAATTTTTCAAAGGTCTTTTTCAAAGAGTGTTTAAGTTCTGGTAAGTCGGAATATGAAAACCATCTTAGTGAAAAAGAACATGCGCTTCGCTACAATTATTAATTAAAATTATTTTCTCCCATAGGGATTTCTCCCTTTGGGAGAAATCCCTCTATTAAGAGGGTATTTAAATGAATGCGATACAAAAGTTAGTTGAATCTATTCTTGTTAAAATGGGTTTTGTTGGCGCTGTAGTGGAAAATATATATTTGGATTCAAAACCATTTCGGCATATTCGATTTGTGGCTGATATTCCAGTAATATCTTTTCTACCTCATTTGGTGAAATATCTTAAGGGCGCAGACCATCTTTACTGTGGTAACGATGATTTGCATCCTCTTTTCATTTATTTTTCCGAAGCGGCTACATTAAAAGCAGGCCCTGTAAATCTCGCGAACTTTCGTTTTGAAGTTTCTATAGCTTCAACTCATTTACGACTGGTCTCAGAGCAGCCTGATTTGCTTATCAAAGGATTTAACCGGGATAATCTAGAATACGTTTATTACCGCTCAGATTTGGCCTCTAAGGATCTTATACTAGGCCTTGTTGAACACGGTTCTCCTTTCATAAAACATCTACATGGACTTATACAAAAGCGAATTTTAAACGAGTTCTCTCTGATTTTTTCTGTTCTTGAAAAGATTTTAGAAAGCGCGAAGCCACAAATTCTTGCTTGCTTCCATAGTGTTGATTATGAAATGAACGTAAAAATAATAGCCGAAGCTATACCTGAAACTGTATCTAATCAGATAGTCACATCTGATTATATAGTTAATTCTATATCAGATGCGGACAAGTTTATAAATCATGTTCGTCGCTATTTAGCAGGCAGGGTAATGAAGAGGCGGATATACGCTGAATTAGATGTTTGTGAAGAAACATCAAATATTTCACTAGTGAACTTAGGATGCTTTACGTCTCCTCTGCTCGTTACGGAATATCAAATGTTTAAGCCACACTCTTCAGGGTTATATCGAAAAGCTATAAACAACTCCTTAAAACAGTTCAAACCAGAAATGCATGTACCTTCTGAAGAACTCTTTTATAATTAATCTAACCCATCCGGGAACTTGCTTCCCGGTGGGAAGCACTTCCTTTTTAGTCATGAGGTAGTGTAAATGTTTAAAGAATCTGACCACGTGGAATTTGTTAGTGCCTTTCTTTATCAAAATTTAGGCCTTAATGTTCCCGCTGACGATATAACCGTTCAATTATCTGATACTTCGTTCGACAAAGTAACCTTTGATTACGATGTAGATATCGATAATTTAAATTGTATGTTGGATCTCTACATATCTGAACTAATAAAGCACAACGCATCTTACTCCGATTCTATTCTTTTGAAACAAAAAATAATTTATTTTCTTGGAGTATTTAAGAATTTCGGATTTTTTACGTTTGATATTCGCGGATATAGTAATACTTTAAGCCCAGTTAAAGTTATTGATATTGTTTCAATGATTATTAATGACTGTGAAGAGTTATCTAAAGCTAATTCTTCTACTGATGCTATAAGAAATCTTTATCTCGATAAAATGAAGGTGGATGGGAAAGTGTTAGTTGCGAAATTTGCACTTAAACAGTTTTTTCATTCCGACTTTGGTGACTTTATCTCATTTGTCGAGAAAAGAATTACAGATTGTCTTAATGAAACTTTAAGGATTATCAAAGCTGTTGAACATGGCTTTGTACGTGTTGGGCAGCATAAGATTAATCGCCGTATTAATGATGACTTAAAGTTATGCATTGATTTCAATACTGATGATTATCCGGCAAATATGCCAGATATATATATTAAGTTTAACGATACATTTGATGGGAACGGGGCGTTATATTGTGACAATGATGCCCTCATATCCCTCTATACCGATGTTGCTTCAATTATCAATGTGCCGGTGATGATGGAAGTAAGATTGATCAATAAAAGAGGGCGTGTTGTCTGTGATTCTTCGCATTCAACTTACGTATCTCTCGAAAGTAATGACCGATACAGAGTAACTGATCGCACATTACTAATAACTGAAGCTTTTGACGATTTTCGTAACGCGTCTCAATGATCCTTTTGCTTCAGTCCAAAAAAGTAACTTTGGTTGTGGATTGGCCCCTATATTTCCAGACACTTTTTATCGCTTTACCCATTACTGGTTCGCCGCCGCAGATATTCCCGTGGCGAACGATATCCCAGTGCACTGTGCGGATGCCATTCGTTGTAATGTTCGAAGGCCTCCGCAAGGTTCTTTGCCGCTGTTAACCCGTCAGGTTTTGGCATGATGCTGATGTAGTCGCGCTTCATCGTTTTCACGAAGCTCTCCGCCATTCCGTTGCTTTCTGGACTACGTACCGCCGTATGTTTTGGCTCCAGTCCTACCATTCTGGCGAACTGACGCGTCTGATGAGAACGGTAGGCTGAACCGTTGTCTGTCAGCCACTCAACGGGGGATGTCGGCAGCCTGTTACCGAAGCGACGCTCTACTGCACCCAGCATGACGTCCTGCACGGTTTCACTGTCATATCCACCGGTACTTGCCGCCCAGTGAAGTGCCTCGCGATCGCAACAGTCCAGTGCGAACGTGACCCGCAGTTTTTCACCGTTATCACAGCTGAACTCGAAGCCGTCGGAGCACCACCGCTGGTTACTTTCTCCAACGGCCACTTTCCCTCTATGCGCCCGCTTCGAGGGCGGTATTGCCGGTTTACGCTCAAGCAGCAGCGCATTCTGACGCATGATGCGGTATACGCGTTTGGCATTGATCACCGCCATGTCGTCAGTTTCTGATTGTCTGCGCAGCAGTGCCCATACACGACGATAACCATAGGTGGGCAGATCGTCGATAACGGTATGGATACGAGCCAGCGCTTCAGTATCATCAGGCTTGCGCTTGCACCGACGATCCTGCCAGCCCTTCGACCGACGGGCCATGGCATGCAGTTGCGCACGTGAGACCCGGAGGCAACGACTGACAAGGCTTATTCGCCATCCTCCGGCAACAAGGGCACGTGCGCTATCCACTTTTTTTGTCGGCCATATTCAACGGCTTCTTTCAGCAGCTCGTTTTCCATGGTTTTTTTGCCCAGCAGGCGCTGTAACTCTTTAATTTGCTTCATTGCAGATGCCAGCTCCGACGCGGGTACAACCTGTTCACCCGCGGCAACCGCAGTGAGACTGCCTTCCTGATATTGCTTACGCCACAGGAACAGCTGACTGGCAGCAACGCCATGCTGACGGGCGACCAGCGACACGGTCATTCCGGGCTCAAAGCTCTGCTGAACAATGGCGATTTTTTCCTGAACGCTGCGCCGTCTGCGCTTCTCTGGACCTAGAACATCAATCATTCGGACTCCAACGACTAGTCTAAAACTAGTATTAAGACTATCACTAATTTAAGTGATACCAACTGTCTGGAGATTCATGGGGCCAGTCTACACACATAACAGTTATCAACTTTGGAAAACGTGCTATTTATATTAATGAGTTCGAATTTTCTGAGAGGTACGCTGATCCAAATAGTAAACGGTATTTGGTTTGGCAATATTATAGTATTAACTTGATGATGATATAATTATAACGCCGCTTGTTACCAGGCAGTCCCGATGCGATAACGGCAATTATCGGCAATCGGGATACTGATTTTATTGGCGTGGTAAAACCTATTCAGATTTGTCTACCAACTCTTTTAACCAAACGATGAAGGCATCAATTTTTGGCCACTGGCGGTCGGAAAGCGTTGATACATAATAGTGCTGATCGCATTTCAGCTCCATTTTGGGCAATGGCGCAACCAGCTCGCCGGTACTGAGTTGCTTGCGGATAAGTCGCTTACGGCCCATGGCAACGCCAACGTGGTTCACTGCCGCAGTGACGGCCAGATCGGAGCGATCGAATCCTATTCCCGGCGAGGTATCCAGATTGACACCGAAATGTTGAGCCCAGCTATGCCATTCATCCGTACCAGAATCATAGCTCCAGGCCTGACGATCGTGGAGCAGGGTGCAGTGTGAGAGGTTGCCGGGAAAATTGACCAGCTCAAATTGGGCTGCATATTCCGGGCTGCATACGGGAATAATTGCCTCATCCATCAGGTATTGGTAATGAAGCTGTGATGAGGGAGTCGCATCAAAATAAACGGCCAGATCAATGCCTGCCCGCTGGAAATTGACGTTTTCATTGCCAGTCAGAATAGTCAGGTTGATGGCGGGATAACGGCGAGAAAAATCGGCCAGGGCCGGCACGATCCAACACTGGGCGATCGACGGCCGGGAGTAAACCGTCAGGGAGCCTGACAGCGCCTGGTTCTTGATATCCAATATTTCCTGGTTTAGGGTACCCAATGATGTTTTTAACGCCCAAAAAACCCGTTCACCTTCAGCGGTGAGTTCAACTTTCCGATGAGAACGAATAAACAACTTTAAGCCGAGATTCGCTTCCAGTTGATTAATGGTATGACTTACCGCACTGGGGCTCACCGACAGTTCATCCGCCGCCATGGCGAAAGACTCGTGTCGAGCCGCCACTTCAAATGTAAACAGCCGTGATAGCTGCCAGCCATTAAGCGATCGGTGCTGGCCCGTTAGCAGATGGTTCCCCGACATATTTCCCCCTGAAAGTAAAAAAACTGTATTTTACGCATCAGTTTGGTGAGTAAAGTTGATGCATGTCGCTAAATTGCACCATTTCTTGGCGCAAGTCACTCGTTTGATTCTGTTTTGCTCATGTGAGGTGAGATTTATATCGTTTGTCACCGATCGTCGTTTTCCTGTCCAATAAAGACAATTCAATGACAGGGGATATGGGCCATGGATTCACACATTTGGGTTGCCGGCACTCTGATCGCCAGTATTGCACTCATCATTTTGACCATCGTAAAGTTCAAGTTTCATCCTTTTTTAGCGTTGTTGTTAGCGAGCTTTTTTGTCGGTGGCATGATGGGGATGGGCCCGATTGATATGGTCAATGCCATAGAAAATGGCATTGGCAGCACGCTAGGATTCCTGGCCGCAGTGATTGGGCTGGGCACCATTCTTGGCAAGATGATGGAGGTTTCCGGTGCGGCAGAACGCATTGGTATCGCGCTGCAGCGCTGCCGTTGGCTTTCCGTCGATGTCATTATGGTATTGGTAGGCTTGGTTTGCGGCATCACACTATTTGTCGAAGTGGGCGTGGTGTTATTGATTCCATTGGCTTTTTCCATCGCCAGAAAAACCGGCACCTCGCTGCTTAAACTGGCCATACCGCTTTGTACTGCATTGATGGCAGTGCATTGCGTCGTTCCTCCACATCCTGCGGCGCTGTTTGTGACCAATAAACTGGGTGCAGACGTAGGAACGGTGATTGTTTACGGACTTCTCGTCGGTTTAACGGCGTCTCTGGTCGGCGGGCCGTTGTTCTTGAAAATACTGGGGAAACGCTTGCCGTTTAAGCCGGTACCGCCAGAATTTTCCAATCTGACCGTACGAGAAGAACATGAGCTGCCTTCGCTGCGGGCAACGTTGTTTACGGTGCTATTGCCGATTGTGCTGATGTTGGTGAAGACGGTAGCGGAGTTGAACCTGGCTAAAGAAGGGCGTCTGTTTGGCCTGATGGAGTTTATCGGCAACCCGATTATCGCCATGTTCATTGCCGTGTTTGTGGCCTATTACGTTCTGGGCATCCGCCGTCATATGGGGATGAGTACGCTATTGCGCCAGACGGAAACGGGTTTTGCTTCTATAGCCAATATCTTGTTGATCATCGGTGCGGGCGGGGCCTTCAACAGCATATTGAAGACCAGTGGTTTGGCGGACACCCTGGCGTTAATGCTCTCCAACCTGCATATGCATCCGATCTTGTTGGCATGGTTAGTCGCGCTTATTCTTCATGCGGCAGTGGGCTCCGCCACCGTTGCCATGATGGGAGCAACGGCCATTGTCGCACCAATGTTAGCGCTCTATCCTGACGTCAGCCCGGAGATCGTGACCATTGCCATAGGCTCTGGCGCTATCGGTTGCACCATAGTGACCGATTCCTTGTTCTGGCTGGTGAAACAGTATTGCGGCGCAACGCTCAATGAAACGTTCAAGTACTACACCACGGCAACCTTTATCGCTTCGGTGCTGGCTTTAGGGATGACCTTTTTACTTTCATACATTATCTAAGGCAGTCCTTTTGCGGCAATCGTGAGCGAGTACTTTCCATGGCTTACGATTGCCATTGCCGCCTCACAGAGAGGGTAACTCAACGCTTCACCCGATAAGCAGGGCGAAGCGATCGAATTTTATTCAGTTAATTTTTTGCTGGCAGGGCGCACGTAACGAGATGGCTTAGGCCCGCTGCTGGCACCATTCACGATAACGCCGGGTGATGCGCTTGGTACGTAACTGGTTGATGATTAATGTAAACAGGGGGGAATAACGGCTGGCACGAGTACGCCCTTCGCCCAGTGCGCGTAAGCGGCGAGTGACCAAAGCCATTCGTGCCAAGCCTGCCATGGTTTTATTTTCCCATGTTACCGGTTTTGGCAGCGCATAAGGTTCATTACCGGCTTTCCACTGGAGCGGCAGGTCAGGAACCTGTGCCATGGCTGTTGCTATACCCGCCACGGCGACGCCGCTATCCAGTACTTGTTGCGCCACGGACTTACGGGCGATACCTCCCGTCGTCATCACCGGCATGTGGGCGATGGCGGCCAGATCGCGGGCAAACTCCAAAAAATAGGCTTCGCGCGCCAATGTGCGTCCATCCGCGGCGTTACCCTGCATCGCTGGGCTTTCGTAGCTGCCTCCTGACAGTTCAATCAGGTCGATAGGCAATTCATTCAGCAACAAAATCACTTGTTGCGCATCTTCTTCAGAGAAGCCACCGCGCTGAAAATCGGCCGAGTTAAGCTTGATCGAAACGCAAAAGCTTGGCGAGACACGTTCACGCACGGCTCATGCCGCGAAACACCGGGTCGCCATTGGTGCCGCCATTCCGGATCTGTGAGAAACCTGGGATAGTTTTCAGATAATCCGAACCGTCGCTGGCAGGCACTGGCTGGCGAGGGGTTTTCGGTGAGGTCACTATCGTCATCGGCGAATAGAGCGATGCGGTGACGGTGATCACGTCGCCATCATTGGCCTTTACCGCTACTTCATGCTGGTGCTGTTGTGCAGCATGAGCATTGAAGCCCGCCAGGACAAACAGCGGCATAGCCGCAGTAATATGCAGGGAGAGAGGGCGCTTCTTATAATTGTTGGTTTTTCCGAACATCATCGTTCCTTAATGTCAATTTTGACGCTAAAAATACTTTTACATCGCAATAGCCGGTTATTTAGGCGCAGTGAAACCCGGAGCATCATGCCGCCGTTAATAAGCTTTGGCCCGGTTTTGGCGTGAGAATAATGCCAACAGGGTTGCGATGTTTATTGAGTGCAGTGGGGAATTCCGACAGGCGTAAATAACCCGCCCGGTTGAATAGTCTCAACAGGAATAATTTGGCTGCAGTCTATTTATTTTTAAATCATCGGAAGCGATGCTGGTGGAGCGCGAGGTTGGGACTCGGAGTGGATCACATGGGCGAATAGCGGGAAGATATAATGCGGCGGAGGGGCGCGCGACAACAGCGAACCAGACCAGAATAGCGGTGAACTGGCCAAGTCTAACAAGGGGACATGGATCAGCAATACACAGTAACCGCAGGCGCTGTCATCCATCATCATCGCCATATTATGGCTGCCGGTCTGCATGGTCATCGTCATGCTTTGTGCGCCAGGCTCTGGCGGCGGATGATGGCCATGTGCAGACATATCCATGCCGCAGTCTGTCATTGCGACCGTTTCAGATTGCCCCACGCGCGCATGCTCCAGCGATCGAGAGATCACCGGGGCGATGAACAACATCAGGATCGCAAAAATCCCCAGACAGGCCGGGAGATGGCTTCGCGATGTGGCAGTCCGAATTAACGACACATATATCCTAAAACAGTGCAAAATTAACGGACGGAATTGTACTGTTTTATGCTGCAAATGTTAAAACATTTTCTACATGGTTGAGTTATTGATAAAAGAAATTGCCGTTTGGTTCACGTTATCAACCATTTTAACTGTTTGGATATATCGCAGTCCTGTCGAAAAATAATACAGACACTAAGCGTGATGATATATCCTGCTACGGAGATAGACACTCAAACTATTGTTGCTCAGTGGTGAGGAATAGGGGAATGTGAACAGTGAAAATCGCCTTAAAAAAAGACCGCACCGAGGATTCATGGTGCGGTCTTTATGCTTCTATCACTGGCCCTTAAAGATGACTCAGAGTACCCCTGCGAACTCATCACAATTGAAGGTTTTTGAAATTCCCTCGATCATTTTGGTGTTTTGGGTGTGTAGATAAAGGGTCGATTCGGTTTGTGGGTGGTAGACACCCCATACCGGCAGGCCTTTAGCATTTGGATTGCCGGTTTTGGCAAAGTTGGTCCAGTAATCCACCATCAAGATTGAAAGTTTCTCTTGTGCAGGATTGAGTTTATGCAACTCGCCGGTAGTGCCATGGAAATCACGGAAGATATACTGTAAATCACTGGTATGCGCGGCTGCGTACGGGAACGACACAGGTTTGGCAAACTGAGGAGCCGTTTTATCCGCAAACTCATAGCTGTAGACCGGCGTGTTTTTAGCCAAAAGGTTATTCATCATCGGCGTGCGACAGATAAATTTGGCTCGGCCAAAGAAATCTGCGTAGTCTTGGCCAAGATTGACCTGCTTGGCAGGGATTGCAGCTCGCTTTATTAGCGTGTTTGCGTCACTCTCGCCAAAGAAAGCTTTCAGACCCTCGTAAAAACCGATGTTGTCTATTGGTTTACCTGAATCCAGCTCCATCATGGCAGCAAAGAAGGTGCCCTCGTTGGTGTTAAATCCATTAATAATCGGAACAACGTTGTAGCGGCCGGAGCTAAAAGCGGCCTCCAATGATTCAGGCATCACCTCACCATCGGTCACAACCTGTGCGGTGGTCATATAGTTAACGCCTTTATCCAGAATGGTTTCGGTGGGTACTGCCCGTAAACATTCTGCCATTTTTTCTTCCGTACCTTCCGAACAGCCGACATTCTTGGCAACCAGTTCACCGATTTTAGTTGCTTCAGCCACTGTTGGCTGCTTTAGGGAATATGAACCACTGGAAACAATAGCGCGGTTAAATAACCCCTTGGCACCGGGCGAAGCCATTTGTGCCAATACGCTATGTCCGCCGGCAGACTCACCAAATAACGTGACATTATGATTATCGCCACCAAATGATTGGATGTTCTTATTTACCCACTTTAGGGCAGCTTGCTGATCTAAGGTGCCGTAATTAATTGCCTTATGCCCCTCGTGGTTCAATGCCGGATGTGAAAAGTACCCAAACATACCCAAGCGGTAATTCATGGTGACGACAATAACATTCTTACTGACAAGTTTGCTGGCATCGTATTCATTACCCGAACCAGAACTTAATCCACCACCGGGTATCCACACCATGACCGGCAGTTTACGGTTGTTTTCTGGCAAAACCGCTGGGGTATAAACATTAAGATAGAGGCAATCTTCAGCAGCGCTTACTGGCCCAAACCCACCCAAAGTGAGCTTGGTGGCACATGTATTGGCAAAATGGTTCGCTTTTAACGTGCCCGACCATTTTTCTTCTTCAACCGGCGGCATCCAACGCAAACTGCCTACAGGAGCCTTTGCATAAGGAATACCTTTGAATTGAAGGTACCCGTCATTTTTGACGCCTTCGATAGTCCCCTTGCTCATTTGAACTACAGGTGAAAGCTCCTGCGCAAAAGCATTAGCAGACATTGCGGTGATACTCAATCCTGCTAAAGCGGCCAGGGTTAGAATTCGCCTTTTATTACGTGTATGTAGTTCCATTATTTCCCTTATTTATGGTGTTAAATTAAATGGATGTAAAGATAGGCTGTTGTCATATATAACCATAATGACATTAATTATAGTGGATTGGCCCCTATATTTCCAGACACTTTTTATCGCTTTACCCATTACTGGTTCGCCGCCGCAGATATTCCCGTGGCGAACGATATCCCAGTGCACTGTGCGGATGCCATTCGTTGTAATGTTCGAAGGCCTCCGCAAGGTTCTTTGCCGCTGTTAACCCGTCAGGTTTTGGCATGATGCTGATGTAGTCGCGCTTCATCGTTTTCACGAAGCTCTCCGCCATTCCGTTGCTTTCTGGACTACGTACCGCCGTATGTTTTGGCTCCAGTCCTACCATTCTGGCGAACTGACGCGTCTGATGAGAACGGTAGGCTGAACCGTTGTCTGTCAGCCACTCAACGGGGGATGTCGGCAGCCTGTTACCGAAGCGACGCTCTACTGCACCCAGCATGACGTCCTGCACGGTTTCACTGTCATATCCACCGGTACTTGCCGCCCAGTGAAGTGCCTCGCGATCGCAACAGTCCAGTGCGAACGTGACCCGCAGTTTTTCACCGTTATCACAGCTGAACTCGAAGCCGTCGGAGCACCACCGCTGGTTACTTTCTCCAACGGCCACTTTCCCTCTATGCGCCCGCTTCGAGGGCGGTATTGCCGGTTTACGCTCAAGCAGCAGCGCATTCTGACGCATGATGCGGTATACGCGTTTGGCATTGATCACCGCCATGTCGTCAGTTTCTGATTGTCTGCGCAGCAGTGCCCATACACGACGATAACCATAGGTGGGCAGATCGTCGATAACGGTATGGATACGAGCCAGCGCTTCAGTATCATCAGGCTTGCGCTTGCACCGACGATCCTGCCAGCCCTTCGACCGACGGGCCATGGCATGCAGTTGCGCACGTGAGACCCGGAGGCAACGACTGACAAGGCTTATTCGCCATCCTCCGGCAACAAGGGCACGTGCGCTATCCACTTTTTTTGTCGGCCATATTCAACGGCTTCTTTCAGCAGCTCGTTTTCCATGGTTTTTTTGCCCAGCAGGCGCTGTAACTCTTTAATTTGCTTCATTGCAGATGCCAGCTCCGACGCGGGTACAACCTGTTCACCCGCGGCAACCGCAGTGAGACTGCCTTCCTGATATTGCTTACGCCACAGGAACAGCTGACTGGCAGCAACGCCATGCTGACGGGCGACCAGCGACACGGTCATTCCGGGCTCAAAGCTCTGCTGAACAATGGCGATTTTTCCTGAACGCTGCGCCGTCTGCGCTTCTCTGGACCTAGAACATCAATCATTCGGACTCCAACGACTAGTCTAAAACTAGTATTAAGACTATCACTAATTTAAGTGATACCAACTGTCTGGAGATTCATGGGGCCAGTCTAGGTTGGCTGAAGACACTTGTCTATGACAATGTAAAATCTGTCGCTGGCATCTTCTTTTAGCTTAACCAAACTTTTATCTAACCCAGTGGGGAAGTCGCTTCCCTTCTGGGGCACTTCCTCTCAAATTTGAGGTAGTGTATATGACACATTCATCTGATGATAAAAACTATGTCCGAGCAGTTCTGAGCTATCTTGGCATAGATTTTGATGAGGCGGATATAGTATTAAGTGTTTGCCATTGTCAAAGTGACGAGCTTTCTTTTACCTGTAATATCAAAGCTATTGAACTCAAGAATGCTGTTGATTTATATGTCGATAGTATCTCTGAGAATGAAATAGAAGCTTTAAACAGAGAATCTTTAAAATCTCGACTCTGTTACTTTCTTGAGGTGTTTGACGCAGTCTCTGGTCAGTACCTTGAGATTTCAGGAAAACACTTTGCAACTAGCCGTTTTGAATATGATGATGTTTGTAGTGAAGTTCTTAGCATGTCTAATGATGTTTCTCAGTCGAAAGGTTATGACCGGGATGAATATAACAGACTGATGCAGGTTGATGGTCAGGTTATGATTGCCCGTTTTGCTTTGCAACAGTTCTGGGATACTCATTTTATTGGACTAATAACATTTGTATCTGAGTCTATAACATCGAGCCTCTATAAAGCTTATGAAACTTTTAGTGATATAAGTTTGGCTTGCTATAAACTGAGTGAATATTCTTATTCACGCTCTATCAACAGTGAATTGACCCTTAATATTTCACTTAAAGAAAATGACTTCTGTGAGGACCTATCTGATTGCTATATGGAAGATGAGGCTTTACCTTCTGGTAGGGTAATTTCTCGACGCAACAATGACTCCATAATAAGTATTTATGAGAGCTATGCTGCGGCTTCTTATATTCCGATGATTGCATCTTTGGAAGTCGTTGATGAATACGGCGAAGTGGTTACTGACCTCTGCCATACCGTTTATGTTTCAGAGTTAACCGGTGGGCGGATTAAAATCCACGACCGTAATGACTTAGTATCTGAAGTTTTCGATAACCTAAGAAATTTAAATCTTGCAGTTGGAGATTCAGTTTCACAAGCTGCTTGATTCTTTCCCTGATTTTGATTTTTTCTCACATACTCTTATGGCACGGTTTCCGTGCCTTTTTTTTGCCTCGCTTACAAGCGTCTACTCCTCTTCTACCTATCCCACCTTACATCACCACTTAAAATCTATCTTTCTAATTCCATTATCCTTTTCGTAGCCTCTAATGCTCTGGTATGAACATACTCTTTAAACTCAAAAAAGTGCTATTAACGAAAAAAAATCCCTAAAGAGATTTGTATACTGTTCTCAACCAAGGAGAGCTCATGAATGAACTAAAATCCAAAAACGAGAACAGTACCAAAAGCAACTTTCCCCCGGTTGATAATCAGTTTTGCTTTTACCATGTTGATTTCAGCATAGAACGACTACTTTCAACGGCCGAGGATCTCCAGCTTGAGTACATCTTCCAGAAACCTGGAAGTGAAGTAAGAAAGGATTTGGTTGAGCGATTCGAACGTGGAGAGCGCTTTGTTACAGCTTCACACTGTGACAATTTCTGTGAAATCCTTGGTTGTCAAGGCCATCAGGAAAATGCATAAACCCATAAACCTACATTTCCACTTTTAAGGATGTTCACTAAAGAATGATTGGAGAAAGTATTTTTGACTGGGTAATTTACGGAATATCCATTTTGATATTTGCCTCAGCACTAATTGAAGGAAAGACAACTCGCTACCCAGCACTTTTTTTCTATGGGAGTTTAATTTTAATGTTAATCCTGATAGTTGCTGGAGGCCTTAACTGGTGGTTCTACAGGTCAAAATATGGCGCAGTAATCGTTATCTTCACAGTGGTCTCTTTACTGATGACTCGATTCCGCCTGGTCATATATAAATTAAGATTAAGAAAGTTAGTTTCAGAAATCAGATTTCGTATAAAAACGGGTTTTCGTATAATTCTTGTTTTGTCGGATAATGAGGATGAGCGTAATGTTCTGCTGTCTATGCTTAGCAACGTATTGCCAGAGCAAACGCTTATTCACACGCGTGATGCTCTCGGACCTCATTCAGAGCCTATCCTAAAAGCTCTTGAGCTACATCATCAACAGGGAACAGGTTACATACTCGTCTGTGAACAACAAATCTCAGCGCGTACGTGGTTGAGTATCGTAGAAAATGGGAAACCTGATACATCTATAGCTGTTAATTTTCATTCGATCCCAGAAATGGAGTGATTTTTCAATGAGTAGAACCGTTTCACAAAGTGTCACAGAAGATTGTCTTTTTGATACCCGCACACAAGTCAGATTACAACTAAGTCGAAGCGTTCATAAAACGCTGGCATCTGCTAAAGAAATTTTACAGGGAAGGGGGGTTGATTCGGTCTCTATTGAAGATCTTGTGCGAGCCTGTCTTGAAGAGAACCAGCCAATTGATCTAGCCTCACTTTACCTTGAAAATCTCTTAAAACAGAAAGGTACCAGCATTTGCGATTTTTAGTGTTTTCAAACCTATTAGATAAAATGCCGGTTGTGTTTATATAACATCAATAATTTCATGCAACAGGTAAAACATGAGTACTCAAAAGCAACTTTCCAGAACTACCGGCACTGAACGTATGTTTAAGGAAGAGCTGGCGTTATCCTTAATTTGTTGGGTTTTCACCAGTCCTTTTACCAACTGGACCGATAAAGTCTTCAGTGGTATTGAAGTTCCGTCTGAAGGACCGTCATCATTACGGGGTGAGACAGAAAAATTCTTTCGTTTTGTCGTTAATGAAGAAGGCTACGACGCAGGAAGGGCTGCTATTGGTCTTGACCTATGTTGTTTTTCACTTCCGTTGTGTTTGTTCCCGGACGCTGCCCTGTCTGAGGAAGAGGTTATGAGTAAGTTAACCGGAGAAGTTATCCATGGAATTCTTCTTTCCTTACCTGAGTTTATTGATATGCCAGAAGTGCTCGCTTACCAGGTCAGGGATGAAATTCTTGCTTTTAACACTCGCTGTGGAGACGGGATCTTTCATGGTTGGAACACGGCTTCAGAATTGTGGAAGTTTGAAATCTTTCCCCGCACCACCATCATGATGCAGCATACTTCGGCAATACATTAAAATTAGGCGGGGCAGAATGCATAAAAAACTTTTTCTTCTCGAATGGAAACCCTGTCAGAGCCGCGTATGGGCCGGTTGGATGGCCCTGTGGTTGACTATCAGTTTTCTGATGTTATCTGCCTTGCTTATGACAGATCATCTCCTGAACAAAGTCATCCTGCCGCCAACATGGTTGTTGATCTGGTTTTCGCCAATGCTGGGGTTTTTGATAAAAGTTCGCGTCGTCGAAACTCAACATTTCCTGGAGCATGACCTCTGTGTTGCAGGTTTCTCTTTTTACCGCTGGAAGAGGTTAGTTTCTCCCGGGCTTTGGTCAGTTGACTGTATAAATGGTCGTTTTCGCCTCAATCGGATCACCCAGGTGGGTAAGACTATCCACTATCCATGGCGTCTCCATTATCATCCTTTGTTCATGAGCCCTATCGAACATAAATCGCATGCTGTGAAAGCTGTTTCAAAATGACTTCTTTAGAGGTTTACATGACATTTATGTTCTGCAAGGTCAGCCTGGGCAGCAAAATTGATTGGAAATAACATGAGCCTGGAGAAACGTATGAGTTATGACGATTTGCCCTATTTTCGTGACCAGATTCTGGAACGCATCGACTCGCTCAAGTGTTTTCTTTCGAACACCCCCCCGATGATGGCAAACCTGATGACTGTCTCCACCGTATCTAGAACAGAAGAGCGCTTGAAGCAGGTTAAACCCATCAGGGTTAGTATTAAAGACGATGCTTCGGTTGAGGAAATTATTCAGGCACTTACTGACATCTGTGTGGATGACATAGAGTCATTAAGTCATGATTCCACCAAAGTAACCACTAAATACCCGGGTCTAATCATTGTCCCCGAAAGAGCAGATCTTCTCGAAAGCTTGATCACTTCTATAAACGAAGCAAAAAATGATTTTGCTGCGGCAATGAGGCGTATCGATAATAAAAAGAATGTCCGTTTTGATAAAGTGCACAAGAAGCTCCCGGGCCTTGTCGCTATGCACTCAACAAGAAATATCCTTTTCATCAAGTCCCAGCTTAAAAAAGTTACTTTTTCATGGCGGCTAAACCGAAACCAGGAAGTTAAAACAGCAGAGCAACTTGTGAGTTTGTTGGAGCGCAGGAGAGCCTCAGAAGTAAAAAATGTAGCAACTACCAATTTGAATGTCGTGTCTAATATCGATAAGGCTTTACACCGTCTTGAATTTCACCCACTGAAGCAGGGCGAATCTTATCGCCTTTGTCGAACTAACTCTTTCCCTGTTCCGATTGCTCACATTTTTGCATTTAGGCCTGAAGGGCAGGAACGAAACGGGAATAAATATGCTGAGACTGATTATTCAGTAGTAAAAGCATCCTTGCCCATTTTCGCAGCAGGCAACATACCTCAATTAAAAACGCTCTCTGACTGGGCTCCTGAAAACAGCCAGGGTCCGTCCAACCAACGGAAGCTGAGCCTGAAATATACAGAACTCGTGCCGGGGGCTGAGCTGGGCATTTTCATTGTCAGCCCCGAAAATTAAGGAACAACAATGCAATGGATTTCCACAGCCAGCCAGAAAATCGATGAGCGTCTCTATCGTGTCTGCGTCTGGGTAAAAAAATATCACGCTGATGCGATTAACCGCGTTGTGCTAACCGTTGATCTAAGTAAAGCCCGACATGACCCTGACGAGGACCAGGTAAGAGCAGAGCTGCTGTGCGGCCATTATTTTTTGCTTCGTAAGGAAAACGCTTCGAACTCTGCGCCTGACGATCAAAAGTTTGCTTTCCTGCCTGACGGGCGCAATCTGTGTTGGCAGACCGCAACCCCGGTGCTTCAGCATCTCCTACTCAATAAAAACGTTCCTGAGTCGCTGAGGTTGCTTACGGACTACATACATATGCGTCTGGCCAGGCTGACAATGGTACCTATGTCCGGAACCATCATGAACGAGGCTCTGCTGGACAGCATCAGCTGGGTTAAGGTGGATTTGACCTACTTCTGGCAGTACGAACAGCTCAGCTCTCATCTGGGACCCATCCAGATAACCCACAAGGCACTTGTACGCTTCGGGCACCTGGCAAAGAATGATGAAAACTCCAGTGCCATAAGAATTCTGCGTCAGCGTCTGTCTTCAGAATTCTTACAAGAATTTCAGATGGCTGAGGATGAGCTAAAGCGCAAACAGTCGTTGATGGGCACCATGGACGTGAAAATGCTGTTTCATGCTCATTACCCCAGCCAGAAGATGCTGGTGGCTCGATATAAAAATGGTTGGGTAATGGTGGATTGTTTTCTGTTTCACCATACCAAACCTAAGAAAAAAGCAAAAAACAAAACTACTGTGGCTAAGCCTCAACTTAAACAGACTAAAAGAGAAGGGAGTGAAAATGGAACTGGGCATTATGGTGTGCATCGTGTTGTTACTCTCAGTGGCGGCGGCGTGGATCAGTAATAAGACAGTTGATTTGCTCGAAAGATTCTATTTCAAGCGTCCGCTGAGCATGGAGTACGCGGCATGGCTACGTGTAATGTGTGCAGGCTTGTTATTAGTTTTTATTCAGGTTGCTCCCCAATTTACACTCCTGTATACCCTTAAACTTGTCACGCTTATTAATCTTGGAATCCAGACAATGAAATTAAATGGCGTGTACAAATATAAAAGGACGGGAATTTTGCCTCCGGGAGGGGCACTCTCTAATCTCACCAGACTTAACCCGTTCAAGAAAAAATAAAGTTATGCGCCCGTGAGGGCGCTATTCATCAAAGGCATTTCGCATAAGCTTGATCATGGCTTTTTTACCAGCTTCAATATTGCGAATGTAGCGCATAACCATTTCTTCATTCGACCAGTTCCCCATTTCCATAATCTGTGGTAGCGAGTAACCTTCAATATCCAGCTGTATCGCACCGCCTACACGAACGCTGTGCCCTGTCCAGTAACGGGTTTTAGTCTCATTTGGATAAAGCTCATTCCACATTTCTTTAAATGCCCGTAAAAGGGAATTTTTGCTGAGCATACCGGCATCGTCCACAGTGTCTTCCTCATCTTCATCGTTCAGAAGACTTTGTTTAGCACGGTAGGGCAGGTTATGCCGTTTAAGAAGCTCAGATAGCTCATTCCCTTTACTCCGAAGCTTCCAGCCGGGTGGCATATAGCCTGTATCATGGAAATTTACGGCCTGGAAAAGGTATTCATCCGGATGACTGTGCTGATCCATTTTCACAAGGTTCATCAATCTCAAGAGGCAGTTAGTTAACTGACGTGTCAGCCGGTAGGTAAGAAGTGTACTGATGTTCGTTTTTGTACGGTATACCGTCAGGTTAAATTCACCGGTCATACTATCCAGAGACAGATCTTTCAGACGTATACGGCGAATTTCGGATGAACGGAGCAGTGTTTCAAAGCCTGTCCAGATCAGGCACAGGTCACGAAGCTTACGAACTGAGTTTGTAGTACTGCGTAACTTTATCAGAGCCTTGAGATCGCCAATAAGAAAGGGAGTTGCCTGTTTAGTCGTCTTTCGCTTCCGGGCTTCCGATTGTTTTAAGGCTTCCAGCATGTACCATGCTTCAGACGTAATAATCCCGGGCAGGTTAAGCCCTTTTTTATGGATACTGTTTAAGGCCTGAAGACAGCTGTTTATGCTGCTTCGTGACAATTTGCCTTCAAGATGCCCCATAAACGCCAGCAGAGCTTCCTCAGACACGGGGAGCGAACTTACTGGCCAGTCTGTATGCAACCGGGCATTCGCCTGATACCATTCGTTCCATACTCGTAGCCAGTGCAGATAGGTTTTAGCTGTGTTGTATCTCAGATGGGAAAAGTAACGGATCAAGCGTGAAAGCTGTTTATCATGGTTGCCGAACGTTTCCAGCTGCTGATGCAATTCGCTTTCCGAAAACTGTCTGATCACTGATTGATTCTTCATCCTGCTCACCGGGATACACTTGTTTTATTTACAGTCATTTTAGCACTCATGTACCTGGTTATGAACAGGGTGGAAACAACGAAAAAGGTTGTGAAATCGTTAGGCTTAAGTGAAAAATGATATTAAGATTATCCCTGGCCAGTTGAGGCCTGTCTAAAGAAGGTTGATTATGTCTGACACAAAGCAGTCTTATTTAATGAAATTCCGTAAGTGTAGTTCGTTCGAAACGCTCGAAAAAGTATTTGAAAGGTTATGTGAAAAAAACTCGGGTGTCGCCTCTCTTGAAATTTCTGGTGCTTATGATCATCGTAAAGCTGAACTGACAATGAAAAAGTTATATGACAAAGTTCCTGCGAGTGTGTGGACCTTTGTTCGCGAGTAATTATTGATATTGGCACAACAAAAAGACTGTGTCTGGATTTGAAAATAGTTTATGCCCCTTTCGGGGCTAAAGGCACTGTAATAGCCTGTCTTTTTAACTTTCTTATTAAGTTCGGAGAAAGACTTTAATCATAAGCCAAGCCCACTGCTAAATACATCCGATATTCTCCTTAATTTTAGAAGTTGTGATAAAAGTTACTTTACCTAAACTTCTCTCTCCATATTTGTAAGGCTCTCATTTGATTCTTGTCAAACATTAATCTGGAAAACTAAAAAATCATTTCTTTTAATTCGTTTTACAGAAATCCTCCTCCGTTATTTCGGATATAGTTTGAATAATTATCAAAAACGGGGTGCAGCCATGCGTAAGAGTTACACATTTGGTATTCCATTTGGACTCCAGAGAGAATCAGGACTCTTTTTAGATATTACAGAGGTCAGCCGGGGTATCGACTGTAACTGCATCTGCCCCGCTTGCAAAACTGATCTGTTAGCAAAGCAGGGGGAGGTCAAGCTTTGGCATTTCTCACACAGTACTGCTGTAGCCGGTGACTGTGATGGTCTGATGGAAGCCATCCGGGGAAAAATTATTGAAGTCATCAACGAGCACCAGGTTCTTGGTTTCCCAAATCTTCTCGCTGGCGACGATGGTGGGCCGGTTTCACTGAATGAGGTTATTGGAAGCGGCAGTATGTTCGGAGGCACAGCTGATCTGTTCGTAAAGGTTAATGATTTATGTGTGGCCGTCTTTCTGGACAGGGATCGTAGCATTTCTGCGAAGTTAACCTTTGACCACCTTCATCCTTCCGAAAGAGTTGCCGCATTGCGTATCGATCTTCCAGATATTGAATATGAAATCAGTCAGGTGCAGCTCGGGCGACGTAAAACAACATACAGTGAGTGCATTGAAAGCCTGATCATTGATGAGACCAGTTCCCGGGAATGGCTATATCATCCATTAATGCATGAACTTGAATCTGAACCTCTTCAGGAGTATCGGGGACGGGAGCCTTCAGAGGAAGGGCCTCTTCTTCAGCGCCTTGCTGACTGTAAGATGAAATTGCCTGATATCCTTCCGGGCAGTCATAACGCGTTAGTCAGGTTACAGCAGGATACGATTGTATGTCTGTGTCGGTTAACGGTTCGGGCTTATGACATCGCTCAGACCGATGAATTTCCTTTGTTCCTTCGCTATTTCAGGTTGCACTGCCTGGAAAACAGCGAACATGTCAGTTACGAAAGACTGATCTGCTGGCAGGAAATGATTTCAAAAACCCAGGAAGGCCAGTCCTTGACACAAAACGAACTTGAATATCTTCATGAGATTGTCCGCATCGCCTTATACAATCACCGGCTTAACAATGTCAGTATTTCAGATGTTAAAAACCATGACACAGGAAAGGAGAGCGGCAGGGTAGAGCCACAAAACTATTCACTCTTATAAATAAATTGGGCTTTGCGCATTAAACCCTTGCCGCAGGAGGTGTACCGCATATCCGGCACAGACAGTCAGTTTTTCTGGCAGCTTAAATTTGACACAGCTTAATATAGTGATTCATTAAACAGGTTCAGTATGCTGCCAGAACGTTTTAGTCGTTATGGGCGTCCGTTAGTTTTCTACTAACTGAACGACGACCAGCCTGCCGCCTTCCTCCTTTGACAGAACAAACTGAGCGTTATTCGTCAGTTCAATTTTTTCCCCAATGGCAATCTGTCGTTTATCCGGTAATGACATAAGCCCATTTATGCCTTCATTTACTAACCACCACTGATCGTTATGGAAAACAAAATACCCAACTCGTTTCCTTTGCAAATCGGTTGTACGCTCATTTGGCGCAATGAGGCGATTCACATGCCACGCATAGATTGACTGCCCGCTCCACACCATCAACCGGTGGTCGTCAGGACGATAACTGCCTTCCTTTCGGGAAGAATATAAATTTAGAACCGGTAATTTACCCTTGTATGGCGTACCGCAGTAGGGACAAACCGGCTTTGTCTTACCCGAGAAAACGTACCATTTCTGTTCACACGCCTTGTTCTGGCAGGGCTGTATCAGATCGACTGTTTTAACCAGGGCGCTTTCCCACTCATCGGCGGTCGGGCGTTTAGTGGCATCGTGTAAGCCATCTATAAAGGCGCGCTCAAACAAAGGTGTCAGATAAGGGCCCATGATGGTGTAAGGAATTTTCTCCGGGTCAGCCCAGGGCAGTGAAAAGGACGATAGCTGACTGACTTTGACTGCATTGCTTTTGTCTGTCGGATGTTCAATGAAGAGTGCCTTCTCACCCATAGATAAGGTCTCATCACGTACTTCATCCGACATGTCATGTATTTTTCCGCCACGTAGCGGATGACGGAAGAACAGATACATGTAGATAAGCACCGACAGCGCATGACGGTCAGTAGTAATGCTTGGCAATACGCGGTTCGGATCCTCTTTGGAAAGATGACTGGTTTTCACCACTTCCGGAGCGATAAAATCCGGGGTGCCCACCACGTCGGGAGGATACTTTCCAGGGACAACCAGGCCGTCTACGTCAATGATGCAGGCATGTCCCATTTCTGGATCGATAAGCACGTTTTTATAGCTTAGATCGCTGTGACAGAGACCTGCCGCATGCATCCTTCTGACGGCTCTTGTCAGCAGCAGACAGACCTTGAGATAGGTAAGCGTATTGCCTCGTTCACGTGGGTCGAGAAATTTGTTCTGGTTGCTGGCGCTGGCAAACCATTTGCCTTCCTTTTCACGACCTTTTATGCCAAGAAAATCATCGTTTTTAGAGCCGTATTTAAAGAAAAAGTAGCTTTTGTAGGTTGGAACCACGATGCCGATTTTATGCCCATGCTCAACAACATGGGTCGGCCAGCAAAACAGGTCCTTCCAGTATTCACCTCCGGACTGGCCAAAAATGTTTTGCCTGTAGCGTCCGGTGATCATATCAATCCGATCCCGGGCCTGCTCGTTCTGCGGTTTATGATAAAAAGCGACGACGTATGATTTATCAGGCGAAAAGTAAACATCCTTCATCGAGCCCGAACCAATTACCTCGTCAACATACTGGACTGTTTCGCCGTCCTTTGTTTTGCACGTAACGATATTTGCCATATTGATCACCGAAAAAGCGTATCCCTTACCACAACACCGCAATAGTGCGGTCATCATGGTTCCCTGTGGAGAAAAAGTTAAGCCAGTCGCCTAACCTCTCAGGCGCAATACTGGCGTCTGTAAGGACAGGGTTGAGCTCATCAACGAGACGGGTCCATTTTTCGTCACTGCGAAGCCCATTATCCGTCTCAAACAGAGGGTCTGAGACGCCGTCTGTCATGAGGATCAAGTGAGATACATCATTCCATTTACCCACGCTGATGCGGCCGCTAAACGAGGGGTCTGCGATAATGCTCTGGTCAAGGAAACGGGTTTGTCCTGCGTATTCTCCGCTATCGGGATTTCCCAGTATCCTGACTTTACCGGAAGGGCTGTATGCACCTATCGCACCATCACCAAGCCAGAATGCAGTCGCAAACAGCTCGTTATCAGTTCGTAGCGCTACAGTTGCCAGAAGGGTTGTTGAATAGGATTTCACAGGTTGTTCTGCACAAATGGCTTCGTTCTGGATACTGTTGACCGCGAGCGTAGCTGCCTGTTTAAAATGATGAAGCATGGCGTTTATTGTTGCCTGCTGATCGCTCCCTTCCCACGCCGTGATGTGCTGCTTTAAATGGACGCCTTTCACACCACTGAGCTGATTTAAAAGGTAATCGCCAGCCGTTTTGACTGCAATCCGGGAGCCTTCCCGGGAATTTACCGCACTACCGGCTCCGTCTGCGACCAGCATGACAGACCATCCTGTTTCCTGGCAGTGGTTGATGTAGAAGTCGTCATCTCTGAAGCTTCCGGCATGCTCATGAGAGCGTCCCCGGCGACTGGCGGCAGCAATACGTATATCACCCCTGACCAGGCCAGCAGCGTCCAGATGGGACTTAGGGTAGGGAGCGTCTGCTGGTGGCTCTACCACCTTCCACAGGCTTCTCGGATCGGGATTGATTATAAATAGCTGTTTTGTTTCACATTCGTCGTGCGACGTGCATGACCAGATTACTGAAAGCTCTATATCGCCGCTTTCGGTGGGAGTACCTGTCAGCAACTCCTGTTCTTTGTCAAAAGACAGGCCAATGTTCCGGGGAAAGACAACGTCCCTGACAGTAGCCTGCTGGCCCTCACCCAGAACGATAGCAACCGGCGAAGAGAAACGTTCGCCTGCGCGGGCGTTGGGGATCGTTATTTTAGCTCTCGGGGGAACGGCAGGTGGCACAGCTAAGCTGGCCCGCTGCTGGCCTGTCGGTATCTGCCCGGGTTTTAATACCAGGGAAGACAGGTTTTCGTCTTCCCTCTGTGCTGGTTTATCAAATTCGTAATAAGGCATCAGCTTCCAGAACGGAGGATGAGGCTCATTTTCTGGCAGGGGTTGCAGTGCTGATGTATCGGTAGCGTCAATGCCCGGGTTATCAGCAACACTTACGACCGTTTGTTGCTGATCGGAAAGACTGGATGCTGACGAGGCGGCAATCTCTGCGTCGTTATCACCTTCGCTAACCCGCGCAGATAAACCCTGTGCAAGGCTCTCAATCCGCTCTTTAAGCCGCATAATTTCTTCGGTAAGGGATGGGTCCTGCGATAGAAGTAAAAGCCGCTCACCTTCAACAGGGTGGCCCAGCTCAGACAGAACTAAGCGGATAATCTTCTCTTCAAGTAAAGCATTTTGCGACATCAACCTCTCCCTCTGTTTACGTCGAAGTTAGTGTTTCCGCCATCATTGCTGAATGACAGGCCTGTTTCACACCACGGGCAGATCACGTCATCCGGGCCGTCAATACACAGCAACTTTCCGCATGAGCACAGGGCAAACGCACTGGCATTACCGCAGTGGGGGCAACCCGGTACGCCATGCAGTTCGCTGGTATTTACCTGCAAACCGGTAGCGGTGGCATCTGACCACGCAAAATAGTCCTCATCGATGGGATAGCATCCGGCAATATTAAAGCTGTTCAGGTTCAGACTGAAATCGAGCCCGGAAACCCTTGCTGGTGGCCGTTCATACTTCATCAGGTACGGACGACGGGTCTTGCTGCAACGGCCGGTAAGCGTAACGCAGTTTTCGTCGTACGCTTTTACTGGCTCGTCCTTGGCCAGCCGGACTATGTATTCAGTCTGGCTGAGCTCAGGTTGTTTGTCGTCCCCGACGCTGCGGCTGTGCGCCGTAACCGAGGCCGTGATCCATTTGATGAAGCGGGTAAAGTCCCCTTCCTGAGATTCGGTGAACAGCATGACATTCTCTGTCAGTTGCCGCAGGATATTCAGGTCCGCTGACGGCCCCAGGCCAACGGCAATGAGATTCACTTTACTCGCGTAGTGATCCTTCCAGCGCTTCACTTCTGCGGTTGTGTCGTCAGTCGGACGTCCGTCGGTAAGGAGATACACGACGGGTTTCCAGTCGCCTTTAGCCTCATGAGTGGTTTTTCTGACCTGGGTATCAATTTGCACGGTCAGCTCACGCAATGCAGCTCCAAGGCTCGTACCGCCGCCAACGGGAAGGCGGGGAGGGTAGAACGAGGCAATTTCGTGAAGAGGTACAATCGTACGGGCTACACCGGCAAATGCGATTACCGAGACCCAGGCTGTTTCAAGTGCGTGTGGATCCTTTCTTAAATCTCCGACGATCATTTGCAGACCATCAGTCATTTTTTTCAGGTTTTCACCAATCATGGACTCTGAACAGTCCAGGACAAAAAACACGGGAAGGCGTCTCATAATTTTCCTCGTACGGCTGGTACGGCCAGCAGAAAACGTTGCTGTACAGAAAGGTGCTGCCCGGAAACAGCACCTTTCTGTCTGTCAGAGCACCAGCTGGATTTCTGGTGGAGGAGGGGGAAGGGTATCAGTTCCGTTATTAATCCCCGCGCTTGTGCTGCCGGAAGACACGCTGGCCGATACCCATTTAAAGAAACCTGCAAACGCGGTTGAATCTAGCGTCTCCAGAGACACAACCTTATCGGTGAGCTGTTTTAAGTGCTCATGGCCTGCTTTAGGACCAACGGCGCAGGCAATGATGGATCCGAATCCCCGGCCGCGAATCGCTTTTACCGCTTCACCGTACGCCAGGGCATCAGAAGGGGTTCCATCAGTCATCAGGAATACCAGAGGACGCCAGTCTCCTTTGGTATCACCATCTGAGCGACGTACATCCCGTTCAACACACTGCATCAGACATTCAAGGGCAGCACCGGTGAACGTCCCGCCTGCGCTTGGCACAACGATGTCAGAAAACTGGAAGTCTTCCAGCGGCGTGAGAGGAATGAACTCACGCGCCTCATTGTCATAGGTGATAATGGAGATATGAACGCTTTCGAGGGCGTAGGGATCCTGGCGAAGAGCGCTAAGCATCGCCTGAATTCCAACGTTAACGGAATGGATTGACTCACCGCGCATCGAGCCGGATGTGTCGATAACAAGGTAAACAGGCAGGCGGCGCATCACATGTAATTCCTCAGGTGCGAGACAAACGAATCTGATTCTGAAGGCTCACCAATTGCCCTGAGTTTCCAGCCTGTAGCCTCGCGTATCAGCTCGGCAAAGACCATGGAGCGCTGGCTGGCGAAGGCGGGTCCGCCAGAAAGATCGAATCGTGCCATTTCAATATTACGGGCATCTACTGCCCGGATGAAGGCATTCTGAACTTTACCAAAGTGCTGCTGGAGCTTTTCACCATTGTAGATCTGAACGATGAACACAATTTTCTCGTACTGAGCGTCAAGGGAATTCAGGCGCACAATAATTTGCTCATCGTCACCGTCACCGGCTCCGGTTCGGTTATCGCCCGTCAGCCAGATATTGCCTGACTTATGGCGAAGGCTGTTGAAAAAGATGATATCGCCATTCACAAGCGTTGGTTTACCATTTTCCACATTGCCGAGATCGGTCACCTTTCCGGCTGAATTACACAGGAAAGCGATCACATCAAGGTCGTATTCTTCTTCTTTTTTACCAAAGATCCCGCCGAGAAAACCTTTCTTTTCCTCATTAATATCCCAACCGAGGCCGATAGTAACGGACGAGAGATCGTATTCATTTTTTTTCAGGCTTACGCCCTGGCCTTTGCTCAGACTGACAGACATGATATCCCCTTAATCAATAAAATTATAAGACCACATTTACTTCTGGCGGCGGCGGTGGCAGGTCTTCAAGACCGATCACTTCTTTTTTGCTGGACTCCACTTTCTGACTGCCTACCGAAATGCTCGCACTGACCCATTTAAAGAAAGCTTTAATCGTCGAACTGTCAGCTGTATCGAGCTGAACCACGATTTCAGTGATTTCTTTGAGGACGCTGGTATCGGCATCATGCCCGGCTGCACATGCCACAACAACGCCGGTTCTGGCCGCTTTAAAGTCATTCAGGCCTTTACGCCAGTCATCATTCGGACTTCCATCCGTCATCAGGAATACAAGGGGACGCCAGTCACCTTTAGTGTCAGCCGTCGTTTTCTGTACTTCTTTGGCAATGGAGCTGGCCGTGAGGGAAAGCGCTTCGCCAAGAGACGTGGTGCCGCTGGCTGTTAGTGCTGGCATCTGGAAACTCAGGAGGTCTGTCAGGGGGACTGCCTGTCGGGCTGAAGAATCAAAGGTGATCACTGACACGTGAGCCGTTTCGAGTGCATACGGATCCTGTTTCAGCGTGGTAAGCAGCGTCTGAACGCCATTTTTAACCGCTTCGATAGGCTCTCCGTGCATAGAGCCGGACGTGTCGAGTAGCAGATATACGGGTAAGCGTCTCAAATGTAATTCCTTCTTAAGAGATCGGAAGAGGAGAGTAGTTTCAGGAAGAGGCCAGGGTTTGTTGATTTGATAAAACGGCACGACATCTGTCGGGTGGAGATTAAATACTCAGAAGCGGCATTAAAGAAATAAGTTAACCACCATAGAATTACCGACATGTGAATGGCCTCTTATCAACAGAAAAATAATTCAGACCGGACTGGAATATAAGATTTCTGAAAAAACTCGGACAAATAAACTGTCTTATGTATGAAATTCATCATACATCACAGATCTGCATGAATGGAGTGTAAAACGCCCAAAGATTGATGTGTAGCACAAGAGGATGTCAAGACACCAGGTTTTGTAGTCAGTAAGGCGCTGCTGGCATTGCGGGAGGAGAATAGATCAAAACTACGTCACGCCAATACAGAGGTAAAATATGACAAAACCGGGGTTTTCACCCCGGTCTGAGATTTAGCGTCAGGACTTTTTAGCGCTGTATTCTTTTATCAGTTCGTCAACGGAGTGCAGAGCCAGCTTCTCTACCGCTTCACTTCGGGTCGAGCCACTCAGCGCAGCCAGACGGTCAATTTTTCTTAAGATCCGCATGCGTAGCGATAAGGACACGGCTGTTTTTTTATCCTTATCGAGTACGACCTTCCCTGTAGACTCACCGGTTTTCAGTTCAGCATTCTGTGCGAGCGCTTCATTCATCCGGCGAAGGGTCTTTTTATCCAGCTGGCCCGGATTAACGAGATGGTAGGAATGACCTGCCTTGCTGTATTTGATCTCCGCAGAATATGACTCGCGTAGCTCTTTGAGGGCCCGGGTTAATGTCGGCTCTGAGCATTCCAGACTGGTTATAATGTCGGCAGCGGAAACGGGCTTGCCGGTGCCCAGTAAGTTGGCAAGCTTAAAAATCCGGGCCTGTCTGGTATTTAATTGCATCGTAAGATTTAGCCTGCTTAAAGGGTTAGTGGTTCAATAGGCTGAAAAATGAAGGTACTGCTCATCTTTCGAATAACCGGGTGATCGCCTAACGCTTCAACCGGATCAATGTGTTCTATGCCTGCAAAATTTACTGACGACATCTGGCTGCGAGTGCATTTGCAGGACAGGATATACTCATCCTCCAGATAGCCGGTCCGCTTACTGACCCGTTGCGTAAAGCCTGACACAATCACGTTGTCGAAAGGTAGCGTATGTAAAACGATACCGACCAGGCGGAACAAGCAGCCATGGACGTGGCGGGCATAGTTTTCGCGTACGGCTTTTTGCGTCATGGCTTTTTCCGTCAGCTCCGTGCCCCGGGCATTAACGCCGTAAATCTTATCAGGGAAATCTTCAATCTCAGCTAAATCAACGTCCAGCAGGACTGCTGATAGCTCCGGCTTTACTTCAAATGCAACAATCGTTTCACGCGGCCATTCAGTTTCTGCCAGCACACCCGCCAGGTATGATTCGAAAAACGCGGCGTCTGTCCGGAACTGCTGCCGGGCATCTGCCTGAGCCGTGGCGAGCCGTTTTTCATGTTCTTCTGCTTCAAACTTCCAGTTTGCATACTGTTCGGCCCAGGCCGTCCGTTGTTGCTGGTACCGGTGCTGTCGAAGGGTATTCTCACGCTCCACATCAATCAGCTCCTGCTGCCACCGGCGAAGATTTTCGGCGTGGCGCTCAGCTTTAGCTGATTCCGATTCAAACCATTTACCCAGAAAACTAATGCCTTCGCTCTCGGCAGGCTTTTCCGGCAATGCAAGGTAGTCTGGCTTTTCTGGACGCACCGGTGCCGGAACCTGAAAAGGCGACGTTCTGTTATGCAGGTATACTGCTTCCAGCTCTGCCCAGCTGATGCCTGTTTTTGGATCCGGCGTCAGCTCGTGAATATTACGGATTGCGGTTACCGCTGACATGAGTTCAGCGGCTTCCTGCTCAAGCGCCTGTCTGAGCCCCGGGTCGGTTGCCGTCCGGTTTCCACCTCCGGAACGCGCGGCCCGGTCAAGCCGGGTACGGTAACTCAGCCCGGTACCGGGCAAGCCCAGATTGGCATAGGTCCCCCGGCTACCAAAAGAAACGGAAGCACCTCTCGGCCCGACACTCAGGCTCGGTGCACCGTTACTCAGGTTGAGGCGAACGCCAGGAATAATGTTGATCGACTTTCTGAACCTGAACCCCATTATGATTTCCTTAATGATGCTGGGTCACGGTAAGTAATCTGATTCCATCAGCGCTTTGCTCGTTCTGTAACCCATAAAAACGAGCTCTGTCCAGAATGCCAGCCGCCCAGCGGCGATGTGTGGCGGGTTCACACATTGCTCCCTGCGACTTAAACACGGCCTGGGTAGAGTTCAGGATCCGCAGAGCGTCAGAATACTCACCCTGAGTGACCATCAGCGCGTTTTGAATGACCTCTATCTGACCCGGGTGAATGGCCGTTTTCCCAACAAGCCCATGTGCCATATCAAGAGCCAGCTCTCTGGCCATAACGGCATGATCGTCAATATGCTCACATACGGGCGCGGTCAGGGCAAAATCACGCGGGCCGAAGACTGAAACGAGCATTTTGATGACGTAGCCCATCGGGCTGTCATACAGCGTCAGGTCCCGGGGGCGGCGAAGCGACACAACGTTCATAAGATCGTTGCCGCCGATTCGAAGCGCAATAATGCGGTCGTGGCAGGGATGTTCCACCAGGCGAGTGGCCAGCTCGCGCATCTGAACCACGTCAAAGACGTCTTCTGTTTCCAGCGTTGGCATCATGCACAGGTGAGTCCCGCCCATGATATCCCACCATTCAGCTAACGAACTGAGGGTAAATTTCGGCAACACAAACCCATCGACAGCGGAAAGATCATAATGCGCTTTTAACCATCTGCCCATTTCGGCATGCCGAGGGCGAATGAACACCAGAGGCCAGTCATTTTTACCCAGGCTACGCATGCTGTTACTGAGCTCGTGCAGCAGGTGCTCCAGATTTTTGAGGGCGATGGGGATGTCTGCTTCACTGACAGCATCCTCCAGGCAAATCACCAGAGAGCGCAAACCCGGGATTTTCCCGTGCAGGACGGCATCAGCAATATCTTCCCGTGTTGCAGGCATGTATAGCGTGGCTCCCAGATTCCAGGGAGAAAGACGATTTTTCATCAGAGTACCTTCTTGATAATGGTTACAGCCCGATACTGGCCGAGGGTTCCCCCCATTTCTGTAACAACTATTCCCTTTTCACGAGCAAGCCCTACAAGCAAGGCAACGTCCGGGTCGTCAATAGAACGCACAAATACATGGTCCGGTACCCGACGTAATACAGCCCGGGTTGCTTCAGCAATACCGGGTTTAATACGATTGACGCTGTCCACTTTAAATTCATCGGCCAGGAACGCGATAACGTCGCGACTTGTCTGCCATAAGACCCGGGCTGACTCCATATTCCAGCTCAGGGTAGCGAGGGATGACGGGGTTAACTTCTTACGGAAATGGGCGACGGTATCGACAAGCATCCGGCTGCATTCGAATTCACTGAGATGCTCGCAAACCATGCACCCATGTAATCCTTCAGAGGACCATACTGACCGGGAGATCAGGCCTGATACCGGCGCACCCATGATGCCAAAAGGAATGAGCCAGTCATCATCACTGGCTGCAAGCCAGGAGCAGCCACAGGGATCGGCCAGGACAACCAGTCGCGGCTGCTCAGGATAGCCCGGGCGATCTTTCAGTGCGCGTACAAGCTCTCCGGTAATTGCGCCTTTACCTGTCCATCCGTCAACAAAGACAATACCGCTGGTACCATGGCGCTCTTCAATGACGTCGAGGGCTGCACCGTCAATTCCACGATCCCGGATAATGCTGATACCGTAATGCCATGAGGTTTTCCCCATGTCACGCAGGGCCTGGTGCAGCATAACGCCGAGCGGCACGCCAGCTCTGACGAGACTGGCCAGTACAATGGGCTCATCACCGAAGCGTTCGGCCAGAGCAATAGCGAGCTGTGTGACTTCTTTTGCAAGTCTCTCTGCGCCCCGATCCAGCGCCCGGTGAAACAAATCAAGATGCCATTGTGTTGGCGCTGGCTCCTGACTGAGCATGTCCGAATAATGTTTCTTCCCTGACTGAATCAGCTCTTCTTTTTGCTCAACCGGCGTCATCTCAATGACTACCGGCTTTAGCAGAAATTCCACGTCACCGGGCTGGTATGAGCCGGTAAATGTGTCATGTGGCTGCATTTTAATTTTCTCCAAAAATTCGCTGTGAAATGGCATCTGCAAACTGACTCTGACGCGGGATGCCAAACCAGCTGCACAGTTTCATAAAACGATGATCGCTCAGGCTGTCGCCCAGACCAATTACGGGGAAGACTCCGCGTTCAGCCCGAAGTTTTTCAAGAAGCCATCTGACTGCCAGCCCTTTCTCAACCGCGGTGGGAAGCCAGGCCACGTTATTACTGTTGCGGTGGATGTAGAAGCCCTCGGTCGGAAACACCGTTTCTATCTCATCTGCAATGGCATTGAGCTCGTCAAGGCGGGTGCTGTCGCGGTGCTTCATCACCATATAAACCGCCGTTTCACCGTATTCGAAGTTCAGCCTTGCCCAGGCATTGATCCCTTTTGCGTCCATCATTTCAGTGATCAGACGCTGCATCGATGTCAGCTTTTCCTGATAGGGAGCCAGCTGGCCGAGCATATGGGCCTTCCACTCCTCGTCGGGTTTGCCTTCTGGCGTGAGAATGACGGCCCCGTGAGTGGTGATTGCCCAGGAGTGGAAAGGGATCCGTACGCGGCTGATTTCTTCAGTTCCCCGTGCGGTAACGGGTATGAGTTCAGCCTGCTCCAGGAGCCAGTCCACCAACATGGACTGTTCTTCCGTCATAAAGCTTCGTGGATTCAGGGTGCGATCAACGGCACCGGTACGGAATGGCTCCAGGGCCAGCTCGTCCACCATTTTACGACGGGTCTGAAAGAGCGTGTCGTCAAGGTCGCTCAGAACAACGGGTTTATTCATAGGTAACAATCTCCACGACGGCCGCAACCTCAGCCAGCGCTTTAAGAAGCTGCGTGTCAATACTTTCTGCGGGTGTCTCAGTACACACAAGAATGCGGTCAAACTGCTGGTGGGCGACGTTATAGACAAAATTGGGGATGCCCAGCCCGTAGTTATCCGTAAAGGAAATGGCGGACTCAATGGCATAACCAACGGCGATAGGGGAGCGGGTGGTCGATCCATAAAATGCCTGTGCTCCGGCAGCTTCGAGCCGTTCAGCAAGCAGGAACGGCTCCCAGACGAATTCCCCGGTCCCGAGAACCAGAATACGTTCCCCCTTGTGGACGGAGACCTCATGGCCGAGATCGGCCGCAGGTGCGAGCATCCCCAGTCGGCCCCAGGACTGTTTTCCCTGGATGTCCCATTCTCCTCGTGAAGTTACGTTGACTTTCGGCATGTCCGGGACAGGTGCATCAGGTAATGGGGTCCATCCCCACTTACCGCTTACAAGAGAAACCGAAGTGACTGGTAAGGTGCTGCGCTCGGACAAGGCTTTGCCACTCCAGTCGGTAAGCGTAACGGCTATAACCTGTTCAATATGTTGAAGCTTGCCGGTATTACGCAGGGCTGAAAGCAGGTTAATAAAGGTATTACCGGTGGTTGCCTCGTCATCAATCAAAACCAGCGTTCGTGCGTTGGTAACACGACGTCTTTTCTCTTCATCATCTGGCAGATAGATCAGATGATCGGTGGCGTGGCTGTGTTCTTCCTTGAACTCGCAAAGCAACGTGCCATCAACCGGGTGACGGGTAGAGGTCAGATAGACAGATTCAGGATGCTGGTGGCGCACTTCATCAAATACACCGGCCCCAAGCCCAACGGCGGTTTCAGCCATACCGATAAACAGTACGGGTCCTGTCAGTGTCGAGGGGAACTGGCTGGCAAGCTGTCTGTAGGCCTGCCGCATGACTGAGGGTGGCACGGGAATGTGCCTGCCGAGTACTTTGCTGACAAACAGAAAGGCGCGTTTCGGGTTACGTCTTTCAGCGATGTCAAACAGGTCATCGAGCGAAACTTCACCCTGGTCGCGGGTTACCTGAATCGTACCGCATGAGAGGGTACGGCGATAAATCATATCTTCGAGGATATCAGACATAAATACGCCTTAATTCAGAAGGTTAGAGAGTGATTCCGGGTATGCAATTACATCCGTAATGGATCTCACCGCAACCGGAGAAAAGGTGTTTTTAGCGCTCTGGCGCACCATATCTTCAGACATCAGACCGAGCTTAAAGGCAGCAAATAACCCAGGAAGGTTCACCCCGCTGTGAAGGGTATAACCCACCCCCCCTGACGGACGCATGTTGGTTTCAAGCAGCACCGGGTTGCCATTCACATCGTTTCGCGTCTGAACATTCACCAGCCCGTCGGCCTTCATAACCCTGGCGCAGTCACACGCCAGTTCCCAGGCGCTTCCTTCGTTTACCAGATACTGGATAACCCCTTCCTTACGGCGTCCCACGGCTGCGAGTATTTCGCCCTTATCCGCGAGGATATCGACGGAAAATTCCGGGCCTGGCAGGTACGGCATCAAAACAAGGGGTTTAAACGACTCAGCAGCTGATGCTGCTGCAATATACTGTTGCGGACTGACCAGACGATGTTCGGGATGATTAAAGACGGCCATAGGCGAAGCACTGTCATCAAAGCGCCAGAATCCCATGCCATAGATACCCGTCACCGGCTTCACGCATACCGGGCTGTCAGTGAACGGCGGGGCCGCGAGGTGTGTTTTTAATTCTGCCAGCGTATTCACCCGCCAGGATGGTACGACCGGGAGACCCTTTTGCTCCATAAACTGAGCAAAAGTAACTTTTTCGTCAGCCAGAGTTAACCAGTCGACGCCCGTTGCACCGGTAGTAAGGGTGGCACCGGTCGATTCAATGGCTGAACGGTGTTCTTCAAACCACTGGCTGTTACGGCCAGTATGAATATGGTGGATGCCGTAGGACTGAATGGTTTCCTGGATAAACTGAAGACGTTTTTGAGGATCTTCAGGTTCAGTCAAAGAATAGTCGGCAACGGAAAGGATTTCATTTCTTTCGTTACGGTGGGAGGCAAAAACGGTAATGGCAAAATTATTTTTTTTTGCAAATGATTTTACCCCCTGAATAATATCTCGCTGGGAGGATAAACCTTCCATAAACCAAATTTTCTTGTTCATTTTTTTTAATTATCCGGAACGCCATGCAAATTTATGATTGAGAAGTGAGTCTATGAGTGTCTAAGCTACATGTCAATCATAATATGATTTATAACTCCTGTGGTTATGGAGTGCGTCAGGTTTTTTGGATTCCTGATAACACATTGATATTTAAATTAAACTTAGAAAATTAACACCCTGAAAAGGATTTCTTTTTGTGTTTTTACAGAAAACTACCAAAATTTCCCTTGTCAGAGAACTTCATCATGATATGATTTTCTTCGTCAGTTACTAAATATACCTTTGATTGTCTCGGTCATTACCATTTTAAGGAATAAAACATGGTTTCATTAGTTAAGAACCAGACGGTATCACTCAGCAAAGAATCATCTGCATTAAGCCAGCTTCATTTCGGTCTCGGTTGGGATCCGGTTAAGAAAAAAGGTCTTCTTGGAGGATTGTTTGGAGGCAACGACTCAATCGATCTCGATGCTGGCTGCGTATTAATGGACAGCACCGGTAAAACAATTGACACCATCTGGTTCCGCAAACTGGAATCCACCTGCGGCGCTGTTGTGCACAGTGGCGATAACCTGACCGGTGAAGGTGACGGTGACGATGAGGTGATTAATGTCAACCTCTCCCGACTGCCTGCAAACGTTGAATACCTGGCGTTTACGGTAAACAGCTTCCGTGGTCAGTCGTTCAATGACGTCGAAAACGCGTTCTGCCGCGTTGTCGATCAAACCGGCAAAGAGCTGGCTCGCTACAAGCTGACTGAGCAGGGCTCACATACCGGGATCGTTATTTCTTCGCTGCGCCGTAATAACGGCAACTGGGACTTTACCGCCCTTGGCCATGCCTGTCGCGGCCGCACAATTGACGATATGCACTCCGATATCGTTTCAGCGGTTATTCGCTAATGAACCTGACGCCGGGGGGCAATGCCCCCGTTCCAGCCCAGGAGTTGCGGGTCCGGATCACCTCGGGCGGCCAGGTGGATGCTTCGGCGTTTCGCCTGTATGCCGACGGGAAGGTGCAGGGTGATGCGGACATGGTGTTTTATGGTCAGCCACGTAACGATGATGGTACCGTCAGCCTGGTCAGTGAAGGCCAGTACTCAACCTTTACTGTCGCGCTCAACCGGCTGAAACCTGATGTCCAGAAAATTGCGTTCACCGTGACCTGTGACGGTGGGCAGACGGTGTCCGGTCTTCGTAATCTTTCCATCGACGTGGAGCAAGGGGCTACCGGCCTGGTTAGCGGCAGTGTCGAACTGAGCGGCCGTCAGGAAGCAGCCTTAATTCTGGGTGAATTTTACCGTCGTAATAATGACTGGAAATTCCGCTTCGTTGCGCAGGGGTTCAACGGTGGACTTAAACCGCTGGCAGAGCATTTCGGCGTAAATATTGCCGACGAACCGGCTCCCGCAGCCCCGACTCCTCCGGTTGTAACCCCTCCGCCAGTTGAGACAAAAATCAGCCTGAGCAAGGTATCGCTGACAAAAGAGAAGCCTGCAATCAGCCTGACCAAACGGGATAACTTCGGTGAAATCCGGATCAACCTGAACTGGCACCGGGGCAGCGGCAAATCAGGCTTTGCAGGCATGTTCGGCTCCAAAGGAATCGACCTGGATCTGGGGGCCTTTGTTGAGCTTCAGGACGGGTATAAATCGGTCATTCAGGCGCTCGGTAATGCATTCGGTGATTATCGCGATGAACCGTATGTTCAGCTCAAGGGCGATGACCGGACGGGTGATGTATCAGACGGCGAGTGGCTGCATATCAATGGACGTGAATGGAAGCATATCCGCGAAGTGCTGATTTACGCCTTTATTTATGAAGGTGTTCCCAGCTGGGACAAGACTGATGGTGTGGTCACCATTCATGTGCCGGATCAACCGCCCATTGAGACCCGCCTGACCGAAGGTGAAAACCGTCGCACATTGTGCGCCATTGCCAGACTCGTAAACGAAAACGGCGCAATTAAAGTCGAGCGAATTAACCAGTACTTCAAAGGCCAGGACGAAATGGACCGGGCATTTGGCTGGGGATTTCGCTGGAGCGCCGGTTCTAAATAACACAGCAACAAAGGAAACAGGTATGAGCTTTTTCGACAAAGTTAAAGGTGCCATTAACTCAGGCCGTGACGAACTGACCCGCCAGGTTGGCCGTTTCAAAAACAAAAAATTCATGCAGGGCACCGTTGCTGTATGTGCCCGTATTGCCGTATCGAGTGACGGCGTAAGTTCGGAAGAAAAGCAGAAAATGATGGGCTTTCTGCGCTCTTCAGAAGAGCTGAAGGTCTTCGATACCAATGAGGTGATTGAGTTCTTCAATAAACTGGTTTCAAGCTTCGATTTCGATGTTGAAATCGGCAAGGGCGAAACCATGAAATACATCCTGGCGCTGAAAGATCAGCCTGAGGCCGCTCAGCTGGCCTTACGTGTTGGTATTGCCGTTGCGAAAAGTGACGGTAACTTCGATCAGGACGAGAAACTGGCCTCCCGCGAGATCGCTATCGCGTTGGGCTTCGACCCGGCTGAATTTGGCCTCTGTTCCACATCCCTAAGGGTAAAATATGGTTTCCACACACATCGGCTTCCCGACTGAAACGGTCATTGTTTTTATTGCGCTTTCAGTCGGTGCCATCTTTATTGACCTGTTTATGCACCGTGATGACAAGCCTATTTCGCTGAAGAGTGCGGCGCTCTGGTCCGTATTCTGGGTTGTGGTTGCGATGGCATTTGCCGGTTTCCTCTATATCCACCACGGTGCTGAGGTTGCCAGTCTGTTTGTCACGGGTTATGCGCTGGAGAAAGTGCTGTCGGTCGATAACCTGTTCGTCATGATGGCCATCTTCTCCTGGTTCGCCGTTCCGGATCGTTATCGCCACCGTGTTCTCTACTGGGGGATCATTGGTGCCATTGTCTTCAGGGGCATCTTTGTCGCCATCGGTACGAGCCTGCTGAGTCTGGGGCCGTATGTTGAAGTTGTCTTCGCTATTATCGTTGCCTGGACAGCGGTCATGATGCTTAAAAGCGGTGATGACGATGATGAAATTGAGGATTACTCCCAGCATCTGGCTTACCGCATGGTTAAACGCTTCTTCCCTATCTGGCCGAAGCTCAGAGGGCATGCCTTCCTGCTTAACCAGAAGGAAGTGGATGCTGAACTGGCGAAACCAGAAAACAGCGATGTCACCATTGGCCGTGGTAAAAAAGCGGCGCTGTATGCGACCCCGCTGTTCCTGTGTGTGGCTGTGGTTGAACTCTCGGACGTAATGTTCGCGTTTGACTCGGTACCGGCAATCATTGCCGTCAGTCGTGAACCGCTTATCGTCTATAGTGCCATGATGTTTGCTATCCTGGGCCTGCGTACTCTGTACTTTGTCCTTGAGGCACTGAAACAGTACCTGGTTCATCTGGAGAAGGCCGTTATCGTGCTGCTGTTCTTCATCGCGGCAAAACTCGGCCTGAATGCGACCGATCACATCTGGCATCATGGTTACAGCATCGCGGCAACAACCAGCCTGTATGTTGTACTGGGTGTACTGGCGCTGGGCATTCTCGCAAGCGTCATGTTCCCGGGCAAACCTGAATCTGAGGAAAAGGGGAGTTAATCCCCTTAAGTGTTAACCTGAACAATTACTAATCGAAGAGGTTATTTTATGAGTGTTTCTCTTTCCAAAGGCGGGAACGTCTCCCTAAGTAAAGCAGCTCCGTCAATGAAAAACGTCCTGGTGGGCCTTGGCTGGGATGCGCGTTCAACAGACGGTCAGGACTTTGACCTGGATGCTTCAGCATTCCTGCTGGCCTCAAACGGCAAAGTGCGCGGCGATTCAGATTTCATCTTCTATAACAACCTGACGTCATCCGACGGTTCCGTAACGCACACCGGCGATAACCGCACCGGTGAGGGCGATGGTGATGATGAATCGCTGAAAATTAAACTGGACGCCGTCCCGTCTGAAGTTGACAAGATCATCTTCGTTGTGACCATCCACGATGCTCAGGCTCGTCGCCAGAGCTTTGGTCAGGTATCCGGTGCGTTTATTCGTCTGGTTAATGACGATAACCAGACTGAAGTTGCTCGCTACGATCTGACCGAAGATGCGTCCACTGAGACTGCCATGCTGTTCGGCGAGCTGTATCGCCACAATGGTGAGTGGAAATTCCGCGCAGTAGGTCAGGGTTATGCTGGTGGTCTGGCATCTGTATGTGCTCAGTACGGCATTAACGCGTCCTGATCAAAAAGTAACTTTTCTACCCGGGGCTGTTAATGCAGCCCTCATTCAACTGTTTGCAGGAGCTAAAAATGGCAGTTTCTCTCGTAAAAGGCGGCAATGTATCTCTGACCAAAGAAGCACCAACCATGAATGTTGCTATGGTTGGCCTAGGCTGGGATGCCCGTGTAACCGATGGTCAGGGTTTTGACCTGGACGCTTCCGTGTTCGCAGTAGGCGAAGACGGTAAAGTGTTGTCAGATGCGCATTTCATTTTCTTCAATAACAAAACCAGCCCTGATGGCGCGGTAGAGCACCAGGGCGACAACCGTACCGGTGAAGGCGACGGCGACGATGAGCAGGTCAAAATCGATCTGACCAAAGTCTCAGCAGATATCAAAAAACTGGTGTTTGCCGTTACCATCTATGATGCAGAAGCGCGTAAACAAAACTTCGGCATGGTGAGCAACAGCTTCATGCGCGTTTACAACAACGACAACGGCACGGAAATTGCCCGTTTCGATCTGTCTGAAGATGCCTCAACCGAAACCGCTATGGTCTTCGGTGAACTGTATCGTCATGGCGCTGAGTGGAAGTTTAAAGCTGTCGGTCAGGGCTTTGCCGGTGGCCTGGCGGCTCTTGCCTCCCAGCACGGCGTTAACATCTAAAATAACGCTGAATCATACCCCGGCAATGCCGGGGTTTTTTTTGGTTGCGATCCGCTATCAGGAGGGGGGGGGCAGAAAGGGTTCGGGAATCTCAGAAAGCAGAGAGATGTTAATTCTGACGTGAGCCTTTTAAAGGCAGGAAACGGATTTTTCTCTGGTTGCTGGTTAAAGCCTGTATTCCGTGCCTTATATCAACAGCATGCCCCTCTGATATATGTTACGTTTGCGACTTATGAAGGCACGGGTTCTGGAAGATAAAATACCCGACCAATGGAAATTCCAATTCAACAGGTATAGAAACTTCAACGTGATGAAATATGGTGTCACACCATATATACGCCTCACCAGAAATCCAGCGTCCTGAACTAAGCCAGGGGAACCTATATAAACGCTGCGCTTTAAAATAATCAAAAATCAGGAGAGTTAATGTGAATCTACAATCCGGACAAAACATACCACTTCAGCAATCTGCGATCAGGCTGAATCTTCAGTACCCTACCAAATCCGGCTTTAAAGGCGAACCCGATACCTGCCTGTTCCTGCTTAATGCTCAGGGAAAGGTCAGCGGCGATTCTGACTTTATCTTTTACAATAATCTGTCTTCTCCTGAAGGGGCAGTAAAGCTCGTTACCGGTTCTCAGCAGTCCAGCATTGAGATAGCACTGGATCGTGTTCCTGCGAACATCAGTAAAATTGCAATCACAGTTGTCATTGATGGTGAAGATACCATCAGTGGGCTCAGTTCGTTGAGCATGCAGGCTCAAGGAATCGCTGAGTTCCAGGCTGAGACTCAGGGCCGCAGTGAGAAAGCAATTATCCTGGGTGAAGTATATCGGCACAATGGCGCCTGGAAGCTTCGTGCGCTCGGGCAGGGTTTCAACGGTGGTCTTGAGCCTCTGGCCATTAGCTATGGCGTTGATGTCGCACAGCCAGCTCCGCAGCCAGCAAAGCCTGCTCGTATCAGTCTGGAAAAGAAACTGGAAACCAGATCTCCGCGCCTTGTAAGCCTCGCTAAAAAAGCCTCGGTCAGTCTTACTAAAAATAAACTGGACACCCTTGAGGCAGCGGTTGCATTTGTACTTGACGCATCCGGCTCAATGAGTGGCCAGTTCAGTAAGGGTAACGTTCAGTCTGTGCTGGACCGCATCGCCGTTCTTGCCGCCCAGTTCGACGACGACGGTGAAATGGATGTCTGGGGATTTGGAGAGAAGCATAAGAAGTATCCAAACGTCACACTGGACAACCTGGACACATATATTCAGTCCATTCGCGGGGCTGGAAAGCGTTCAGCCTGGGAGAACCTGCCGGGCCTCGGAGGGACAAACAACGAGCCTCCTGTGATGGAAGAAATAGTCGACTACTTTAAGGACTCGAAAATCCCGGTGTATGTTGTATTTATTACCGATGGCGGGATCAGCAAGACCCGGGCGATTAAAGATGCAATCCGGCGTTCTGCCAACTACCCCATCTTCTGGAAGTTTGTCGGCCTGGGTGGTTCAAGCTACGGTATCCTCAAAAATCTGGATGACTTTACTGACCGCCGGGTTGATAACACCCACTTCTTTGCCATGGATGATTTCGGTTCGATTAGCGATGAAAAGTTATATGATAATCTACTGGAAGAATTCAGACCGTGGATCGATGAAACAAAAAGGTTAGGCATCCTTTAATACGCACAGTTTGAGCTTGGTTGAATGAGCTCTACAGCAGCTTAATACTGTAGAGCCTTTGTTCATTGGAAATCGTACAGGGAGGCGCATATGGACCGCATCAAGTACCTGAAATGGATAGCTGAAGAATCACCAAGTACGGCTCAGCAGCTGGTGGCCTGGTTAAACAGAGCAAGGCACTATACGCCCGACATGAAAGAGCATCAGGCAGGTGTACAGATTCAAGAAAAGGGGATTGTTGTAGGGCTTAGACAAAGTACTAATCGTTATCATGGAGATTGTCTGACCATACATGTGGTACGGCTTCCGGAAGAAATACAAAACAAGGGATGGTTTAAGTCTTTTCTGAAGCTTTGCTGTGAATCGAATCCCTGGTGCGATGTTGTAATAGAAGACGTGAAAAACCCATATTTATTAAGCTTTTGTAAGAAACTAAACTTTACTGTATTAGATGAATTTTACCCGAATACTTACATAGTAAACACAGATGCCATTATGAGTTTACCTATCCCACCCTTAGGGAGATACGAAACCTATCTTTATTAAACCTGCGAACCTTTACCGGTTGCGTGGGGAGCGGATGGACTTCGGCTAAAGAAAAATCACATCGTCTATTTTGACCAGAAAAAGCTAATCTGCTTGATGTAATGCAGAAACGCATTACATTAATATCTTCTCCCAACAATCACCTGAACAATTCCCTGATTGCTTTTCACCTCATACCAGTGCTGGCTCATAGTTAGTCCTTAAGCAAATTTGTTATCGGAATAAAGAACGAAGCCAGCCTCATCGAGGCGCATAACCTTCTTCCCTTAACGCCTGTTGTAATTTTTCAATTGCGCTTTTCATTACCCAGGCTTCTTCGTCACTCACAGCACAGCCACGAAGATCGCTCCAGCTCAGACGTTTAACTAATTGAGCAAGGGCCATAGTTTCATTCTCATCAAGCTGCAAACTCAGTGTCTCAATACCTTCCACTATCTAACCTCCCTTATACTGAAAAATGGCGCTTTATTTCTGACCAGATGCCGAAGCCTTGAATGCGGCCGGAACTGCCGTTGTTTCTACTTTACAGAAATGGAATTAAAAAGTGGTGGTGCTGGGCACGTTTCTTTTCCAGTCGGGGTTTAAGCCAGAGCCGAAACTCATTCAACTTCTCAGCAGCCAAAACCGCTTCAACGGGGAAAACTTTATATTTACCCTGCTGCTGAGGTTCACCCAACCATCGCCTGATGGCTCCGTCAGTCCATAAACGAGTCTCTTTGAGCCTGGTTACAGTGACCCATTTCCTGGACCATTCATCAAATTGTCGCTGGCGATCCCGATAACGTTGTTCTTCCTGCTGACGAAGCCAGTCGCGATCAACAGCGAATTTTCGGTATCCAACAAAGAGCCCTTGTACTTTGGCCATGACAACATTCCGGTTTGCTTAGAACTGTTCAGACAGACATGTCAGGGATAAAGCTGAAGAAAAAGGTACAACGAAGAATAACCAAGACATAGGCCTGCCGGGTAAGTGGTGCGGTGCACAGGACTGTCGGAAAGTACGCTCAGAGAGGGTCGTTTAAGCATGATGCACCACCGCCAGCCAGCCTTAATAATGGTAATGTACCACTGGGTTACCAGACAGACCAGTAACGCATCAAACATAAAACTGTTTTTTAAAAAACGTCAGGAACGTAGCCTGACCTTTTAACCAGTGGTGTAAAAAACATACAGATTGCTCTGAGGTATGAGGTTCAGCAACTAGCCTTGTCGACGCAGAAACATTAAGTAATCAATAGCAGCTATCGCAAACAATGGTGAAAACCACCACGTGCTTTTCAACAAGCCAAGCGGCAGAAAGAGTACAGTTGCCATCGAATAAACAAAAACACGAACCATACCATCTGTAATAAACATAGGCTATTTGCAATCTGAGGTTGGATTGTAGATTTTAGTTAGAAATGGATCAAAGTCCGTTTTGTGCAAAACTTGGTTGACAACCCTCTTTTGGAAGATGTGCCGTTTCGTGCAAAAGTTGGTTGGAGGCCAAGATGGCAGAGTTCGTAGGTTCGGCTGCTTCGCAAGCTGATTTCATTTGGAAGAACGCGGAAGACCTGTGGGGGGGGATTTCAAGCATACCGACTTCGGCAAGATCATTTTGCCGTTTACTCTGCTGCGTCGATTGGAGTGCGCACTGGAGTCTACACGGGAAGCATCGCTCGATAGCCAACCAGCCACGATTGAGTTCTTAGAAGCAGAGTTCAGTGTTGATTTCGATGCGCTGCTATCTTGACCGCCAATCAGACCCGCATGGTTCAGGTTTGTGTATGAGAGTCCCCAAATGGCTGTAGTTCTAACCAAAGCCTTGATTGAAGCCGGCCGCGCCGGAAATAGTGGGTACAGAAAAGGCAGTTGCTTGCGCTGGGCGTAAGTTACCCGCCGAAAAGCGGCTGGATCGAACGACTGATCGGCACTGAGGTATCTGACGAGCAGTACGAACGCTTTCTGGGGCACAGCACGAGCAAGCAGGCTGAACAGATCCTACGCGGAGAGCAGCCAGCCAAGGGGCTTCAGTATGCAAAGCGAGCGAAGAAGCTCGCTTCTGAAAGAAAAGCCACAATTGATCTGGATAACGAGCACCTGTCTGAAATCGAAAAGTATCGGTAGCCCTAGACTTTTAGCCGCTGAAGATCTCTTAGATACCATTGGTGAAACTTGCTGAAGTCAGCCTTCTGTTTCTCTACCGTGCTGTTATAGATCGCATCACTGGTAACCGCACAAGCAGTCCAGCCAGCCTCATAGACGAAGCGAGTAGCTATCGGTGACTTCTTCGGGGTGCTATCCCAGCGGTTTTTGAGCCACCGCGCAAGCCCTTCATCAAGAGGGACCACCAGATTTAGCTGCTGTTTTGTGCGAGTGATACCGACATAAAACAGCCGACGTTCCTCCTCGATTTCCTCTTCGGCCGGAGGGGTGTTCATCGATGTGCGAACGCTGTAAACATCATCGGGTTTGCCGCCAGGAAATTCCTGCTCATTCAGCCCGATCAGGGGTCGTCTCAGAAAACGGACTCTATGGTCACTCCCGTTTTTGCAACACCGATTTTGACGACAAGTTGGCTTGCTTGAATCTATCCGGCGTCTGAATGGGATTTTATTCCCGCGCCTTGATGAGTTCCGCGCCTGATGAACCTCCAGAAAATATACGGCTTCAATGAGCCTTTCCGTTTTACAGGTTCCTCAACAGGCCGGTGGGCCGTTAGTATCATCAATATCAGTATTCGCAAAACCAGATCAGTAATTCTTTAAACCGGTGTATTTCTGCCGTTATGCTACATAAGTTTGCTGTCGTGCCGTTAGGGCCCAGGCTATTCTGGCCAGCTTGTTTGCCAGAGCACAAGTGACGACAAAGTTGCTTTTCCGGCACAGTAAATCCCTGACCCAATCGGCCAATTTGCCAGACTGGTGTTCCAGTTTTTGTATGAATACCCTGGCACATTGAACCAACAAAGTTCGGATCTTTTTATTACCTCGCTTACTAATTCCCAGCAATGTCGTCCTACCTCCCGTGCTGTACTGCCGAGGTACAAGCCCTGTTGCCGCCGCAAAGTCACGGCTGCTGGCGTACTGCTTCCCGTCGCCAATCTCAGTTGAAATAGTACTCGCTGTCAGTGTTCCGACGCAGGGAATGCTCAGCAAGCGCTGTCCAACCTCATCTTCGTCCAACTTTCGTTTCAACTGGGATTCCAAATCTTTAATCTGCTCAACAAGATAGTGATAATGCTGTTGTAATTTCAGCAATAACTGGCTGAGGTAAAGAGGCAAACTATTATCCTCAAGAATGGTACTCAGTCGGCTAATAACGGCAGCTCCTCGGGGAACGCTAATGCCAAATTCCAGCAGAAAAGCATGCATTTGATTGGTTGTTTTTACCTTATCCTGAACCAGGGATTCACGGACACGATGCAGAGCCCGCATTGCCTGCTGAGATTCCGTTCTGGGCTGCACAAAACGCATAGACGGACGCGATGCAGCTTCACAAATAGCTTCGGCGTCGACAAAGTCGTTTTTATTGCTTTTAACGAACGGGCGGACAAATTGTGGTGATATCAGCTTTGGGGAATGCCCCAACTCTTCCAACTTGCGTGCCATAAAGTGAGAACCGCCACAGGCTTCCATTGCGATGGTTGTAGCGGGGCATGTCGCCAAAAATTCGATCAACTTTGGCCGGGTAAATTTTTTACGGTAAACAGCCTTCCCGCGACGATCCTGGCAATGAATATGGAAAGAGTTTTTACCCAGATCGATACCAATGAGCGCAATGTTTTCCATGATAGTTCTCCGAATGAAAGCCTGTCCTCAGCATAGTACCGGGAAGGAGGGAGTGACCATCTCATTAAATAAAGCACGCTAAGCTGTGGAAGCCCCTGCCAAGCTCGTTCCACCTTGCAACGACGCAATCAGCGGACACGAAACATTCCCCTGCCGCGAATGGCAGGCGCACACCAGGTCAGACAGCACAGCCTCCATGCGCGCCAAATCGGCCATCTTCTCGCGCACGTCTTGGAGCTTGTGCTCGGCCAGGCTGCTGGCCTCCTCGCAGTGGGTGCCATCGTCGAGCCGCAGCAACTCGGCGATTTCATCCAGGCTGAAGCCCAACCGCTGGGCCGATTTCACGAATCGCACCCGTGTCACGTCCGCCGCGCCATAGCGGCGAATGCTGCCATAGGGCTTGTCCGGCTCGGGCAACAAGCCCTTGCGCTGATAGAACCGGATGGTCTCCACGTTGACGCCGGCTGCCTTGGCAAAAACGCCAATGGTCAGGTTCTCCAAATTATTTTCCATACCGCTTGACTCCGTACATGAGTACGGAAGTAAGGTTACGCTATCCAATTCAAATTCGAAAGGACAAGCCGAGGAAGGTAGCGGACGACTCATTGGGGTACAGGCAGTGGCCCCGGAAGCGGGCGAGCTGATCCAGACGGCGGTGCTCGCGATCCGTAACCGCATGACCGTACAGGAACTGGCTGACCAGTTGTTCCCCTACCTGACGATGGTCGAGGGGCTGAAGCTCGCGGCGCAGACCTTCACCAAGGATGTCAAACAATTGTCCTGCTGCGCAGGATGAAAGGAGATGGAACCATGAAGCTCGCCCCATATATTTTAGAACGTCTCACTTCGGTCAATCGTACCAATGGTACTGCGGATCTCTTGGTCCCGCTACTGCGGGAACTCGCCAAGGGGCGTCCGGTTTCACGAACGACACTTGCCGGGATTCTCGACTGGCCCGCTGAGCGAGTGGCCGCCGTACTCGAACAGGCCACCAGTACCGAATATGACAAAGATGGGAACATCATCGGCTACGGCCTCACCTTGCGCGAGACTTCGTATGTCTTTGAAATTGACGACCGCCGTCTGTATGCCTGGTGCGCGCTGGACACCTTGATATTTCCGGCGCTGATCGGCCGTACAGCTCGCGTCTCATCGCATTGCGCTGCAACCGGAGCACCCGTTTCACTCACGGTTTCACCCAGCGAGATACAGGCTGTCGAACCTGCCGGCATGGCGGTGTCCTTGGTATTGCCGCAGGAAGCAGCCGACGTTCGTCAGTCCTTCTGTTGCCATGTACATTTCTTTGCATCTGTCCCGACGGCGGAAGACTGGGCCTCCAAGCATCAAGGATTGGAAGGATTGGCGATCGTCAGTGTCCACGAGGCTTTCGGCTTGGGCCAGGAGTTTAATCGACATCTGTTGCAGACCATGTCATCTAGGACACCGTGATCGGATATCGACCCAATGTTCTACGGCACCGGCATCGGATTCGCAGCGCGCGGATTGAACTCGGCGAAACGGTATATGCATTGCCGTGAACCGACCAAAAGGAGGTGTTCGATGAACGCCTACACGGTGTCCCGGCTGGCCCTTGATGCCGGGGTGAGCGTGCATATCGTGCGCGACTACCTGCTGCGCGGATTGCTGCGGCCAGTCGCCTGCACCACGGGTGGCTACGGCCTGTTCGATGACGCCGCCTTGCAGCGACTGTGCTTCGTGCGGGCCGCCTTCGAGGCGGGCATCGGCCTCGGCGCATTGGCGCGGCTGTGCCGGGCGCTGGATGCGGCGAACTGCGATGAAACTGCCGCGCAGCTTGCTGTGCTGCGTCAGTTCGTCGAACGCCGGCGCGAAGCGTTGGCCAATCTGGAAGTGCAGTTGGCCGCCATGCCGACCGCGCCGGCACAGCATGCGGAGAGTTTGCCATGAACAGCCCCGAGCGCATGCCGGCCGAGACGCACAAACCGTTCACCGGCTACCTGTGGGGCACGCTGGCCGTGCTGACTTGCCCCTGCCACCTGTCCATCCTCGCTGCCGTGCTGGCCGGCACAACCGCCGGTGCATTCCTTGTCGAGTATTGGGTCATCACGGCGCTCGGTTTGACCGGCCTGTTTCTTCTGTCACTGGCGCGGGCGTTGCGGGCATTCAGGGAAAGATCATGAGCGCTTCCCGGCCGGATGGATGGACTACGGCGGAGGGCCCAAGCGTTCGAGCGCGGGCAAGGCTTTCTGTTCGCAAAGCCGATGCCGGCGGCGGCATTCGCCGTCTTCGTCAGTCAATGGAGGGGTGCCACCATGAATGCAAATGATCCGACCGCCACCAGTTGCTGCGTGTGCTGCAAGGAAATTCCGCTCGATGCCGCCTTCACACCGGAAGGCGCGGAGTACGTCGAGCACTTCTGCGGGCTGGAGTGTTATCAACGTTTCCAGGCGCGGGCCAGCACTGCGACCGAAACGAGCGGCGAACCGAACGCTTGCGGTTCGCCGCCGTCAAATTGAGACAAACCACGCTTTCGCTACGTCGCCTCATGTCGGCATCAAATTCGGCTGAGTAGCTTCTCGCCATCTGGACGTAGCTCGCCCTTGGGTGAAATATGCCGATACAGGGTCTGCCGCGTGATGCCAAGTTCCTGGCACAGGTCGCCGACCTTGGTCTCTGACTGCCCCATTGCCGCCATCGCCAGCCGCAGCTTGGCGGCGGTCATCTTGAACGGCCGGCCGCCTTTCCGGCCGCGTGCCCGTGCTGAGGCCAGGCCCGCCACGGTGCGCTCGGCGATCAACTCGCGCTCGAACTCGGCCAGCGCGGCGAAGATACCGAAGACCAGCTTGCCGGCGGCGGTCGTGGTGTCAATGGCCGCGCCGTGCCCGGTCAGCACCTTGAGGCCGATGCCGCGTCCGGTCAGGTCATGGACGGTATTGATCAGATGGCGCAGGTCGCGCCCGAGCCGATCCAGTTTCCAAACGACCAACGTGTCGCCTGGCCGTAGTGCCTTCAGACAGCTCGCCAGACCGGGACGATCCTCGCGTTTTCCGGACGCTTGGTCTTCATAGAGATGCGCCGGATCAACACCGGCCGCGACCAGCGCATCGCGCTGCAAGTCCGTCGCCTGGGAGCCATCCGCCTTCGATACTCGCATGTAGCCAATCAGCATCTTGTACCTGTCACATATACGTTCGATTATGTGACAGTTTGCATCGGGAAGCTCTGCACGTCAAAATTTGTCACTTAACCCGTCATTCTGTCTAAGGCATGCAAAGGGTAGGCTAGGCTCATAATGTGACAGAAATTCCGGGGGGATGCCTTCCTTCGCGAAGGTGGCGCGCAACTGTTCCAAGGAAGCGGGGTCGCGCCGACCATAGGAAGCCAACGCGAACAGCGAGCGTGCCGTCTCGGGGTTGTGTCGTGCTTCAATGATGGCCTCATCAATGGCCTGGATTGCACGCTGCCAGTGATCGACGGGTTCGGGCTTCGGCGCTTTCGCCGGCAGGCCACTGGTGAACCCGGTTTGGGGCTCGGACCAGAATAGCTTTGCGTGCTCGCCTGGCGGGCTTATATCCCTCACCTCAATCAAGCTGATTGCCGTTGCCGCCGCCTCCAGCATCTGCAACCGTACTGCCGGGTTCAGGGTTTCATACGGTCGCCACAGACTTTGCCCAGCACGCAGCGGATGCCCGCAGCATTCCCAGATTTGGCGGAGATACCCCGCGTAGGTGCCGCACGTCGAAAGCGGGGTGTTCAGCTCATCGAGCAGCGTGCGTAGCAGCCTAAACCACAATCCGGCGTGGATGCGTCGGCGCGGCAACTCCACGTGGCCGGTCGTCAGTGCCTGCCAGGTACGCTGGTCCATCGCCGCAATCGCGTCGCTGGCAGTGCGCGGTTCGGCGTCGGCGTTCTCCCAGCCGAGAAACCGCCCTGGCACGCCCCAATAGGATTCCAGCCAGCAGCCATGCAGTGGGCAGCTCAGCATCAGGGGCAGCTTCCACGCGAGCAGTACGGCTTGGTTCTCCGGATCGTTCAGACAGAGCGGGCAGGCGCGATGTATCGGCTGGCTGGGCAGCCAGGCACGCCAGCTCGTGATGGATCGCGTCCTACGGCGGAGTTTCGGCAGCAGCACCGAGAGCTGGAACGCATAGGTTTCCAATGCATCTGGAATCTGATCATCAAGGCTGTCCAGTAGCCAAGGCACCCAGCCGGCGAAACTCATGCAACGCAGCCGGTCCGGCTCGATGCCGCTCCGCTGGGAGAGCATCGCCAGCAGCGCCAGTGGTGGCGCGGTGTCCAGGTCATCAACCTGGCCGTGACCAAGATCGTGCTCCAGCAGCTCGGACACCTCCATGTGATAGCAAAGGGCCACGCGGTTGAGCCACGAAGACAAGGCTTCGCCTTCCCTGGGAGCCGGATGCAGTGGCCAGTGTGGCGCTGGCTTCACATCAGTTCCCGCTCGAATTGCCGCCGCCGCTCGCTGGGACCGGTGTAATCGGCCATGCTGAGCGTGCGATGGTTGATCGCTTCCTCACCGCTCTCCACGGCAGCGACGGCCGCCGCCATCAACAGGTGCGCCAGCTCGCCGATGGTGCCCTCGCTGCGCGTGAGCAGGTAGCGGGCCATATCCAGCGTGGCAATCGACGAGGGTCGCCGCAGCGGGAGCGAAGCCGCGAAGCTGGCCAGCAGTGAGCAGCAATCGTCGTTGGCCTCCCACACCGGCAGCATCATCGGCTCGAAGCGGTTTTCCAACTGGTCGTCCGAGCGGATCGCCAAGTAGGCATCGCGTGTGCCGACCCCGACCAGCGGGATGCGCAGCTCGTTGCCGAGGAAACGCAGCAGGTTGAGGAATTCCCGGCGGTTGACGCTGTTGCCGGCCAGGACGTTGTGCAATTCGTCGATCACCAGCATGCGCACGCCGACCTTGCGTAGCAGTGCCAGCGCCAATTGCTCCATTTCCGGCAGCCGTGGGCGCGGGCGCAATGGCGCGCCCATCGCGGCAAGTAGCGCGACGTAGAAGCGGATTACCGACGGTTCGGATGGCATCTGCACGACCAGTACCGGAATGTGCTCCTGGTCGGCGTCGGAGCTGGCCGGGTGGGTGCGGCGGAATTTCTCGACGATCATCGACTTGCCGTTGTTGGTTGGACCGACCAACAGCAGGTTGGGCATGCGTTGTTTGTTCGGCCACGCATACAGGGCTTCCAGCCGATTCAGCGCCTCGACTGCTCGCGGATAGCCGATCCAGCGGTCAGCGCGAAGGCGATGGATGCGTTCGTCCGCCGGAAGACGGGCCAAGCCCTGGGCCACCGGCATCAGGTGGGACAAGTCGATGATGGGATATTCTTCCACGGCTACCACTCCTCAATCTGGTCGAACGGTTTGGCAGGTGGCTGGTTGTCTGCCTGCGGGTCAGCCATGTCCGCGTCCGGTGGTGGCGTGGTTTTGAAAAGAACTGCCGTTGCCTTGAGATGCTGGCGTCGATCCGCGTCGCGCCGCGCCTTGCGCGTAGCTTTCTGCGCGGTGGACACGATTTCGCGCATCTGGCCGATCATGCGAAACAGCGCCGACTCATCCACCTGTTCGCGCCCTTGCTGCCGCAATTTCGCCAGCGCCTGTCGTTGTTCCCAGAGGGTGACAGCCGGGTGCGACAAGGTGCGGTATGGAATTTCCAGATAGTGCTGCCCCTCCGGCTCCAGCACCCAAATGCGGCTGATGTCGCGCGGGTCGCGCCGGATCAGGAACGCAGGCAAGCGGTCGCGCCGAGCTATCCACGGCTTGAGCGCATCGGCGTAGTAATGGATGTGGTCGATGACGAAGCCGGTGCGGGTCAGCGTGCGGCGGATGATGGGCAGAAAATCGACCAGAAAAGCCGTGGTGCGAGTGATGACGGTTGGCACGCCGGTCCGCGCGATAGCTTCGGCCCAGCGCGCTGCCGGCGGCTGGAGCAGGCCGTTGTGCACGGAGCCGTGGTAGGTGCCGACCGCCAATGTGAGCCAGCGCTCCAGCTCACGCAGCGTCAGGGCGGCCTTGTTTTCGGAATCGTAGTCGCCGCGCTGGTCAGGGTTGGAGAAGGTCGTCCCTGGCAATTCGTCGTGGATCATCTGCATCGCCGTGCCGATGATCCGTTCCACGATGCCGCCGTAGTGCGGCTGCCCGAGCGGGCGATAGTCAAGCCGGATGCCATGCTGCTCGCAGCCTCGGCGTAGCGCTTCGCTCTTGAACTCGGCCGCGTTGTCCAGGTAGAGCAGCCTGGGCTTGCCGCTCATCGGCCACTCCATTTCTATGTTCAGACCCTCCAGCCAGGGACGCTTGTCGCAGGCGACATGCACAAGGCACAGGCCGACCGAAACAGATGACGGCGCTTCCAGCGTGACGACCATGCCGAGCACGCAGCGGGTAAACACGTCGATGGCGATGGTCAGATACGGACGGCCAATCGGTTGCCGGTCGCGCTCGTCCACCACGATCAGGTCGATGACCGTGTGATCAATCTGCACTTGTTCCAGTGGCGCGGTCACGGCGGGAGGCTCACCACCGACACCTTGCAGGCTGCGGGACGCATCCTGACCTTCCCGGCGGCGAGTGGCCTTGAGCGGATCGAGGCCGGCGATCCGCAGAGCCACGGTGTTGCGCGCCGGCGCCCGCAGCTTTTGCGCTTTGCAAGCCTGCGCGACCTCGCGGTGGAACGCTGCCAGGCTACGCTTCTGCTTGGTCAGGAAGCGCTTTTGCAGCAACTCGCGGATGATGCGCTCAACTGATTCCGGCAAGCGTCCCTTGCCTTTTCCGCCGCCGGATCGGCTGCGAGCCAGGTCCGTCACAAGCCCAGCACCTTGCCGGGCACGGCGGATTAGGACATACACCTGCCGCCTGGACAGGCCAAGCGCGTGAGCAGCGGCATCGGCGGCTTCATGCCCGACCACATCAAGCGCTGCCAGCGGCCCGATGATTTCCGCCCGTTGCCGGGCCTGCGCCCAAGCCGCATCGGGCAGGGTGGCCACGCCTTGCTCGGCAATCAATGATGTGTCTGACGCCATGCTCACACCTCGCTTTGGTGCACACGAGTATTGAGCATAGTCGAGATTGGTGCAGATGACTTCTGATATTGCGTTGTCAGGAGTCGCCTGCACATCTGGCGTTACGCCCCGTCAATTGGTGCAGTCGTCTTCTGAAAATGACACGCGCCGGTTGCCTTGGCGGGCTTGTCACAAACCTACGTTTTCAAGAAGAAGGAAACCGCATGCCCCGCCGTTCGATCCTCTCCGCCGCCGAGCGCGAAAGCCGGCACTGTTGCAAAGTTAGCGATGAGGCAGCCTTTTGTCTTATTCAAAGGCCTTACATTTCAAAAACTCTGCTTACCAGGCGCATTTCGCCCAGGGGATCACCATAATAAAATGCTGAGGCCTGGCCTTTGCGTAGTGCACGCATCACCTCAATACCTTTGATGGTGCCGTAAGCCGTCTTCATGGATTTAAATCCCAGCGTGGCGCCGATTATCCGTTTCAGTTTGCCATGATCGCATTCAATCACGTTGTTCCGGTACTTAATCTGTCGGTGTTCAACGTCAGACGGGCACCGGCCTTCGCGTTTGAGCAGAGCAAGCGCGCGACCATAGGCGGGCGCTTTATCCGTGTTGATGAATCGCGGGATCTGCCACTTCTTCACGTTGTTGAGGATTTTACCCAGAAACCGGTATGCAGCTTTGCTGTTACGACGGGAGGAGAGATAAAAATCGACAGTGCGGCCCCGGCTGTCGACGGCCCGGTACAGATACGCCCAGCGGCCATTGACCTTCACGTAGGTTTCATCCATGTGCCACGGGCAAAGATCGGAAGGGTTACGCCAGTACCAGCGCAGCCGTTTTTCCATTTCAGGCGCATAACGCTGAACCCAGCGGTAAATCGTGGAGTGATCGACATTCACTCCGCGTTCAGCCAGCATCTCCTGCAGCTCACGGTAACTGATGCCGTATTTGCAGTACCAGCGTACGGCCCACAGAATGATGTCACGCTGAAAATGCCGGCCTTTGAATGGGTTCATGTGCAGCTCCATCAGCAAAAGGGGATGATAAGTTTATCACCACCGACTATTTGCAACAGTGCCGTTAAAGTTTACCGGACTGTTGCCGATAATCTTATTAACGTTGTGACAGCCCTCTACGCAACGGTAGACCCCATAGACATTGTCAGATTTCAGACCAGCCCTCACCGGCTTGTCTTTTTTGGCAGGACGCTCCGGGGTATTAAATGGTCGTGTCTGACACACTCCATTCAGGCACACTGATACCGATAACAGATCTCGTTAATCAAAATATGATTCCTCATAAATAAGTCTGGAGGCACCAGTTATTTGTCAGGGACACCGGGGTCCGAAATAACCAGTTTCATTCACGAGTAATAAAATGAAAATCAAAGACTTTAGTGTGGGTATCAGGCTGGCTGGCAGCTTCAGCCTAATTCTGGTTCTTGTCATGATCATGACAGTGACCGGAGTGGGGTACCTGTACTCTATGCTCACTTCCACCGAGCGCGTGACGGATGAATATCTTCTGCAGGAGCGTATGGCGAATGAATGGCAGACCGGTATTGAATCAAACGGTGCGCTTGGACTGGTTCTGCTGACGTCGGGGGACCCGGATATCAGGACATATGCACAGCAGCGGATAGAGAAAACCGCTGCTCGCGTGGATATACTGCAGGATAAATTTAACAGGGAGTTTACTTCAGAGCAGGGTATTAAGCTGCTGAAAACCATTGGTGAAAAGCGTCAGGTGTATGCAGATACCCTGGTAAAAGCTCTTCAGATCAGTGAGCAGGGGGACCGTGAAGCCCTGAACAACTTCATTCGGTCACAGCAGTTACCGATCATAAATGACTACATTGCCAGTCTGCAGGCACTGGTGGAATACGAAAAAACAAGCATAGATAAAGCGGATGAAGTTATCCATGATAATGGTACGACAGCCATACTGACACTGATCATCACTGGGTGTATGGCGCTTCTTCTGGGAGGTGTGCTGGCATGGCTGATCACCAGAAGCATTACCTGTCCGTTGATTTCAGCCGTCCGGATTGCCCGGGAAGTGGCGGAAGGTAACCTGTGTGTGGAGATTAAAGTGGACTCACAGGACCAGCTGGGGCAACTGATGCAGGCACTGCGTGATATGTGCGGGAGTCTGAGTAACACCGTCCGGGAAGTACGTCAGGGAGCGGACAATATTGCGCTGACTGCAGCAGAAATCAGCAGTGGTAATACAGACCTGTCAGCCCGCACCGAAGAGCAGGCTGCCGGTGTGGAACAGACGGCGGCCACTCTGGAACAACTGACGGCCACCATAAACAATACTGCCGGCAATACAGCACAGGTTTACCAGTTTGTGACAGAAACAACGGCCATTGTGAAACAGAATGGAGTGGTCATGAGTGAGGTGTCTTCCCGGATGCAGGAGATTTACGACACCTCGTCTGAAATGACAGCCATCATCCAGGTCATCGACGGGATTGCCTTCCAGACCAACATTCTCGCGCTTAATGCTGCCGTGGAAGCCGCACGCGCCGGCGAGTCCGGCCGTGGATTTGCGGTTGTGGCCGGAGAGGTTCGTAATCTGGCTCAGCGCAGTGCTTCTGCCGCGCGGGAAATAAAAGAGCTCATTGATGACTCCGTTTCCCGCATTGCATCCGGCCGTACCCTGGTTGAAAAAGCAGACAGGGGAATGGAGGATATCATCAGTAACGTCCAGAGCATGGAAGGGCTGATTGACGAAATAGCCAAGGCCAGTCGTGAGCAGGGAGATGGTATTGCCCAGATTAACAGCGCCATGGGCCAGATAGACAGCACCACCCAACAAAATGCAGCTCTGGTGGAACAGTCTGCAGCCACTGCCGCTTCGTTGCAGAATCAGTCACGGATTCTGCAGGAGAAGGTGAGCGTATTTCGTCTCCGTGATAATAAAAAACGCGATGCTGAACGAAAAAATACCATAGTACCGACAATCAGCAACACCAGCCCGCAGAGTAAGGTTAAAGCGGTAAAGTCCGTTCGTGAAACGGAACAACACGCCAGCGAGAACTGGGAAACCTTCTGACCCCCGACAACAGCGGGATCCTGTCGTTCCCGTTTTGTCAGCCATAATCTCCCGGCATGGTGTTCGCACTGTGCCGGTTATTTAGGGGTCAGTTTGGATATCGAAAATTATTGTACTATAAGGACTTCCCCGGCATGTCAAAGCCGGTATTTATGGTTTCTGTCTGCTCTTCAGTAAAAATAAAGGGGAGAGACTGCGGTACTATAAACGGCCATGATGAATCGTCATCGATTCGGGCCCTGATGAAAGACGCGCGTGAGGTTCTTGTTCGTTAAGCGGATACGTATATCCTGTACAATAGCCAGATAGGCCTCACGGGGTCTAACCCTTTATCATCAACGAATTGCAGGTCAGATGGTTATACAGCTTCGAGCTTTAGTTGACTGAGTACAGCCGGAAATCATCACCGTAATGTAGTGATGCCCAACACAGCCGCGCATTTTTGGCGGCGATGGCCACAACAGCCCGCCAGTACCCTCTGCGCTCAACCAACATACAAACCCAACGGCTGAATGAGTCAGTCCTTTTCCCGGCGCCAATAAGCACTGAACGAGCCCCCTGAACCAGAAGCGTTCGCAGATACGAATCACCGGCTTTTGTGATCCTGCCGAGTTTCGACTTTCCCCCGCTGCTGTATTGTGATGGCGTCAGCCCCAGCCAGGCTGCCAGTTGACGTCCATTTTTAAAATCATGTGCATTACCGATACTGGCGACCAGTGCACAGGCCGTTGTGGGACCAACGCCCTTTAGCTCCATCAGCCGCTGACTGCGATGATCTGTTTTGGCTATGTGGGACAAAATTCGGTCATATTCAGTGATGTTAGCTTCAATGCGATCAACGTGTTCCATCAAATCATCAACACATTGCTGAACCTGAAGCGGTAAAGAGCTCTTCTGCACAGAAACCATGTGGCGCAGGGCATCAGCACTTTGTGGCGCGATGACACCGAATTCAGATATCAATCCTCGCAGACGATTATACGTTGCTGTTTTCTCTTCGATAAAACCCTGACGGGTACGATGTAAACACTGCATGGCCTGCTGGCTTTCGTCTTTCACTGGTACGAACCGCATATGCGGACGACGAACAGCTTCACAGATAGCCTGAGCATCAGCTGCATCATTTTTTCCTGATTTTCCGGCCATACGATAAGGCGATACAAACTTAGCAGCCATCAGACGTGGCTCATGACCATACTGCCGAAACAATCTTGCCCAGTAGTGAGCCCCGGAGCATGCTTCCATCCCGATAACACAGGGAGGCAAACTTGCAATTAACTCAGGAAGTGCAGCACGCGATACTTTAGGCTTAACCAGAACAGTTCTACCATTTTGATCAACACCGTGAACAGCAAACACATTTTTAGCAAGATCGATACCGACAGTCGTGATAGTCATAACGAATTCCTCCGGGACGATGTGTACCCCATGATTGCACAAGAGTTAATCAGGCGCATAATCAGGGGAAGTCCCTTCCATTCGTTAAGCTCATTTTTTATCATTTCTGGTTTTTTTGGAAACGTAATATTCTGGATGTTAAGACGGTCATGCGGGGACATTGAACACAGATAATCATGTCCAGGTACGAACGTCCCATATAGAGTGTGAGCATTGATCGTGCTGTATTTTCGTTTATAGTAGATAGATTCTGTATCATACAGAGCACGTGGTCAGCACTAAAGTACATTACGCTGACTTATTCTGTTCACTGAGGGCTGAGTACCTGCTTTCAAGGATTTATCTGCTGATCATGCGCATTACGCCACCCTGAGTTTTCCCTTCCTCCGCCGTACTGAGCGAGCCTCAGAACGCACGTAATAACATCCCGTCTGCGGATGTGTTTTATCGTATTTGAAACCTATGTCCTCCGGGGCTAACTACATCTAAAAACTGAGAAATTACTATGTTGCTGTCCTCGACGCGTAAGGACTGGCTGGGTAACGTCCGTGGTGACGTGCTGGCTGGTATTGTTGTCGCGCTCGCACTCATTCCAGAAGCGATCGCCTTTTCCATTATTGCCGGTGTTGACCCTCAGGTGGGGCTTTACTCCGCTTTCTGTATCCCGCTGATTATGGCCTTCTTTGGTGGTCGCCCGGCGATGATATCTTCATCAACGGGGGCAATGGCGCTCCTGATGGTGACCCTGGTGAAGGATCATGGACTGCAGTACTTACTGGCTGCCTCCGTACTGACCGGCGTATTCCAGCTGATAGCCGGTTATCTTAAACTCGGCGGGCTCATGCGCTACGTCTCACGCTCCGTGGTAACCGGATTCGTTAATGCACTCGCGATCCTAATTTTCATGGCGCAGTTACCTGAGCTCACCAATGTGACCTGGCATGTTTATGCTATGACGGCAGTAGGGCTCGCCATTATCTACCTCTTCCCGTATCTGAATAAAACAATCCCCTCACCCCTTGTCTGTATCGTGGTGCTTACGGCTATTGCCATATGGCTGCATCTGGACGTGCGTACGGTCGGGGATATGGGCAAACTGCCTGACAGTCTGCCGGTCTTCCTGGTGCCGGACATCCCGCTGAATCTTGATACGCTCCTGATTATTCTCCCTTACTCCGCAGGCCTCGCCATTGTAGGGTTACTGGAATCAATGATGACAGCCACGATTGTGGACGATATGACGGATACCCCCAGTGATAAAAACAGGGAATGCAAGGCTCAGGGCATCGCTAATATCTGCACCTCATTTGTCGGAGGAATGGCGGGCTGTGCAATGATTGGTCAGTCTGTTATCAACGTGAAATCCGGCGGTCGGGGCCGTCTGTCCACCCTCACTGCCGGTGTGGTCCTGCTGTGTATGGTAGTCTTTCTCAGGGACCTGGTCTCGCAAATCCCTATGGCCGCGCTTGTCGCCGTAATGATCATGGTTTCGGTTGGTACCTTTTCATGGCGTTCAGTTACCGACCTTAAAAGCCATCCCATTTCTACCAGCGTGGTGATGCTGGCAACAGTGGTGGTGGTGGTGGCCACTCATAATCTGGCATTCGGGGTACTGACCGGTGTGCTTATCGCTTCCCTGAATTTTGCCACTAAAGTGGCGCGTTTTCTGGCTGTCTCTTCAGAACTCAGGGAAGAGTCCCGGCTCTATAAGGTCACCGGGCAGGTGTTCTTTGCCTCCGCCGACCGCTTTATGGCGTATTTTGATTTTCGCGAAGCGGCAGAGAAAGTTGTCATTGATGTTACGCATGCCCATTTCTGGGATATCACGTCGGTCAGCGCACTGGATAAGGTGGTTATTAAATTCCGCAGAGAAGGAACAGACGTTGAGATCCGCGGGATGAACGAAGCAACCCGTACTATCGTTGATCGCTTTGGTGTTCACGATAAACCCGAAGAAGTCGAAAAACTGATGGGAGGTCATTAATGTCAGGATTTAATGCTATGGACAACACCGTTATTGCCTGCGTGGATGGATCGTCATCAACACGCGCCGTGTGTGAGTATGCAGCCTGGGTTGCCGGGAAGCTTGACGTTCCTCTTGCCCTGCTGCATGTGCTTGAAAAAAATGAACAACCGGCAGTTTCTGACCTTACGGGGGCTATCGGTATTGACAGCCGGGAGCAACTGACGCAGGACCTTGTCCGGATAGAAGGGGAGCGTAACCGCCTGCTGATGACTCAGGGACGCGCCATTCTTGCCGGATGCGCGGAACTGCTCAGCCAGATCGGTATCCCGGATGTTCAGCAACTTCAGAAACATGGCGCACTGGATATCATCCTGGCTGACCTGAAAGGTATTCGTATGATGGTGCTCGGTCGCCGGGGAGCACAGAACCCGGTTGGCAGCAATCTGGAGAGCATTATCCGCCTGCAGAAAAAGCCGGTAATGATTGTACCTGAAACTTTTTCTGTACCTTCAAGAGTCATGTTTGCGTTTGATGGCAGTGAGGAAAGCCGGAGAAACCTGCGTCGACCGACGCTCAGCCCTCTGCTGCAGAGCCTGGAATGTCATATCGTAATGGTTAACGGCGATGCTCATACCCTCGAAGAGGCAAAGCGTAGTCTGCAGTGCGCTGGCATCAGTGCGATATCCCGGTTAGCTGAAGGACGCTCGGTAACGGAGGCGCTTTGTCGTTACGCCGCAGACAACGGCGTGGATTTGATTGTCATGGGGGCATATGGGCACTCTTCCCTGCGACGTTTTTTCATCGGCAGTAACACAACTGCGATGCTCGAACAGACCAGAGTCCCGCTGTTAATGCTCAGATAAGTCGGAACCCGGAGGAAACTCCGGGAAAACTTAATTCAAGACTGGCATTAAAACCCTGAGTCGGGAAGAAAAGGCGACATTATGCAGAAAACCCTTATGATTGATGAAGTTCTTGCGCTTGCCCGGCTTAGCCAGGTTGCATTTGATAAACCCATAAAATATATGGATGACACGGATGCTGAACTCATCGCTCGTTTTAAAAAAACCATCACACCAGAACTTATTGAGCAGATGTGTCTCAGAATACTTGAGCTTGAAGCGAAGTTTCAGACTTTAAACGAATAAGCGTCAGGAATATGATAATTAAAGGCTGAACAGGGACTGCAGTAAGACGGCCAGCGGTCAGAGAGCAAAAAACGGGACTGAACTGGCTGTGATAAGTGAGATATCAGAGTGTTAACTTTACCTGCTGTGGCGGAGCTCCGCGACAGAGATGAAGGTATACCTTCATCTCTGGGTCTGAACTTTTCATTAAAAAAGGGGCTGCCGGGAGTCCTCTACAGAGATCAGAGCTTGATATTTCAGGCAATGAACGAACAGGAATTATTTCCCTGCCTGCAGGTCAGAGCCAGCTTTCGATAATGTCTCTTGATGGTATTCCTCCGGTATGTACAACGATGTTATCAACGACAACCGCCGGGGTCGAGCCTGTACATAAATTTGTGTAATTGCCTGATTTTGATATGTTCAATTCAACATCAAAGGCAGGTTACTTTATGGACGAAAAACAGTTGCAGGCTCTGGCTAATGAACTGGCCAAAAATCTCAAAACTCCCGACGATCTTAGCCAGTTCGATCGTCTGCTGAAGAAAATCAGCGTTGAGGCGGCTCTCAATGCTGAGATGTCTCACCATCTGGGGTACGATAAAAATCAGCCTAAACCGGGCTCCAATACCCGCAACGGCTACTCAACAAAGACCGTAGCGACTGCGGATGGTCCACTTGAACTGCGTACTCCCCGGGATCGCGAAGCCACCTTTGAGCCTCAGTTGCTGAAGAAAAACCAGACCCGCATCACCGGGATGGATAATCAGATTTTATCCCTGTACGCCAAAGGGATGACCACCCGCGAGATAGCGACTGCATTCAAAGAGATGTACGACGCGGATGTCTCGCCAGCGCTGGTCTCAAAAGTCACTGACGCCGTCATGGAGCAGGTTGTTGAGTGGCAAAACCGGCCACTGGATGCAATCTATCCTATTGTTTACCTTGACTGTATTGTCCTTAAGGTCCGGCAGGACAGTCGCGTCATCAATAAATCCGTGTTCCTGGCGTTGGGCATCAACATCGAAGGCCAGAAGGAACTGCTGGGTATGTGGCTGGCCGAAAATGAAGGCGCGAAGTTCTGGCTGAATGTGCTGACAGAACTGAAGAATCGCGGCCTGAACGACATCCTCATCGCCTGTGTCGACGGACTGAAAGGCTTCCCGGACGCCATAAACGCGGTATATCCGGAGGCCCGCATCCAGCTGTGCATCGTACATATGGTGCGCAACAGCCTGCGGTTCGTCTCCTGGAAAGATTACAAGGCCGTTACCCGCGATTTGAAGGCGATTTACCAGGCGCCGACGGAAGAAGCAGGTCTGCAGGCGCTGGAAGCGTTCGCCAGCGCCTGGGACAGCCGCTATCCGCAGATAAGCCGGAGCTGGACGGCAAACTGGGTGAACCTTGCGACGTTCTTCGCCTACCCGGCAGATATCCGCAAAGTCATCTACACGACCAACGCCATTGAGTCACTGAACAGCGTGATCAGGCATGCGATCAAAAAGCGCAAGGTGTTCCCGACGGATGAGTCAGTGAAAAAGGTCGTGTGGCTGGCAATCCAGGCCGCCTCACAAAAATGGACGATGCCGCTGAGGGACTGGCGCATGGCAATGAGCCGTTTTATCATCGAGTTCGGTGACCGCCTGAGCGGTCACTTCTGAGAAAAGGCATTTACACAGAATGGTGTACAGGCTCCCGGGGTCGCCATCACTTTGTGTTTCATTATTTCAGACAGTGACTCCACTTTTTCAAGCTGAATAGCGACGCCTCTCTCATCAGCCACCTGCTGGATAAGCCGGATGGTTGTTTTACAACCGGAACAGCCTGTACCCAGTACTTTTACATGCTTCATTTTATAATCCTCTTCAGGGAATTAACGGGAATACAACGTTAAAAATCCAGCCAACCAGTGTGAAAGAGGTCAACAACAGCAACAGCAGGGTGCACAGTAATTGCCACTTCATCACCTGTTTGAGCAGAATGAACTCAGGAAAGCTGGCAGCCACAGTGCTCATGCAAAAAGCCAGAGTTGTCCCCACTGGCAGGCCGTTCGTGATCAGACTCTCCATCACAGGGATCACACCGGTAGCATTGGAATAGAGAGGTATGCCAACCAGCACAGCTACAGGGACAGTCCACCACTGACCGGCACCGAGATGCGACGCGATCCATCCGTCGGGCACAAATCCATGCAATGCCGCACCAAGTCCTACTCCGAGAATGACCCAGAGCCAGACACGCTTAAAAATGGTGAGAGTTTCCTCTTTAGCAAAGGCATGTCGCTTTGAGAGAGGCATATGCGGTGCCATGGTAGATTGTCGGATCTCATCAGTTTGATGTTGCTGCCCGTCTCTGAGGGCATCGGCGGCAAAATCGGCTAACCAGCGTTCGGCCTTAATCCGATCAAGAAAAGCACCGCCAGCCATACCAACAGCCATTCCGACAGCAATATAAATGAGCGTGAACTTCCATCCGAGCAGGCTGACCAGAAGCAGGACGGCGACTTCATTGATAAGGGGGGATGTGATGAGAAAGGCCATGGTAATCCCGAGGGGGATACCAGCCGAAGTAAACCCCAGAAATACCGGGATACTTGAGCAGGAACAGAACGGAGTAACGGCGCCAAAGCAGGAGCCCAGTAAATACCCCATTCCACGGTGCTTACCTGCAAGATAGTTTCTTACCCTCTCAATATCCAGCGAGGCCCGTAGTATGGCCACAAAGTAGATCATGACCAGCAAGAGAACGAAAATTTTGCTCACGTCTTCGACAAAAAAGTGGATCGCCTCCCCGAGTTTGGTTGCAGGACTCAGACTAAGGCATTCATAGACCAGCCAGGTGGCAAAATCAGTGAAAATCTGGAACATAACGGACAGGCCTCACGACGGTTGTTTTTCGGGAAGACGCTGTTTGACAGAAAAGGATGCAGTTTTTTTCGATTTATTTCATTTGCTGAGAAATGTTATTGAACAGGATTTCACTGCAATAGCTTATCGGTAACCCCAGAAGGGGAAACAGATTCTTTACTTGGGAGTGAAACAACATACCCGACCATACTCATCCAGTCTGATCTGGCAATTGCTGGAAAGTTTCCTATGCAGCCTATCCCTCGCCCGGGATAAACGCGATTTGGTTGCCGCAAGTGTCAGACCATTTCGGTCTGCAAAATCAGCCTGTTTCATCCCCTCAAGATCACAGAGCGTAAGGATAATCCGATCAGACTCTGCCATTTTATCCAGGATGCGGGGCAGACAACCAGCCAGTGAGTCGACAGTTTCAGGCGTATTATCCGGCAATGATAAATCATCGTGGAGAGGCATAAATGGACGCTGCTGGCGGCTTTTATCAATAAGCAGATGCCGGGCAACCTCAAACAGCCAGGCTCTGGCATTCACGATGGCACAGAATTTCCCCTGTTGTCGTATTGCCCGGAGAAAGGTTTCCTGTATCAGATCATCAGCATCAGCCTCATTACCCACTTGTCTGAGTAACCAGCAAAGAAGTTCGTGTTCATGCTTCTTCCACGCCTTCATAAGGCAAGGCGGCGTGCCGTTCAGTTGCTCCATTTATGACTCTCTCGTTAAATACACCGCATAGCGGGAGGATATTGGTTCTGATGCTGTCGGGGATGGGGTCCGGGAACTGTCGGTGCCATGATGATGTGATGGACTGATAGCATCCGATCAGTTATCCACCTTTCGGAAACCTCTTCCTGCAACAGGGTATGCTGTCTTGTGTTCAGTATCATGCAGTAAACCGTCATGCGCAATACCATCAATTTCCGCGCATTCGGTTCCGGATAAAACGTCAAAAAAGCGGTCCGGAATCTGCCTGATAAGCCAGCTAATGACTTTTTCGATACGCATGTTAACCCCCTTTACTCAGCATCATAATTATAGATTGTAATATTCGATTTTTCGAATGTGTTGTTGACATGAATTCAGAGAGGACTAAGATGAAGCCGAACGAAACCATGGAGTATTTATGTCCCCAATCACCGCGCTTCAGCTTTTCAAAAATCTCTCGGATGAAACTCGCCTGAAAATCGTGCTGTTGCTGAGAGCGTCAGGAGAACTCTGTGTTTGCGAGCTTTGCGGAACGCTGGAGGAATCTCAGCCCAAGATATCCCGCCACCTTTCCATGCTACGGGAAAGTGGGCTGCTTATTGACCGCCGTGAGGGTAAATGGATCCACTATCGGCTTTCAGCGCACATGCCCGCCTGGGCGGCGGCAGTCATTGAGCAGGCTTATTTGAGCCAGGAAGAGGAAATTGCGCTTCTGGTCAGACGGGTTGCCCGTAACAGTTCCACAACCGGTGGCAGAGCGGTGTGTCTTTAACAGATATAAAAATCCATTAGTACATATATGATTTAACGAATTTATAGGGTGGCATTATGAATATACTATTTTTGTGTACCGGTAATTCCTGCCGCTCCATCCTGGCCGAAGCAACATTTAATGCGCTTTCACCGAAAGAGCATCATGCATTCAGCGCCGGCAGCCAGCCAAAAGGTGAAGTCCATCCCCGTTCCCTGGCTCTTCTCAGAATCAAAGAGATACCCACGGATGGGTACTACAGTAAATCGTGGGACAACCTCCCGGTGACACCTGATGTGGTGATCACGGTGTGCGGTAATGCGGCTGGTGAAACCTGTCCTGCGTATCTTGCTCCGGCAGTCAGGGCACACTGGGGAGTGGAGGATCCTGATAAGGCTACCGGGAGTGATCAGGAAATCGACGCTGCTTTCGAAAAGGCCTGGCAAATTCTTCATCACCGGATTGAAGCTTTTCTGTCGCTTCCGTCATCAGTCATTTCCGGCCCTGAAGAGCGTCTTCAGGCTGAACTGAACCGGATCGGTGAGACCATTTTTTAACTTAAACCTGAAGGAATAGAGATAATGAAAACACTGTCAGTATATGACCCGGCACTTTGCTGCAGTTCTGGTGTGTGCGGTACGGAAGTTGATCAGACTTTAGTGTCATTTTCCGCAGACGTGACATGGCTGAAACAGCAGGGTGTTTCGGTGGAACGCTTTAATCTGTCACAGCAACCGATGGCGTTTGCTGAGAATCCGACAGTTAAAGCCTTTCTTGAACGCTCCGGCGCTGAAAGCCTGCCATTGATTCTGCTGGATGGCGAGTTCGTCCTGTCCGGGCGCTATCCGACGCGCCAGGACCTGGTTCGCTGGTTTGGGATTGTTGAGGAGAAAGCTGGTAGAGCTCCGGTAAAAAGCTGCTGCGGCGGCAACACTTCATGTTGCTGAACTCAGCCGGACAGGAGCCCATCGTGAACTATCTGAACAGTATTCCGAAGTTTCTCTTTTTTACCGGGAAAGGCGGGGTCGGAAAAACCTCGCTTTCCTGCGCAACGGCTATTCGTCTTGCTGATGAGGGAAAACGTATCCTGCTGGTCAGTACCGATCCGGCGTCAAATGTGGGGCAGGTTTTCGGGCAGCAGATCGGTAATACCCTGACGGTCATCTCTGCCGTCCCTGGAATCACAGCGCTTGAGATCGATCCGCAGGCGGCTGCACAACAATATCGTTCCCGCATCGTTGATCCGGTTAGAGGCGTTCTTCCCGAAGAGGTGGTGCGCAGCATTGAAGAACAGTTATCCGGTGCCTGCACAACAGAAATTGCTGCCTTTGATGAGTTCACCGGCCTGCTGACCGATGACGCGTTACTGAATGATTTTGACCATGTGATTTTTGATACCGCCCCTACAGGACACACCATTCGCCTGCTCCAGCTGCCGGGAGCCTGGAGCAGTTTTATCGAGACAAATCCTGACGGTGCGTCCTGCCTTGGTCCGCTGGCCGGACTGGAAAAACAACGAGAACGCTACTCGCACGCCTTATCGGTACTGGCAGACGGGGAAAAGACACGGATAATTCTGGTCGCCCGCGCTCAGCAGTCAACGCTGGCTGAAGTCGCCCGCACGCATGATGAACTGCTGCATGTCGGTCTTAAGCACCAGTACCTGGTGATAAACGGGATGATGCCGGCCGGAGAAGCCTCACAGGACAATCTTGCCAGTGCGTTGTACCAGCGAGAACAACGTATTCTTTCCGGAATGCCGCCGGTACTTACCGCACTACCGACTGACAGGTTAAGCCTGCAGCAGGAAAATCTGGTTGGAGTGAAGGCACTTCGGCGTCTGCTGGACAAAGATAACATCCCATGTGTATCAGCTGATGCGATATCACGCTCTGAGGTCATCTCTGCACCGTCCCTTGAAACGCTGGTTGATGATATTGCCAGGGACGGACATGGTCTGGTGATGTTGATGGGCAAAGGGGGCGTGGGAAAGACCACTCTGGCCGCTGCTGTCGCCGTGGCGCTTGCAGACAAAGGGTTTGATGTTCACCTGACCACCTCCGATCCCGCAGCTCACCTTGAAAACACCCTGAACGGACAATGCCATAATCTCCAGGTCAGTCGTATCGATCCGCATACGGAGACAGAGCGCTACCGGGAACATGTTCTTGCCACGAAAGGAAATGCTCTGGACACACAGGGACGCGCGTTACTGGAAGAAGATTTACGCTCTCCCTGTACGGAAGAAATTGCCGTGTTCCAGGCGTTTTCCCGTGTGATCAGGGAAGCCGGGAAGCGTTTTGTGGTCATGGATACAGCCCCGACGGGCCATACCCTGTTGCTGCTTGATGCGACGGGTGCCTACCATCGTGAAGTGGCCAAACGGATGGGAGATAAGGGACATTATCTGACACCAATGATGCAGTTGCAGGATCCTGAGCGGACCAAAATTATGCTCGTTACCCTGCCTGAAACTACCCCAGTTCTGGAAGCTGCCGGTTTACAGGAGGATTTGCGCCGGGCCGGGATTGAACCCTGGGCATGGCTCATCAATAACAGTCTGGTCGCAACAGAGACAACTTCACCGCTGTTATTGACGAGGGCCGCACACGAAGCTACTCAAATCAATAAGGTCAGGACCGAGCTGGCCTCTCGTATGGCGCTGATCCCTCTGCAACAGGAAGCGCCGACGGGTATTGAGCAACTGCAACGTCTGATCCGTCAGGCGGAAAAATAATAAAGAAGGGCGGGTATCGTTCTGCCCGACAGGAGGTTTTATGTGGCTGGCTGCAGCTATTTTTATTCTGACCATTGTACTGGTCATCTGGCAACCCCGCGGACTGGGAATTGGCTGGAGTGCGATGCTCGGCGCCGCACTTGCACTGATTTCAGGCGTGGTTCACGTCGGTGATATTCCGACCGTCTGGCATATCGTCTGGAATGCGACGGCAACATTCATTGCGGTCATTATCATCAGTCTGTTACTCGACGAATCGGGTTTCTTTGAATGGGCTGCTCTGCACGTCGCACGCTGGGGAAACGGGCGCGGACGCTGGTTGTTTACCTGGATTATTTTACTGGGTGCTGCGGTAGCGGCCCTGTTTGCCAACGACGGAGCGGCGCTGATCCTGACACCTATCGTAATTGCCATGCTACTCGCTCTGGGATTCAGTAAAGGCACAACGCTGGCGTTCGTCATGGCAGCAGGGTTTATCGCGGACTCAGCCAGCCTGCCGCTCATCGTTTCGAACCTGGTAAACATCGTCTCGGCAGATTTCTTTAAACTCGGGTTCAATGAATACGCGTCAGTTATGGTGCCGGTTGATATCGCTGCCATCATTGCCACACTGGTGATGCTGCATCTGTATTTCCGCAAGGATATTCCTGCAACCTATGAAATCTCCCGTCTGAAAGCACCTGAAGAAGCTATCCGCGATCTGAACACCTTCCGGACAGGCTGGGGCGTACTGGCTCTATTGCTGATCGGGTTCTTTGGTCTTGAACCTCTGGGGATCCCCGTCAGCGCAGTTGCTGCTGCCGGGGCACTTATTCTGTTTCTTGTCGCCAAAAAAGGACATGCGATTAATACCGGAAAGGTGCTTCGCGGAGCCCCCTGGCAGATTGTGATTTTCTCCCTGGGTATGTACCTGGTGGTCTACGGGCTGCGTAATGCCGGACTGACTGACTACCTGTCAGCCGTACTTAATCAGTTTGCCAGCCAGGGGCTGTGGATGGCCACGCTGGGCACGGGCTTCCTGACCGCCTTCCTCTCCTCGATCATGAATAACATGCCAACCGTCCTGGTGGGAGCACTGTCTATTGATGGCAGCACGGCGACCGGGGTGATTAAAGAGGCCATGATTTACGCCAATGTTATTGGCAGCGATCTGGGACCCAAAATCACCCCTATCGGCAGTCTGGCCACCCTGCTGTGGCTACATGTACTGGCGCAGAAAGATATCCGGATCTCCTGGGGATATTACTTCCGGGTCGGCATTGTAATGACCCTGCCCGTGCTGTTTGTGACGCTTGTTGCCCTGGTATTACGTTTATCCGTTTCGTTGTGATTAACCTGGCTCCGGTCGTCACGGACCTGTGCCCGTCAAACCTGAAGAGAGTGATTTATGAGCGCAATTACGATTTATCATAACCCGGCCTGCGGTACGTCCCGTAATACCCTCGAGCTGATCCGCAACAGTGGTGTGGAACCCACGGTCATTTTATACCTTGAGACACCGCCAGCGCGTGCTGAGCTGGTCAGGCTCATCGCTGATATGGGGATCAGCGTGCGTGCCCTGCTGCGAAAAAATGTGGAGCCTTATGAGCAACTGGGCCTGGCAGAGGATAAATGGAGTGACGATGAGCTGATTGATTTTATGCTGCAGCATCCCATCCTGATCAATCGTCCTGTTGTGGTCACACCTGTGGGTACCCGGCTGTGCCGTCCGTCTGAAGTGGTGCTGGATATTCTGCCGGATGCACAAAAGGGAGCGTTCAGCAAAGAGGACGGCGAACAGGTGATTGATGCCCAGGGGCAGCGTGTCGCGAAGTAATCCCAGCGGTCGGGCTGTCAGCACCTGAGCGGCCCGATCATACCTTTCCGGCCTGACATAAGGTAAGCCGCGATGATGAGTAAAACATACAATGTCCTGTTCCTGTGTTCCGGGAATTCGGCACGAAGCCTGTTTGCTGAAGTGCTGATGAACCAGCTCGGCGGGGGAAAATTCCGGGCATTCAGCGCCGGTACTCAACCGGCAAGTTCACCTCACCCGCTGACGCTCAGGGTGCTTAACGATCAGGGATTCAGTACTGAATTCCTGAAAAGCAAACATCTGCAAAACTTTCAGCATCCGGATGCTCCGCAAATGGATTTCATTTTTACGCTGTGTGACAAGATGGCGGGAGAAGGATGTCCGGTGTTCCCGGGCGGCCCCATAACAGCTCACTGGGGGTTCCGGGATCCAGCTTCAGCAGAGGGTACCGATAAGGAGAAGTACCACGCCTTTGTGGAGGTTGAAAAACAGATAGCCACGCGCATCCGGCTGTTTCTGAGCCTTCCCCTGGATAAAATCGACCGGATTTCATTACAGCATCAGCTGCAGGCAATGGGACATACCTGATCTGACGAACAATAAACCGTAACCGATCGGTCTCCCTTCCTTACAAACCCTGACTGCGCCCTGAAAACGTTATCCCGGCTGATACAAACAGCACGGATAAGGTAACGGCATAACGTCGAAGATTAATAAACCATTAGCATGGAGCCTTTATTGATGTTTCACCCGTTTGATATTCTCACCCTGGACAATGGCGCCAGGCTGATATTTACCCCCTGTCCGGGAACCAGAGGGGTGCCACTTGCTAATTCATTGAAATCATTAAAAGAAGCCGGGGCACAGGCTGTTATCACCATGATGACGCTGGCTGAACTCAGTGAAAATGAGGCTGATGCCCTCCCGTCACTGTGCGCTGACTTTTATATGGACTGGTTTCACCTCCCCGTAGAAGACAGCTGTGCACCTGAAGCCCCATTTGAACAGGCATTTGCCCGGGAAAAAACGAATCTGCTGGCGATCGTCAGGTCTGGCGGAACGATGGTTATCCATTGTCATGGAGGTTCTGGCCGGACAGGGATGATGGCCGCTATCCTGATGCTCGAGTCAGGGTATCTGCCTGCTCAGGTGAAAAAACAGGTCCAGCTAATCAGGCCAAAATCACTGACTTCTCCGGTGCAGGTCAGTTATCTTAACAGGCGATACGGCTACCAGTAACAACGGCATAATGGTCAGACTGCCCTGCCAGTCGAAACGTATCCATCAGGGGCAAACCTGTCCCCTGATGGTCCGGGGGCGTGATATGTGTCTTTCAAATGCCCGGCAAGCCGGACACTGCACTTTGTTCCGGCGTCAAGATCACAGGCGATATACCAGTGACCCCTCTCTTTTCCTGCTTTACATTTCTATGTTTCCAGAAATATGATTTACAGTAATGGTTGTTTGTATTACCCTTGCTTAATATTCGATACATCCGGAAATACAGGAGGGTTATATGTCCGCAGAACTGCAGGATGTCGCCGGCATGTTTGCCTTACTCGCCGTCGAACTGTCGGCTTTATTTTTACTCATCAGTTTACTCGTTGGTGTACTGCAAAGGCATGTTCCGCCGGCACGTATCGAGGCATTACTCAGTGCTGGCCGCTTCAGAAGCTATTTTCTGGCGGCGGGCCTGGGGGCTATCACGCCGTTTTGCAGTTGCTCAACCATTCCTGTGCTGAAGGGACTCATCCGCGCGCGCGCCGGATTTGGCCCTATGATGGTCTTTCTCTTTGCATCTCCTCTACTGAACCCGGTCATTATTGCCCTGATGGCCGCGACATTTGGGTTAAGCCTGACGCTGATTTATGCCGGCGCCGCGCTTCTGGTATCACTAATTGCGGGATGGTTACTGCAGATTCTGGGTTTTGATAAATACATACGCAGCGGGGTACATGAGGGGAGGGCTTCCAGCCAGACAATTAAACGCGGCAGTACTGTGAGCAGTAAAAGTCCCTGCTGTGGCGAACACCTGTCCGGAAACCACTCCCGTCAGGCTGACATGACGAGAGCTGTACCGGAAAATTGTTGTAAACCGCAATCTGACGTTAATGCCTTACCCCGCCGTTACAGAGGCTTATGGCGTGATACCTGGGCTGACTTCAGAGGTGTTTTCCCCTACCTGATCGCCGGGATAGCTATCGGAAGTATAATTTATGGTTACCTGCCCACGACGTTACTTGAACAGTATGCCGGACCGGCAAATCCTTTTGCCATTCCTGCTGCGGCGATTATTGGTGTGCCCCTTTATATCCGGGCTGAAGCGGTTATTCCTCTGGCGGCTGCATTACTGGCCAAAGGGGTGGGGGCCGGAACGGTTCTGGCCCTTATCATCGGCAGTGCAGGTGCCAGCCTGACGGAACTGATCCTGTTGCGCGCCCTTTTCAGGTTCAGGCTGCTGGCAGCATTCGTGCTGGTCATTATTTCGATGGCGATAATGGCTGGCTACACAGCTTATCTCTTTTTCTGAACAGCCCGTAAATGCGCCCCTGGACATTACTGCTGTCAGATTTACAGGATTGCTATATTTTAAAATTCCATTATTCTGGAAATACAGATTTAAGGAGGTGTTATGGATATTGTTAAGGCGGCAGATGCACTGAAGGAGCTGGGTCATCCGACCCGGCTCGGCATCTTCAAGGAACTGGTTAAATTTGGATATACAGGCTTGCCTGTCGGGGAGTTACAAAAGCGTCTCGATATCCCGGCGTCGACGCTAAGCCATCACCTGTCTGCCCTGTTGTCTGTGGGGCTTATACGCCAGGAAAGGCAGGGGCGCACTCTGTACTGCCAGCCACAGTATGAACAACTGAGCCAGATTGTCGGATTTTTGCTGGATGAGTGTTGCATGGGCAGCGCAGCCAGTGTTTCAACAGTTACATCAACCCGTGAGTAAAGTCTGCAATGAACAAATTGAATGACAGCCTGCCAAATATCATCCCTCACATTTTCAGCGTGCCGGATTTCACTGATAACCCTGTATCTGAAACCCCAGTGCATGCACCGCGTATTTTGATGCTGTATGGATCTGTACGTGAACGTTCTTACAGCCGCCTGGCGACGGAGGAAGGCGCACGCCTGCTCACCGCCATGGGGGCTGAAGTCCGTATTTTTAATCCGTCAGGGCTTCCCCTGCCAGATGATGCTCCGGATACCCACCCGAAAGTTGCCGAGCTCCGTGAACTGGTGCGATGGTCGGAAGGGATGGTGTGGTGTTCCCCTGAACGTCATGGGGCAATGACCGGGATTATGAAAGCACAGATAGACTGGATCCCACTGAGCGAAGGAGCTGTACGCCCTTCCCAGGGGAAAACGCTGGCGGTGATGCAGGTCAGCGGTGGCTCCCAGTCTTTTAATGCGGTAAACCAGATGCGTATTCTTGGCCGCTGGATGCGAATGATCACCATCCCGAATCAGTCATCAGTCGCCAAAGCCTGGCAGGAATTTGATGAAGAAGGCAGGATGAAGCCCTCAGCCTATTACGACAGGATCGTGGATGTGATGGAAGAGCTGATGAAGTTTACGTTGCTTACCCGGGGAAGAACGGCCTGCCTGGTTGACCGCTACAGTGAACGTAAGGAAAGTGCAGAGGCACTTTCTGCGAGAGTTAATCAGCGCAGTATATAGTATGTCAGGGTACCTGCGGTGTCAGCGTTAGGGGCTCACAGAGGAGGGGTTCCGTAAACCCACCTCTGTTTGAGTAGCTGAATGTCTGCCCAGGTAAATGTCGCGGACTGTAATTGTCTTTAGCCGGATTACCGGCATTGCCTCCAAAGCCCTTCACCGGCACAGTTGTTCTCAGGGTACACCATTAATTATGTGCTTGATTATGCCTGGAGGTTAGTTTTGCCTGGTACCTGAGAATCATATAAGACACGCTATCAGATAAAAACCCGCCGCGGTCATCAGCAGCGATCCCATCACGTGCACCAGTACGGAGGTGAAAGCCCACGTGTAATTTCCTGCCTGCAATAAGGTGAAAACCTCGACAGAAAATGTTGAAAAGGTAGTCAGCCCCCCACACAGACCGGTGACGATCAGCAGTTTCCAGGCCGGATCTACGTGAGGATGACGAATGAAATATGCCATTGCGCCACCAATGATAAATGCTCCCAGCAAATTCACTACCAGGGTTCCGGGTGGAAGAGACGGGAAGAAACTGTTGAATTTCATCCCAAAAAACCAGCGGATAATACATCCCACGGCCCCACCAATCATAATTGCTGCCAGCTGACTCAATGCTGCGTACCCCACCTAAGAAGAATTAAGGCGTATACCGGACTCATCCGGTATACGCTGCTCTGATGTCCGTGATATGCCCGTCAGAGATGACGAACAAAGGCGTTTATACCTGCATACCGGGCTTCGTTGCCCAGCTCCTGCTCGATGCGCATAAGCTGATTGTATTTTTCAATTCGTTCTCCGCGGCAGGGTGCGCCGGTTTTAAGGTGTCCCGCACGCAGCGCCACCGTCATATCGGCGATAAACGTGTCCATGGTTTCACCGCTGCGGTGCGAAATAAAAGCCCCCCATCCGTTTTCATGACACAGTGAAACTGCGTCAAATGTCTCGCTGAGCGTGCCTATCTGATTAAGTTTAATGAGGGCTGCGCTGGCAAGGTTTTCCTCAATGCCACGGCGGATATACTTCACATTGGTCACGAACAGGTCATCACCGACCAGTTCAGCACGCCCGCCCAGTTTGTCGTGCAGATATTTCCAGCCAGTCCAGTCATCCTCTGCGAGTCCGTCTTCAAGCAGAATTACGGGGAACTGGTTCATCAGTTCCCCGTAATAATCCGTCATCTCTTCAGCACTCAGGGCGCTGTTTTCGGTGCGAAGATGATATTTCCCGTCACGATAAAATTCGCTGGAAGCCGGGTCCATACAGATACTGATGTCTTCCCCCGGACGGTAACCGGCTTTTTCAATGGCCTGAACGATGAATTCCAGAGGCTCTCTGTTTGATGAGACGGCAGGGGCAAATCCGCCTTCATCACCCACCGCAGCAGAGAGATCCCTTGACACAAGGATCTGACGCAGGGCCTGATAGACTTCACTGCCCTGACGAACCGCCTCAGTGAGCGTTGATGCACCGTGCGGTGCTATCATGAACTCCTGAAAGTCAGCGCCCTGACCCCGGGCATGAACGCCACCATTAATAATATTCATGCACGGAACGGGCAGAAGACCGGCATTAAGCCCCCCAAGATAGCGGTACAGTGGCTGACGGGTGACCTGTGCAGCCAGTCTCGCTACTGCCAGCGATACACCCAGAATGGCATTGGCGCCGAGCCGGCTTTTGTTCTCCGTGCCGTCAAGCTCCCGCATAATATTATCCAGCCGCCGCTGCTCCCGCACATCGGCTCCCCTGATGGCATCACAGATTTCAGTATTGACGGCCTTAACAGCATCAAGCACCCCTTTGCCACCAAAACGCCCCGGGTCACCATCGCGGCGCTCAGTTGCCTCCCGCGAACCGGTACTGGCCCCGGAGGGCACTGATGCACGAGCCATCAGCCCGTCAGAAGTCCAGGCATCCACCTCTACAGTGGGGTTACCGCGGGAATCAAGTATTTCGCGAGCGGTGACTTTTTCCAGTATAAAATTCATGGCAATCTCCTGTAACTCAGTCGTAAATGTGTTTAATCAGAACATCCACGTTCAGGTGGTTAACGTATTCAGCTGAACGTGAGGTCAGCGTGCCCATAAACCGGTTACGGTGACCTGCAATCACAAGATCCGCACCGGTATCGGTGATGCATTTCTGTATATCCTCGAAACGCCGCATGGTGACCAGCTCACGGGCGTCAACGTGCTCATCCACCGAGGATGTCAGCTCACTGAGCAGCGCCTTCGCCTGGACAACATCCCTGGAGACGGCATCGTCCATCAGGCTGTCCGAGACATAGTTCATCTCCCGGTAGTCGTTACAGATATGGGCAAGCGTGATTTTCATCTCAAGCAGACGGGACAGAGCCGCCGCCAGTGCGAGAAGGGGAACGCCATCCTCTTTCCCCTGAACCAGAACAAGTGCGTGAGTATAGATTTTCATAGCTGTCTCCGGCCTTGCCTGAGGAAATGTTCGAGCCAGGGCAGAAGTTGTTTCTTGCGGCTGACCATGCCCGGTAAGGAGCATGATGTGGCATTACCGCTCTCCGGTCCGGCGAAATAGAGTGTTGAAAAACACTTATTGATATCGGTTACCATCAGCACGATCAGCCCGGCTCCCGTATTTACCACCATCTGCGCCATCGTATTCCGCAGTTCCTCCAGTAAAGGAGCGACCTGATCAGGTGAGCTCACCTCCAGTTGGGCAATACGCACATCTGTGCCTGCGAGCGAAAAAGTCTTAAGATCTTTATTCAGAATCTGACCGGCCGTCTGTCCGGTGATATCGGTTTTAGCGGCCATAAGGCCGTGAACAAAAGCTTTGTGTTTTATTCCCGACAGCACGAAAAGCTCAGCGGCTGTCCGGATATCGTCTTCCGTCGTGGTGGGTGAATGCAGGTTTACCGTGTCGCTGAGCAGCGCACCAAGAAGCAGGATGCCGAGAGTCGGGGGCATGGTGCGGCGCATTTCTGCATCCATCAGCAACCAGAGTACTGTTGCGCTGCTACCTGCCGGTTTTATCCAGACCTCCAGCGGCAGTAAGGTGGCCAGACCTCCCAGCCGGTGATGATCGATAATTCCGATGATATTACTCTCAGGAAGGTCAGCAGGCCCCTGCGCCGGTTCGGTAAAATCGACCAGCCATACCCGTTCCCTTTTCAGGGGGAAATCGAGAAGGGGGGGCAGGGGGATACCGGCTGTTTCAAAAATATAGCGGGTTTCCGGGTTCGCTTCACCGTTCCTCCACGCACGGGAAGGACGGCCCTGTCGGGAAAGCCAGTCAGCTGTGACAGCGGCGGTACAGATGGCATCACTGTCAGGATTGAGATGACCAAAAACATTAATCAAAGATGTATCCCCGTTAAGGGAAGTATACAGGCCAGAAGGATTTATGAACGGCCTGACATACCTCCTGAAATTCAAGAGTCATATCAGGCGTCATCAGCCCCGGACGGGGCGGTTGGGAAAGGTGGAACGCCATCACCTTGACAATAGTATAAGTCAGAAAAAAGAACCTGTCAGCCAGCTTTTTTCCTTACAGCGAGCCGCTAATGAAACGTAAAATGTAAGGCATTAAAATGATTTTATGCACTGTGAAGCCCTTGACTCAGGTAACCCTAGGCTCTGAACTAACTGTTAATCATGGGCTCCGTTTGGGAAAGTGAAAATATTGTACGTAAGGCGGTTTTTTATATTGCAGTGGCCCGATCAAAGACCGACCGGACCGAGTGCTAACTGTCTCCGAAGATAATTTTTTCGAGATTCTGTAAGTCCTGCTGTGATTGCTCATTGAGATGGACCTCTGCCTTGTCGTACCGGGCACCAACCAGGCACTTCTGGCTAATTGCGTATCTGGTTTTACACCAATAGCCAGCAACACCATCCCCGTCGCCAACACCTCGCCCGTATTCAAACTGAGCTGTAAAAGCTGGGTATCACCCACCTGCGTAATCGCTCCCATACCCGATTGCAAACGCAAATTGACGCCCTTCTGCCGGAGCTCCTGGTGTAATACGGCAATCATCTCGGCATCAAGTGGGGTCATCACTTTGGCACCCAACACCAACAATGTCACCCTGAGCCCCAGATTGACCAGTGCCTCCACCATTTTCAACCCGATACCCCCAGACGACCGTGGCATGTGTTAGCCGATGTTAGTGGATATGCGCCAGAATGTTATTCATATCCGGCAGCATACGCAGAGTAAAGACACCAGGGAAGTCAACGCCCTCCAGGGGAGGACGAATTGCGTTTCGCTGAGCAGGAGTTTTTCATAGCTCTCGTGGCAAACCTCCCCCGTCTGCTCATTCCTGATGTGGACCACTTTCTTGTTAGCCTCGATCTGCAACACCTGATGCTCAATACGGACATCAATGTTGAAACGTTAAATAAAATCCTGCGGTGCTTTCAAAAGCAATTGCTGGCGTTCGGGGATCTCGCCTCCGATGTGATAAGGCAGACCACAGATGGCCAAAGATACATAGGCACCACGCTCTAACAGAATAATCTCGAGCGTTTCCGATAAACGCCGGGCCCTCACTGTAGCCGAAGCTCCCCCAGCCACACCACCGACAATCACTAACATGATTTTACTCATGATCAACACCATTCCATTTCAGCCAACTATAACCCCTGCTTGGTTACAGATGATTTAAAGAGATTTTTAAATAACAGACGCCATTATCTTCCGCTGACGGGAATTCACCGGCCCGGATATTGATCTGAATCGACGGTAACAGAAGTGCCGGGTGGCCAGAGTTTTATCCCGCGCCTGCCGAAGCGCCACAAAGGCGGCCAGATCGTTCCCATCATGGAAATGAATATTGGTCGCCCGCTGTTCGGCTACGCTGCTCTGCCATTGGGGCTCCCTGTCTGCAGGGGATAGTCATGGCACACATATAAACGGGTCTGTGCCGGAAAACTGAGGATCTTACGGATGGAATGATAAAGCTGCTGCGCATCCCCACCCGGGAAATCACAACGCGCGGTGCCCACATCAGGCATAAAAAGGGTATCGCCAAGGAAAATCGCATCAGCAATCTGGAAAGCCATATCTGCTGGCGTATGGCCAGGAACCTGCAACGCCTGCACTGTCAAGCCCCCCAGTTAAAAGGTTTCACCGTCAGTCAGCAGATGGTCAAACTGTGATCCATCCAGTGCAAAGGTGTGCTCAAGGTTAAAAATGGGCTTGAATATCCGCTGAACTTCGACAACTTTTTCGCTGATGGCGATGTTGCCGCCGCCCCTCTCGCGCAAATAATGGGCTGCCGAAAGATGATCGGCATGGGCGTGAGTTTCCAGTAACCAATTGACGGTCAGTTGCTGCTTTTTCACGAAATCTATCAGCCGATCGGCGGAGGTTGTCTGAGTCCGGCCGGATTTCGGATCATAGTCCAGAACCGGATCAATAATGGCCGCAATCCCCCCAGTTCTATCGGCCAGCACGTAGCTGACAGTACTGGTAGCCGGATCGTAAAAACCCTCGATAAGTGGTGTCATGGTGAACTCCTAATCTGGACGTTGCATGATGTATCTTCACACAGGCTCGCTTTGATTATATAATATTATATTATATAAGAATTAAAAGTGTTATCGCGAACGTGGATCAGAACAAAGAGAACTCATGAGTAACGTGTTTATTGGCCATAAAAAAATGCGTGATACCGCCAGTGCAGCCACCGCCGTATTGCGTGCTTTGGCAAATGATGACCGGCTACTGCTGCTGTGCCACCTCAGTCAGAGACAAGCTTCTGTGGGGCACATATAAAGTGCTATGGGGATTGGGCAACTGGCATTGTGACAGACGTTGGAAGTCATTCGACGCCTGCAACTCGTGGCAACGCGCCGTGAGGGAAAACAGTTTTTTTACCGAATTGATGAGCCGAATATGTTGATATTACTCATTACCCTCTATCAACTTTACTGTCAGGAAGATGACACAGAAGGTGTTAACCATGACCATTAATCTGGTGCAATTCACTCCGTTACTGAGTTTCTTAGGGGGGGTATTGATCGGCTGTGCGGCCTGGATATTGCTCCTGTTCTGCGGACGTATTGCAGGGATCAGTGGCATAATCGGGGGTGCGCTCTCAGCGGCTACCCGAGATCGTGGCTGGCGTCTGGCTTTTCTGATCGGCATTATCGTCTCGCCTCTTTTATATGGCCTCGTTCATCCGCTTCCTGTGATCGAGGTTTCTGCCTCCTGGCCTGTCCTGATGATCGCCGGGTTGCTGGTTGGGATCGGAACCCGCTACGGTTCGGGGTGTACCAGCGGCCATGGGGTTTGCGGTCTGTCGCGTTTATCCTCCCGTTCTCTGGTAGCTACGTTGACGTTTATGGGGGTTGCTTTTATCACCGTCTGGCTGATGGGATTGTGGATTTAGTCAAGCTTGCTCGCACAGTAAATCGCTCAAGGGGACATATATGAATCTGTTTTTTTCTCTGTTGGCAGGTGCGATATTCGGCGTTGGATTAATACTCAGCGGCATGGCAAACCCTGCAAAAGTGATTGGTTTTCTGGATATTACCCGCATCTGGGATCCTTCTCTGGCTTTTGTAATGGGTGGAGCCATCAGCGTGGGTTTCTTCGCTTTCCGGTCAGTGAAACGACGCACCCACTCGGTGTGCGGTGGCGCGATAAATCTGCCGACCAGCAAACAGATTGACAAGCGTTTGATTGGAGGGGCTATTCTGTTTGGCATTGGTTGGGGACTGGCGGGCATTTGCCCTGGTCCTGGACTGGTATTACTTGGTGCAGGGATGATCAAAGGTATGGGTTTTGTTGGTGCAATGGTCGCTGGCATGCTGCTTTTTGAACAGCTTGAACGTAAACGAGCGAAGCGTCATGCATCGTAATTCTGCCCCGAACGTTGTCAGCCATCAGTAACGCCTATGGTCATTTCGTTACTGTCAGGTCTGCTCGTGGGAGCAGTGCTCGGCATCACAGGAGCGGGTGGTGGCATTTTTGCCATTCCCACCCTGGTGATGGGCATGGGATGGGCACCACAACAGGCTGCTCCGGTGGCCCTGGTCGCCGTCGCCGGGAGTGCGGCTCTTGGAACCTTTGAGGCCTGGCGCAAGGGCCTGGTGCGCTATCGTGCCGCTATTGTGATAATACTGGCGGGCGTGCCCATGACGAGCGTTGGGTTATGGGTTGCCCACCGAACTTCCCCTGCGTTGCTGAGCCTGCTGTTTGCGGGGGTAATGCTAATCGTCGCGTGGCGATTGGTTCGGGCCCCCGAGATAGTTGCCAGGCATACTTATCCCGTCGAACTGGATGAACACACCGGACGATTTATCTGGGCTGTAAACACATGGTTGCTGTTTCTCATGTTCGGAGCTGTTACCGGTTTTATGACCGGGCTATTAGCCGTGGGTGGAGGATTTATTATCGTCCCGTTATTGCGGCAATTTACCCCCCTTCCTATTCACAGTTGCATCGCAACCTCGCTGATGATTGTCGCATTGGTAAGTATAGGCGGGATTGCAGTGGCAGTGATACAGGGTGCCACTCTGCCCTTGCCTTTTACTCTCTGGTTTGTGCTTAGTGCTGCGACAGGGATGTCGATTGGCCGAAGGCTAAGCCAGCATTTACCTGAACATATTGTGCAGAAGGGGTTTTCCGGACTACTGATCGTCGTTGCCCTGGGGATGGTATTTAATGCCGTTATGATGAAGTTTAGTGGCTAAGATCAATATGATTGCCGACAGAGATATAAAAGCTCAAGGATAATGAATTCCTTGCTTTATTGTTTCGAACTTATCTGTCGCCTGCAATACCACGGGATTGCTATAACCAGCGACGAACCCGTTGCGTATAGCGTTTCCATTCCAACCCGAAACGTTTTCGAAGCTGTTCCTCTTCAATATCGATATGCAATCTGGCAACTACATTGCAAGTTCAAACCTCATCGAGATAGGTTTTATTAATTAATAGCAGAATGAATCGTCACGGACAATCTTGACACTTCCGAGCCAACTATAAAGGTATAAGGCAGAATCGCCTACCGGTTCAGAGTCATTCCATAGTTCCCTTTGGTATGCTGCACACTCCCAGACTCAAGAGGCAAAGCAAAAAATTCTCCACCGGTGAGCAGAGTATATTGCATATGCCAGTTTACGAGTGTATATATAGCATATACCAATAAGGAGCCTTCATGCCAAGACCCAGAATTCCCCGTAACATCTGTGGCCGCCCTGCGGATACCTGTTTTAAGCCCAATGCGCGACCGATGAGCCAGCTTGAACATGTTCATTTAAAAGAAGATGAGTTTGAAGCGTTACGACTGGTCGATTTACTGGGCATGCAACAGCAGGAAGCGGCTGTTGCAATGAGGGTTTCAAGACAGACACTGGCCAATGTCCTGAAAGCGGCCCGTTTTAAGGTTGTGGACTGTCTCACTCAGGGCAAGGCCTTAATAATGCACTCTGAAAGGGAAGGAGTTACACAAGATGATCACAGCCATTCCAGTGAATGACGACCGGGTAGCAAATCATTTTACCAAAGCGAGTCACCTTGTCCTAGTGGATGAGCGCGGTGTGGAGCTCAGCCGGACAGAAAATCCCGCGCTGGGCGCAGATTGTTCAGGTAAACGGAAGCTGGTTGACCTTCTGGTTCAACAGCAGGTCAGCCGCGTTGTGGTCCGTAACATCGGGGAACGGATGCTGGGTAAATTATTGGGGCATCAGATCGCGGTGTACCAGACTGACTGTGGCCGTCGTTTGTTCACTGAACTGTGTGATCCGGATACCCGTGTTCTGACTGAACTGAATAAGCCGGAGCAGGGGCGCCAGTCCTTTAATCATGAGGCGAAAGGGAAAAAATGCTGTAACTCTGACGGGAACACAGCAGAAAATGCGTGCCAGGGTGGGCGTCAGCATCATCACGGAAACGGGCGCTGTTGCCATTCATGAGTTTATTTCATCACGGGCGGTGATTTTTATCAGACCCGTACTGTGTATAAACCAGGAGCCGGAATGAATGATGCCGGGAAAGACACTCAGCTGACTGAATTCCTGATGCCTCCCGTCAGTACAACCGGACGCTGAACAGAAACAGATGAATTGTTATCTTGATGCCAGAAATGCCCATAACTGTTGTATGGTTTGTGGTTCCCTCGACAACAACCCTGATACGGTGAACTTAATGTTTTCAGAATACCCGGATGGATCTGTATGTGCTGACTACACGGCCGATCACAGACATCAGGGGTATACGGGTCTTTTACATGGCGGAATGACGAGTACCTTGCTGGATGCCGCAATGACTCACTGCTTGTTTATGCAGGGAGTGCAGGCCCTGACGGCTGAACTGACTGTCAGATTCATTTCACCCGTTTGTACCGGTGACAAGCTGATGGTCTGTGCCAGACTGCTTGGGCAACGCAGGGGGGTTTACCAGCTCGAAGCATGGCTGGCAAAGGGACAGCAGAAAGTGGCTCGTGCCACGGCGAAATTCATTGTCCCGTCGCAGGATATTGCTCTGGCGCATGGCTAGTGTGGCAGACGCCAGGTGTAACTGGTTATTATAAAAATATGAAGCGTGTTTTGCTCAGACCGGAAAGAATAATGGCATATCGTATATCCCACTTAAACAGTGTAAGAGGTAGTTATGAGTAAACAAATAATTGATATTGGTATTCCTGAATCATCCCGGGTGGAGATTGCAGACGGTCTGTCCCGGCTTCTTGCTGACACCTATACCCTGTATATAAAAACACATTACTATCACTGGAATGTAACTGGCCCCATGTTTAACAGCTTACATTTAATGTTTGAAAATCAATACAATGAGCTGGCCACTGCTGTTGATGATATCGCTGAACGTATACGCTCGCTCGGATGCTTCGCGCCCGGCACATATCATGAATTTTCACGTTTAACAGCGGTTAATGAAGACAAGGATATTCCGGCAGCAAAAAACATGATTGAGAATCTTGTCCAGGGCCAGGAGACTGTGGTTAAAACTGCGCGCTCCCTGTTCCCTGTTGTTAATAATGCGAATGATGAAGCCACAGCAGATCTGCTTACACAACGTATCCAGTTACATGAGAAAACTGCCTGGATGTTGCGCAGCCTGCTTGAATAATGTAAACCGGTGGCAGCAGAAAAAACGGTTTGTCAGCCACAGGCCATTGCTGTCAGTGCAGTACCATCCGTGCTGCCGTGGCTGTTTTTTCTGACCGTAATAGTATAAAAACCGATAAATCAATAAGTTAAACAGTGAACGCGTGAGCGATAAATACAGTCCGGACAGGCATTACCGATGGGTATATCCGGACCACTGTCGCTTTCCCGTTATAATATCGCAGATACCGGCCAGGCTCTTCACAACCTGACAGGGTTAATGCTGCAATGATAAAACGGTTTGCGTGGAAAGCAGGATCACATTATTCGTTGTTATGGCTTCCTTTACCTGTGCCTGCCTGCGGGCAGTAGAGATCATACAAGGTATTTAACAACGTCATGATACGGTTATCCTCAATACGGTAATATACCATTTTACCTGCCCGTCGGGTCTCGACAAGCTTCAGGCGGCGCATTACACCCAGTTGCTGAGACAGGGTCGGCTGAGTGATACCGACTGCAGCTTCCAGCTCGGCCACATTCGCTTCCCCATGGCTTAACTGGCACATCAACAGCAACCGGTCGCTGTTAGCCAGTCCCCGTAAGACATCTGCTGCCCCCAGGGCTGCATTTTTCATATCGGTCTGACGTTTTGTGTCTTCATTCATGGGCATTGCTGGTTTCTCACATTCTGTATTTTTATATAATGTTATTTAGTATACTGATGGTGCCATAATTTTGCCACCGTGTTCGCCAGGTCTGCAGCGTCCAGCTGGCCTGGGTAACTAATTATATCTGGCAGACATTTTGCCCCGAGTGAACAGAGAGGATGTAATGAAAATAGTGATTGTTGGTGGTGTTGCCGGCGGTGCGTCCGCTGCAGCCAGAGCTCGCCGGTTGTCAGAAGATGTCAGTATTGTTGTGTTTGAACGGGGAAGCGATGTCTCTTTCGCCAACTGTGGATTGCCTTATCATATAGGCGGAAAAATTCCGTTACGGCAGTCACTTATTCTTAAGACTCCGGAGGATTTTAAATCCCGCTTTAACATAGACGTCCGTACCTGCCATGAAGTGACGTCAGTGGATCCGGTTAATAAAACAGTGACAGTTAAAAATTTGACCTCAGGTGAGATCCATACCGAAGTATGGGATCGTCTACTCCTCAGTACCGGAGCCGCGCCGGTTGTCCCTCCTTTGCCCGGGCTACAGCAAGAGGGCGTCTTTACGCTCCGAAATCTTACTGACATGGATGCTATCCTGGCGTGGATTGAGCAACATAACGTCGCTCACACCACGCTTGTCGGGGGGGGATTCATCGGACTTGAAGTGATGGAGGCTCTGAGCGAACGGGGGATCCGTGTTACCCTGCTGGAGATGGAGGAACAGGTTATGGCTCCGGTTGATCCTGAAATGGCATCAGCCCTGCATCAGGAAATCCGGAATCATGGCGTGGATCTGCGTCTCAGAACGGCACTCACCGAGGTGCTGCGGACAGAAACGGGATTCCGCGTTGCACTGTCTGACGGTGGCTTTGTGCAGACCGACATGGTTATTCTCGCCATCGGGGTAAAACCTGAGAACAGCCTTGCCACAGTAGCCGGGCTCGAAGTGGGTAAACGGGGAGGTATAAGCGTCAATGCCTGTATGCAGACCAGTATTCCTGACATCTACGCCGTGGGGGATGCAGTTGAAACACCTGACCTTGTCTTTCAGGAACCCGCTAATATTCCTCTGGCTGGGCCCGCCAACCGCCAGGGACGCATTGCTGCTGATAACATGCTTGATCACCACAGCCTTTACCATGGCAGTCAGGGGACATCCATTTGTAAGGTATTTTCGCTGAGTATTGGCAGCGTCGGTGCGAATGAAAAGCAACTGAAAGCCCATGGTACCCGATACGAGAAGGTTTACGTCCATGCTGCTGATCATGCCGGTTACTACCCTGGGGCTACGATGATCAGTCTGAAACTGCTGTTCAGCCCCGATACCGGTAAAATTCTGGGGGCCCAGGCGTCAGGGAAAAAAGGGGTTGATAAACGCATCGATGTTCTGTCTGTCGCGCAGCGCGCGGGACTTACCGTCAACGATCTCGAGCATCTTGAGCTGACTTATGCCCCGCCTTTTAACAGTGCAAGGGACGTTGTTAACCAGGCCGGTATGGTGGCGGCAAATGTCATCAGGGGAGATACGGCCATATGTCATGTCAGCGATGTTTTGCAACGGGAACCGGGCAGTTATTGTTTAGTTGATATTCGTTCTCCTGAAGAACTGAAACAATTTGGCGAATATCCTGATGCGCTATCCATCCCTCTGGATTCTCTGCGGGAGAATCTTGAAAAATTGCCTGTAGATAAAGAGATTTTTATCGGTTGTCAGAGTGGTCTGCGCGGGCATGTGGCATACCGTATTCTGCAGGCTCACGGCTTCCGGACATATAATCTGAGTGGTGGCTTTATAACCTGGCAGGCGGTTATGGAGTCGATGAATCAATAAGAGATGAGGTGCCATACACATGGCACCTCATCTGGTTCTGACGCATTAAGACGTCGCCGGGTAACATACTGTTTTTTTATAATGTTACCTGCCCATGCTTCTGATACGAAAAGCTTTTAAGCGCCTGCACTATCCCATTGATGTTATTGCTCAATGTGTTCGCTGGTATCTGACTTACGCCCTCAGCCTGCGCAATCTCGAAGATATGATGACGGAGCACGTCGTTATCGTTGACCATTCCACTCTTCATCGCTGGGTTATGCGCCTGGCACCGTCGTTCCGCCAGTATAAGCGTAATGTAGGTCGGCGGTGGCGGATGGACGAAACTTACATTAAAATCAAAGGCCAGTGGAAATATCTGTACCGGGAGGTTGATACCGCGGGGCAGACCGTCGACTTCCTGTTGACCGCCAGACGCGACGCTGCGGCTGCCTTACGCTTCTTTCGCAAGGCCATTCGCCACCACGGTGAGCCTGAGTAGACTGGCTCCATGAATCTCCAGACAGTTGGTATCACTTAAATTAGTGATAGTCTTAATACTAGTTTTTAGACTAGTCGTTGGAGTCCGGATGATTGATGTTTTAGGTCCGGAGAAGCGCAGACGGCGCAGCCTTCAGGAAAAAATCGCCATTGTTCAGCAGAGCTTTGAACCCGGTATGACCGTGTTGCTGGTTGCCCGTCAGCATAGTGTTGCTGCCAGTCAGCTGTTCCTGTGGCGTAAGCAGTACCAGGAAGGTAGTCTCACCGCCGTTGCTGTGGGTGAACAGGTTATACCCGCGTCGGAACAGGCATCTGCGATGAAGCAAATTAAAGAGCTACAGCGCCAGCTGGGCAAGAAAACCATGGAAAACGAGCTGCTGAAAGAAGCCGTTGAATATGGCCGACAAAAAAGTGGATAGCGCACGTGCCCTTGCTGCCGGAGGATGGCGAATAAGCCTTGTCAGCTGTTGGCTACGGGTCTCACGTGCGCAACTGCATGCTATGGCTCGTCGGTCGAAGAACTGGCAGGAGCGTCGACGCAAGCGCAAGCCTGATGATATTGAAGCTCTGGATCGTATCCATACCGTTATCGGCGATCTGCCTACGTATGGTTAGCGTCGGGTGTGGGCACTGCTGCGCAGACAATCAGAAACGGACGACATGGCGGTGATCAATGCCAAACGCGTATACTGAATCATGCGTAAGAATGCGCTGTTTGCTTGAGCGTAAACCGGCAATACCGCCCTTGAAGCCGGCGCATACAGGGAAGGTAGGACTGGAGCCTAAACATACGGCGGTACGTAGCCCGGAAAGCAACGGGATGGCAGAGAGCTTCGTGAAAACGATGAAGCGGGATTACATCAGCATCATACCGAAGCCGGACGGGTTAACAGCGGTAAAGAACTTTGCAGAGGCCTTCGAACATTACAACGAATGGCATCCGCATAGTGCACTGGGGTATCGTTCGCCACGGGAATATCTACGGCGGCGAACCAGTAATGGGTTAAGCGATAAAAAGTGTCTGGAAATATAGGGACTAATCTACTGAGGTTGTAACCATCGATAAAAGCGGTGCCAACATGGCGGCGCTGGCCACACTCAACGCCAGTAAACCTGAAGAAGAAACCATCACCATCAGGCAGAGTAAATACCTGAACAACCTGATTGAGCAGGACCATCGGAATATCAAACGCCGAATACGACAGATACTGGGGTTCAAATCATTTCGGCGAGCGCAGACGATAATGGAGGGCATTGAGTTAGTGCATATGATACGTAAAGGGCAATATCAGCATCCCGCTGAAGAGCCTTTATCACCGGCGGAACAATTTTACCTGTTGGTTGCCTAAAATATAGACAGCGCAATAATTACTGACTTGTCTACGCTAATGCGACAGAACCCAACGAGCTGGATTGCCAATCGGCGAAGACCTCTACGGCAGAAAATCCGAGCGTAACAACGAGCGGCCAATACAGCTTCGCTCCGGTTGAGTTGCCATGAATATGGCCATCGTGTGCTTACATGATTTTGATTCCGTTTATTTTACAAAAGCCCCCAGATGATCTTGACGGCGGTCCCTAACAGGACGAATCCAATGATGTATTTAAGCTGTTGCCCTTTGAGTTTTTCGCTCATTAACCACGCGCCAAATGCAGCCCCTCCCGCCGATGCGATACCGGTGGCACCGACCAGCGAATAATCCATTCCCGAAAGCGTTGCGTGGGCAAAGAAACCGGTCAGAGAAGCAAACACGACCACGAAAGAAGCGGTTGCTGACGCCCGTTTGGGTTCCAGCCCGGCCCCCACGAGTGCCGGGACGATGATGCTGCCACCTCCAACCCCTAACAGGCCACCGACAAAACCCGCAACACCGCCAAGGGACAAACTACTCAACATCTGGCTTCGCGCACTACGCTGAATTCCAGAAGATTTTGGCGCGTACAACAACATCATGAGGCTGGCAAAAATAAGAAAACCGGAGAACAGCCACAGTAGAAAATGGCGGTCTAACCTTTGGCTGACATGAACCCCGATTGGCGACAAAACCACGGCCACAATCAAAATGGGGAGTGCCAACCGCCATTCGACCAAACGCTTGCGAATGAATGTCGTTGTCGACACGCTCGTCGATATGGCATTCAGAAGCAAGGCGGTGGCCATCGCTGCATGAATTTCGACCCCTAGTGCCAAGAAGATCGGAACCAGAATAAAAGCGGCTCCGACTCCGGCCATGGCCATGATAGCGGTTAGAAAAAACGTTGCAACGGCAGCGATGGCAAGCATTTCAATTCCTTAGCAAAATGAGGATACAGTATGTCCAGCCAGTTTTTCCTGGCAAGGAATGCAAAGCCGTCCCGCTTCCGTGTCGATCAGTTTATCGACAAAGACACGTTCCCCACATTTGGCGCATAGTTCCGTGTCAAAGCAGCTTTTACCGCGTGGAAGTTCAAACGGCTTCTTTAGCCCGATATCGAGAAACATTTCTTCCGGCATCGATATGACCTTGTTAACCAGGGGGTCAGTGACTTCGGCGGGAATATCCTGTGGCGCTATGCCTTGTTTGCGTTGGGCAACAAAAGGCGAGTTGAGCATGTTGCCGAAAAACTCGTCCTTTAGCCGTACACGTACTGAGCGCCCGGTCTTCACGTCTATCAGAGTGAAAGCCATCTTGTTGTAATAGCGCTTCTCGATGTTCGACTTGCCGTAGGTGCATCCCGTAGCCGACATTACGCCATCCAGAAAGCATCCCGCAGCATGGCCTTTCCCTGTTTCTGCTATGACATGCAGCTCCTTGTCTTCTGCCCGTTCCACACCGAGCGCTCTCATCGCTGCTTGCGCAGCACGGTAGCCTAAAGGCATTGCTGGACACTTATGGCCGTGAAAGACCATCGCCGCTTCGAATTCATCGTGTGTCATTACTCTATCTCCTTCGTGAGTCGCGTAGCTTCCTGATGAAGCCACTATCTTGAAGACGAATGAACTCGCAAAAGGATGCAGAAATTTTCTTCGAGATTGATTTCAGTAATCCTCACGCCGAGGTGCGTGGTAACAAGCCCGACCACTGTAGTCAAAGTGCACTTGGCAATTACGTATCAACACCTCGCGCAACCGCTGACGAATTCTCCGTAACCTAGACTTCACGACGGAAAGACTTAACTCATGAGTATCGGCAAATTCTTGCTTACAAATGCTGTGCTGGGGGCAGTTTGGATATCGAATCTATGGTCACTCCCGTTTTTGCAACACTGATTTTCGACGATATCATTGGCTTGCTTAAATCTATCCAGCGTCAGAATCGCGCCACGATGAGTTCTGCGCCTGATGAACCTCAGAAAAATCATACGGCTTCAGATGAGCCATTCCGATATACAGGTTCTTCAACAGGCCGGTCGGCCGTTTGTATCATCAATGATCAGCATTCGCAAACCAGATAGGTGATTGTTTAAAAATTTATTGTTAGAGACTTACGACGCGAACGTCTGTTGTCGCGTCGTAAGCACCCAGGCTATCCTGGCCAGCTTGTTTGCGAGTGCGCAGGTCACAACAAAGTTGCTTTTTCTGCACATTAATTCCCTGGCCCAGTTTGCCTTTCTGGTGTTCTAGTTTTTGTTTTTTGTATGAACACTCTGGGGCACTGGACCAGTAATATTCGGATCTTTTTGTTGCCTCGTTTGCTGATCCCCAACAGAGTTGTTCGACCACCGGTGCTGTACTCACGTGGAAGCAGCCCCGTTGCCGCTGCGAAGTCACGACTACTGGCGTAGTGTTTCCCATCGCCAAGCTCAGTGGAAATAGTACTGACCGTGAGCGTTCCCACACAGGGAATGGTCAATAGACGTTGGCCACAACAGCCTGCCAGTACCTTCTGCGCTCAACCAACATACAAACCCAACGGCTGAATGAGTCATTCCTTTTCTCAGCGCCAATAAGCACTGAAAGATCCCCCTGTACCAAGAGCGTTCGCAGATACGAATAACCGGCTTTTGTGATCCTGCCGAGCTTCGGCTTTCCGCCGCTGCTGTATTGTGATTGCGTCAGTCCCAGCCAGGCGGCCAGTTGACGTCCATTTTTAAAATCATGTGCATTACCGATACTGGCGACCAGCGCACAGGCAGTTGTGGGGCCAACGCCCTTTAGCTCCATCAGCCGCTGACTGCGATGATCTGTTTTGGCCATGCGGGACAAAATTCGGTCATATTCAGTGATGTTAGCTTCAATGTGTTCCAGCAAATCATCAACACATTGCTGAACCTGAAGCGGTAAAGAGCTCTTCTGCACAGAAACTATGTGGCGCAGGGCATCAGTATTTTGTGGCGCGATGACACCGAATTCAGATATCAATCCTCGCAGACGATTATACGTTGCTGTTTTCTCTTCTATGAAACCCTGACGGGTGCGGTGTAAGCATTGCATTGCATCGCCTGCTGGCTTTCGTCCTTCACGGGTACAAATCGCATATGTGGGCGACGAACCGCTTCACAGATAGCCTGAGCATCAGCTGCATCATTCTTCCCTGATTTGCCGGCCATGCGGTAAGTAGACACAAATTTAGCGGCCATCAGACGTGGCTCATGACCATACTGCCGAAATAACCTTGCCAAGTAGTGAGCCCCAGAGCATGCTTCCATCCCGATAACACAGGGAGGCAAACCTGCAATGGACTCAGGAAGAGCAGCACGCGAAACTTTAGGTTTAACCAGAACAGTTCTGCCATTCTGATCAACACCGTGAACAGCAAACACATTTTTAGCAAGATCGATACCGACAGTCGTGATAGTCATAACGAATTACTCCGGGACGATGTGTACCCCATGATTGCACAAGAGTTAATCAGGCGCATAATCAGGGAAAGTCCCTTCCATTCGTTAAGATGATTTTTTGTACGGTTATGGCCCGATCAAAGACCGAGCCGAATGGGTTAACTCTCACCGAAGATAATTTTCTCGAGATCCTGCAAGTCCTGCTGTGATTGCTCGTTAAGGTTGGCCTCTGTTTTGTCGTACCAGCTAAGTAACTTCTGGCCAAGTGGTGTCAAAACCGAGCCTCCACCTTTGCTGCCGCCTGTTGACGTGATGACCACGGGCTTACCTATCCCTTTGTTTAACGTATCAATCAGGAGCCACGCCCTTTTATAGGGTATACCCAAATCTTTTGCGGCGGCTGACAGGGAATGAAACCCATCTATAGCGCGCAATAGATCGATTTTACCCGGCCCCAGCGAGATGTTGTCATTAATGTAAATTCGGGGTCTGACCAAAATAAAATCAGATATAAGCGCTTTTTTATTCATCCTGATACCTTTCTCGAAATTATTTTTGCCGGGTGTGTTTGAACGTTTTGATGGCGGAGATAAGAAGGATCACCCCAAGTAAAGTCATAAGTACTTTAACCGGGAACAGGCCGACCAGAAGTCCGCCAATTGCCGCACCAATCACAGATCCGATGACCATCCATACAAACAGCGGCCTTTCTTTTTTCAGAATCTGGAAAGCATCTGCATTTGTATAACGGGAAAAACCAACAATCATTGTGGGCAGGCTAATCATCAATGACAGGCTTCCGGCCAGTTTGATATCAACCCCGAACAGGATAACGATTGTGGGGATCAGAAGCTCACCGCCTGCCACACCGAGCAATGCTGCGACTATCCCGATAAAGAACCCTGAAATCACACCTGCAATAATTGTGGCAATACCGGGTTGAAATAACCCGCCGGAAATACTGTGCAGTGGTAGCCATGCTTCTGAGAACATGACGAACGACAGTAAAACAAGGAGGAGCAGAATGATTCTGTCCAGCCAGATTCTGGACATCTTAATGGCGCGGCCTGCGGCCCACCATGCCCCAATAAGACTTCCTGCCAGTAAATTCATGACAATATCAAGATGCTCTACCAACTGATCGGTGGCTATCGATTTTGTGCGGAAAATTAGAGCGATAGCGACAACAGCGAGGCTCATTGCTTTGTTAAAGATGACGGCTTCCAGGGTGGGTATTTTGAAACTACCGATCAGGACGGGAAGGCGAAACTCAGCCCCACCGAGCCCAATCAGCCCTCCTAAAGCCCCAATTACCGCGCCTGAGAAAAAACCTTTTCCATTCCTTTTTGAAACTGATGACATGCATTCCTCTCTGATTCGTTATGTCATTCTTGACATAACGATGAGCATAGCATTTCAGATGATAAGTTTGATAGTACGTTGTATAGGCGGGAATTGATCCAGCTTAAAGCTGATTCAATCAGTACCGGTGATTTTATTAAGCGCCTGTATCCGACAAACCTGAGAAGAACTGTAGCCGGTTGCTTCTGCTGTCTCCCGTATACTGAGTTTCTTAACCTGTCGGTAGTACAACACCTTCTGGTGTCGTTCACTGTCTGCCTGCTTGCCCCGGTATTTACCCAGGGAATGAGCACGCTCAATTCCCTGTTGCTGTCGCTGGCGACGACTCAGCCAGTCCTTATGCGACATTGCGGCCATCAGATCGATCAACATATTGTTGATCGCCGTGATAACTGCGCGGGTTATCGGGTCAGCCTGTGAAGGATCTTTATCTGACAGAGCCTGCCATGAAGTTGGGACGTCAAGACTGACGATCCGCAGTTCATGTTGCTCAATCTGCTTTTTCAGCGTCATCCAGTCGCTGTTGCTCAGACGGGTCAGACGGTCTATCTGCTCGACAAGTAAAATATCATTGTGGTGACTGTCCATTAGCAGGCGTCCCAGCTCCGGGCGGTCGAGTTTTGTTCCGCTGATATTCTCCCGGTAGTAACTGGCTATTTTATACCCTCGTTCCTGAACGAACTGCTCCAGCATATCTTTTGCTCGATCGGCAAACTGATCTTCCGTCGACGCTCTCAAATAAGCTCTGATGAACATTTTTTCACCGCATTATCGCTTTTAGGTTATTGCATTTATTCTATCGCATATAGGTTATGTCATTCATCGTGTACCGTCACGTTTTTATTATGGCGTCAGGGTGTACCCTTATGCGATAACCATTTTTGTTAAAAATACCGCATCGGATAATTTATGAGGGAAACTATATGGCAAGGAGGCAGATTCTTTCTCTGTCGGAAAGAGAATCATTACTGGCATTGCCAGACGATGAGTTAACGCTGACCCGGATGGCCTATTTCAGTGAGCATGATCTGGCGCTTATCTGTGCTCACCGTAAACCCGCCAGCCGTTTTGGTTTTGCCGTCCTTCTTTGCTATCTGAAAAATGTTGGCTTTGCCCCGGATAAAAAAATCCCACCCTCTGATGCACTGCTGAAACATATCGCCAGCAGGCTAAATCTTACCGGTGATCTCTGGCCTGCTTACCTTTCCGGCAGGGATACGACCCGGCGCGAGCATTTAACCGAACTGTACCGCTATCTTGGCGTGAAGGCATTTACCGGCAAAATACAGCAGGACTGTATTACACACCTGCTGTCGATGGCGACGCGTACTGATAAAGGTATTCTCCTGGCCGAAGAGATGCTGGTCTGGCTCCGGCAGAACAACGTAATAATCCCCGCGATTGATGTCGTGGAGCGTACCTGTGCTGAGGCCATGGCAGGCGGCGATAAAATCGTATTTCAGACTCTGAATGCCCCGTTAACTCCGGCTCACAGGGATGCCCTGGATCGTTTACTTGAGTCATCGGATAATCAGTCTTCCAGGCTGACATGGCTTCTGCAACCGCCGGGTAAAATCAATGGTAAGAACGTGCTGCAACATCTTGATCGGCTCAGCAGCGTTGAATCGCTGGCATTACCGGAAGGTATAGATCGTACCATTCACCAGAACCGGTTGCTGAAACTGGCGCGGGAAGGCCGGAAGATGAGTAGCCGTGATTTGACCCGATTTTCAGCAACCCGGCGTCATGCGATCCTGGTGTGCGTGCTGGAAGAAGCCAGAGCCACACTGACAGACGAAGTGATTGAGTTGCATGAGCGAATGCTGAACAGCCTTTTCAGCAAAGCCAAAAGAACACAGGCAGAGCGCCTTCAGCAGACCGGAAAGCTGATCCAGTCAAAACTGAGGCAGTACATCGATGTCGGTCAGGCGCTGTCTGATGCCCGCGATTCCGGTGACGATCCATGGCTCGCAATAGAAAATATACTCCCATGGCCTGAATTTGTCGCCAGTCTGGAGGAAACACGCCATCTCGCCAGAAAAAATAATTTTGACCCGCTGCATATTATTACCGAGAAATACAGCATATTACGGAAATATGCCCCACGCATGTTATCCACTTTACAGTTAGTCGCAACCCCGGCAGCGCAACCTCTGGCTGATGCGCTGGTTGTGATCAAGGATATGTACCTGAAGCACTCACGTAAAGTTCCGGCGACTGCGCCGCTTGAGTTTGTCCCTGAAAGCTGGCACAGGGTGGTGATTACACCTGCGGGTATTGATCGGCAGTATTATGAATTTTGTGCGCTCAGCGAGCTTAAGGGAGCGTTGCGCTCCGGGGACATCTGGGTTAAAGGCTCACGGCGCTACAAAAATTTTGATGATTACCTCATTCCCGAAAAGGACTTTGACAAACTCACTCCGGCGCTGCCACTGCCCGTATCTGCTGATTACCATGAGTACATTACCAGCCGTATGACCCTGCTTCAGTCCAGACTTGAAGAGGTCAATGCCATGGCAGCCCTTGGTGAACTGCCCGATGTGGAAATTTCCGACAGGGGCGTAAAAGTCTCTCCGCTGGATAACTGCGTACCGGCGCAGGTTTCACCGCTGGCAGAGCTGGTTTACAGCATGCTACCGCGCCCTAAAATCACGGAAATTCTCGATGAGGTAAACGGCTGGACGACGTTTACCCGACATTTTTCGCATATAAAAAATGACATTACCCGTCCCGATACCCGCCTGCTTCTCACCACCATTCTTGCGGATGGCATCAATCTTGGCCTGACAAAAATGGCAGAAGCCTGCCCCGGGAGTACCAAATCATCACTTGAAGATATTCAGGCATGGTACATCCGCGACGAAACCTATTCAGCCGCCCTTGCAGAACTGGTAAACGCGCAGGGGAAAAGGCCGCTGGCGGCATTCTGGGGAGACGGGACAACATCATCATCAGATGGACAGAATTTCAGAACAGGCAGCACTGGCCGCTACGCAGGACAGGTTAACCCGAAATATGGGCAGGAGCCCGGACGACAGTTTTATACCCATATTTCGGATCAATACAGCCCGTTTTACACCTGCATAATAAGTCGGGTCAGGGATTCAACCCATGTTCTCGATGGCTTGCTGTACCACGAAAGTGACCTGAAAATCAGGGAGCATTACACCGATACCGCGGGTTTCACCGATCATGTCTTTGCCCTGATGCATCTGCTGGGATTTGCGTTCTGTCCGCGAATCAGGGATCTCCATGACAAGAAGCTGTTTATCAAAGGGAAAGCAGACCAGTACCCGGCGCTTCAGTCACTGATATCAACGACCAGCCTGAACCTGAAAGAGATCGAAATTCACTGGCGTGAAGTGTTGCGTCTGGCAACCTCGATAAAGCAGGGAACAGTGACGGCATCCCTGATGCTGAAAAAGCTTGCCAGCTACTCAAAGCAAAATGGACTTGCCAAAGCACTGAGAGAAATTGGCCGTATTGAACGAACGCTGTTTATGATCGACTGGTTCCGCGATCCGGCACTTCGTCGGCGGGTCCAGGCGGGACTGAATAAAGGAGAAGCCCGTAACGCGCTGGCGCGCGCGGTATTCCTGCACCGTCTGGGTGAAATCAGGGATCGTAAACCGGAAAATCAGAGCTATCGCGCCAGTGGACTGACGCTGCTGACGGCAGCTATCTCGCTGTGGAATACCGTCTATATGGAAAGAGCGGTCGATGCCCTGAAGCGTAAAGGGGTGAAGATCAACGATCAATTGCTGTCGCATTTGTCCCCGCTAGGCTGGGAGCATATCAATCTGACAGGCGATTATATCTGGAAAAGCAACCGGATACCGGCTTCCGGTAAGTTTCGTCGGTTGAGACCCGCTAAAGTCGAAAGGTCAAAAAATAGCCTTAACGAATGGAAGGGACTTCCCCTGATTATGCGCCTGATTAACTCTTGTGCAATCATGGGGTACACATCGTCCCGGAGGAATTCGTTATGACTATCACGACTGTCGGTATCGATCTTGCTAAAAATGTGTTTGCTGTTCACGGTGTTGATCAAAATGGTAGAACTGTTCTGGTTAAGCCTAAAGTATCGCGTGCTGCACTTCCTGAGTTAATTGCAAGTTTGCCTCCCTGTGTTATCGGGATGGAAGCATGCTCCGGGGCTCACTACTGGGCAAGATTGTTTCGGCAGTATGGTCATGAGCCACGTCTGATGGCTGCTAAGTTTGTATCGCCTTATCGTATGGCCGGAAAATCAGGAAAAAATGATGCAGCTGATGCTCAGGCTATCTGTGAAGCTGTTCGTCGTCCGCATATGCGGTTCGTACCAGTGAAAGACGAAAGCCAGCAGGCCATGCAGTGTTTACATCGTACCCGTCAGGGTTTTATCGAAGAGAAAACAGCAACGTATAATCGTCTGCGAGGATTGATATCTGAATTCGGTGTCATCGCGCCACAAAGTGCTGATGCCCTGCGCCACATGGTTTCTGTGCAGAAGAGCTCTTTACCGCTTCAGGTTCAGCAATGTGTTGATGATTTGATGGAACACGTTGATCGCATTGAAGCTAACATCACTGAATATGACCGAATTTTGTCCCACATAGCCAAAACAGATCATCGCAGTCAGCGGCTGATGGAGCTAAAGGGCGTTGGTCCCACAACGGCCTGTGCACTGGTCGCCAGTATCGGTAATGCACATGATTTTAAAAATGGACGTCAACTGGCAGCCTGGCTGGGGCTGACGCCATCACAATACAGCAGCGGGGGAAAGTCGAAACTCGGCAGGATCACAAAAGCCGGTGATTCGTATCTGCGAACGCTTCTGGTTCAGGGGGCTCGTTCAGTGCTTATTGGCGCCGGGAAAAGGACTGACTCATTCAGCCGTTGGGTTTGTATGTTGGTTGAGCGCAGAGGGTACTGGCGGGCTGTTGTGGCCATCGCCGCCAAAAATGCGCGGCTGTGTTGGGCATCACTACATTACGGTGATGATTTCCGGCTGTACTCAGTCAACTAAAGCTCGAAGCTGTATAACCATCTGACCTGCAATTCGTTGATGATAAAGGGTTAGACCCCGTGAGGCCTATCTGGCTATTGTACAGGATATACGTATCCGCTTAACGAACAAGAACCTCACGCGCGTCTTTCATCAGGGCCCGAATCGATGACGATTCATCATGGCCGTTTATAGTACCGCAGTCTCTCCCCTTTATTTTTACTGAAGAGCAGACAGAAACCATAAATACCGGCTTTGACATGCCGGGGAAGTCCTTATAGTACAATAATTTTCGATATCCAAACTGACCCCATCCTCAACGCTGGCGGGTAAACGTGACCGCTGACGGTAGCTATCCTCAACGCTGGCGGGTATGCGTGGCCGCTGACGGTGGCTATCCTCAACGCTGGCGGGTAAACGTGGCCGCTGCCGGTGCTCATCCTCAACGCTGGCGGGCAAACGGGGGCGCTGACGGTGCTTATCCTCAACGTTGGCGGGTAAGCGGGGCTGCTGACGGTGCTCATCCTCAACGCTGGCGGGTAAGCGGGGCCGCTGCAGGTGCTCATCCTCAACGCTGGCGGGCAAACGGGGCCGCTGACGGTGGCTATCCTCAACGCTGGCGGGTAAGAGGGGCCGCTGCCGGTGCTCATCCTCAACGCTGGCGGGTAAACGTGGCCGCTGAAGGTGGCTATCCTCAACGCTGGCGGGTAAACGTGGCCGCTGACGGTGGCTATCCTCAACGCTGGCGGGTAAGCGTGGCCGCTGACGGTAGCTATCCTCAACGCTGGCGGGTAAGCGTGGCCGCTGACGGTGGCTATCCTCAACGCTGGCGGGTAAACGTGGCCGCTGCCGGTGCTCATCCTCAACGCTGGCGGGCAAACGGGGCCGCTGACGGTGGCTATCCTCAACGCTGGCGGGTAAACGTGGCCGCTGACGGTGGCTATCCTCAACGCTGGCGGGTAAACGGGACCGCTGCCGGTAGTCATCCTCAACGCTGGCGGGTAAACGGGACCGCTGCCGGTAGTCATCCTCAACGCTGGCGGGTAAGCGTGGCCGCTGTCGGTGGTCACCGTCAACGCTGGCGGGTAAACAGGGGCGATACCAGTGACCATCCTCAACGCTGACGGGTAAGCGTGGTCGCTGCTGGTGGTCATCCTCAACGCTGGCGGGTAAACAGGGTGCTGCTGGTGTAAAGCCTCATCCCTGGAGGGTAATTACCTGGTGCGGTTTGCTGCGTTAGCTAAAAACCCGAACTCTTGAAACTACACTCTGGAGTCAGTGTGTAATGTAAATGACTGATTTTACCTAAATAACTCAGGTAACTTTTTTGTTTCGACTAAGAATGACCAGTACATAATCCCCACGATTTTTTTCTATCGTGTATTTTAAAAAACCAGCTTCATCCAGTTGCTCTAACGCTTTTTTTATCGTCGCATTCTGAGCACCTTTGTGTGAAGTCAGCTGCAACCGTTCTCTTAAGCGGTCGAATCCAATGCGATAAAAATGGTCAGGTAATTCAACTAGATAAAGATACAGTGCCTGGGCTGATTCTTTTCGAGACAGGGTCTTCAATATTTTTAAGTAAAGTCGGGTCTTCCCGTCGACACGATACAGAGTATTCAAATCCGGATTTGGCCTGATAATGACCTCATCGGTTCCCTCATCATAGTAAGAAGTAGACACCAGGCTCATGTCGATCTTTACTTTTTTCCCTTCTACTGTTGAGTTTTTGATGAACTGGAAATGGGTGTGCTGGATCCGTGTCAGTGAGTCGCTAAAACGTTTCCTTAACCTTGAATCAACTCGTTTTGTAGCAAGCCCACAACTGAAAGCAAAATCAATAAAATTGACCCTAACAGTCCCATCAGGCTCAAGAAACGTGTTGGCGAGTGTGTCCACGATCCCTAGCCAGACTTTGAAATCCGTATCCATATCAAGCCTGGGCCCAAAAATACTAATCTTTTCGTACCCCTCTCCAGCGATAGAAGAAAGACGACACAACTCAGTCGTTGCATCGATGACATGACCTCGTGCCATAGGGTCGCTGCCATCCTTGACTGTCGGAACAAAGACCCCCAATCGCAGTAGCGATTTAGGTTGAATACTCTGTTTTGAGTTAGGAACCAAATGTATAACTTCACCAGAACTTTTATCTTGCTCAGTGATAATTAGCGCTAACTGATTGTTATCATTGGCCATTTTATAAAATCCCAGATGTGGATATTTTTACCAGATTACCCGCTGGCGTTGATAAAATCTACCCTCTGGCGATGATAATTGCCCCGTTAGCGTTGATGGTATACCCTCTGGCGATGATGGTTCACCCGCCAGCAATGATAGAATACCCGCCAGCGTTGACAGAGATGGCCTGAGAGCCCCGTAGTTCAAGGCCTCACTAAAACGTTATTCTTTTATTAGTCTTTTTTGTCCTTTTCTTAGCTTTAGTTAAGCTTCTGTTATTATTCTAAGCTGTGGATAAACACCATCATCAATAGTCAACAATCCGGGCAAGACAGAATCACCAGACAGCAAGGGAGAAACTTACCAGAAGTCGGTCAGACACTGTTTGAAACCGACCGAAGCACCGCCTGAAACCAACCCATTCTTTCTCCATACGACGCTGCAACTGTTTCAGTTCGATCGTTGTTCACTCCTCTGCCCGGCATGCAGTATGCAGTGACAAACAGAATTCGTCTGGCCCGACAATAAATTCACCAGCACGCTGTTGGCTGACATTATCATGCTGCCATTTGCCGAAACTGAATCACCCGATCGTCAAGGTTCTCGACTGAGCAGATAATTCAGAGGAGGGGAGACAGGTATCGTTTGATACTCTTCAGGCAGGTACAATTTTCCGGAATGCCCGGATTAATATGTGGTAATTATGATTTTCGGGCATCAAATGTAACGACAGAGTTACCTGACTGACAGGTATTCACCTGACGGCCAAAGGCATCAACAATAACCGCAACCGTCGTCTCCGACACAGTCAAAACAGACGGAAAGGTGAGGACTGACGTCCTTCCATACCGTGTCTACTGGATGCTCTGCCATGATCCGGGAACGGGTCAGTATTGGATGCACCAGAGTCGATACCAGGAATGTCTACTGCAGGCGACAACGATCTAAATTTTACATCGAGCGTTATTCTGGCTGCGTTGTGTCTACTGTATGCGATACCCTCTGCTTCGTGATTAAAACTCAAACAATATTATCAGGACATACCGCAGTTCCTGTCTTTTGTGTCGACTACAGTAGACCAGCGGGAAAAGAGGGGGGAGGGGTAACCTGTATACCATAACGCAAAAGCGATAATCCAAAAGAGACAGCCACATGCACTAAATCAGATCGGTTTCCTGATTTTTGTTGAACCGGATACTTAATGCTAATGTATGCGTACATTAGCTTTGGCTGAGGACAAGATTCGTGAGAGCTGAAACGAAAGAAGCTATGCGGATGTTTTTGGGGGGACGTTGCTACACGGCTAAACAACTCGAGAAGGACTATCTCTCTGAAGTGGCAGGTTACAGCGACGACCGCTGGGAAGCGCCGCAAAGAGCTGCCCGGCTGGCGGCAGCGGTAAAACGCTACAAAACCTCTGAGATGCTGCGTTTTATTTTTGCCACCATCGCGTATGATCCCGACCCGGATCTGACCCCGCTTGCCGTGAGGCGGCTGTGTCAGGCCTTGTTCGGCAGAACCGGTAGCCAGTGGCTTATAGTGGAAATTTTCGGGGTGAAGGGACGGCAGCACCGCAGCGATGACAGCACTCCGGAGGCCGTTGAAAAAATGGCAACCAGATATCGTCACGCCGCAGGGCTGCACTGGGCGGCAACTCTGGCGGAAATTGAGCGGGTAAAGCGCAACTATCAGACCCAGGTTAAGGCATCCAGGAAGGGAGAAGGGTAAATAACATAAACTTAAAACTAATGTACGCATACATTAGCTTTAAGCTAAAGTGGCTATACCACCAGTTTTTGTATCCAGATGGCTTACTGACATGTTTCCCTGCACGGTTATTCAGGTCTGAATGCGACAGGGGCCTACATCACAGAAGGGGATTGAGAACTGGAATGCGCTGGTCTGTTTTGCACCAGCGCTACGGGGTTTTTATACCACACACAGGTTTCAGCTGGTGGGCATCACGGCAGCTACCTGAGCTTACTGTAGTGTTTTTGCCCAGCCCGATACTGTTTTATTGCAGCCTGTTGGCAGGCTACAGAGTCAGCCGGGGCGATGTCTGGATTTTCTTTCAGTGCGTCAATTGTGGCCTGCACCATGCCCTTGTCCAAACCCCATGTGGGAGAGTAGGGATTATTGGCTTCTAAAGGGACTTTCAGTTCCAGTTCATCTCGTTTAGCACACGTTTTATTTGCCTGGTAAGTAAGGTCTGGGTCTGCAAGGATTTTAGCGGATACACCAAAACTCGCCAAAACCAGACACAGGGTGATACTTGTCGTTCGCATGTTTTATCCTTATTAATCGTCACTGATAATCAGAGTGGTCTGGGATGCTTCTTTCTCCACGCTATCCACATTCTGTGTTCAGTCCTGATGTTTCCTTCAGAAGTTACTTTATTGTGCTTCGTGGTCGGAGGAGAGGCTAAAACGCTTTCAAGCGTTTCACCAGCATCGAATCGCGCGTACAGCTTGTAATCGGCGGCATTCGTGTTTGTCGGCTCACATTTGCCATGGCTCATTTTTATCATCCTTTGCGATAAGAACTTAACTCTGCCAGGTACCAGCTGCTGGCGCCATAAACGAATTGCTTCTCCCGGTGGTAAGCACCTCAGGCATCGTCATCCCGGAGTACCAGGTTTTAATACGTAGTGAAGGTCTTGCTCAATACTCGCCGGACGGAATTATTCTTCATCACCGGCAGGGGATGCAGTGCAGGAATGCACTTTATAGCAGTTCACCCGGCGGGACAATTCATGAAAGCTGGTGGGATCGGACCATCACACTCAAAACGTAAGACAACATGCCTTATAGTCCTGCAAAGCCTTTACCCCGGAGTGCCACGCTCTGCGTGGGTCGCGACTGTGCACATTTTCGGCATATTCTTTTTTTCTTTTTTTTTATTTTTTCTCTTTTTTTCGTCCGCGCGGCGGGGGCCGGGTCGGGCACGATGAAGGTCAAGACTCTCAAGGGTATGTTGTCTTACGCATGTTCTTTTGCTGCCTACAGCATTTGCCGGCGATCAGAATCAGGAGAATGGCCATCGCCAGTTTTCCCTCATTTATGGCATACAGTAGACATCAATCCGGTGTAAGGTACCGGTTCTGACCGGACTATTTCCCCTGGGGCTGCTGTTCGTTACAGCTCTGAGCTGATACCGTGGATACGCGGTTTGTTCTTACGCTTATCACCGAAAGTGGCGAACGGGCCTTACGGGCGAACGCTTTAACAGAATTAACACCAGCTTTGTTAGGGAGATAATAAGTGAACATCGAAGCGAAGCAGTTTCTTACCGGCAGCGGCAGAAGAGTACTGACAAATGAGGGCAGACAGGGTATGGGGGGAGTTGCTGGTGTAGGCTCTTCAACCGAGAAAATGGTGGGCTACGTCGCTGAAGCTGTTTTTGAAAACTGCGGCCAACTGGATAACCAACAGCTCGATGACATTATCAGCTGGATACAACTTTATAAGTCCTGAATGATGCATGAGTGTACAATGCAGCTCGTGTTTCTAACCGACGAAGCGTGCCAGAGTTGAATTGTATATAAATCTGCTACACATGGGGTATCTATGAAACCTGACGTTCGTGAAGCTCCGATTAGTATCCGAGCCAGAAAATCACAGCGTGACCTGATCGACATGGCCGCAAGCCTGGTCTCAAAATCACTGACTGATTTTATGCTTGAGGTCGCCTGCAGGGAAGCACAGAACATTCTGCTTGATCGACGCCTGTTTCTCCTCAATCACAACCAGTTTAAGGCGTTTATAGAGGAGCTTGACGCCCCAATAACGCCGGAGCGCAAGACGCGAATCGATAACCTGATGAACCGCAAATCACAATGGGAATGAGAGCGCCTGAATCCCTGACGGCTGAACATAACATCGCTGATGTTCTGTTGCCAGGTGCCTGCCCTTAATGGGCTCCGTTTGGAAAACGGAATCTATGGTCACTCCCGTTTTTGCAACACCGATTTTGACGACAAGTTGGCTTGCTTGAATCTATCCGGCGTCTGAATGGGATTTTATTCCCGCGCCTTGATGAGTTCCGCGCCTGATGAACCTCCAGAAAATATACGGCTTCAATGAGCCTTTCCGTTTTACAGGTTCCTCAACAGGCCGGTGGGCCGTTAGTATCATCAATATCAGTATTCGCAAAACCAGATCAGTAATTCTTTAAACCGGTGTATTTCTGCCGTTATGCTACATAAGTTTGCTGTCGTGCCGTTAGGGCCCAGGCTATTCTGGCCAGCTTGTTTGCCAGAGCACAAGTGACGACAAAGTTGCTTTTCCGGCACAGTAAATCCCTGACCCAATCGGCCAATTTGCCAGACTGGTGTTCCAGTTTTTGTATGAATACCCTGGCACATTGAACCAACAAAGTTCGGATCTTTTTATTACCTCGCTTACTAATTCCCAGCAATGTCGTCCTACCTCCCGTACTGTACTGCCGAGGTACAAGCCCTGTTGCCGCCGCAAAGTCACGGCTGCTGGCGTACTGCTTCCCGTCGCCAATCTCAGTTGAAATAGTACTCGCTGTCAGTGTTCCGACGCAGGGAATGCTCAGCAAGCGCTGTCCAACCTCATCTTCGTCCAACTTTCGTTTCAACTGGGATTCCAAATCTTTAATCTGCTCAACAAGATAGTGATAATGCTGTTGTAATTTCAGCAATAACTGGCTGAGGTAAAGAGGCAAACTATTATCCTCAAGAATGGTACTCAGTCGGCTAATAACGGCAGCTCCTCGGGGAACGCTAATGCCAAATTCCAGCAGAAAAGCATGCATTTGATTGGTTGTTTTTACCTTATCCTGAACCAGGGATTCACGGACACGATGCAGAGCCCGCATTGCCTGCTGAGATTCCGTTCTGGGCTGCACAAAACGCATAGACGGACGCGATGCAGCTTCACAAATAGCTTCGGCGTCGACAAAGTCGTTTTTATTGCTTTTAACGAACGGGCGGACAAATTGTGGTGATATCAGCTTTGGGGAATGCCCCAACCCTTCCAACTTGCGTGCCATAAAGTGAGAACCGCCACAGGCTTCCATTGCGATGGTTGTAGCGGGGCATGTCGCCAAAAATTCGATCAACTTTGGCCGGGTAAATTTTTTACGGTAAACAGCCTTCCCGCGACGATCCTGGCAATGAATATGGAAAGAGTTTTTACCCAGATCGATACCAATGAGCGCAATGTTTTCCATGATAGTTCTCCGAATGAAAGCCTGTCCTCAGCATAGTACCGGGAAGGAGGGAGTGACCATCTCATTAAATATCCTACGCTAAGCCTATTTCTTAAACAGCATAGCAGACAGTTCAGAGCTAAAAGCGGATGTTAATGTCTGCCTCTATGAAACGCGCCATTGCGAATTTACCGCTGTTCAATACTCTTTTGACATACTGCCAGCTCTTAAACATACCACGTCAGCAGATTTTTCAATCATGAGCTAAAAGGTGAATTCTTTTAACATTTGCAAATCAAATAAGATACACTAACGCCCATATAGTCATGACCGGGTAACATTTTGTACGGGCGCAATCGTTTCTTCTTCATTGCAGCATGTATGGCATTGCTCTCAGTAGCCATGTTGTTCATTGCGCCTGTCATATCTAAATCTTTAGTTCACCATTCCGACTGTGTGAGTTCAGCGATTACGACTGCCATGCCTGAGCATCATGGTATGGCTATGTCAGGAATGCACCACGACATGGCTATGCCGGAACACTGCGATCAAAACCTCACCATGGTTCATCCCATGATGGCGGGACACGCTATGTCCCCGATGGAAGAAATTGCCTGTGGGTACTGTCATTTACTGATTCATCTGCCTTTCGTCCAGTTCGTGCTGACGATAATGCTCTGGCTGATGTTACTCTGCGTTCATCTGTCTCTTCCTCTACAGGCCATTTTCTCACCGATTTTCCGCGCCTGGGCACCTCAGCGTGCCCGCGCCCCTCCTGCTGCTTTTCTTTCTGCGAATTAATTACTCACAAAAACAGACGTAATCTGCTGGCTGTCTCGGGACAGGCAAGCTTGCTTACGCCAGAAAAACAGTAAGGCAAATAATGAAAACTCAACGCTTTGTACGTACCCCTCTTGCAGTTCTGATTATGGCATTCCAGACGAATGCCGTTAATGCTCAGGAGAGTCACGATCACGCAACTATGGAGGATGATTCCGTTATGGTTGTTACGGCTCCTGCCTCATCGCCGCTGGAAGTTGTCACGTCCCCAAAAAGACCTCGTCAGCCTGTCCCGGCAAGTGATGGTTCCGATTACCTGAAAACCATCCCCGGTTTTTCACAGATACGGGCCGGTGGCACGAATGGCGACCCGGTTTTCCGCGGTATGTTCGGATCGCGTCTGCGTATCCTGACCAATAATGGCGAAATGCTGGGGGCCTGCCCGGCCCGAATGGATGCCCCCAGCTCTTATATCTCCCCGGAAAGTTTTGACCTTCTGACGTTGACCAAAGGACCGCAAACGGTCCTTTGGGGGCCGGGTAACTCTGCAGGGACAATTCGTTTCGATCGCGAGCAGCCGCGTTTTGATAAACCCGGCGTACAGGGAAATGCCAGCCTGCTTGCTGCCTCGAACAATCGCTGGGATGAGAATGCGGATATCAGCCTGGGTAGCGAAGATGGATATTTGCGCCTCATGGGTAACAAATCACGTTCCGATGACTATAAGGATGGTAATGGCGATCGCGTCCCCTCAAAATGGGATAAATGGAACGGCGATATGGCGCTCGGCTGGACGCCTGATAAAGATACCCTGATTGAACTGACGGCAGGGAAAGGGGACGGGGAATCGCGTTATGCGGGTCGCAGTATGGACGGCTCCCAGTTCAGGCGAGAAAGCCTGGGTGCCAGGTTCGAAAAATCAAATATCGGGGAGGTATTCCAGAAATTTGAAGCGAATGTCTATTACAACTACGCCGACCACATTATGGATAACTATTCACTTCGTTCACCCGACGGTGGTATGTCAGGAGGTATGTCGGAAGGAATGACAGACAGCGGCATGGGTGACTCAATGGATGCAGGCATGTCAATGGATATGAATATGCCAATGGCGATGGAAGTCGACAGACGTACTGTTGGCGGTCGTATGATGGGCACATGGGAGTGGGCGGATGTGGAGCTGAGAAGCGGCGCCGATACCCAGCTGAATACCCATCGTAATAAAATGGATAACAGCTGGGTCAAAGATGCCCGTTTCCATGATTATGGTCTCTTCAGTGAACTCACCTGGAATACCTCTGATTCAAGCAAGTTAGTGGGGGGCGCTCGCCTTGATCGTGTCCTCGTGGATAATTTTTCCGGGAAAGGCTCCTCAGAGCGAACGGACACCCTTCCTGCCGGGTTTGTACGTTTCGAGCATACCCTCGCAGAAATGCCGCTAATGCTGTATGCCGGGCTTGGGTATACAGAACGTTTCCCGGACTACTGGGAACTGTTTTCCCCCACCTACGGGCCTGACGGCACCTCAGACGCGTTTGATAAAGTGAAAACTGAAAAAACGACCCAGCTTGATATTGGCGCACAGTATTCCGGCAAACGTACAAACGCCTGGGTTTCTGCTTATGTCGGTCACGTAAATGATTTTATCCTTTTCCGCTACGATCCCAACGATGCATATATCAGCCAGGTCGATAACATCAACGCCACCATCATGGGAGGCGAAGCCGGTGTCAGCTATAAGCTGACCGACAGCTGGAAAACCGACGCCAGTCTGGCCTATTCCTGGGGCAGGAACATGGAAGATGGTAAACCCCTTCCGCAAATGCCTCCTCTCGAAGCCCGTCTGGGATTATCCTGGGAAAGTGGTAACTGGAGCAGTACCGGGCTGGTACGTCTGGTCAGTAGCCAGCATCGGGTGGCGATTAATGAAGGTAATGTGGTGGGCAAAGATTTTGACAGCAGCGCCGGTTTTGCCGTGGTTTCCGCCAATGCCGCTTACCGCGTGAACAAGTACTTTAAAGTGAGCGCCGGTGTCGATAATCTTCTGGACAAAGATTACAGCGAGCATCTCAACCTGGCGGGTAACAGTAGCTTTGGCTACTCCGCCAATACCTCCGTTAACGAACCAGGAAGAACATTCTGGGGCAAAATTAATGTGACATTCTGACCGGTCCCGGTTCGAAAGGGCCGGGTTGTTTATTCAGAAAATATGAGGAAATTGTTATGTTGAAAATTCTCAAAACTCCGGAAGGGAAAAAGTTTCTTATTGCTGTGGCTTGTGTGTTTATCGTTGCGGTATGCGTGGTGTCAAAAGCCGCGTTCCAGGGCGTGGAAGACCAGTACAATCTGCCGATGGATACCTGGGACACATCCCTGTTTATCATCCAGGGCGCATGGGTGGCCATTTACAGCTTTATGTTCACCATTGTGGGGGCGCTGCCTTTCGGGTTTTACTTTCTCAGCCCTAAAGATGATTCAGAATAACTGAATGCGCGTTTGTTGTTCACAACCGGAACGTAAGCGCATTCAAAAATGTATCGTGTCATTTACACTGGCACGATACATGTCTACTTCGGCCTTTTACTTAACAGTAAAGGTATATTTTCCCTGTGTTTTATGACCATCTACTGAAAGAGCTGTCCAGTCGACTTCATATTGTCCTTTATCGAGCGTTGTGCTCACAGGCACTATTAACGTCGCTTTGTCTTTTGGATCAAGGGCTGGTTTACCGGCCGGAATAATATGGCCGTCTGCATTTTTTAATTCCGCTTTGGAAAAAGAGGGCTCAAGAGATTCTGTAAAGCTCAATGCCAGCTGTTTAGGGGACTCTGTTAGTTCAGCCTTATCGGCGGGGACAGCAGTCTTAAGATGAGCATGCGCCATCGCCTGCTGGGATACAAAGAATGAGGACAGCCCCATCACTAAGACCGGAAAAATTGCAGGTATTTTCATTTTTACTCCATCGGTTGTGTTTACATCTGATTCAGGTCGGTATCTTAATTATAAGCATTCAGTAATCCGGTAATACAGCATTGCGTTTCTGATTACCCTCTCTAACCCGGATTATTGTTTGCCGGGATGTATTAAATTCCCGAGCAACTGCGCTGATGGTGGTTCCGGCGTTTAAACGATCAATCACTGCCCGTTGCTGTTCTTCATTTAGGCTTGAAGGGCGGCCAAACCTTTTTCCGTCTGCCTTTGCCCTTGCGCGAGCAATCTTTATGCACCGACTGGGGGAAATCAGAGATCGGGGACTGGAAAACCAGAGCTACCGGGCCAGCGGACTGACGTTGCTGACTGCGGCGATCTCACTGCGGAATACGGTTTATATAGAAAGAGCAATAGATTCTTTGAGACGAAAAGGGATCCCGCTAAATGAACAGCTTATTGCTCATTTGTCCCCGCTGGGATGGGGGCACATAAATCTGAGTGGGGATTACGTCTGGCGAACAAACCTCAAGTTGGGACAGGGTAAATACCGCTCATTACGCTCAGTGGATAGCAGTCTGTACAAAAAACAGTCTTAGCGTAGGATATTTAATGAGATGGTCACTCCCTCCTTCCCGGTACTATGCTGAGGACAGGCTTTCATTCGGAGAACTATCATGGAAAACATTGCGCTCATTGGTATCGATCTGGGTAAAAACTCTTTCCATATTCATTGCCAGGATCGTCGCGGGAAGGCTGTTTACCGTAAAAAATTTACCCGGCCAAAGTTGATCGAATTTTTGGCGACATGCCCCGCTACAACCATCGCAATGGAAGCCTGTGGCGGTTCTCACTTTATGGCACGCAAGTTGGAAGAGTTGGGGCATTCCCCAAAGCTGATATCACCACAATTTGTCCGCCCGTTCGTTAAAAGCAATAAAAACGACTTTGTCGACGCCGAAGCTATTTGTGAAGCTGCATCGCGTCCGTCTATGCGTTTTGTGCAGCCCAGAACGGAATCTCAGCAGGCAATGCGGGCTCTGCATCGTGTCCGTGAATCCCTGGTTCAGGATAAGGTAAAAACAACCAATCAAATGCATGCTTTTCTGCTGGAATTTGGCATTAGCGTTCCCCGAGGAGCTGCCGTTATTAGCCGACTGAGTACCATTCTTGAGGATAATAGTTTGCCTCTTTACCTCAGCCAGTTATTGCTGAAATTACAACAGCATTATCACTATCTTGTTGAGCAGATTAAAGATTTGGAATCCCAGTTGAAACGAAAGTTGGACGAAGATGAGGTTGGACAGCGCTTGCTGAGCATTCCCTGCGTCGGAACACTGACAGCGAGTACTATTTCAACTGAGATTGGCGACGGGAAGCAGTACGCCAGCAGCCGTGACTTTGCGGCGGCAACAGGGCTTGTACCTCGGCAGTACAGCACGGGAGGTAGGACGACATTGCTGGGAATTAGTAAGCGAGGTAATAAAAAGATCCGAACTTTGTTGGTTCAATGTGCCAGGGTATTCATACAAAAACTGGAACACCAGTCTGGCAAATTGGCCGATTGGGTCAGGGATTTACTGTGCCGGAAAAGCAACTTTGTCGTCACTTGTGCTCTGGCAAACAAGCTGGCCAGAATAGCCTGGGCCCTAACGGCACGACAGCAAACTTATGTAGCATAACGGCAGAAATACACCGGTTTAAAGAATTACTGATCTGGTTTTGCGAATACTGATATTGATGATACTAACGGCCCACCGGCCTGTTGAGGAACCTGTAAAACGGAAAGGCTCATTGAAGCCGTATATTTTCTGGAGGTTCATCAGGCGCGGAACTCATCAAGGCGCGGGAATAAAATCCCATTCAGACGCCGGATAGATTCAAGCAAGCCAACTTGTCGTCAAAATCGGTGTTGCAAAAACGGGAGTGACCATAGAGTCCGTTTTCCAAGCGGACCCCTCATTCCACGCCTGACACTCAGTTCCGGGTAGGCAGTTCGCTCCAAGCTGGACTGTATGCACGAACCCCCCGTTCAGTCCGACTGCTGCGTCTTATCCGGTAACTATCATCTTGAGTCCAATCCGGAAAGACATGCAAAAGCGCCACTGGCAGCAGCCACTGGTAACGGATTTAGAGGAGTTGGTCTTGAAGTCATGCGCCTGTTAAGGCTAAACTGAAAGAACAAGTTTTGGTGACTGCGCTCCTCCAAGCCAGTTACCTTGGTTCAATCACCTGCAAGTGTTTGAACCTTCGGAAAAACCGCCCTGCAAGGCGGTTTTTTCGTTTACAGAGCAAGAGATTACGACGATCCAAATGGGATCTCAAGAAGATCCTTTACGGATTGCCGTTCGTACCGCTATCAAGCGTGACTCCGGTCACCGTCGATGAAGGTGAAACAGCCCCACCTCCGGTGTCTCGAACATTATTGACCTGACATGCTGCCAGAACCACAGAAACGGTAACAACCCCTAGGAAAAGTAATTTTTTCATATATCACCTTTTATTTTTATTATTCTAGGCAAATGGATATCTAGTAATTATTCTTCAAATCCAGAGTTACAAATGAGCGGGCTCATAACTTGAACCCGCAAATTCAATCACGCTTTTTTAAAACCTGGCTTACCGTTAGCAGCTCGCCATTCCTTTACGGTTTTAACAATCCCTTTCGCCGAAGAATCTTCGCCTACCTTAGGCTTGAAGATGAGGTTCCAACCAGCAGGATGCTCTGTTAGTTGGGCGAACGAATAAATAGCATCATCGTTCTCTTTGTCAGTTGGAAAATCAGCAGCGATTATTTTACTAACAAAACCAGTAAATTCTTCTTCCGTAAAATCTGAAATTTTATTACCAGCCATTTTATTTTCCTTTATGTGTCTCAATATGATTTTTAGGTGTTAGCGCCTTAATGTTATCGACATCCATAACAGCCCCTCTTTGAGATATTTCTTTTTCGTGGTGTAATTCAATTTTAACACGTTTCCCTACTGATTCTAAAAAGTCCGCAGTAGGTGCCCTTCCAGCTTTCATCTGATTAATATCAGCTTCACTAAATTGCTTGCTCAGTGCAGAATCGTCAGCAACCGCTTTCCAGAACGCCCGACGGAAAGAATCAAAACTACCGAAAGTCTTCCCGCGTAATTTATCCGCAATCTGGGAAGGAACAGGAGCACCATCCCCGGTACTGGCCCCCCCCCATCCAGTTATTGCCAACGTTCTGCCCTTTGCCGCTCACTGTACCGGGCATGTTACGAGGGCTACGGTACATCACATACAGCGGTTTTAGGCCGGATTCCGGAGGAAACACCAGAATAATATCGTCAAAATCGAGGTCATCCGCTACCGGCGTCACGGTTTTATCTGTAGCCTGTGGCGCCGAAATCTGATCACCGGTATGCAGAATACGCTCCGGTAGTGGTACCGGCCCGCTTAGCGTCAGTGGTCCGTTTGCACCAGGTGCGTCAGCCGGGCTGACAAAAATAGTTTGCGCCGGAACATCTGCGACAGCGGGAAGAGTATAGCCCCAGTAGCCGGTTTCCTTATCCAGTACAGCACGAGCGACCTTCACGGCACCGGCAGTATTGGTTTTGACCAGCTGAACATCCAGAATGCCACTATCATTCATAACCAGACGGCCACGAACCGGCATACTGACAGATGTTTTCTGATCTGCTGCTTTATTCAATGCCGCGGTATCAGGCAGACCAAATGCATCGCCAGGCATCATCGAACTGATATCCCGACCGGGCACCATATCACTACCGACGCCAACTGATTTCGATAACACAAGACCGGCAATGGTTAATGCTACCGGGTTAGCCACCACAGCGACACGTAACGTCGCCACAGCCTCGCTGATGAAAGCTCCCAGGCTGGCCGCAGCATCAGCCGCCAGAGTAAAACTTCCACGTGACGCAGGGAAGGTGCGAATAAGCGGGGAAATTCTTCTCGGCTGACTCAGTCATTTCATTTCTTCATGTTTGAGCCGATTTTTTCTCCCGTAAATGCCTTGAATCAGCCTATTTAGACCGTTTCTTCGCCATTTAAGGTGTTATCCCCAGTTTTTAGTGAGATCTCTCCCACTGACGTATCATTTGGTCCGCCCGAAACAGGTTGGCCAGCGTGAATAACATCGCCAGTTGGTTATCGTTTTTCAGCAACCCCTTGTATCTGGCTTTCACGAAGCCGAACTGTCGCTTGATGATGCGAAATGGGTGCTCCACCTTGGCCCGGATGCTGGCTTTCATGTATTCGATGTTGATGGCCGTTTTGTTCTTGCGTGGATGCTGTTTCAAGGTTCTTACCTTGCCGGGGCGCTCGGCGATCAGCCAGTCCACATCCACCTCGGCCAGCTCCTCGCGCTGTGGCGCCCCTTGGTAGCCGGCATCGGCTGAGACAAATTGCTCCTCTCCATGCAGCAGATTACCCAGCTGATTGAGGTCATGCTCGTTGGCCGCGGTGGTGACTAGGCTGTGGGTCAGGCCACTCTTGGCATCGACACCAATGTGGGCCTTCATGCCAAAGTGCCACTGATTGCCTTTCTTGGTCTGATGCATCTCCGGATCGCGTTGCTGCTCTTTGTTCTTGGTCGAGCTGGGTGCCTCAATGATGGTGGCATCGACCAAGGTGCCTTGAGTCATCATGACGCCTGCTTCGGCCAGCCAGCGATTGATGGTCTTGAACAATTGGCGGGCCAGTTGATGCTGCTCCAGCAGGTGGCGGAAATTCATGATGGTGGTGCGGTCCGGCAAGGCGCTATCCAGGGATAACCGGGCAAACAGATGCATGGAGGCGATTTCGTACAGAGCATCTTCCATCGCGCCATCGCTCAGGTTGTACCAATGCTGCATGCAGTGAATGCGTAGCATGGTTTCCAGCGGATAAGGTCGCCGGCCATTACCAGCCTTGGGGTAAAACGGCTCGATGACTTCCACCATGTTTTGCCATGGCAGAATCTGCTCCATGCGGGACAAGAAAATCTCTTTTCTGGTCTGACGGCGCTTACTGCTGAATTCACTGTCGGCGAAGGTAAGTTGATGACTCATGATGAACCCTGTTCCATGGCTCCAGATGACAAACATGATCTCATATCAGGGACTTGTTCGCACCTTCCCTTGGGGGGCTGGTTTGTTTGTTCCTTTTTGGCGATTGACCACATCGCACAATCCGGGCTGAGTACCTTCAAAGTTATCTACTTTCCGCGCAGTTATTTATCAAATATTGCTGTCAGAGAATGAACACATTTTCAGCAGAAATACTTCATCAGAAAAATCACCAGCGTTTAAAAAACAGGTTATTCCCTTTCTGCATGACCGGGATTCTAAAATTTCATTTCCCCCCTCATTTCATTGGACCTATAGTCTTTCTGCCTACAGAACATAAATTTAGTTAAGATCTATAAGGAAAGAAAAATGATCGTTTCAGCTCCCGCCGATTATCGTGAGGCCGCCCGTCATCGCCTTCCTCGATTTCTGTTTGATTATATTGATGGCGGCGCAGTAGCAGAAAATACCATGCACGCGAACTCAACTGAACTCGCCTCAATTGCGCTGCGTCAGCGGGTGCTTTGTGGTGTTGGCGACCCGACGCTGACGACTAATATCCTTGGAACGTCATGGGCAATGCCGGTCGCGCTGGGTCCTGTAGGAGCCACTGGCATGTACGCACGGCGCGGCGAAGTCAAAGCGGCGCGAGCCGCAACCGACGCCGGCATCCCTTATACCCTTTCCACGGTATCGGTATGCCCGATAGAAGAAGTTGCGCAGCATGCCTCCGGAGAGCTCTGGTCACAGCTGTACGTGCTTAAAGATCGCGGTTACATGCGCAATGCTCTCGAACGCTCGTGGGCCGCAGGGATGAAAACGCTGGTTTTCACCGTCGATATGCCCATCCCCGGCTCGCGCTATCGCGATAATCGCTCGGGTATGTCCGGACCGTGCGCCACTCTGAGACAATATCTGCAGGCCTGTACCCACCCCCGTTGGGCCATAGACGTTGGGCTGGCTGGCAGACCCCTGTCGTTTGGCAACATTGAAACCTACACCGGACACAAGATGACGATGGACGACTATATGGGGTTTATAAGCAATAACTTCGACCCCTCCATTGCATGGCACGATTTGGAGTGGATACGCGACAGCTGGAAAGGGAAGCTGATTATCAAGGGTATCCTTGACCCTGAAGATGCAAAGAATGCCGTCCGTCTGGGCGCTGATGGCATTGTGGTTTCTAATCACGGGGGCAGGCAGCTTGATGGCGCAATTCCAACGGCCAGGGCGCTACCTCGGGTGGTAGATGCCATCGGCGATGATCTCACGGTTCTGGTCGATTCAGGAGTGCGTTCCGGGGTGGACGTTATCCGGATGCTTGCCCTTGGCGCAAAAGGGGTACTGCTGGGACGTTCATATATTTATGCGCTGGCGACGGCAGGAGAAGCTGGTGTCGCACACCTGCTGCGCCTGTATGCTGAAGATATGAAGGTAACGATGACTCTGACGGGCGCAGCATCACCGGCGGATATTCACGCTGACTGCCTCGACCGTTTAGAGAAAGATATGGCGCAGCTAGCCAGGACGCATTCTGGACAATAGAACCATGAGACCAGACCCACGCTATGCTTACACGGGTCTGGTCGCCCACTAAAAAGTTTACTGGAGTTCAGCGAGAATTTTTATCGGGAAAAACGCAGCCGATGAAAGAGTGCACTGAGCTATCCAATACCACCATGACAGGCGTCACCGTCACTCCCAGTCGCTAGGGAAGGTGCGAATAAGCGGGGAAATTCTTCTCGGCTGACTCAGTCATTTCATTTCTTCATGTTTGAGCCGATTTTTTCTCCCGTAAATGCCTTGAATCAGCCTATTTAGACCGTTTCTTCGCCATTTAAGGTGTTATCCCCAGTTTTTAGTGAGATCTCTCCCACTGACGTATCATTTGGTCCGCCCGAAACAGGTTGGCCAGCGTGAATAACATCGCCAGTTGGTTATCGTTTTTCAGCAACCCCTTGTATCTGGCTTTCACGAAGCCGAACTGTCGCTTGATGATGCGAAATGGGTGCTCCACCTTGGCCCGGATGCTGGCTTTCATGTATTCGATGTTGATGGCCGTTTTGTTCTTGCGTGGATGCTGTTTCAAGGTTCTTACCTTGCCGGGGCGCTCGGCGATCAGCCAGTCCACATCCACCTCGGCCAGCTCCTCGCGCTGTGGCGCCCCTTGGTAGCCGGCATCGGCTGAGACAAATTGCTCCTCTCCATGCAGCAGATTACCCAGCTGATTGAGGTCATGCTCGTTGGCCGCGGTGGTGACTAGGCTGTGGGTCAGGCCACTCTTGGCATCGACACCAATGTGGGCCTTCATGCCAAAGTGCCACTGATTGCCTTTCTTGGTCTGATGCATCTCCGGATCGCGTTGCTGCTCTTTGTTCTTGGTCGAGCTGGGTGCCTCAATGATGGTGGCATCGACCAAGGTGCCTTGAGTCATCATGACGCCTGCTTCGGCCAGCCAGCGATTGATGGTCTTGAACAATTGGCGGGCCAGTTGATGCTGCTCCAGCAGGTGGCGGAAATTCATGATGGTGGTGCGGTCCGGCAGGGCGCTATCCAGGGATAACCGGGCAAACAGATGCATGGAGGCGATTTCGTACAGAGCATCTTCCATCGCGCCATCGCTCAGGTTGTACCAATGCTGCATGCAGTGAATGCGTAGCATGGTTTCCAGCGGATAAGGTCGCCGGCCATTACCAGCCTTGGGGTAAAACGGCTCGATGACTTCCACCATGTTTTGCCATGGCAGAATCTGCTCCATGCGGGACAAGAAAATCTCTTTTCTGGTCTGACGGCGCTTACTGCTGAATTCACTGTCGGCGAAGGTAAGTTGATGACTCATGATGAACCCTGTTCCATGGCTCCAGATGACAAACATGATCTCATATCAGGGACTTGTTCGCACCTTCCCTAGCTTTATGGGTAATCTATTCCACATGTCATAGGGTCCCTAAAAGAGAACGTTTCTTTTTCCAGGGATATTTACAGAAAGCAGACTAAAGTGTAATTGCCGCCAGAAGGCGGCAAAAGATATGGTAAATATGGCAAGTGTATAAATATACTGTATCAGTACATCCGAATGGCTCTGTCAGATTTTAATGGCATACGTACTCCAAAATACAATATTGGAATTTGAGTGTATAAAAGTTCCAGAAGCTTATTGGTGTTTGATGTGCTTAAAAACGCAACGTATGCTACAGTTATTATTAATCAAAAATCATATGCTAATTGCACTCTATTTTGAATAAACTCGCGCTCATATAATGGCGATGTCTGGATGCCGAAGTAATCTGAAATACTCAGCCCCTTCAACTCATTGCCAAAGTTATAACGTGCAAATAGCAGATATTCAGACTGGTTGATGCTTTTGGCATCTTTCGCGGGTTTGACATCCAGAAAGGAATAACGAGATCCTAGCGTCCATTTATCAGAATAAGACCATGTAAGTTGCGTCGAAAAAGCATTTCCGGCACCGGTCATCGGGGTGCTGGTGAAATAGGGTTTTGCAAAATAAGGGTCGGAAGAGGTTTTGTAGGCATAAGGCGTAACCAACGCGCCATTCTTGTAAGCGTCGGCTTCGGGAAATATTTTATCGTAGCCCACCTGCCAACTGAGAGTGTTCAGCGGGTAAACGACCAGTTGCATCCCGAGCGTGCGGTTCTCAATTTTTCCTAGCACACTGTCACCGGTATTTTTGCCATAAAATCCCTGTATCCCCAGATCTGGTTTCCACAGAATATCAGGGGCTACGTAATGCACTTCAGCCCAGACAATATTGGTAATATCGGCGTATTTCTCACCCCATAGCTGAGAAGTGAAGTAGCGTTGACCAAGATCGCGTTTTTTCGCGAGCCCCAGCGCGATCAGGCCATCAGTTTTTCCGCTGAAGGTATTGTCCTGAGCCAGACGTGATGTGCGGGTGAATGTTGAATCAGCATAACTTTTATAACTGAAAACCCGTGTCACGCGGATAAAATCAGTGTCATTACCATACTTCACGTCAACTGCACGATAAAGGTAAGGTAGTACCCGGGCATTGGAATAGTCGCCGAGGAAAGGCAAGTTAAGATGCTGGTTACCGGCGGTGATCGACAACAGTCCCTGGCGCCATTTGAGGTAAGCTTCATCAACGCCCCCACTGTCATGGGCCAGTTCAGCGACCGAGTCCGAGCCTGCCAGCAGGTTGGTTTGTCCTTCTACTCCCACGGCAGCCTGAAAACCATAAAAAGGTGCTGTGGTATACGTGATATATCCGCCAAGAGTGGTGGAGTCCTGATTGAGTCCACGTGCGAAATAGGCGTTGTGGGTTGAGTAAGAAAACAGTCGGGCGCTGCCGTGAATACTGCCACAACCAATAGCCTGAATCAGGCTCTGGCTATTAGTTGTTGAGCACGCATTACTGTCAACAGGATCCGCAACCGCTCCCTGCATATATATAGAAAAAAATACAGCTGCCGATATCATTTTATAGCGCATTTATCACTCCTGATGATGTTTTTTAAATTGAGTCATATCCTGAGAAAACCATACAGTTAATTAATTGCAAAAACATGCCGCCATAAGGATGGCTAAGCGCAGATGTTTTTCTGTTAATAACTATTTCGTGAGTGGAATACTGTGGCCCCGTAATTCCATGATATAAATCATACGGGGCGTTATCGTTATTCAGAAATATAAAGGTTTATTAATTAATCCAGTTCCTTACCTTTCAACTCAGGGATAAGGAATATCGTGGCAATAATATCGATAACATAAATCGATGCCAGAAGGGCAATCGCCAGATGGAAAGAGTACATTGCGGCAATCGCACCGATCAGCACCGGGCCAAATCCACCAACACCTCGGCCAATATTAAATAATACGTTTTGGGCGGTTGCACGGGCAGCGGTAGGATATGCTTCAGAAATCAACGCCCCATATCCGCCAAGCATGCCGTTAACAAACATCCCCAGAAGAGCGCCGGCCCATAACATAGTTAAAGGATCGGTAAGCTGTGCATAAAACACAATAGATACCGCAGCACCGGCCTGGAAAAGAATAAAAGCAGGTTTTCTTCCGATACGGTCGGCAAGCTGGCCAAAAACCCAAATCCCCGCCATCATCCCGAGTATAGTGACCGTGGTCCACATTGCCGATTTTGTCAGACCAAAACCCAGCTGTTTGGCGAGATAGGCTGGCATCCAGATCATTATCCCGTAATAGCCCAGGTTCTGGACTGAGGTCAGGATCGCAATCCCTGCGCTAATTTTGGTCGTTGCCTTGTCTTTTACCAGTAAACGGAACGACTCAAGCATGGAGGTTTTTTCTGCAGCGCTCTGGTTAACAAAAACATCAGGCTCATGCAGACGGTGGCGGATAAACCAGGCAATCAATGCCGGAATTACACCCACAATGAACATGCCGCGCCAACCGATAAACGGCAGGAGCATCGGCGTAAGCACGGCGGCAAGCAGGACGCCGGCCTGCCAGCCTAACGCAACATATGACGAAACGCGTGAGCGGTGACGTGCTGGCCATGCTTCGGCAGCCAGCGCCATCCCGATGCCGAACTCGCCACCAAGGCCGATCCCTGCAATGGTGCGGTAAATCAGTAGGTCCCAGTAACCGGTGGCAAAAGCGCATAATCCGGTAAAGGTAGCAAATAGCACAATTGTCCAGGTCAGAACGCGGACGCGGCCATAGCGATCGCTCAGAGCGCCAAAAATAATGCCTCCCGCAACAGCGCCAATCAGCGTCCATGTTACCAGGGAACCTGATTGTGTAGGGGTCAGGTTAAGATCTGCTGAAATAGCATGCAGCATGAACCCCAGGATCAGCAGGTCAAAACCATCCATTGCATAACCGATCGCCGAGCCAAGCAGCGCTTTCCAGCTGTAACCGGTAATTTCCTCTGAGGAAGCCGTTCCGCATCCCTCCGACGAACGAACATTATTCATTGAATCCACTATTACGCTCCTTAAGACCATTTTGGTGCACACAAAATTAGGAATTGCTTCATCATGGTGCACTTGCGGTTAATTATGATATAAATATCGTTTTTGATACTGGTGTGTAGCAATTTTAATGCCAATAATGAGATGAAATAAAGGGAGGATGCCTGGTCTCGAAGAGATTTAAGAATTTTGTTTTTAAGTAACTGTATGAATTTATTTGTTATTTTATATTCGGATGACTGCCGAAAAGAACCGATTTCAGATCTTGATGCCGTCATTGAGGACGTATAAAAAAATACACTTGTATCTATTTTGATACTTGTGTCATATATAATACTCACAATCGTTCTATTCACCACGTAGATGGGTATTCATAATGGGTGACACAAGCTGTTTCAATCGTCATGCCCGCCAGGTAGCGTCACATCGCTGCCTGGTGTCAGAGCATCGCTGGGTTAACAAACGCTATAAATATTTGCGCCTCTCCGCAGCGGTGGATCTCCATAGCGCGACCCTGCCTGGGCAGTTTTATATGCTTAAATGCCCCAATGTGAAGTCGTTACATCCTTTCCTGCTCAGGCCCATGAGCGTTTACGGTACCGGGCCTGCGCCTGGAACCATCGAGTTTTTGTACAATGTCGCAGGGGCGGGGACACAAGGGCTGGCTGAGTTGCCTGAAGGTAGTGAGATGGATATTGTCGGGCCGCTCGGTAATACCTTCACTCTAAAGCCTGAATTCCGTCGGGTTATGGTGGTTGCACGTGGTGTGGGCCTTGCCACTATGGCTCCTTTGCTGCAGCAAGCTGCTCGTGCCGGTATCGTTCTCACCATTGTTATGTCGGCACGAACGCCGGAAGACCTGATGCGTAATGCGTTCCTGCGCGGCATCGATGCTGATGTTCATTGCCTTTATGACAGCGATGGCACCTCGGCAATGAGTGCGCTGGATAAGTTACTGCATGATATTCTTGGCAAGCATCACCACGACATGATTTATACCTGCGGCTCACACCGTATACTTCGCCTGCTTCAGTCCATCCTGGAGGTGTTCCCTGATACTGGAGGCGAGGTCGCGCTTGAACAACGCATGGCGTGTGGAATGGGCGTTTGTCTCTCTTGCGTGAGGCCGATCCAGCAGAACGGACGGATTGAATTTCTGCGTGTCTGCCGTGAAGGCCCCGTCTTTCCTATTCGTTCTGTTGTCGGGGAGGTGGAGTTTGCCTGAACTTAATGTGAGCCTCGGCGCACTGGCGCTCAAAAATCCTGTGATGCCTGCTTCCGGCTGTTTTGCTATTGAGTACAGTGAAGCGCTCGATTTTAACCAACTGGGTGCAATGGTGTTGAAGAGCGTTTCCCCGATATCACGCCCGGGTAACCCTGTACCTCGTGTCTGTGAGACTCGGGGTGGCATGATGAATGCGATCGGCATTCCCAGTCAGGGGCTTGAATATCACCGGTCGCAGATCATTCCTGCCTATTCGGCCTTTTCCACACCGCTGATCGTGTCTATTTCCGCCGACACCTCAGAATCATTTGCCAGCGCAGTCGCTGAGATGGCGCTACCTTCGGTTGCGGCAATTGAAGTGAACATCTCCTGCCCCAACCTCGAAGCAGACGGAATGGCCTTTGCCATGTCTCCAGACACAACCTTTGACGTCATCAGCACTATCCGACGGAAAAGTGATTTTCCGCTTTGGGCCAAACTCACCCCGAACGCCGGTAACGTGGTTGACATCGCGCTGGCCGCAGAAGCTGCAGGAGCCGACGCGGTGGTGATGGGGAATACGATGTTAGCTATGGCAATTGATATCCACACTCGCAGACCCCGTCTTGGGAATGTGATGGGGGGATTATCGGGGCCGGCGATAAAGCCTGTCGCACTGCGCATGGTTCATCAGTGTTATCGCGCTTTGAAGATCCCGGTCATTGGCTGCGGGGGGATCGCCTGCGCCGACGATGCGATTGAATTCATGTTGGCTGGCGCCACGGCAGTCCAGGTGGGAACTGCATCTTTTATCGATCCGGGGATAATGCAGAAAATCATTCATGGCATTGAGGATTATTGCACCGAACACCGCATCAGCCGCGTCCGCGACATCATCGGTCAGGTCAATATTGATGAACAACTCGCCTCCCGCTGGTATGAATTTGCGCAGTGAGCCTCCAGGGCGTCAATGAAAGGTTAATGAGCTGAAATGTTTATTTCTGATTACCGACAGTTAGCAACGAATTTATTCTCAGATATTTACCAGCTGAGCTTCGATGGTGTGGGCGTCACTCGGCAAAGTTACGGGCCAGGCGAGACGGCCGTAGCAGATTATCTTAGCCGGTTCGCCAGAGAAGAAGGGCTGAGCGTCCACATCGATCGTGCCGCTAATCTGATTTTCAGTCAGAAGGGCGTCAATGAGGATACTCCTGCAGTCTGGATCGGCTCTCACATCGATTCTGTCCCTCAGGGGGGAAATTTCGATGGTCTTGCGGGCGTTATTGCTGGACTGCTGATTCTGGTTGCCAGCCAGCGAGAGAACCGCCGGCTGCCTGTGCCGGTTAAAGTGGCGGCCTTTCGAGGGGAAGAAAGTGCCTGGTATGGTCGGGCTTATATGGGATCCAGTGCGATATTTGGCCGCTTAACGGCGGAAGATCTACAACGTCAGCAGCGAATCAGTGGTGAGACGCTTGGCAACAGCCTTGGAAAGCTGGGCGCTGATATCGAGGCTATCTGCGCCCAGCAACCGTTGGTTGAGACAAAAAATATTCTCGCCTGGCTTGAGTTACATATCGAGCAGGGGCCGGTACTGGTTGAAAAATCGCTGCCGCTTGCCGTGGTCAACGGGATTCGGGGGAATGTCCGCTTTAACACTATTCACTGTTTTGGGGATGCCCAGCATTCAGGCACCGTTCCTCGCGATCTTCGCCACGATGCGGTCTGCGGCGTCTCCGACTTAATTATGCGTCTGGATGCACGCTGGCAGTCACGGTTATCTGCGGGGGACGACCTTGTTGTCACGTCCGGGATCTTTCAGACCGATGTGCAAGAACATGCGGTGACCCGAATTTCAGGGCATGTCAGTTTCAGCCTCGAGGCGCGAAGTCTTAATTCCTACACCCTGACTGCGTTTGCTGAGGAGATTATGGCTACGGCACATCAAGTGAGTGAGGCGCGAGGCGTGACATTCAGGTTTGACAGCCCGGTACTCACGGAGCCCGCTACGTTAGACCATTCCGTGTTTGCCGCCCTCAAACATAGCTGTGAGGCGCTGGCAGTCAATCACCTGGAATTAGCCAGCGGCGCGGGCCATGACTCCGCAATTTTTGCTCGCCAGGGGATCCCGAGCGGCATGGTGTTTGTCCGGAATCAGAACGGGTCGCACAATCCGCATGAGGCAATGGAAATGGACGATTTTCTGCTGGGTGTCGGAGTCATTCAGCAGACGCTTGAGGAGTGGAAATGAACAAAACTCCTGTATCAGCAGAGAAAAACGGATTATTGACGTTGCGACGGCCTGACGATTTTCACCTCCATCTACGTGACGGTGAAATACTAAAGGCTGTTCTGCCCTTTACTACAAAGCAGTTTGCCCGTGCGGTGGTTATGCCTAACCTGAATCCGCCTGTCACAACAGTGGCTGCAATGGAAGCCTATCGCGAAATCATCCTTGCCGCGGTGCCGCAAGGCCATGATTTTACGCCTTTGATGACGCTATATCTCTGCGATGACACTCTGCCGGAAGTCATACGTGTCGGGCATCAGAAGGGCATTCTGACCGCCGTGAAATGGTATCCCGCAGGGGCGACGACCCATGCAGAATACGGTGTCACGTCTGTTAGTAGAATACGCGGCTGTCTCGATATACTTCAGGCGTTGGGGATCCCACTTCTCATCCACGGTGAGAGCACTCGCCCGGACGTGGACATTTTTGACCGGGAACGCGTTTTTATTGAAGATACGGTGATGGAACTACGGTGCAATTATCCACAGTTAAAAATAGTGCTTGAGCATATTACCACCCAGGATGCTGTTCGCTACATACAAGAGCAAGAGGATGGCCTGACTGCGGCAACTATCACGCCTCAGCACCTGCTTTTCAACCGCAATGTGCTGTTTAACGGGGGGATTCGGCCCCACTATTACTGTCTGCCGGTCTTGAAAAGAGAGTATCACCGTCAGTCGTTGTTGAAGGCCGCAACCTCTGGTGACCGTCGTTTTTTTGCCGGCACGGATTCCGCCCCTCATCCTCGTACGGCCAAACTAGCCGCTTGTGGTTGTGCCGGTATTTTCAATGCTCCATCAGCACTCGAATGTTATGCCACGGCGTTTGAAGCGGCGGGTGCACTGCCACATCTGCAAGCCTTCGTCAGTGAATATGGGGCAAGGTTTTACGGACTGCCGTTAAACACGGGGACGGTCACCTTAGCGCGACAACCGTTGATTCTGCCTGAACCGCTGGTAGTGACTGAGCATGTTCAGATAGACCCATTTCCCGGCGAGGTCTCCTTAAACTGGCGTCTGGTCGGCAACGAATAAACGCCACTCTGCGGGGAAGATGCTCCTGCAGGCAGTGACGTTAGAGGACGGTTATTTTTGCTGATTCTGACCAGTCAGTGGACCCTTTTATCGAGCAGGGAGTTGTTATTCCTGAAAGGGTCTGTATTCTCTATTTTGATACTACTGACATGAATTAAAACAAAATGGCTGATAACTGGAATTCATCGATTGATTATGTTGCGATAGGCGAGCGTCTCAAAGCATACCGGATTGGCGCATCGCTCCAGGCTGAAGACGTTGCGGAACAGTTGGGTGTTTCCCGGGCGGTGATCTACCGTATTGAACGGGGGGATATTGTCAAAATTGAGACGCTGGATCGACTGGCTCAGGTTCTGGAAACGTCTTTGGCATCACTGTTGGGGGTGGAATCGGAATACTACCCCACGGCGCTGGGGTTGTTTGAAAGAATGCGCCAGTTGGAAAGCGTGAGCGACAGAATTTTAGCCCACTTCGAACCTGTTTCATTGCTGCTGACGTCGGACAGTTATCTCGACGTCCTCAGGAAAATGTTAAAAGAGAGCAAAACCAGTAAAAGTCATGGTGAGGCTGACGAAAAGAATATTGATGCGATCATTAGTATTCTGATTGAACGCCGTACTTACTTTGAGCAACGTAAACCCCACATCATCAGCTTAGTTGGGTTACGTGAACTGGAGCGATTTATTCACACAGGTATGGTAGGGCGACTTGATTTACCAGAAGATATCTATTCACAACGGGTAAAAGCGGCACGCCATGAAGTGATAAAGCTGGCCGATCTGATGGAAAGTGAGCCACTGGATATCCAGATTGGCATCATTGATGAGGCCATGCCGTCTTCATCGTTTCAGGTATTGTCAGGCCCCTCGCACAGCGTGATGGTAACAAGTCCCTTCAGATTGGGGGAAATGCCAAATGTTTACAATGGCATAGGTACTGTAACCTATGCGCCAGAAGCGGTAAAAAAACATGAAGATCTGATGATCAGATTATGGAGAAAAGCCCATAAGGGACGAGAGGGGGCCGATCTATTGAGAAAACTGTTAAAGGATATCTGCTAAGACATGTGCTCTGAATCTATTTCAGAAAACGTTGTAAACAGGTATGTAGAAATGATTGAAATTGAGGTACTGGAGGCACTATGACGTTTGATGAGATCAAAGAACGATTTGCTGGAGCAGGTACGGGAACTGATGCTTTCCGCGGGCTGTACAACGAGACCTTCGAGTTAATGAACGCAGATAAGGAAAATGCCGCGGTTTATTTCTTAATCGGCGTGGCAGCACGGTCATACGTTCTCAGATATGACGACCAGGCCGTCGACCCCGATTTTGCGGAACAATCTAAACAAACGATGAGCGCTTTAGTCGACAAAATTGCCTTTGCACTTCATCAACCAGCGGAAGACAAAATAAAAATCGCCAGTGAAGTCGCGTCTGAGTATCACTGGAAAGTCACCAGTTTCTGAATCAATTGATGACATGTGGTCGAATAAGCCGACCTTACGGATAGCGGAAGAACGGTTTATTGCCAGGCATTAATCCTGCAAGAAAGACCTTCTCTTCAGGGCTACTTCAACTCCACGAATCTCCGACTGATCACGTAGACGACCAATCACTGAGGAACTAGGATTGGTCTTTTTCTTCACGAGCATTTGTGGGCCGTGACCGGTACGCGTGACCTGCCCCCAGGATTAGATACAACCGTCAGTTAGTAAGGTCGGTTTGTTTACCTTCACATTTTCCATTTCGCCACCGTGCTGCAAACTCTGATGGCGTCTGATAATTCAGTGCTGAATGTGGACGACACTCGTTATAATCCTGCCGCCTGTCATTAATGATTTTCCTTGCGTGAACGATATCGCTGAACCAGTGCTCATTCAGGCATTCGGTGATGCTGCCAACTTACTGATTTAGTGTATGATGGTGTTTTTGAGGTGCTCCAGTGGCTTCTGTTTCTATCAGCTGTCCCTCCTGTTCAGCTACTGACGGGGTGGTGCGTAACAGCAAAAGCACTGCCGGACATTAGCGCTATCTCTGCTCTCACTGCCGTAAAACATGGCAACTGCAGTTCACTTACACCGCTTCTCAACCCGGTACGCACCAGAAAATCATTGATATGGCCATGAATGGTGTTGGATGCCGGGCAACCGCCCGCATTATGGGCGTTGGCCTCAACACGATTTTACGTCACTTAAAAAACTCAGGCCGCAGTCGGTAACCTCGCGCATACAGCCGGGCAGTGACGTCATCGTCTGCGCGGAAATGGACGAACAGTGGGGATACGTCGGGGCTAAATCGCGCCAGCGCTGGCTGTTTTACGCGTATGACAGGCTCCGGAAGACGGTTTGCGCACGTATTCGGTGAACGCACTATGGCGACGCTGGGGCGTCTTATGAGCCTGCTGTCACCCTTTGACGTGGTGATATGGATGACGGATGGCTGGCCGCTGTATGAATCCCGCCTGAAGGGAAAGCTGCACGTAATCAGCAAGCGATATACGCAGCGAATTGAGCGGCATAACCTGAATCTGAGGCAGCACCTGGCACGGCTGGGACGGAAGTCGCTGTCGCTCTCAAAATCGGTGGAGCTGCATGACAAAGTCATCGGGCATTATCTGAACATAAAACACTATCAATAAGTTGGAGTCATTACCCTTTTTTCAACTTCTGATGGATGCGAGTGATTGAACTCATACATTAATGTTTTCCCACGAAGTCTTTTTTCAGGTAAGCCTTCGCACATATCGGTAAATAGCTTGCCTGCTTTTATTTTTTCTGTCATCGACATGTTCATTTTTAACATTCCGTCCTGATAAGTTGGTCGGATAAGGCGCTCGCGCCGTATCCGACATTAATTTCTTAAGCGACTTCATTCACCTGGCGACGCAGCAGGGAAAGTGGGTCGGGGCCGCTAAGCGTGAACACGGAAATTAAGGTGAAGCCCAGCGCCACCAGACCCAGCACCAGGTAAGCGCCCTGGAAACCGATGCTTTCATACATATTGCCCGCCAGAATAGACATAAAAATCATCGTCAGTTGCTTAAAGAAGCAGAAACAGACCAGATAAATCGTCGCTGAAAAACGCACTTCAAACTGGCTGGTAATATATTTAAAGCTGCCCACCAGCAGGAACGGTACTTCAAACATATGCAGCGTTTTCAGAATAACCACTTCCAGTGCTGAGGTAGCGAACGATGAGCCAATAATACGTACTGACATAATAGTGCCAGCCAGCAGCAGGGCGTTTTTCCCACCGATGCGATTAATGATCAGTGGCGCAAAAAACATAATCGAGGCGTTAAGTAATTCGCCCATTGTCGTTACGTAGCCAAATACCCGCGTACCCTGTTCACCGGTAGCAAAGAACGAAGTAAAGAAATTAGCAAACTGTTGGTCAAAAACATCGTAGGTGCAGGAAACGCCAATAACATACAGTGACAAAAACCACAGTTTTGGCTGTCTGAACAGTTCCAGCGCCAGCTTAAGGCTAAATGCCGAATGGTTGGCACCTACCGCATTGGCAACCGTGGCAGAAGAGGGCGCATCCGTTTTGGCGAAAAAGAGTAAAACGGCGAGGAGGAGTGCACAGCCAGAACCCAGCCAGAAAACAAACTGATTATTGATGGTGAACATGATGCCGACAATCGAGGCACACAGCGCCCAGCCAACACAGCCAAACATCCGCGCGCGACCAAATTCGAAATTACTGCGACGGCTGACTTTCTCGATAAATACCTCTACTGCTGGCGCACCGGCGGTAAAACAAAAGCCAAGATAAATACCACCAACAATCGCTCCTACTAAAATGTTGTATTGTAACAGTGGCCCGAAGATAAAAATAAAGAACGGCGCAAACATCACTAACATGCCGGTAATAATCCACAGCAGGTATTTTCGCAGTCCGAGTTTGTCAGAAATCAGACCAAACAGCGGTTGGAATAATAGCGAGAACAGAGAAATAGCGGCAAAAATAATACCCGTATCACTTTTGCTGATATGGTTGATGTCATGTAGCCAAATCGGGAAAAACGGGAAGTAGGATCCCTTGATAAAAAAGTAAAAGAAAAAGAATAAACCGAACATCCAAAAGTTTGTGTTTTTTAAATAGTACATAATGGATTTCCTTACGCAAAATACGGGCAGACATGGTCTGCCCGGTTATTATTATTTTTGACACCAGAGCAACTGGTAATGGTAGCGACCGGCGCTCAGCTGGAATTCCGCCGACACTGACGAGCACCAGGAGTCGTCGCCACCAATTCCCATATGGAAACCGTCGATATTCAGCCATGTGCCTTCTTCCGCGTGCAGCAGATGGCGATGACTGGTTTCCATCAGTTGTTGTTGGCTGTAGCGGCTGATGTTGAACTGGAAGTCGCCGCGCCACTGGTGTGGGCCATAACTCAATTCGCGCGTCCCGCAGCGCAGACCGTTTTCGCTCGGGAAAACGTACGGAGTATACATGTCTGACAATGGCAAGTCCCAGCGGTCAAAACAGGCCGCAGTAAGACGGTCGGGATAATTTTCTTGCGGCCCTAATCCGAGCCAGTTTACCCGCTCTGCTACCTGCGCCAGCTGGCAGGTCAGGCCAATCCGCGCCGGATGTGGCGTATTGCTCGCCACTTCAACATCAACGGTAATCGCCATTTGACCACTTCCATCAATCCGGTAGGTTTTCCGGCTGATAAATAAGGTTTTCCCCTGATGCTGCCACGCGTGGACCGTGGTAATCAGCACCGCGTCGGCAAGCGTATCTGCCGTGCACTGCAACAACGCTGCTTCGGCCTGGTAATGGCCCGCCGCCTTCCAGCGTTCGACCCAGGCGTTAGGGTCAATGCGGCCAATGTCATTATCCAGCGGTGCACGGGTGAACTGATCGCGCAGCGGCGTCAGCAGTTGTTTTTCATCGCCAATCCACATCTGTGAAAGAAAGCCTGACTGGCGGTTAAATTGCCAACGCTTATTACCAAGTTCGATGCAAAAATCCGTTTCGCTGGTGGTCAGTTGCGGGATGGCGTGGGGCGCGGAGGGTTGTGTCACGCTGAGGTTTTCCGCCAGACGCCACTGCTGCCAGGCGCTGATGTGCCCGGCTGCTGACCATGTGGTCGCGTTCGGTTGCACTACGTGAACCGTTAGCCAGAGTTGCCCGGTGCTCTCCGGCTGCGGTAGTTCAGGCAGTTCAATCAACTGTTTTCCTTGTGGAGCGACATCCAGAGGCACTTCACCGCTTGTCAGCAGCTTGCCATCCAGCGCCACCATCCAGCGCAGGAGCTCGTTATCGCTATGACGGAACAGGTATTCGCTGGTCACTTCGATGGTTTGCCCGGATAAACGGAACTGGAAAAACTGCTGCTGGTGTTTTGCTTCTGTCAGCGCTGGATGCGGCGTGCGGTCGGCAAAGACCAGACCGTTCATGCAGAACTGGCGATCGTTCGGCGTATCGCCAAAATCACCGCCGTAAGCCGACCACGGGTTGCCGTTTTCATCATATTTAATCAGCGATTGATCGACCCAGTCCCAGACGAAGCCGCCCTGTAAACGGGGGTACTGACGAAACGCCTGCCAGTATTTAGCGAAGCCACCAAGACTGTTACCCATTGCGTGGGCATATTCGCAAAGGATCAGCGGACGCAGTTCTCCAGGCAGCGAAAGCCATTTTTTGATGGACCATTTCGGCACAGCCGGGAAGGGCTGGTCTTCATCCACACGCGCGTACATCGGGCAAATAATATCGGTTGCGGAGGTGTCGGCTCCGCCGCCTTCATACTGTACCGGGCGGGAAGGATCGACAGATTTAATCCAGCGATAGAGCGCATCGTGATTAGCACCGTGGCCTGATTCATTCCCCAGCGACCAGATGATCACACTCGGGTGATTACGATCGCGCTGCACCATTCGCGTTACGCGTTCGCTCATCGCGGGTAGCCAGCGCGGATCATCGGTCAGACGATTCATTGGCACCATGCCGTGGGTTTCAATGTTGGCTTCATCCACCACATACAGGCCGTAGTGGTCGCACAGCGTGTACCACAGCGGATGGTTCGGATAATGCGAACAGCGCACGGCGTTAAAGTTGTTCTGCTTCATCAGCAGGATATCCTGCACCATCGTCTGCTCATCCATGACCTGACCATGCAGAGGATGATGCTCGTGACGGTTAACGCCGCGAATCAGCAACGGCTTGCCGTTCAGCAGCAGCAGACCATTTTCAATCCGCACCTCGCGGAAACCGACATCGCAGGCTTCTGCTTCAATCAGCGTGCCGTCGGCGGTGTGCAGTTCAATCACCGCACGGTAGAGATTCGGGATTTCGGCGCTCCACAGTTTCGGGTTTTCGACGTTCAGACGTAGCGTGACGCGATTGGCATAACCGCCACGCTCATCGATAATTTCACCGCCGAAAGGCGCGGTGCCGCTGGCGACCTGTGTTTCACCCTGCCACAAAGAAACCGTCACCCGCAGCTCATCGCGCAGCTCGCCGTACATCTGAACGTCTGCCTCCAGTACAGCGCGGCTGAAATCATCATTAAAGTGAGTGGCTACATGGAAATCGCTGATTTGCGTGCTCGGTTTATGCAGCAACGAGACGTCACGGAAAATGCCGCTCATCCGCCACATATCCTGATCTTCCAGATAACTGCCGTCACTCCAGCGCAGCACCATCACCGCGAGGCGGTTTTCTCCGGCGTGTAAAAATGCGCTCAGGTCAAATTCAGACGGCAAACGACTGTCCTGTCCGTAACCGACCCAGCGCCCGTTGCACCACAAATGAAACGCCGAGTTAACACCATCAAAAATAATTCGCGTCTGGCCTTCCTGTAGCCAGCTTTCATCAACATTAAATGTGAGCGAGTAACAACCTGTCGGATTCTCCGTGGGAACATACGGCGGATTGACCGCAATGGGATAGGTCACGTTGGTGTAGATAGGCGCATCGTAACCGTGCATCTGCCAGTTTGAGGGGACGATGACAGTATCGGCGTCAGGAAGATCGCGCTCCAGCCAGCTTTCTGGTACCGCTTCTGGTGCCGGAAACCAGGCAAAGCGCCATTCACCATTCAGGCTGCGCGACTCTTGGGAAGGGCGATCGGTGCGAGCCTCTTCGCTATTACGCCAGCTGGCGAAAGGGGGATGTGCCGCAAGGCGATTAAGTTGGGTAACGCCAGGGTTTTCCCAGTCACGACGTTGTAATACGACGGCCAGTGAATCCGTAATCATTGTCATAGTTGTATCCTGTGTGAATTGTTATCGGTAACATACGAGCCAGACACATAGAGTGTAAAGCCTGGGGTGCCTAATAAGTGAGCTGACTCACAGTAATTGCGTTGCGCTCACTGCCCGCTTTCAAGTCGGGAAACTTGTCGTGCCAGCTGCATTAAGGAATCGGCCAACGTGCGGGGAGAGGTGGTTTGCTTATTGGGCGCCAGGGTGGTTTTTCTTTTCACCAGTGAGACGGGCAACAGCTGATTGCTCTTCACCGCCTGGCCCTGAGAGAGTTTCAGCAAGCGGTCCACGCTGGTTTTCCCCAGCAGGCGAAAATCCTGTTTGATGGTGGTTAACGGCGGGATATAACACGAGCTGTCTTCGGTATCGTCGTATCCCACTACCGAGATATCCGCACCAACGCGCAGCCCGGACTCGGTAATGGCGCGCATTACGCCCAGCGCCATCTGATCGTTGGCAACCAGCATCGCAGTGGGAACGATGCCCTCATTCAGCATTTGCATGGTTTGTTGAAAACCGGACATGGCACTCCAGTCGCCTTCCCGTTCCGCTATCGGCTGAATTTGATTGCGAGTGAGATATTTATGCCAGCCCGCCAGACGCAGACGCGCCGAGACAGAACTTAATGGGCCCGCTAACAGCGCGATTTGCTGGTGACCCAATGCGACCAGATGCTCCACGCCCAGTCGCGTACCGTCTTCATGGAAAAAATAATACTGTTGATGGGAGTCTGGTCAGAGACATCAAGAAATAGGGCCGGAACATTAGCGCAGGCAGCTTCCACAGCAATGGCATCCTCGTCATCCAGCGGATAGTTAATGATCAGACCACTGACGCGTTGCGCGAGAAGGTTATGTACCGCCGCTTTACAGGCTTCGACGCTGCTTCGTTCTACCATCGACACCACCACGCTGGCACCCAGTTGATCGGCGCGAGATTTAATCGCCGCGACAATTTGCGACGGCGCGTGCAGGGCCAGACTGGAGGTAGCAACGCCAATCAGCAACGACTGTTTGCCCGCCAGTTGTTGTGCCACGCGGTTGGGAATGTAGTTCAGCTGCGCCATCGCCGCTTCCACCTTTTCCCGCGTTTTCGCAGAGACGTGGCTGGCCTGGTTCACCACGCGGGAAACGGTCTGATAAGAGACACCGGCATACTCTGCGACATCGTATAGCGTTACTGGTTTCACATTTACCACCCTGAATTGACTCTCTTCGGGTGCTATCATGCCATACCACGAAATGTTTTGCGCCATTCGGAGGGGGCACGCCGAAGTGAGATTCAAAATGCCGACGTCAGTTCACAGGTGGGTAATGATACCAACGTGTTGATTTCGTATTTTCACTGACACCAGGATCATCCTGATGTTACAAGGATTGAATGACTACAGATTAAAATAGTCATCAACAGGTTGACAGCATTACCCTGTCTGGCTATAGAGTAAGAATCGTACCGGAATTGAGCATTTACCCTCAGTACCTGCCGATGAAAAAGCAGTCTGCCCTGACATACTGAACAATCCCTTCTCATAAGATGCCTCTCTTTTGCTGTTTAAAGAGCTGAGCAGTCCGGGCGGAGACTGACCTCGTTCCGCTTTCCAAGCGACCCCCTTGTTGAAAGTGCGACAAAAGAGATAGGGCGAATGACTATACTTCGCTCATAGCTGCCCGTCATGCCAGCTCAAAAAACAGGCTTAACGTAGGATATTTAATGAGATGGTCACTCCCTCCTTCCCGGTACTATGCTGAGGACAGGCTTTCATTCGGAGAACTATCATGGAAAACATTGCGCTCATTGGTATCGATCTGGGTAAAAACTCTTTCCATATTCATTGCCAGGATCGTCGCGGGAAGGCTGTTTACCGTAAAAAATTTACCCGGCCAAAGTTGATCGAATTTTTGGCGACATGCCCCGCTACAACCATCGCAATGGAAGCCTGTGGCGGTTCTCACTTTATGGCACGCAAGTTGGAAGGGTTGGGGCATTCCCCAAAGCTGATATCACCACAATTTGTCCGCCCGTTCGTTAAAAGCAATAAAAACGACTTTGTCGACGCCGAAGCTATTTGTGAAGCTGCATCGCGTCCGTCTATGCGTTTTGTGCAGCCCAGAACGGAATCTCAGCAGGCAATGCGGGCTCTGCATCGTGTCCGTGAATCCCTGGTTCAGGATAAGGTAAAAACAACCAATCAAATGCATGCTTTTCTGCTGGAATTTGGCATTAGCGTTCCCCGAGGAGCTGCCGTTATTAGCCGACTGAGTACCATTCTTGAGGATAATAGTTTGCCTCTTTACCTCAGCCAGTTATTGCTGAAATTACAACAGCATTATCACTATCTTGTTGAGCAGATTAAAGATTTGGAATCCCAGTTGAAACGAAAGTTGGACGAAGATGAGGTTGGACAGCGCTTGCTGAGCATTCCCTGCGTCGGAACACTGACAGCGAGTACTATTTCAACTGAGATTGGCGACGGGAAGCAGTACGCCAGCAGCCGTGACTTTGCGGCGGCAACAGGGCTTGTACCTCGGCAGTACAGTACGGGAGGTAGGACGACATTGCTGGGAATTAGTAAGCGAGGTAATAAAAAGATCCGAACTTTGTTGGTTCAATGTGCCAGGGTATTCATACAAAAACTGGAACACCAGTCTGGCAAATTGGCCGATTGGGTCAGGGATTTACTGTGCCGGAAAAGCAACTTTGTCGTCACTTGTGCTCTGGCAAACAAGCTGGCCAGAATAGCCTGGGCCCTAACGGCACGACAGCAAACTTATGTAGCATAACGGCAGAAATACACCGGTTTAAAGAATTACTGATCTGGTTTTGCGAATACTGATATTGATGATACTAACGGCCCACCGGCCTGTTGAGGAACCTGTAAAACGGAAAGGCTCATTGAAGCCGTATATTTTCTGGAGGTTCATCAGGCGCGGAACTCATCAAGGCGCGGGAATAAAATCCCATTCAGACGCCGGATAGATTCAAGCAAGCCAACTTGTCGTCAAAATCGGTGTTGCAAAAACGGGAGTGACCATAGATTCCGTTTTCCAAGCGGCCCCCATATTGAATGGCTGACGGTACTGGATTTCGATGAGATAAAAATAGACCGTATTTTTATTGCCAATATTGATGACCCGGTGAAGCGAGCGCTACTTGTTTCTGTGGTGAAAGGGTTACGTGGTACTGGCAAACCACTGGTGTTTGAAGGGGTGGAAACGCCAGGACAGTTTGAATTCGTCTGTTCTCTTGGCCCCGGTTACCTAGTTCAGGGCTGGTATACCGGAAAACCCGAAACAATATCTGCGATGAATATTCAGGGTTAAAACGATACGGGGCCCGGCCCGTATCGGCAACCCGACCCGTCAGCGTATCGCTTTCTGTCTGAAGCCGGTTCAGGTCGGCTTCTATCTGCGCGATGCGGCGGGAGATTTATTCAGAACGACTGCCGAAGTTCATCCGGCGAATCTTATCCAGCTGCGCCTGCAGATGGTCTATTTCGCGCTCCCGGTCGGCCTGCTTTTCCAGCAGGGCGCGGTTCAGCGCTTCCTGTTCGGACAGGCGCTGTTTCAGCAGAAGGATGTCGTCAGGGGGAGGTGTTGTTCATAAGCCCGCATTTTACCAGGCTTATTCAACGACAACCAGGATAAAGAGGCCTACAACATGGTCAGGGACGTAAGCAGTCTTTTAGGCTGCCGCCAGTCGATGCCTTCCAGAAGCATTGCCAGCTGCGCCGGGGTCAGGAACACTTTGCCATCGCGGGCAGAGGGCCAGGCGAAGCGGCCGCGTTCCAGCCGTTTGGTCAGCAGGCTCAGCCCGTCGCCGGTGGACCACAGCAGTTTGACTTTACTGCCGCTGCGGCCCCGGAAGATGAAGACATGGCCGGACATCGGGTCATCTTTCAGCATCGTCTGCACCTTTGCGGCGAGACCATTGAAGCCGTTGCGCATGTCGGTGATACCGGCAACCAGCCAGATTTTGGTGCCTGTTGGCAGGTGGTTATCACTTCCTTTATCTGTCCTGTGATGATCCTTATGACTTCGCCAGACTACTTCACCACACACATGGGTCTGCCAGATACCGGTTCAGGATGGATTTCCGCTTCTACGCTGAACACCGTCTTTAGAAGCTCTGGTTTCATCACTGCTTCCGGAGCACCTTGCGCCATCACGCGACCGCTTGCCAGTACCACCAGATGATCGCAATAGCGGCTGGCCTGATTCAGATCGTGGAGTACCGTCACTACGGTTTTCCCCTGCCTTTTGAGTTCAACCATCAGGCGCATCAGTTCAACCTGATGATTGATATCGAGGTAGGTCGTAGGCTCATCAAGAAGAATGAGTGGGGTATCCTGTGCCAGCACCATCGCCAGAAACGCACGCTGGCGCTGGCCGCCGGAAAGCTGGGTTAACCTGCGGTCAGCCAGATTGCGCGTCCGGGTCTGACTCATTGCCACGTTGACCCGCTCGTTGTCTTCCGCGGAGAGTCGCCCCCACAACGACAGCCACGGGCTGCGGCCGTAGGAAACCAGTTCCCGTACAGTGATCCCCTCGGGGGATAAATGGTGTTGCGGCAGTAAAGCCAGGCGGCGAGCCAGCTGGCGGGCGGAAAAACCGGCTATGGGTTTTTCATCAAGCAATATCTCGCCAGAGTCTGGTGTTAACAGGCGAGAAAAACAGTTCAACAGCGTCGATTTCCCGCAACCGTTAGGGCCGAGCAGGGCCGTGATTTTTCCGGCAGGCAGGGCGAGAGAAAGTCCATCCAGCACGGTTTGTGCGCCATAGCTGACGGTCAGATTTTCAGTACGTAATCTCATTTATCGCATTCTCACAAGCAGCCAGACAAACCACGGTGCGCCGATAATGGCGGTCAGCACGCCTGCCGGAAGCTCCAGCGGCGGATGAATGATTCGTGCCAGCAGATCGGCAATGACCAGCAACAACGCGCCCGTCAGGGCCGAAACGGGCATCAGCCAGCGGTGACGCCCGCCGGCGATCCTGCGCACCATGTGCGGCACGACGAGACCAATAAAACTTATCGGGCCACAGACGGCTACGCCGGTTGCTGTCATCGCGACAGCCAGCATCAGCCCCTGGAACCGGGTGCGCTGAACCGACACGCCGAGCGTGGCTGCTCGTGCATCGCCCAGCGCCAGCAGGTCGAGATCGCGACAAAAGCGCAGGCTCAGCGGCAAAAACAGAATGAGCAACGGCACGGCAATCTTCACAAAGTGCCAGTCGCGCCCCCATAAGCTACCCGTCAGCCACAGCAGGGCACTGTTTACATCCTGCGGGTGCAGGAGCATCAGGTAATCCGTCAGGCTCGCCCAGCAGGCGGAAAGCGCCACGCCGGTGAGCGCCAGCTTCATCGGCTGGTGGGTCTTTGCCAGCATCTTCAGCAAGATCAACCCCGCCATACCGCCCGCAAAGGCCAGCAGCGGCAGCACCATCACGGATAGTGATGGCATAAGAAGCAGTGCTCCCACAGAGGCAAGGCTGGCGGCATGGTTAATGCCGAGAATATCCGGTGATGCTAGCGGGTTACGCACAATCCCCTGTACCAGCACGCCCGCCACGGCGAGGGCTGCACCGACAAACAGTGCCAGCAGCAAGCGCGGCAGTCGGTACTCCATCAATACATAATAATGCTCGCGTCCGTCCTGCCAGTCGGTCAGCAGCGCGCGCCACGGCACGGGGATCACCCCCATATGGAGTGATAACAGCGCACAGCCTGCCAGGGCAAGGGTGATGAAAATGACCAGCGCAATTTTCATCCTCGCCTCCTCACCAGCCAGACAAAGCAAGGACTGCCAATCAGCGCCAGCACTGCGCCTGCGGGCAGATCGCCGGGGAAGGCCAGCGCGCGTGCGAGTACATCTGCCATCAGCATCAGCGTGGCCCCCAGCAGCATGCTCACCGGCAGTACGTTGCGCTGATCGAAGCCTGCCCAGAAGCGCGCCAGATGTGGCACCAGCAGGCCGATAAACGCCACCGGACCTGCCACACTGACGCACGCGCCAACCAGAAGCAGCACTAACATATTGATGATCAAACGTAGTCTCGGCAGGTTCACTCCCAGCGTATGGGCGGTACTGTCGCTGACGTTGAGCAGGTTCAGTTGATTCGCCAGCAGCAACACGACAGGGACTGCAGTGACCACCACCGGCAAGAGCTGCCAGACATCCTGCCAGTGGGCGTGGGACACTCCGCCTGCCAGCCAGTAAAAGATGCCGTAAGCATGATCTTCGGCCAGCAGCAGGGTGATGCGGGTCAGGGCCATACAAAAGGCCGACAGCGCGATACCCGCGAGGATCAGTTTGTTTCTGTCCTGGGTATGACGAAACCCGCCTCCTGCGGTCATGACCAGCAGCCAGCTCACGCCGCCCCCGCATGCCGCGATGAACGACAGGGAATAGCCTGCAACCGGCGTCGGACTCAGCGCGCTGGTAAGCGCCATAGCCAGCGCCGCGCCGCTGTTAATGCCGAGCAGTGAAGGAGAGGCCATTGGGTTGTGGGTCAGGGTTTGCAGCAGCGTGCCCGCGAGCGCCAGGCTTGCGCCGATCAGAACGGCGACCAGGCTTCGCGGCAAACGAAGGTTTTGCACCAGCGCTTCTGGTAGCGTTGGCGTGTGTCCAGGCAGCAGGGCGCGGATTGCGTCTGCTCCGGAAACAGGAATGGCCGAGTAGCAAAACAGACTCAGCCAGAAAATAATAATAAGTACTGCAACGGGAAGCCCCCACAGCAGCACCGGGTGTTTTAGCGCGGTCATTTCACATCGGTAAGCGGCTGATGGTGGAAGATTTTTACCGTGTCAGCGGCAATACGCTCTGCGGCAAAAATACCGCGCATCCGCGCCCAGGCGTTACTGTCGACTGAAGCAACCTGCTGCTTCTGCGCGGCGGTTAATATCTGCCAGAGCGGATCTTGTTGCCAGCGTTTAACAATGCTCTCTTCGCGATAGTGGGCAACCAGCAGCCAGGCAGGATTGACCGCCAGCAGTTGCTCCAGGCCGATGGACGGCATGGACGCGCCCGCCATCGCAGCGGGAACGTTCAGCCCCAGAGAAGCCAGCACGCTGCCGGTCCAGGTCTCCTGGGTATGCAGGTTGAATAGCTGTTCGCGTGATGTGCCAAAGGCCACGCGTGTCCCTGTGGGAAGCTGGCTGGCCCACTGCGCCATCTTCTCTTTATGTTGTTCCAGACGCGCCTGCATCTCTCGTTTTTTACCTACCACTTCGCCGATGATAGCCGCTGAGTGCAAATTTTCAGCGTAGGTTTCGTTGCGGGACTTAAGCAGCAGAACCGGCGCGATTTGCTGCAAGGCGGTGTAAATCCCCGCATGGCGACTGCTGTCGGCAATGATCAGGTCTGGTTTCAGGGCAGCAATGGCTTCCAGGCTCGGCTGCGCGCGCGTTCCGACGGACTGCCACGGTTTCAGGTGCGCACGCACTTCGGGCAGGATGCGTTTTGCATCGTTATCGTCGGCAATACCGATCGGGCTGACGTCCACGGCGGCCAGCGCATCGGCGAACGAGAGTTCCAGCACCACAATCCGTTGTGGCGTTTTATCGAGTGTAAACGTGCCGTGTTCGTCCTGAACCGTGGCGGCAAAGGCGTGGCCGATCACCAGCAGCAGGCCTGCAAAAAGAAAACGGATAAATGCCAACATAGTCACATTCCAGCTAAAAGCCCGGCAAGCCGGGCGTTAACACATCAGAACTTCAACGACCCCTGCATATACAGCGTGCGCGGCTGGCCTGCGTAGATGCCTTTGTTGTTGTCGTCATAAGAGCGGATGAAGTAGTCCTGGTCGAAGATGTTTTTCACACCGAACGCCAGGTTCAGATCTGCCATCTGCGGGCCAAAGTCATACGCCACGCGTGCGCCCCAGAGCATGAAGCCGGGAATGCGGCCGGTACTGCCGTCGGCGCTCTCTTTCACCGTATTGGCGTTATCCGCAAACTGGCTGGACTGGAAATCGCTGTTCAGATTGAACGTCCAGTTGCCCGGCTTGTAGTCCACGCCCAGCGTGCCTTTATGTTTCGGGGAGAATGGCACCTGATTGCCATAGGTGTCGCCTTTCTCGCGGATTTCCGCGTTCACATACGCATAGCTGGCGTAGACGGAAACGTTATCAAGCGTTGGCGTTAGCGTACCCAGGTCGTAACGTGCCTGCGTTTCCAGCCCGGTATGGCGCGTTTTGCCACGTGCAGTGACGGTGTCGTTGGTCTGGTTGGAGTCGTACTGATTGTTAAAGTTAATCAGGAACAGCCCCATTTCCGCCGTCAGCGCGCCGTCGTCGTAGCGGGTACCGAGTTCCCAGGTTCGCGCTTTTTCCGGTTCCACATTGCCGCTTTGCACAGCCTTGCCAATCTGGCTGTACTGTACGGTGCCGAACGAGCCTTCAGTGTTTGCATAAAGATTCCAGCTATCAGTCAGGTGATAGAGCACGTTCAACGCCGGAAGCGGTGCGTTATAGCTCACCTCTTCGTGCGTGCCTTTGATGGCGTTGTTCTGGTATGACTCGATATGTTCGAAACGCATACCCGGCGTGATGGTCCAGTTGCCGATGTCGATTTTGTCATCCAGATACCAGGCGTGCGCCTCGGTGCCGGAACGCGTGTCGCGGTCGTAAGGGCTTGAGCCGGACGGCAACTGCCCGCTGCTGGTGGCGGTGTAGTAACGCATTTCATGCGTTGATTCATTCACATAGCGATAGCCCACGCCCACTTCGTGCGCGGAAGGGCCGATCATAAAGCTCTGGCTGTAGCGTGGCTCAATACCGCGCACCCAGTAGTTACGCGGCGAGAGGGTGATGCGTTTGCCTTGCTCCAGGTAGCCGCTGCGCAGGGTTTGGGTGTAGAACCCCTGAATGTTGAATTTATGCTGGCTGTCCGGCTGGAACTGGTAGCCCAGGCTCGCCAGCTTGCGACGGCCCCAGAAGCGGTCATACGGGCGGGTGGATTGCCAGCGATCGGCATCGTAATCCGCGCGGGACAGGCCGCCGGGCATGTCGGCTTCACCATCGTAATATTGCAGCAGGCTGTTGAAGGTGTGCACCTCATTCGGCGCATATTTGCTTTTCAGCATCAGGTCGTCGATGCGGGTGGCGCTGTGCTCGCGCCAGTCACTGCCGCGCGTGCCGGAGTAGAGCAGCGCGGTGCCAAAACCGTTGTCCGCTGTGCCGCCCACCATCAGGTTGTGCGTCTCTTTCGGGTTGTTTTGTGAAGAGGTTGGGCTGAGCTGACCTTCCACCCCCGCCTCGATACCAAAGTCCTGCGGAATGGCGCGGGTAACAAAGTTCACCACGCCGCCCACGCTCTGCGGTCCGTAACGCACCGCACCACCACCGCGCACCACGTCAATGGCATCCATGTTGCCGAGCGAAACGGGAGCCAGTGAAAGCTGCGGCTGACCGTAAGGGGCAAAGGGGACGGGGATGCCGTCCATCAGGACGGTCGAGCGGCTGGCGAGGCGTGGGTTCAGGCCCCGGATGCCAAAGTTCATCGCCAGGTCGTGGCTGCCGGTGCCGTTGTTTTCCGGCGCGCTGACGCCAGGGATGCGGTTAAGCACCTCACGCATGGTGGTTGCGCCGGTTTTGGCGAAATCCTCACGGCGGATCACGTCACGCGCGCCAGCATGTTCAAATACGTCGTTTTCACGCGCATCGCCCAGCCAGTCGCCGACCACGGTCAGGGCATCTTCTTTTGGCGCGGGCGCGGTCTCCAGCGTCCAGCTGTTATTTCCCAGCGGTTTTACCTGCAGTCCGCTGCCGTCCAGCAGCTGTTGCAGGCCGCTCTCGACGTCGTAATCTCCGTGCAGGCCGTTGCTCTGCTTGCCGCGCGTCAGGCTGGCGTCAACCGAGAGGGTAATTCCGCTGTGTGCGGCATACTGATTGAGCGCTTTGTCGAGCGATCCCGGAGCGATATCAACCTGTGCAGCAAAAGCGGAAAACGAGAGACCGGCCAGCGGCAGCAGGCTCAGACGAATGGCGTTAACCAAAGGTGTTGTTTTACGAAAAACGCGTAACGGCGTCATACCTTCTCCATCATCATTTTTGTTGTGTTCAGCTATGAGTCGAACGAGAAGGGTAAAAAGGACAATCGAAATGAGAATTATTTTTCTTACAGCGGTGAAATGTTTATCCAGTACCGCGTAATAGACTGAATTTTAACGGGAAGCGTTTGAGCGATAACGTTCAGGATCGCATCGGTATTTTTCAGCGGGAACGTCCCGCTCAGGCGCAGCCCGGCAACGGCGGGATCGCAGCGCAGAACGCCGTTGCGGTAACGGCTTAGCGTGGCTATCACCTCACCCAGCGGTTTATCGCTGAAGCTCAGGATGCCCTTCGTCCAGCTTGTACTCTCGTCATCCAGCGGTTTCACTGCGCCAAACTCAGAGGCGCTGAACTGCAGGCTTTCACCAGCGTTCACGATGCGTTTTTGCGCGGGGGCACTGGCGAGAAGCACTTCCACGGCGTGCTGCTGCACGTCAAGCTGCGTGAAATTATCCTGCTGGCGGACGGTAAATTCTGTCCCTAAAGCGGTGAGTTGGCCCTGACGGGTCAGGACGCGGAAGGGGCGTTGCTGCGCATCTTTCGCGGTAGTAATGGCGATTTCACCGTACCAGAGCCGGACGGTGCGCTGATGCGCATCATAACGCACATCCGCCGCGCTTTGGATATTCAGCGTGAGCAGGGAGCCATCTTCCAGTTGCTGACGGCTGACTGCGCCTTTGGCGGTGCGGTAATCTGCCCGCAGACCTTCGCCGGTTTCCGACTGCCAGAGTTGCCAGCCTCCGCCAGCGCCGAGCAACAGCAGTAATCCTTTCATCACGTGACGGCGGGTGAGGCGGGTATCGTGCAGCGCCCGGCTGGCAACGTCGCCAGGCACACCGCCAAGCTGGTTGCGCAGGTTTTCAACCTGCTGCCAGGCCCACTGGTTATCCTGATCCTGTTCATACCACTGTTGCCAGCGCGCTTCCTGTTGTGGGCTGACGCGCTCGCCGCTTAGCACGGCATACCAGTGGGAAGCTGAACGCAGCGCCTGACGGCGGGAATCGGTTAACGAAGGATTCATAACCCATGCTCCAGACGAAACAGCAGGCAGTGCTCGACGGCTTTCGCCACGTATTTTTTCACGGAGCTGACGGAAACACCGAGTTTGTGCGCAATCTCGCTGTATGTCAGGCCATCCAGTTGCGAAAGCAGAAACGCTTCACGTGTTTTTCCGTTTAGCCCGTCCAGCATGCTGTCGACGAGTTGTAGGGTCTCGAGCTGGCTTTCGCGTTCCTCAGGTGAAGGCGCTACCCCCTCCGGCATAAGCGCCAGCATCTCCAGATACGCTTTTTCCAGCGCGTTTCGGCGAAACAGGTCCACCATCACGCGTTTGGCGATAGTGCACAGGAAAGAGCGAGGATCGCGGATCGTCGAGAGCGTTTCGCTGCTCATTACCCGCAAAAAAGTGTCCTGGGCAATGTCATCTGCATCAAAAGCAGACTGGAGTTTGCGCGTCAGCCAACTTTTCAACCAGCCGTTATGGGTGCCATAAAGCGACTCGAACGTTAAGGAAGCTGTGGTAGTGGCACGGTCAGACATGCGGAGTACATCAAAAGTTAATTATCACGTAGCCATATTAATATGAGAATGGTTATCATTACAATTGGAAATAAAATTGTTTCCAATAAACATTTTTAAAATGTTGTTTTTCTAAGTGTTATAAGGTAGATATAAAATGGGATGGATCCTCTGCTTCTGGCATCTGTCGGTCAGAATGACATCATGATGTGGTCTGCTATTATTGACATCCTCCCCGCCCTTTAGGGCGGGGAGGATGTCAACTATGAGTGTTGCCTGAAATGTCGCCAGCCCCCGGTACAGCAGAAGTATCTCGGGCTTTCTGCGTTTGCTCCTGGTGGGTATGGCCCCCGCAAGCGGGGGGTTATTGCTAACTGTCGTTTCAACAAAAAGTAACTTTTTTCACTTTGCCCCTCAGTACAAATTAGGGGCTTGCCGCGGATGTACCATGCCTGAATATCTTCGAGTGATGATTTGGTGCGGCTTTGTTGAATAAATCAGATTTCGGGTTCCACCTGACTGACCTGCTGCCAGAGCGGGGCGTGATGCTCCGGCACGGTCTGCCAGCCGGATGCAGCCGAACAGAGACGGTGCGATGCCATCTGCTGCTCATTACTGTAGATCCGCAGTTCATCATCCAGCGAGATCCGTATTGATACCGGCTGGCCACACAGGCTTTCCGGCACGCTGTAACGGTTTCCGCCAACCTCGATATAGCCATCCCAGGAGACATGACGGATATCGAAGTAGCTGGTATCGAAGTCCGTATCCGGCAACGGCTGCAGATGCTCCTGTTCCTGCGTGAAGCGCTGTTCCGGTGTCTGCCTGAACTGGCGAAGTTCCCGCCTGTCGGCAACGTCAGCCATCCACTGCTCCAGTAGCTGATTAACCTGGGCGAAGCTGTCGAACCGGCGGTACCTGAAGTGGTCAACAAAAACTGGCCACCGCGTTAGAGTTTTTCCAGTATCGGTTTTCTGATTCGTTTGGCGGTAACCCACCATTATATTCGTGCGGTCTTAGTGCGCTGTAATATCCAACGATATAGTCCGTTATTGCGTGAGCTGCATCGCTGAAGCTTACATAGCCCGTCGCCGGCACCCATTCGTTCTTCAGACTCCTGAAGAAGCGCTCCATTGGGCTGTTATCCCAGCAGTTTCCACGCCGACTCATACTCTGCCTGATCCGGTATCGCCACAGTAACTGCCGGAACTGCCTGCTCGTATAATGGCTGCCTTGGACGCCCTTCTAAGAGTCAAGCTGTTATCGGGATACTGTTGATCCGCCTGTTTTGATTGCGCAGTAACGTGTAAACTTCGCGGGAGATATATCGCTTTAGACAGCGTATCGCTTCCATTTTTGTATGTCCTTCGGCTACACGCCTGGCGACATATTCCTTTGTTTTTGCGTCAGTTCGTAAGCGTCCGATGGCGATGATGTGAAGTGCACTATTTGCAGCACGATCTCCACCACGATTAAGTCGGTAACGGTTCGTTTTTCCAGAAGAAACGGGGACCGGGCTGACACCACACAGTGCCGCAAATCCTGATTCTGATCTTAACCGTTGAGGATTGTCTCCGGCAGTGATCAGCAACTGTGAAGCGCTTTCGTATCCGATAGCATTACGTTTAATCAGCTCAGGTGCCAACTCGTCGACAATTGCCGCAATCATGACATCCAGATCAGCGATTTCGTCATGTAACTCGAGATAGCGTCGGGCAAGGGACTTTAATGAAATGCGATAAACGTTGGTTACATTGCGGTATTCACTGGCATCAGGTCTCCAGGAACCCAGGGTCCTGATGAGCTGCATGCGCGTCATATTTCTGAGCTGTTCACGTAATTCATCCGGGGCAGAGATAATATTTGAATGGATAATCTGGAGAGCGACTCTGCGGGCTGATATTGCTGTTTTTCGGCAAGTTTTTAATACCCGCAGGGACTCAATCATGCCATCACGCGTTTTGGGAGTAACTGTCCTGATGCCTGAGAATGCTGCATGAGCGGCACATTCAGCATCAATTGTGTCACTTTTACCCCGTTTGCGTCGCTCCATCCGGTCTGGAGCAGTCACCTCAAGAACTTCTAACCCGGCGTTCTGAAAATAACGAAGCAAACCGGAACCATAGGTACCTGTGCACTCAACACCAATTCGCTTTAATGTCCCAAACGAGGTCATCCATGCCAGCATCTGCCGGTAACCTTGTCGTGTTGTGGAGAAATACTGAGTCCCAAGGACTTTATTGTTCTGATCTACGACAGCGGCAACGTGCAAATCTTTATGTGTATCCACGCCACCCACAACGGCAGCTTCGGTAACTTTATCAACCATGACAGAGCTCCTGTGAGGAAACAGAGTTGAATCTCCAGACAGATAACCCGGACAGGACAGTAACGAGACAAGCCGTCAGGCCCTTCTTGAGTCACGCGCATCGGTGAGGAGATGCCTCGCATGAAGGCGCTTCCGGCAACCGACGGGTCCAGGGCAGGACACAAAAGGTCGATCGCTGTGTGAGTCAGGATGCGGGAAGGTCTTCACTGCATCAGTAATCACACCAATCTGGTTAAACGGCAAACTAAGTGGTGGTAAAGACTGACATCGGCATTATTACTATCGCTGTGGAACATCACCCCGACGGGCTTACCACGGGTTTCCCATGCCATTTCCAGTGCTTTCATGGTGAGCCTGCTGTCCGGCGAGAACGACATGGCCCAGCCCACTGGTTTTCTTGCGAACAGGTCGAGAACAACGGCGAGGTACGCCCAGCGCTTACCCGTCCAGAGTAGAGTAAGAGGCAGGGCGTAGTCGGACTATTTCCCTGCCTCTCCTCCCCGAACCGGACGTGCACCTTTCAGCGCATCCGGCTCTCCATTTAAATGCTGGCGAACGCCATTGCCACTTCTGTAAAGCGCGATGTATACGTGTTTCTGGTCTCCGTCCTCAGATAGGGATTACCTTCGGGTAGCCGCCAGCGGAACAGCTTCTTGCCTTGCCCCACCAACCGGTACAGTATTTCGCCGCTGAGCTTGCCGTGATTGGTTTTACCAAATAAAACCCACGTTTTGCTCTGACCCGGTTTCGGTGATTTACACCACCACCTCATCAGGGAAGCGATACCTGTACGGTATTTGCGGGCCAGCCAGTGAGCCAGCTTCCAGAACACGACACGGTCGATATAACTGAAGACTTTGGCCTTAAAATCAACGAACTGATAGAACATGGCCCAGCCTTTCAGTTTTCGGTTGAGTTGTTCAGCCATATCGACTTTGCTTTCACTGTAGTTGCCTGATAACAGTGCTGTCAGCGATGCGGCGAAGTTTCTGGCTTTCTCCTGCGGGATCGTTGAGACCACTCGCATCTCGCCATAACGACTGCGTTTGCGAATGATCCTGTGCCCCAGAAAGATAAAGCCGTCATTAACATGGGTGATTTTAGTCTTATCCATGTTCAGCCTGAGTTTCAGACTGCCTTCGAGCACACCCCGACACTCCTCCCTGATGGCTTCCGCCTGTGCTTTGGTGCCTTTGACGATGAGGACAAAATCATCGGCATAGCGGCAGTACGCCACCGCGGGTTTCCACTGCCAGTTTTCTCTGACCGCCGTACTTCGGCCCCGTTGGATACTGTTATTCCAGTACCACCGATCTTTTCTGGCTTTCCCGCTCAGGTAGCGCTCATGCAGGTATTGATCGAACTCATTCAGCATGATGTTCGATAATAGCGGCGATATAACACCGCCCTGTGGTACACCTTCACTGGCCGCCCGAAAGAGACCGACATCGATATGTCCCGCCTTGATGGTTTTCCACAGCAGAGTCATGAAACGTGCGTCACTGATCCTGCGGCGTACAGCCTTCATCAGCAGTCGATGATGTACGGTGTCGAAGTAACTGGACAGGTCGCCTTCAATCACCCAGCGTCCCCGGGTTTCACCACAGTCTGTGAGCTGTAATTTCACCGTGCGGATCGCGTGGTGGACACTGCGCTCAGGCCGGAAGCCATATGAGAGCGTATGAAAATCACTCTCCCATATCGGCTCCATCGCCATCAGCATGGCCCGCTGAACAATACGATCCCGCAACGCGGGGATACCCAGTGGTCGCAGTTTGCCGTTGCTTTTAGGGATGTAAACCCGTCTGGCGGGCAAGGGCTGGTAGTGGCCTGAGAGTAATTCATCCCTGAGGATTTGCAGCTCAACAGCCAGTCTGGCCTGTAGCATTGTTTTGTTCACGCCATCAACGCCGGGGGTATGGGCCCCTTTGATGAAAGCGTGATCCGCGCCGCTTCAGCCAGCCATTCTGGTTGTGTTATCAGACGCAGCAGCCGTTGAATCCGTAGGGACGGATCGGTGGCTGCCCATGTGGCAAGCTTGCGTTGCATTTCGCTGATTATCAAAGGTCTTCACCTCGTTAGGTCAGTTAATTCACGTCGCAAACACATTCAAACTGCTTCCCTTCGCCATGTAATGGGCTTTCCCCATCGCGGACTACTACGGAAGCTCCGCCAGCCAGCGCGTCATCGGAGCCATGCCCCCTTAACATCCGTCGCTGACCTTCCCCGGTTTACCTGCCTGGACTCAGGCATACTGAGGAGGCTGCCCGTCGCACTCTTTATCCTTGCTTGCCGCAAGTTGGCAGAAGTCAGCATCGCAAGCGTGATAGACGCTGCTGCCCCGGTGTTTCGCATACATGTCAAAACACCTTCGACCGGCAGTGCTTACGTATCACTGCCAGTTCCTCCTGCACGGCCTGTCAGATCACGTAGGCCGTGGTGACGTTTTCAACCCACAGAGGCGGATTAACGGGTTCATGTTCTTCAGCCTTTCAGTACTTAACCTTGAGGATCATCTCGGCTTAGTGATCTCGCCTCAATCCCCGTTGTCAGCGGGTTACATCACCCTGCGGGCATGCCGCAGGTCACTGCCGCTCAGGTTCTCCACCGTCACACCCGTGGGATTGTTGGGTTTCTCATCGTGAGTTACCGGTTCAATATTCCAGACAGACTCGCGGTTCATTTAAGCATCCATGCCCGCCCTGAACTCCGGGCACACTATAGGTCACATCACCGCACCACACCTGATTTGGTTCCGTTACGGCGAACTGTCGCTCAAGATGATTCGGGATAGCAACGTGCTCATGACCGCCACGCTTATACCGGTGAGTCGGCTGCTGGCAACTGACCAGCCCCAGCTCTTTCATGAGTCTGCCAGCAAGCCAGCGCCCCATCTGGTAACCTCTCTGGGTTGCCATTGTGGCGATGCTTCTTGCTACGGCAGAGCCGTGGCTGATGCCATGCAGTTCAAGTACCTGGCTGCGTAATACAGCCCGTCTGCCGTCTGGCTTTTCAGGACGGTTTTTCCAGTATTTGTAGCTGCTGCGATGAACCCCGAACACATGGCAGAGAGTGGCCACAGGATAACGCGCCCTGAGTTTCCCGATTATCGAGAACTGTTCAGGGAGTCTGACATCAAGAGCGCGGTAGCCTTTTTTAATATTTCATTTTCCATTTCAATACGTTGTAGCTTTTTTCTGAGCTCACGGATTTCAATTTGTTCCGGGGTAATGGGTAGGCTTTTGGTGTTTTTCCCTGCCGTTCATCACGTAATTGTTTCACCCATCGGGCATTATCTGAACATAAAACACTATCAATAAGTTGGAGTCATTACCCTTTTTTCTACTTCTGATGGATGCGAGTGATTGAACTCATTCATTAATGTTTTCCCACGAAGTCTTTTTTCAGGTAAGCCTCCGCACATATCGGTAAATAGCTTGCCTGCTTTTATTTTTTCTGTCATCGACATGTTCATTTTTAACATTCCGTCCTGATAAGTTGGTCGGATAAGGCGCTCGCGCCGTATCCGACATTAATTTCTTAAGCGACTTCATTCACCTAGCGACGCAGCAGGGAAAGTGGGCCGGGGCCGCTAAGCGTGAACACGGAAATTAAGGTGAAGCCCAGCGCCACCAGACCCAGCACCAGGTAAGCGCCATGGAAACCGATGCTTTCATACATATTGCCCGCCAGAATAGACATAAAAATCATCGCCAGTTGCTTAAAGAAGCAGAAACAGACCAGATAAATCGTCGCTGAAAAACGCACTTCAAACTGGCTGGTAATATATTTAAAGCAGCCCACCAGCAGGAACGGTACTTCAAACATATGCAGCGTTTTCAGAATAACCACTTCCAGTGCTGAGGTAGCGAACGATGAGCCAATAATACGTACTGACATAATAGTGCCTGCCAGCAGCAGGGCGTTTTTCCCACCGATGCGATTAATGATCAGTGGCGCAAAAAACATAATCGAGGCGTTAAGTAATTCGCCCATTGTCGTTACGTAGCCAAATACCCGCGTACCCTGTTCACCGGTAGCAAAGAACGAAGTAAAGAAATTAGCAAACTGTTGGTCAAAAACATCGTAGGTGCAGGAAACGCCAATAACATACAGTGACAAAAACCACAGTTTTGGCTGTCTGAACAGTTCCAGCGCCAGCTTAAGGCTAAATGCCGAATGGTTGGCACCTACCGCATTGGCAATCGTGGCAGAAGAGGGCGCATCCGTTTTGGCGAAAAAGAGTAAAACGGCGAGGATGAATGCACAGCCAGAACCCAGCCAGAAAACAAACTGATTATTGATGGTGAACATGATGCCGACAATCGAGGCACACAGCGCCCAGCCAACACAGCCAAACATCCGCGCGCGACCAAATTCGAAATTACTGCGACGGCTGACTTTCTCGATAAATGCCTCTACTGCTGGCGCACCGGCGTTAAAACAAAAGCCTAGATAAATACCACCAACAATCGATCCTACTAAAATGTTGTATTGTAACAGTGGCCCGAAGATAAAAATAAAGAACGGCGCAAACATCACTAACATGCCGGTAATAATCCACAGCAGGTATTTGCGCAGCCCGAGTTTGTCAGAAAGCAGACCAAACAGCGGTTGGAATAATAGCGAGAACAGAGAAATAGCGGCAAAAATAATACCCGTATCACTTTTGCTGATATGGTTGATGTCATGTAGCCAAATCGGGAAAAACGGGAAGTAGGCTCCCCATGATAAAAAAGTAAAAGAAAAAGAATAAACCGAACATCCAAAAGTTTGTGTTTTTTAAATAGTACATAATGGATTTCCTTACGCGAAATACGGGCAGACATGGCCTGCCCGGTTATTATTATTTTTGACACCAGAGCAACTGGTAATAGTAGCGACCGGCGCTAAGGTGGAATTCCGCCGACACTGACGGGCTCCAGGAGTCGTCGCCACCAATCCCCCATATGGAAACCGTCGATATTCAGCCATGTGCCTTCTTCCGCGTGCAGCAGATGGCGATGGCTGGTTTCCATCAGTTGCTGTTGGCTGTAGCGGCTGATGTTGAACTGGAAGTCGCCGCGCCACTGGTGTGGGCCATAATTCAATTCGCGCGTCCCGCAGCGCAGACCGTTTTCGCTCGGGAAGACGTACGGGGTATACATGTCTGACAATGGCAGATCCCCAGCGGTCAAAACAGGCCGCAGTAAGACGGTCGGGATAGTTTTCTTGCGGCCCTAATCCGAGCCAGTTTACCCGCTCTGCTACCTGCGCCAGCTGGCAGGTCAGGCCAATCCGCGCCGGATGTGGCGTATTGCTCGCCACTTCAACATCAACGGTAATCGCCATTTGACCACTTCCATCAATCCGGTAGGTTTTCCGGCTGATAAATAAGGTTTTCCCCTGATGCTGCCACGCGTGGACCGTGGTAATCAGCACCGCGTCGGCAAGCGTATCTGCCGTGCACTGCAACAACGCTGCTTCGGCCTGGTAATGGCCCCGCCGCCTTCCAGCGTTCGACCCAGGCGTTAGGGTCAATGCGGGTCGCTTCACTTACGCCAATGTCGTTATCCAGCGGTGCGCGGGTGAACTGATCGCGCAGCGGCGTCAGCAGTTGTTTTTTATCGCCAATCCACATCTGTGAAAGAAAGCCTGACTGGCGGTTAAATTGCCAACGCTTATTATCCAGCTCGATGCAAAAATCCGTTTCGCTGGTGGTCAGTTGCGGGATGGCGTGGGGCGGGGAGGGGAGTGTCACGCTGAGGTTTTCCGCCAGACGCCACTGCTGCCAGGCGCTGATGTGTCCGGCTGTTGACCATGTGGTCGCGTTCGGTTGCACTACGTGAACCGTTAGCCAGAGTTGCCCGGTGCTCTCCGGCTGCGGTAGTTCAGGCAGTTCAATCAACTGTTTTCCTTGTGGAGCGACATCCAGAGGCACTTCACCGCTTGTCAGCAGCTTGCCATCCAGCGCCACCATCCAGCGCAGGAGCTCGTTATCGCTATGACGGAACAGGTATTCGCTGGTCACTTCGATGGTTTGCCCGGATAAACGGAACTGGAAAAACTGCTGCTGGTGTTTTGCTTCTGTCAGCGCCGGATGCGGCGTGCGGTCGGCAAAGACCAGACCGTTCATGCAGAACTGGCGATCATTCGCGTATCGCCAAAATCACCGCCGTAAGCCGACCACGGGTTGCCGTTTTCATCATATTTAATCAGCGACTGATCGACCCAGTCCCAGACGAAGCCGCCCTGTAAACGGGGGTACTGACGAACGCCTGCCAGTATTTAGCGAAGCCACAAGACTGTTACCCATCGCGTGGCGTATTCGCAAAGGATCAGCGGACGCAGTTCTCCAGGCAGCGAAAGCCATTTTTTGATGGACCATTTCGGCACAGCGGGAAGGGCTGGTCTTCATCCACACGCGCGTACATCGGGCAAATAATATCGGTTGCGGAGGTGTCGGCTCCGCCGCCTTCATACTGTACCGGGCGGGAAGGATCGACAGATTTGATCCAGCGATAGAGTGCGTCGTGATTAGCGCCGTGGCCTGATTCATTCCCCAGCGACCAGATGATCACACTCGGGTGATTACGATCGCGCTGCACCATTCGCGTTACGCGTTCGCTCATCGCGGGTAGCCAGAGCGGATCATCGGTCAGACGATTCATTGGCACCATGCCGTGGGTTTCAATATTGGCTTCATCCACCACGTACAGGCCGTAGCGGTCGCACAGCGTGTACCACAGCGGATGATTCGGATAATGCGAACAGCGCACGGCGTTAAAGTTGTTCTGCTTCATCAGCAGGATATCCTGCACCATCGTCTGCTCATCCATGACTGACCATGCAGAGGATGATGCTCGTGACGGTTAACGCCGCGAATCAGCAACGGCTTGCCGTTCAGCAGCAGCAGACCATTTTCAATCCGCACCTCGCGGAAACCGACATCGCAGGCTTCTGCTTCAATCAGCGTGCCGTCGGCGGTGTGCAGTTCAACCACCGCACGATAGAGATTCGGGATTTCGGCGCTCCACAGTTTCGGGTTTTCGACGTTCAGACGTAGCGTGACGCGATCGGCATAACCGCCACGCTCATCGATAATTTCACCGCCGAAAGGCGCGGTGCCGCTGGCGACCTGCGTTTCACCCTGCCACAAAGAAACCGTCACCCGCAGCTCATCGCGCAGCTCGCCGTACATCTGAACGTCTGCCTCCAGTACAGCGCGGCTGAAATCATCATTAAAGTGAGTGGCTACATGGAAATCGCTGATTTGCGTGCTCGGTTTATGCAGCAACGAGACGTCACGGAAAATGCCGCTCATCCGCCACATATCCTGATCTTCCAGATAACTGCCGTCACTCCAGCGCAGCACCATCACGCGAGGCGGTTTTCTCCGGCGTGTAAAAATGCGCTCAGGTCAAATTCAGACGGCAAACGACTGTCCTGTCCGTAACCGACCAGCGCCCGTTGCACCACAAATGAAACGCCGAGTTAACACCATCAAAATAATTCGCGTCTGGCCTTCCTGTAGCCAGCTTTCATCATATTAAATGTGAGCGAGTAACAACCTGTCGGATTCTCCGTGGAACATACGGCGGATTGACCGCAATGGGATAGGTCACGTTGGTGTAGATAGGCGCATCGTAACCGTGCATCTGCCAGTTTGAGGGACGATGACAGTATCGGCGTCAGGAGATCGCGCTCCAGCCAGCTTTCTGGTACCGCTTCTGGTGCCGGAAACCAGGCAAAGCGCCATTCACCATTCAGGCTGCGCAACTGTTGGGAAGGGCGATCGGTGCGAGCCTCTTCGCTATTACGCCAGCTGGCGAAAGGGGGATGTGCCGCAAGGCGATTAAGTTGGGTAACGCCAGGGTTTTCCCAGTCACGACGTTGTAATACGACGGCCAGTGAATCCGTAATCATTGTCATAGTTGTATCCTGTGTGAATTGTTATCCGCTCACATTTTCGCATAACATACGAGCCGGACACATAGAGTGTAAAGCCTGGGGTGCCTAATGAGTGAGCTGACTCACATTAATTGCGTTGCGCTCACTGCCCTTTCAAGTCGGGAACTTGTCGTGCCAGCTGCATTAAGGATCGGCCAACGTGCGGGGAGAGGTGGTTTGCGTATTGGGCGCCAGGGTGGTTTTTCTTTTCACCAGTGAGACGGGCAAAGCTGATTGCTCTTCACCGCCTGGCCTGAGAGAGTTTCAGCAAGCGGTCCACGCTGGTTTTCCCCAGCAGGCGAAATCCTGTTTGATGTGGTTAACGGCGGGATATAACACGAGCTGTCTTCGGTATCGTCGTATCCCACTACCGAGATATCCGCACCAACGCGCAGCCCGGACTCGGTAATGGCGCGCATTGCGCCCAGCGCCATCTGATCGTTGGCAACCAGCATCGCAGTGGGAACGATGCCTCATTCAGCATTGCATGGTTTGTTGAAACCGGACATGGCACTCCAGTCGCCTTCCGTTCGCTATCGGATGAATTTGATTGCGAGTGAGATATTTATGCCAGCCCGCCAGACGCAGACGCGCCGAGACAGAACTTAATGGGCCGCTAACAGCGCGATTTGCTGGTGACCAATGCGACAGATGCTCCACGCCCAGTCGCGTACCGTCTTCATGGGAAAAAATAATACTGTTGATGGGAGTCTGTCAGAGACATCAAGAAATAGGGCCGGAACATTAGCGCAGCAGCTTCCACAGCAATGGCATCCGGTCATCCAGCGGATAGTTAATGATCAGACCACTGACGCGTTGCGCGAGAAGATTGTGCACCGCCGCTTTACAGGCTTCGACGCCGCTTCGTTCTACCATCGACACCACCACGCTGGCACCCAGTTGATCGGCGCGAGATTTAATCGCCGCGACAATTTGCGACGGCGCGTGCAGGGCCAGACTGGAGGTGGCAACGCCAATCAGCAACGACTGTTTGCCGCCAGTTGTTGTGCACGCGGTTGGAATGTAGTTCAGCTGCGCCACCGCCGCTTCCACTTTTCCCGCGTTTTCGCAGAGACTGGCTGGCCTGTTCACCAGCGGGAACGGTCTGATAAGAGACACCGGCATACTCTGCGACATCGTATAGCGTACTGGTTTCACATTTACCACCTGATTGACTCCTTCGGGTGCTATCATGCCATACACGAAATGTTTTGCGCCATTCGGAGGGGCACGCCGAAGTGAGATTCAAAATGCCGACGTCAGTTCACAGGTGGGTAATGATACCAACGGGTTGATTTCGTATTTTACTGACACCAGGATCATCCTGATGTTACAAGGATTGAATGACTACAGATTAAAATAGTCATCAACAGGTTGACAGCATTACCCAGCGCCCGCTTTCCGCGTATTTTTCGATTTGCACTGCCGGGGGCACTGGCGGGTATCGCGTTCCGCACACTTTTACATTTATTTATCTGGTGACTGACCTTTTTAAGGAGACAGAATGAAAGCCGTTGGTTTCTGGCAACCCGGGGAAAGTACATCCGTTATTGAAGATTTGTCGCTTCCCCACCCATCCATGCCCAAGGGGCGTGATCTTTTGATCAGAGTCAGGGCGGTCGCGGTTAACCCACGGGACCTGAAAAGCCGGCGAAACATCAGTCCCTCTGCAGGCAATCTGCGTAAAGCCCGGACAGTATTGACACTGTGTTCTCAGCTGGACTGTATGCTTTGTACCAGATGCAGACTTTTATAAAATAGTCGTTTTTCAAAAAAATGCCTGCAGGTCAGGGGAGAATTCATCGCAGGGATGTTATGGTAGATTGCTTGCCAGTTTGAAAGTAGCCTTATCAAACATTCAGGGAAAGGAGAGTCATCGGTATGACAATTTTAGTGACGCTACAGGCTCAGCTCATTGTGGGAGAAGAGCAGGTGATAAAAAGCCTGGCACCGGTGGGGATGCTGGCGGCCGTATTTGAAGACGACGGACGGACCGGGTATTTCTATGCGCTCGATGAGTCCCTTGAAGGAAACCCGATTCTTGATGCAGTGCATATCTACAATGTCGAGGATATATCAGACGCCCACATTCCTTCTGACGTTAAAATCGGCTGGTCTGAAGACAGTCAGAAGTGCGTGCTCCTTATCAACGGATATCCGCATGCAGCGTTCGATTTCGTGGGGAAAAATGGGTACTGCAGAAGCGGATACCCACCCCCGATTAACAAGGTTTGGTCTGTGTCCGGCCATGAATGGAGCGATTCGGTGGATGACTTTTTCCGGTGAGTTACGGTGGGCTTAACGCCTGCCGCTTTTCTTTATCAAAAGTGAAAATGTCGCCCTGAAGAGACCGGACGATTTCATGGACTTTCAAATGATAAACCAGGTATCCAAATGCCCGCTTCTCTTTCATGCCTTAAATGACGAAGTCGTGGCGTTTTACACAAAGTTTGGATTCGAGACCTCTGCAGTCAATGCACTGACATTATTGTTCCCGGTCAAAGTATGAAAACTGCTCGGCGCTGATGGAAGGCTCGTCCGGGGCAGGATAGCAGGTGATGTTACTCATACTTCCCTGGGACTGGCTCCCCCATATAGGTGTGGGTACAGCAACGGCAAATTACCTTAACGTCCTTTCCCGTAATCGAAGGGTTTACCTGTTGTAAGATTCCATTTCCATCAACAAACAGGCCCGGATAAAAGCTGCTGTCACCGATACGTACCAAATCTCTTTTCTGATGCTCATGCAGCGCGACCAACCAGAAAACAGGCTCTGTTGTATCAAGACGACCACATACTTCGCTGAATACCTTATCCCACGGTTGGCCAATCTGTTTGACGAGAAAGTAAAACAATGGGGTATAGTCACGGCCTCTCTTTTGCCTGCCATGCATTGTCTCGCGCTTTGCCAGCAGCTCGTCTTCGGCTTTTTTACGGTTTCGCCCCCAGCGATACTCCCCCCCGGATTAATTGAATAATGCCGCGTAGTTGTATTGTCACTGCGATATAGTTTACGTGACTTGTTCAGTTTATGAGTACGCATAGCCTGGTCTTCTATATGCTTCTTTCTTATGTGAGCCAGAGCGCTCACCGGATCCGGGTTCAGTAGCCTGTGATGGCTAAAATTAAGGTCATGTTTAAAGGTGATTGTCTCATTCTGCAGAGGTATCTTTCGCCAGACAACCACCAAAATTCCGTTTCTGGCCCAGAATGGCCTGTCAGGTGAAGTTGAGCTCTGCGCTGCAACAATGTCAGGTCAGGGTTAATGTAAAGCTAAATTTCATACCAACAAAGACATCCATTACCCCACAAATACTCCTGGAATAAGCCCCGCTCGTGCAGCAGGGCTTATCTGATTTACATACCAAAACGCCTGATAACGTTTTACCTCCCTCCACCTTTTGCTGGTGATGAATATCAGTTAATTCACCACGAGTTGTACCACTACCAGCCGCCCACCATCCTCTGAAGAAAGGATGAACTGGGTGTTGTCCTCCAGCAGCAACTTTTCACCAATGCCGACCGTTTTCCGATCGGGAAGTGATATGAGCCCGCTAAGCCCCTCGTTAACCAGCCACCACTGGTCATTATGGAAGACGAAATAACCAACCCTTTTCTTCTGCTCATCGGTGGTTCGTTCGTTAGGAGCAATCAGTCGGTTGACGTGCCATGCATATAATGACTGACCGCTCCACACCATAAGCCGGTGATCATCTGGCCTGAAAGTTCCAGCTTTTCTCGACGAATACAGATTCAGGATGGGGAGTTTGCCTTTGTACGGTGTACCGCAGTAGGGACAAACGGGTTTCGTCTTGCCATTGAAAACGTACCATTTCTGGTCACAATTCTTGTTCTGGCATGGCTGGATGAGATCGACGGTTTTTACCAGGGCGCTCTCCCATTCATCGGCTGTAGGGCGCTTCGACGGATCATGCAACCCGTCAATAAAAGCCCGGTCGAAGAGAGGTTTCAGGTAGGGCCCCATAATGGTGTACGGGATTTTCTGAGGATCTGCCCACGGGAGCGAAAACGATGAGACCTGATTAACTTTAACTGCATTGCTTCTGTCAGTCGGGTGTTCGATAAAAAGTGCCCGCTCTCCCATGGAAAGCGCCTCATCCCTGACCTCATCATCGATATCGTGAATTTTTCCTCCCCGTAACGGGTGCCGGAAAAGAAGATACATGTAAATGAGCACCGAAAGTGCATGCCGGTCGGTAGCGATACTCGGCAATACGCGGCGGGGATCGTCTTTGGGGAGATGGCTTGTCTTCACTACTTCCGGGGCAATAAAATCAGGTGTACCAACCACGTCTGGAGGATATTTTCCCGGAACCACCAGCCCATCAACATCAATAATGCATGCGTGGCCTAGTTCCGGATCTATCAGCACATTTTTATAACTCAGGTCACTATGACACAGGCCCGCAGCATGCATTCGTCTGACTGCACGCGTTAGAAGGATGCAGACCTTCAGATAGTTAAGCGTATTGCCACGTTCACGCGGATCCAGAAATTTATTCTGATTGTTCGCGCTGGCAAACCATTTCCCTTCCTTTTCTCGTCCTTTGATCCCGAGGAAATCATTGTTTTTGGAACCATATCGGAAGAAGAAATGCTGCTGGTAAGCAGGTACAACAATACCCACCTTATCAGCGTGCTCAACCACATCAGTGGGCCAGCAGAAGAGACCTTTCCAGTAATCTCCACCAGTCTGCTCAAAAATATTCTGCCGGTACCTCCCGGTGATCATGTTGATACGTTCCCGGGCCTGTTCATTCTGAGGTTTATGGTAGAAGGCTACGACATATGATTTATCCGGAGAAAAATAAACGTCTTTCATTGAGCCAGAGCCGATGACTTCATCGACATACTGAATGGTTTTTCCATCCTTAGTTTTGCATGTAATTATATTTGCCATGAATAGCCACCTGCTATCGCATTAATTTCACCAGAGCACAATGATTGTGCGATCATCGTGATTTCCCGGAGAGAAAAAGTTAAGCCACTCCACCAGTTGTGCCGAGGCATGTTCAGGGTCTGTGAGTAGGGGAGAGAGCTCGGCCATCAGCCTGTCCCATTTTTGTGGATTCTGAAGCCCGTTATCCGTTTCAAACCAGGGATCGGAAACACCATCCGTCATCAGAACCAGATGCGATATGTCGTTCCACTTACCGATACTGATACGTTTACTGAATCCGGCATCACTGACGGCATCGGCATCCAGAAAACGCGTCTGACCTGCATACTCTCCGCTATCCGGAGTCCCAAGCACTCTGACTTTGCCAGCAGGTCCATATGCAGCTATCGCACCGTCACCTAACCAGAAAGACGCGGCAAACAGATCGGCACCGTCGCGAAAAGTGACGGTCGCGAGTAAAGTCGTTGAGAATGACTTTACTTTATCTTCAGCCAAAATTGCGGCACTGCTGATATTGTTTACGGCCAGTACCGCTGCCTGTCGGAAGTGGTGGTTCATAAACTCCCATACTGCTCGCTGATCCTCACTGTTCCAGCGAAGGACCCTGTTTTTGATCTCAAGACCTTTTTCAGTCTTGAACTGGTTGAAGAGATAGTTACCAACAGTTTCAGAAACGATACGGGAGCCTTCCCGGGAATATTTAGCGCTCCCCGCGCCATCAGCTACCAGTAATACACTCCATCCGGATACATCACTGAAGTTGAGGTAATAATCGTCGTCACGAAAAGAGCCTACATGTTCATGGGAGCGTCCACGACGGCTTGCTCCGGCAATATGAATACCTGACCGACAGACACTCTGGTGGTCGATACTCTTCTTGTAGAATGGTGCATCAGAAGGCGGGTCGATCACTTTCCAGAGACTTTTCGGATCAGGGTTCACGACAAAAAGTAACTTTTTTTCATTATCACGATGTGAGCTGCATGACCATTTCACAGTCAGTTCAAAGTCTCCGCTGTGCCCTGGCGTCCCCTGGAGGCGTCGCTCATTGATATCAAATATCAGCCCTATGTCCTGAGAGAAGTTAACCTCCGTAATCTCTGCCTCAACACCTGTATCAGTCGCTATTTCCAGTCGAACATCGTAGGGTTCACCTGCCCGTGCATTTGGCAGCATGATAAACACCTCCGGTACTTTTCCGGGGGCAGGGGGTGTTTTATTCTCCACTCTCTGAGGTACTTCCCCGGGCCTTAAAGTACTGAGTGCGGTGTCAGGTGAAAGGTTGTCAGAAGCAACCTGACTGGTTTTATCCATGTCTTCTGGTTGCGCCGTGACGGAAGCCTCAGTCTGTAAAACCCCGGTTTCATCAGGAACTTCTTCATTGTGTCCCTGAACGCCTTCTGACACTGTATCATCCACCATTTCACTATACGCTTCCTGCTTATCATTTCCCTGAAGTGCAGTATCAGCATGGACGGGTTCAATCTCAGGTCGATCAGCTTCGCTTTCATCAGAGTTTTGAGGTGGGAGGATATTGTCAGAAAAGGGCTGGGTAATACGTTCTGAAACTGTTTGAGTGTTCTCCGCCGGTATGGCTTCGCTTGCAGAGTGCTGAATGACCATTTCTCTCAGCTGCCGCACAGCAAGGGCAATATCAGGTATGTTACCAAGACAGAATACTTTATCAGCATCAGTCGGTTCCCCTGATGCCTCCAGAATGAGAGCAATAATTTTATGTTCAGGTGTAATGAACTCGCTCATTAGCCGCGTCCTCTGCTAACGTTAAAATCTGAATTTCCACCCTCGCTCTGAAAGGACAAACCTTTCCCACACCATGGGCAGTTCACATCATCAGGCCCATCAATACAGAGAAGTTTTCCGCAGGTACACATCGCAAAAGCACTACTGTTTCCGCAGTGTGGGCACCCTGGTACGCCAAGGAGTTCACTGGTGTTTATCTGCGCCCCGGCTACGGACATATCCGTCCATGAGAAGTAATCTTCATCCACAGGATAACAACCAGCAATGTTAAAGCTGTTAAGGTTTAGATCGAAAGCGAGGCCCGATACCCTGGCTGGCGGACGCTCATACTTAATCAGATAGGGTCGACGGGTTTTACTGCAACGCCCGGTTAATACCACACAGTTTTCATCGTATGCACGGGCTGTGTCATCTTTGGCAAGTTTGACGATATAGTCAGTTTGTTTCAGGGGCGGCTGAGAATCCTCGCCAACACTACGACTGTGAGCTGTGACTGAAGCTGTGATCCACTGGATAAACCGCGAAAAATCGCCTTCCTGATTTTCGGTAAACGATAAGACGTTTTCAGTCAGTTGCCTGAGTACACTGAGATCAACTGATGGTCCGATCCCCACAGCAATCATATTCACTTTTTTTGCGTAAAATTCGTTCCAGCGCTTAACCTCAGCTGAAATGTCATCTGTCGGTCGGCCGTCAGTAAGTAAGTAGACAACTGGCTTCCAGTCACCTTTTTCTTCCAGCGTCGTTTTTCGGACCTGAGAATCTATTTGTGTTGTCAGTTCCCGTAAGGCAGTCGCGAGGTTAGTTCCTCCACCGACAGGAAGGCGAGGGGGATAAAAAGACACTATGTCATGTAACGGGACAATCGTTCTGGCAATACCGGCAAAGGCAATTACTGACACCCAGACAGTCTCCAGAGCATGAGGGTCCTTACGCAGATCGCTCACAATCTTCTGCAAGCCATCATTCATCCTTTTCAGGTTTTCACCAATCATGGACTCAGAACAGTCCAGAACAAAAAAAACCGGAAGTCGTCTCACAGGAAACTCCCTCATAGCAAAATGTGACGTCCATGGCAGAGATGACTTTATCGGTATACGGCAGGTTATTCCCTGCCATACGGCGTAAGTTACAGAACAAGCTGGATTTCGGGTGTTGGAAGTGTGTCCGAATCAGTAGTGACTCCGGCACTGAGCTTCCTGAAGCCACGCTGGCACTGACCCATTTAAAAAAGCCTGAAATGCGGTCGAATCCAGTGTTTCAAGAGCCACAACTTTGTCAGTCAGTAGTTTCAGATGTTCGTGTCCCGCTTTGGCCAACAGCACAGGCTATAATGGAGCCAAACGAACGCCGCTTAACCTCTTTCAACAGCTTCCCCATAAGCCAGGCATCTGACGGAGTACCATCTGTCATCAGAAACACCAGCGGTCTCCAGTCGCCTTTCTGTTCACCATCAGAGCGGCGAATATCCCGGTCCACACACTG
>NZ_CP017452.1:0-89552 GCF_001753185.1 Klebsiella sp. LTGPAF-6F
CCGCCAGCACGGGGGCCATGCCATCGAGGAAGGTTTTTTCGCCCGGCTGCGCTTTCCCGCGCTGCTGCACGCCGTCATACCAGGCCTGGAACAACACGCCGGCTTCCGTTAGCCCCAGCGTTTCCCGGCCTTTAAACGCCTTACCCGCCTGCATCAGCCCGGAAGCCATCAGCGTCCCCATGGTCGACGGCACCGCCGAGGCCATCGCCTTGCCCGCCATGTAGAAGAATCGCCCCAGGTCACGTTCTTCGCTCTGCTGCGCGTAGCGCGCCGCCGCCGCGAAACCGTCGCTCATCGTCAGCCCCAGATCCCCGTCGCCAACCACGCTATCCAGCTCGGTCAGGACCGATTTGTTGGCCTCCATGATGCGCGCCCACTCGGTAAAAAGCGGTCGCAGACTCTGCGTATCTAGCGTCATCCCCCCTCCTTAAGCCGGAAACTGGCGGAACATCGGGGTATCGGCCCCGGCGTTGAGCAGCGTTTTCAGCTCTTCATCCACCGGCATCAGGCTAATGGACATACCGGTCATCTCCATTGCCGTCGCAAATTCGCCAATCCAGACGCGGAAAACGCGCATCTGGCTCTCGGCCAGAATCTGATGTACATGGCGATACATCAGGTACAACTCTTCCAGCGGCGTGGCGCCAAGCCCATTGATCAACACGGCAACTTCATCGCCCTGCTGGCAAGGTGAGTCCGCCAGCAGCCAGGACATCATCTCTTCGGCAATCTGTTCGGCGCTGAGCTGCGGACCCCGGCGAATACCGCTTTCGCCGTGAATCCCCATGCCAATCTCCATTTCGTTGTCGCCAATATGGAAACCCGGTTTACCGATTCGCGGCACGATACACGGCGACAGCGCGACGCCAAGCGTGCGCACGCGGTCTCCTGCTTTCTGCGCAATGCGCTGGACGGTTTCAAGGTCATCCATTCTGGCCGCGGATGCCCCGGCGCATTTGTAGACAAAGAAGATCCCCGCGACCCCACGACGGGTAGTGGCTTCTGTACCGTCCGGCACCGCACCTGCCGAATCATCAGCCGCCACTACCGTCGCGGTTCGGATATCACTCTCCATGTCGGCCATTTCCGCCGCCATATCAAAATTGAAAATATCGCCGTTATAGTTACCGTACAGGTACAGCACGCCCGCGCCGCTATCGACCGCCTGCGTGACGGCGAGAATCTGCTCCGGCGAGGGTGACTGAAACACATCGCCAATGGCGCAGCCGTCCAGCATGCCCTGACCGACGTAGCCGAGGAATAGCGGCAGATGCCCGGAACCGCCACCGGTGACGATCCCCACTTTGCCGGGCACCGGCCGCGCCGTGGCAAGACAGTGAAGATCCTCATTAACACAGCGGAATTTATCGGGATGCGCCAGATAGATACCTTCCAGCATCTCCGGGATAAAGTTCTCCGCCTGATTCAGAAATTTTTTCATGCGCTCTCTCCATGAATATTCCGCCCTGAACGGGCGGGCGCTCAGTTAGCGGGAAAATTTAATCTGCGACGGATAGGCCCAGCGTTGCAGCTCTTCCGGGGCGAAGGATTCAGGCTCCTTACCGCCGTTAATCACCAGCGCGTGGTAGTAAATCTGCGCCATCTCTTCAAGGTAGGCAGACTTCAGCACCGCTTCATACGGGTCCTTGTCTACGCCGATAGCTCCATGCTTTTCCATCAGAATGGCATCAGCGCGTTTGATAGGTTCGATAACGCTGTTCGACAACGCAGGCGTGCCGGGGCGGCCATAGGGCGCAACCGGAATGACGCCATCCTTCAGATTGAGGATCGCGCATTCGTACACCACCGCCGGGATCGGTTTATTCAGTACGGCAAACGACGTCGCATACAGCGAATGGGTGTGGGAAATCGCAAACACATCCGGGCGCGCCTTATAAATCTCGATATGCATCAGACATTCGCTGGTCGGACGCAAACCCGCTTCGCTTTCAATCACATTGGCTTCAACGTCCATTACCACGATATCGCGCGGCGTTAAATGCATTTTGTCGATGGTCGTGGGGGTTACCAGAATAAGTCCCGTCTCTTTATCTCGTACGCTGGAATTACCCGCTTTATGTTTACACAGTCCCCATTGCTGAGCGGTTCTGGCCATTTCGACAACGTGTTTTTTCTGAATTTCTAACATAATATTTATCCTGTATACGGTTATAGGGGCGAGCGATGTCGCGACAATGGTTGCCGGGAAATAACGTTGCAGTTTTTAGCTGCAACGGCGTTTAATGACTTATTACAGGTGATGGACGAATTCTTTTATCAATGCATATTCATCCTGGGCGCGGCGAATAACATTACCGCCATCATAAAATTCGAGAAATTCATTTAATTGCGCGAGCGCCTTGAGATGTTTCTGTGGATTATTAGTTGCCAGGACGATAATAATATCGGCCTGCATATAACCCGCGAAATCAATCTTAGAAGGCAGGCGTAATAACGCCATCCCCGTATCCAGTGCGCCATCATCGACGCCTGCGTGGGCGATAATCACGCCATCGGCCAGCATGATATAGGGCTGCTCGTCAGCGATTTTATTCAGCATAATTTGCAGATAGCGGGGTTCAATCACGCCGCTTTCCAACAGTGACGCAGCGGCCTGAGTAATGGCCTGCTGCCAGTCGCCGGGACACGAAGTGACAAACTGAACGTGTTCGCGCCGCAGCAAGTCGGTCAGCGACGGCGCTTGTGGTTCAATGTTGCCCACCGCGCTCGCGGCGCTTTTTTCATCGTAGATATAGCTGGCCAGCGCGCGCTGCAATCCTTTGTGATCGATAATGTTGCCGAAGCGTTCGAAGATAAGCAGCAGTTGCTCTATCTGAATAATGTTCGGGTCCACGCCCTGTAGCGCGCTGATAACATGATTGCGGAATGCGCTCTTATGGATGCTGCTGATGGACGGATTCACCACAAACACCATCTTGCTGGTATTCAGGTGTGTGGTCGAGAAGACCACATCGTAGTGCCCGGTATAGCGCTCAAACTCGCGGCGCGACATCACCTCGGTAAAGTGCAGTTCCGGGAATAGCACCTGCAGCGTCAGAAACAGATAAGTCGAAATCGTAGCGCTATTCTCACACACGACCACCGCCGTTTTCTGCAGCTTAATCTGATGGATAACCCCTTCGCGAGTCAGCCAGCCGCCAAAAAGCACCGTCAAAAATGCCATCTCTTCATCGGGAATTTCACAGTGCAATACCGTTTCGAACGGCACCGCCGCCCGGCGAACCATCTCGTGCAGGTGGCTGAACTCTTTCACCACCAGATCGTAAACGCTGCTGGTGTTGGTCAGATGGTAGCGAATACGGTAATAGGCCGGTTTCCAGTGTTGATAGATCTTTTCAATCAGCTCATTTTTTTCTTTGATGGTGACGCAGCTTATTTTTTCGAAGTTATCGACCACCGCGACCACGCTTTCGAGCAGAAGCGTATCAAGGTGGAAATATTTATCGGCAATGCTTTGAATATTTGAACTTTGGATCAGTGCCGTCAGGAAAACCAGTTCATTCTCGCTACTGATATTGATTTTACTGATAACGCTCTGCATCAATGTATATTCTCTGCTGCCAATAATGTCAGCGTAGCTGCTCGGGATATTGACCAGACTTTTTCCTGAATCAATACGGTGCAGGACAAAGCAGATAAAATAAATAAGCTCCTGAAGCTGGCGGTCGGTAAACTGAATTTTAAAACGTTTTTCAATTTCGCTGAAAACATTGCCCACCTTTTCCAGATAGTCGCTCATCACATTGTTGTATTGAGCAATAATATTTTTGGCGACCGGGATTTCCAGCACTCGGCGCAGGCAGTTTAGCAACAGGTAGCGTTTTTCCAGCTCCTCACCCAGAATATGATAGCCATTACCCCTGTCATAGCTTATCTCCAGCCCGTGCTCGATAACCTCGGTGCGCACCTTTTTCAGGTCGTTGATAATCGTATTCTGGCTGACGCCCAGCGAAGAGGAGAGATGCAGCAATGAAAGCCGCTCGCTGCGGGTCAACAGCATAAAGATAATCATCTGTCCGCGTTCATCTTCCGAGTAGAGATAGCGATGCTCGGTTTCAGCGGTCTGATTCTGACGAAAATGCTCAATCACATGGCGCGGGATATGCAGTTTCCCGGTTTTCAGGCGGTTGATCCGGTCGAAGTGGTTCGATTCCAGATAATCATTCACCTTTTTCAGCGTATAGCTCAGCTGTTTGCGCGTCAGGCAAAACTGCTCCTCAAGCTTCGTCCCCGTGATGCCGGGATCGTTCACAATGGCATCCAGCACTGCAACCACGCGTTTATCCATAGCCATGTCGACTCTCCTGCAATCAAAAGTCTGGCGGCGGCGCCTGCCGCCAGACATGAACATGAAACCCAGAATTAAGCCTGCTGAGCTTTCTCCTGCTGCTCGGCTTCCAGCTGCGCCAGATTGCTTTCACGACGCAGTTCGCGGGAGTAGAAGAAGTAGCCGCAGCCCCACCACAGCGCAAACACCAGCGGGATAAAGTTGCCTTCCAGGAATTTGAACAGGAAGGAGAAGGCATAGGTAAAGACCGGAGCATCAATGGAGCTATTGGAAATCAGCTGGCCGGCGGGAATGGTAATTGCCTTCGTCGCCTGGCCCAGTTCGGTAATCATTGGCGCAAACTGCGTACCCACGAACAGGAAGAACGGCACCCCGATAATGCTAAGGATCACCATGCGCAGGGTGTTGCCACGCGTCACCAGGTAGGCAGGAACAATCAGGGAAATATTAATAATACCGGCGAAGGGTAAAATCTTATTGCCCGGCAGAATCAGCGCCCAGATGAGCGTGAACGGAATCGCAACGATGATGGCAAACCAGATTTCGCTGGCGCCGCCCATAAATGGCCAATCGATGCCGACGAACAGCTTACGCCCGGAGAATTTCTTGTTCATGTAGTCGCTGATGGCTTCCGAAATAGGCGACAGCGCCTGCATAAAGAGTTTGGAAATCATCGGGAACAGCACCAGCGCCGTTGCGGCCTGAACGCCCAGCATCAGCGTTTTCGCCACACTGTAGCCCGCGATAATGCCGAACAGGATCCCGAGAATAAAACCGATGATATGGTTTTCCGCAAAAACGCCAACTTTTGCGCGCAGCGCGGTGGCATCCATCGGCTTATTGCACACCGGAATTTTGCGCAGCAGCAGATCGAACGGGTAATAAATTGCGCCAAAGAACACCATGCGGTGGGTACAGGTGACGCCGGGGATTCCAGTCAGTTTCTCAATGCGATGCTGGTGAATGTCGCCAGCGTTCAGCTCAACGATAATCTGCAAAGCTGCAATCAGGAACGCCAGCACCAGGCTCCAGACCGGGCCAAACAATGGGGTGGTGACGCTCACTACGATAAACGCGGTAAAGATTTTCCCCCACACGTTCCAGAGGTCGGCGTTGAAGGTATTGGTCTTGTTTAGCATCAACATCACAATGTTTACGCCAACCTGAAGCGGGAACATGGCGAATGCGTAAGGCCAAGCCCAGGAGATATTCGCCATCGTCGTCCAACCGCCGTCGACGATACTCAGTTCAAGGCCGGTGCGGTTCATCATGGTCTGCGCGGCAACCCCGATGGCATCAACCATAAAGCCAATCAGCATGCTCATCCCAACGAAGGCGACGCCTAGCGTGATGGCCGCCGAAGCCGCATCGCGGAATTTCATCCGCACCACCAGCCCGGCTAATAACATGATAAAAGGCACAAAAACCGGCGCGCCTAAATTCAGAATATAATTTATGACTACACCAAGAAAGTCCATAGCACTTCTCCACTAAAATAATTATAAGGATTAAAGAGCTACGCCTTATTTACAGGCATCAATGACCTTTTGTAATTCCTGTTCCATACCCATACCGGTCAGAAATGCGATACCGTTAATCACGGGGATAGGATATTGCTTATCAACTTTAGTAATTGCGATATACGCAGCACTATCCTTAATATGGCTATCGAGAGATTTAAGGTCGATTACTTCAACTTTAATGTGCGACTGGTTACGTTCATTCAATAAGCGAGTCACTTTACTGGCAACTGTTTGTGAGGTCGCAACGCCGCTTCCACAGGCAACAATGACTTTTTTCATTTTATAAATCCTTATCCAATTGCAGTCTTGATGTGAGGGTACAGAGAAAGGTATCTACATCGTCTATCTCGCGTAGGGTCTGGACGACCTGTTCATCAGCAAGGCAGTCCATCAGGTTTTGCAGCGCTGTCAGGTGGCTGCTGTGGTCAATAAAACCAAGAAGAACAATAAATTGAACGTAGAGCGTATTGTCGTCATTCCCCATTTCCTGCCAGGCGAGAGGTTGTGACAGTCGCGTAACAGAGATAAAGGGACGAATGACGTGCTGGGGGTCGGTATGCGGCAGCGCGATAGCCACCGGCAGCGTGGGTAACCCGGTTGGATAGGCTTTTTCTCTGGCAAGAATGGCATCGAGGAAAGAATCCCGAACGTAGCCTTTCTCTTTCAGCAGTAAAAATATCGAAGAAAAAAAGTCCGTGGAATTATTATAATGCTTATCGAGGAACGTAAGCTGAGGCGTTAAATATTTACTTCCTTGCGCATTTTCATTCGGGGTATCAACTATATCCATTCTCATCCGAATATCCTCTCTAACCGCTAAGAATTAACTACCGACAATGTTAATTCAGGAGTTACGGTTGAGCGAGAAGTATTGCCCCCAAAAGATGACCAGAACCTGGCGCAACGCGGTGAGCGTTTTATTATGAATTGCATCACATTTTTATTGTAAGAACAGGCTAACGGGAAAAAATAGAGGGAAGCAGAGACGGGAAAATGAAATAACGAGGGATAACCGCGATGGTTATCCCCCGAGAAACGGTGCTTAGCCTGCCAGGAAGAAACGAAACGCCGGGTTATTGGTCTCGTCGTGGCACTCATAGCCCAGTTCGTTGAGCCGGGTTTCGAAGTCCGGTTCGTTATCGCCCAGCTCAAACGCCGCCAGTACACGGCCATAGTCGGTGCCGTGGCTACGATAATGGAACAGGGAAATATTCCAGTGCGTGCCCAGGGTGTAGAGGAACTTCAGCAGCGCACCCGGCGATTCCGGGAACTCGAAGCTGAACAAACGTTCCTGTAACGGCTTCGACGGACGACCACCGACCATATAGCGCACGTGCAGCTTAGCCATTTCGTCGTCGGAGAGGTCGACGACGCTATAGCCGCCATCGTTGAGCAGATTAAGGATTTCCTTACGCTCTTCGAAGCCGCGACTCAGACGCACGCCCACAAAAATGCAGGCGTTTTTCGCGTCGGCGAAGCGGTAGTTAAACTCGGTGACCGAACGCCCGCCCAGCAGTTGGCAAAACTTCAGGAAGCTGCCCTTCTCTTCCGGGATCGTCACCGCCAGCAACGCTTCACGCTGTTCCCCTAGCTCGCAGCGTTCGGAAACGTAGCGCAGGCCGTGGAAATTGACGTTAGCGCCAGAGAGAATATGCGCCAGACGCTCACCGCGTATGTTGTGCTGAGCGATGTATTTTTTCATCCCCGCCAGCGCCAGCGCCCCGGAAGGTTCCGCTACCGCGCGCACATCTTCAAACAGGTCTTTCATCGCCGCACAGATCGCATCGCTATCGACGGTAATAATGTCGTCGAGATATTCCTGGCACAGACGGAAGGTTTCGTCACCGATACGTTTTACCGCCACGCCTTCAGCAAAGAGACCCACGCGCGGCAGATCCACCGGATGACCGGCATCCAGCGCCGCCTTCAGGCAGGCGGAGTCTTCGGCTTCGACGGCAATCACTTTGATCTGCGGCATCAGCTGTTTGATCAGCACCGCCACGCCCGCCGCCAGACCGCCACCGCCCACCGGCACAAACACGCGGTCGAGGTGTGCGTCCTGCTGGAGCAACTCCAGGGCCAGCGTACCTTGTCCGGCGATCACCATCGGGTGATCGAAAGGCGGAACCCAGGTAAAGCCCTGCTGCTGCGCCAGTTCAATCGCTTTGGCTTTGGCTTCATCAAAGTTAGCGCCGTGCAACAGCACTTCGCCGCCAAAGCCGCGAACAGCATCAACTTTGATATCGGCAGTCGCCACCGGCATGACAATCAGCGACTTCAGGCCCAGACGCGCAGAGGAGAACGCCACGCCCTGAGCATGGTTGCCCGCAGAAGCGGTGATGACCCCACGCGCTTTCTGTTCAGGCGTTAAGCCCGCCATCATCGCGTACGCGCCGCGCAGCTTAAAGCTGTGCACTGGCTGACGGTCTTCGCGCTTGACCAGAATGAAGTTGTCGAGGCGCGAAGAGAGCTTGTCCATTTTTTGCAGCGGCGTTACCTGTACCGCTTCATAGACCGGTGCGCGCAGCACCGCTCTGAGATACTCGGCACCTTCAGGGGTGCCGGATAGGGGCTGTGATTCCGCCATGGTGATTAACCCCCCAGTTTCGATTTATCGCGCACCGCACCTTTGTCGGCGCTGGTTGCCAGGCTGGCATAGGCGCGAAGGGCAAAGGAGACCTGACGTTCACGGTTTTTCGGCGTCCACGCCTGGTCGCCGCGAGCTTCCTGCGCTTCACGACGAGCGGCGATTTCCGCTTCGCTCAGTTGCAGCTGAATGCCACGGTTCGGAATGTCGATAGCAATCATGTCGCCATCTTCGATGATCGCGATATTACCGCCGCTGGCCGCTTCCGGAGAAACGTGGCCGATAGAGAGACCGGAGGTACCGCCGGAGAAACGACCATCGGTGATCAGCGCACAGGCTTTACCAAGCCCCATTGATTTCAGGAAGGTGGTTGGGTAGAGCATTTCCTGCATGCCCGGCCCGCCTTTCGGCCCTTCGTAGCGAATGACCACCACGTCGCCTTCGACCACTTTACCGCCGAGGATAGCTTCAACCGCCTCGTCCTGGCTTTCGTAGACTTTTGCCGGGCCGGTGAATTTGAGGATACTGTCATCCACGCCCGCGGTTTTCACGATGCAGCCGTTTTCCGCGAAGTTGCCGTACAGCACGGCCAGACCGCCATCTTTGCTGTAGGCGTGCTCCAGCGAGCGGATGCAGCCTTCGGCGCGATCGTCATCCAGGGTATCCCAACGGCAGTCCTGCGAGAACGCCTGGGTGGTACGAATACCCGCCGGGCCGGCGCGGAACATTTTTTTGACCGCTTCGTCCTGGGTTACGGTGATGTCGTACTGCTCCAACGTCTGCGGCAGGGTCAGGCCGAGCACGTTTTTGACTTCGCGGTTCAGCAGGCCGGCACGGTCCAGCTCGCCGAGAATGCCCAGCACGCCGCCCGCACGGTGCACGTCTTCCATATGGTATTTCTGGGTACTTGGCGCCACTTTACACAGCTGCGGCACTTTACGGGACAGCTTGTCGATATCACTCATGGTGAAGTCGATTTCCGCTTCCTGCGCCGCCGCCAGCAGGTGCAGTACGGTGTTGGTGGAACCGCCCATGGCGATATCCAGCGTCATGGCGTTCTCAAACGCCGCTTTACTGGCAATGTTGCGCGGCAGCGCGGAAGCATCGTCCTGCTCGTAGTAGCGTTTGGTCAGCTCAACAATACGCTGGCCAGCGGTGAGGAACAGTTCTTTGCGGTCAGCGTGGGTTGCCAACAGCGAACCGTTACCCGGCTGCGACAGGCCCAGCGCTTCGGTCAGACAGTTCATCGAGTTAGCGGTGAACATACCGGAACACGATCCGCAGGTTGGGCAGGCGGAGCGTTCAACCTGCTCGCTCTGCGAGTCGGAAACTTTCGGGTCCGCGCCCTGAATCATCGCATCGACCAGGTCGAGCTTGATGATTTTGTCAGAGAGTTTCGTTTTCCCGGCTTCCATCGGGCCGCCAGAAACGAAGATCACCGGAATGTTCAGGCGCAGAGAGGCCATTAACATCCCTGGGGTGATTTTGTCACAGTTCGAGATGCAGACCATCGCGTCGGCACAGTGGGCGTTGACCATGTACTCAACGGAGTCAGCGATCAGCTCGCGGGACGGCAGTGAATAAAGCATGCCCCCGTGGCCCATGGCGATACCGTCATCCACCGCAATGGTGTTGAACTCTTTGGCCACGCCGCCAGCGGCTTCAATCTGCTCGGCAACCAGTTTACCGAGATCGCGCAGGTGCACGTGACCCGGCACGAACTGGGTAAACGAGTTCACGACGGCGATAATCGGCTTACCGAAGTCGGCGTCGGTCATCCCGGTGGCGCGCCACAGTGCGCGGGCGCCCGCCATATTGCGGCCGTGGGTAGTGGTGGCGGAACGATATTTAGGCATGCTTTAGTTACTCCCAGTCTCTGTCTCGTTAATGGGGCGGTGCGTGCCGCCCCATTATTTATCTTATTGATTAACCTGATCCAACCAGCCCCATTTGTCTTCGGTTTCGCCGGTGAAGAGGCCAAAGAATGCTTGCTGAATACGTTTGGTGACCGGACCGCAGTGGCCTTCGCCCACCTGGATACCATCGACGCTGCGTACCGGGGTAATTTCTGCCGCGGTACCGGACATGAACACTTCGTCCGCCAGGTACAGGGATTCGCGAGAGAGTACCTGCTCACGGACTTCCAGACCGAGGTCTTTCGCCAGCTTGATGATCGCGTCACGGGTAATGCCCGGCAGCGCGGAAGAGGTAAACGGCGGAGTGAACAGCACGCCATCTTTCACTTCAAACAGGTTTTCACCCGCGCCTTCGGAGATGTAGCCGTTGACGTCCAGCGCAATCCCTTCCTGATAGCCGTGACGGCGCGCTTCGCTGCCGACCAGCAGTGAGGAGAGGTAGTTACCGCCCGCTTTCGCGGCGGTTGGAATGGTGTTCGGCGCGGCGCGGTTCCAGGAAGAAACCATCGCATCGATCCCCTGATCCAGCGCTTCCGCGCCCAGATAAGCCCCCCACGGGAACGCCGCGATGATCACGTCGGTGCTGTAACCGTCCGGCGGGTTTACGCCCATACCAACATCACCAACAAAAACCAGCGGGCGAATATAGGCGCTGGTCAGGTTATTTTTGCGCAGCACGGCGCGGCAGGCTTCCATCAGTTCATCAACGCTCTGAGAGACCGGGAAACGATAGATTTTGGCGGAGTCACGCAGGCGCTGCATGTGCTCGCGGTGACGGAAAACGACCGGGCCTTTGTGAGAGTCGTAGCAACGGATGCCTTCGAAGACGGAGGTGCCGTAGTGCAGGGCATGGGACATGACGTGCACCTTTGCCTCTTCCCAACGTACCATCTCACCGTTGAACCAGATGTAATCCGCTTTTTTCGTCGTCATTTCTCTTCCTATTGCGCTCAGGCGCGAATTTGTTGTTGTGATGTGCTTGTACACTGCTGAACGGCAACCGAGGCCACGTCCACCAGTTTATTTAATTGGCTAAACAGTAAGTCGACCGACCGTGGGCTGGCAACGGTCAATTCGATATTTATATTCTGCGCGTCGCTGGCGGTTTCCATATTCATCGAGCAAATCTGAAAGCCGCGATGACGCACCACGCGTAAGACGCGTTCTAAGGTTTCCGGGTTGAAGCGGGCCTGCACGTTGACCTGATGTTGCATCATGATAATTTCTCCAGCATTTGTGAGTTACTGGCACCAGGCGGCACCAGGGGCCAGACATTCTCAAGTTCGTCAATTGAGACATGAAGCAGGTACGGGCCTTCGCTTGCCAGCATGGTGTCGAGTGCCGCTTCAACCTGGTCTTTACGGGTGATGTGCTGACCAGGGATGCCAAAGGCGCTGGCCAGCATGAGGAAATCGGGGTTATCGGTAAGGGTGGTTTCGCTATAACGTTCCTGGAAGAACAGCTGCTGCCATTGTCGAACCATCCCTAACCGCTGGTTGTCGAGTAACACGATCTTCAGCGGTAACTGCTTACGCTTCACGGTTCCCAGCTCTTGCACATTCATCATGAAAGAGCCGTCACCGGAGATACAGATAACCGTATCGTTCGGGCGCGCGACCTGGGCGCCCACCGCGGCTGGCAGGCCGAAGCCCATGGTGCCTAAGCCGCTCGAGGTGATGAAGTTCTCAGGACGGGTGTAGGTCATGTGCTGAGCGGACCACATCTGGTGCTGGCCCACGTCGGTCGTGACAACGCATTCCGCCGGTTTACGATCGGAGAGCTGCTTGAGCAGCAGAGGCGCATAGATAGCGTCACCAGGATGATCATAGCGCCAGGCGTGCTCGGCGCGCATCCCGGCGTTGTGCTGACGCCAGGCGTCGATGGCCAGCGGCTGCTGCAACACGGGCAGCAGCGCATTCAGGTCACCCTGCAACGCAACGTGCGTCTGGCGCAGCTTATTCATTTCCGCCGGGTCGATATCCATATGGATAACTTTCGCATGCGGCGCGAAGGTATTCAGCTTACCGGTCACACGGTCGTCAAAGCGTGCGCCGACGGCGATCAGCAGGTCACATTCCTGTACCGCCAGGTTAGCGGCTTTGGTGCCATGCATCCCCAGCAGGCACTGTTGCAAATAGTCGGTGGTGATAAACTTATCATCCCCTTTTGCTGATGGAGCTGCACATGAACCCATTCAAAGGCCGGCATTTTCAGCGTGACATCATTCTGTGGGCCGTACGCTGGTACTGCAAATACGGCATCAGTTACCGTGAGCTGCAGGAGATGCTGGCTGAACGCGGAGTGAATGTCGATCACTCCACGATTTACCGCTGGGTTCAGCGTTATGCGCCTGAAATGGAAAAACGGCTGCGCTGGTACTGGCGTAACCCTTCCGATCTTTGCCCGTGGCACATGGATGAAACCTACGTGAAGGTCAATGGCCGCTGGGCGTATCTGTACCGGGCCGTCGACAGCCGGGGCCGCACTGTCGATTTTTATCTCTCCTCCCGTCGTAACAGCAAAGCTGCATACCGGTTTCTGGGTAAAATCCTCAACAACGTGAAGAAGTGGCAGATCCCGCGATTCATCAACACGGATAAAGCGCCCGCCTATGGTCGCGCGCTTGCTCTGCTCAAACGCGAAGGCCGGTGCCCGTCTGACGTTGAACACCGACAGATTAAGTACCGGAACAACGTGATTGAATGCGATCATGGCAAACTGAAACGGATAATCGGCGCCACGCTGGGATTTAAATCCATGAAGACGGCTTACGCCACCATCAAAGGTATTGAGGTGATGCGTGCACTACGCAAAGGCCAGGCCTCAGCATTTTATTATGGTGATCCCCTGGGCGAAATGCGCCTGGTAAGCAGAGTTTTTGAAATGTAAGGCCTTTGAATAAGACAAAAGGCTGCCTCATCGCTAACTTTGCAACAGTGCCAAATCGACAGTGCGGCCCCGGCTGTCGACGGCCCGGTACAGATACGCCCAGCGGCCATTGACCTTCACGTAGGTTTCATCCATGTGCCACGGGCAAAGATCGGAAGGGTTACGCCAGTACCAGCGCAGCCGTTTTTCCATTTCAGGCGCATAACGCTGAACCCAGCGGTAAATCGTGGAGTGATCGACATTCACTCCGCGTTCAGCCAGCATCTCCTGCAGCTCACGGTAACTGATGCCGTATTTGCAGTACCAGCGTACGGCCCACAGAATGATGTCACGCTGAAAATGCCGGCCTTTGAATGGGTTCATGTGCAGCTCCATCAGCAAAAGGGGATGATAAGTTTATCACCACCGACTATTTGCAACAGTGCCGTATATAATCATGAAAAAATGGTGAGTAGAGTTTCAGGGTAACAGGGGATGCTTATGTCGGTTTTCCACAACTGGCTACTTGAGATCGCATGTGAGAATTACTTCGTCTACATCAAACGCCTTTCCGCCAACGATACCGGCGCAACAGGTGGTCACCAGGTAGGGCTTTATATCCCTTCAGGTATCGTTGAAAAACTCTTTCCGTCTATCAACCATACCCGTGAACTGAACCCTTCGGTTTTTCTCACCGCACATGTGTCATCGCATGATTGCCCTGACAGCGAAGCCCGGGCAATTTATTATAACAGCCGTCATTTTGGTAAAACCCGGAATGAAAAAAGGATTACCCGCTGGGGTAGAGGCAGCCCACTTCAGAATCCTGAAAATACAGGGGCTCTGACGCTCCTGGCTTTCAAGCTTGATGAGCAAGGGGGGGACTGTAAGGAAGTAAATATTTGGGTATGCGCCAGCACTGATGAAGAGGACGTCATTGAGACCGCTATTGGTGAAGTTATACCCGGAGCGCTTATATCCGGCCCCGCAGGACAGATTCTCGGCGGACTATCTCTACAGCAAGCGCCAGTAAATCATAAATATATTCTACCTGAAGACTGGCACCTGCGCTTTCCGTCGGGAAGTGAAATTATTCAGTATGCAGCCAGCCATTATGTGAAAAATTCCCTTGATCCGGATGAGCAACTTCTTGACCGCCGGCGCGTGGAGTACGACATATTTCTATTGGTTGAGGAACTGCATGTTCTGGATATCATCCGGAAAGGATTTGGCTCTGTGGATGAATTTATTGCGCTGGCCAATTCTGTCAGCAATCGCCGTAAATCCAGAGCCGGGAAGTCGCTGGAACTGCACCTGGAGCATCTATTCATTGAGCACGGCCTGCGACACTTTGCGACGCAGGCCATCACAGAAGGTAATAAAAAACCCGATTTCCTTTTCCCTTCCGCAGGGGCTTACCACGATACTGAGTTTCCCGTAGAAAATCTGCGCATGCTGGCAGTCAAGACTACCTGTAAGGATCGCTGGCGTCAGATACTGAATGAGGCCGATAAAATTCATCAGGTGCATCTGTTTACACTCCAAGAGGGAGTTTCTCTGGCTCAATATCGGGAGATGCGGGAGTCGGGTGTCAGATTGGTCGTGCCATCATCGCTGCACAAAAAATACCCGGAGGCGGTGAGAGCTGAGCTAATGACGCTAGGTGCGTTTATTGCTGAGCTGACAGGGCTTTACGCAGATATTCCATAGATTATCTCCCGGCATAAATACCGGGAGGAGCGATCAGATTCGTTCAACCTTGCACGAATCGGCATTAACCGCTTTCAGGATATAAGGTTCAAGCAGTTTGGCTACGGCTTCAAACACGGGCACCACTACGGAGTTACCGAACTGCCTGTACGACTGAGTGTCTGACACAGGAATGCGAAAAGGCCTGCCATCTACTTTTTCAAAACCCATAAGGCGCGCGCACTCTCGTGGAGTCAGCCTGCGGGGCCGATGCGCCTGATTTTCTTCGTTCGCGAAGTCTGTTTCACCTGTGGCCATATCCCAGCCACGGTCTATCAGAATTTCAGACCCGTCTTTGTGATAGCGAGCAGAAAGCGTACGGGCAATGCTTTCTTTATTTTCAGGATTAACGAGGCCAAAACCGAATCCGTTACCCTTAGCTGCGTGCTTTTTGGCGTAGTTATAGAGATACTCCCAGAGTTTCGGCGTCAGTATATATTTGCTGTCAACCACGGGTTCCAGCAGTTCGCCAAATGACGGACGCTGTTCCGGATAAAAACGACTAATATCGCGCAGGGTAAAGCCCTGGTGAATGTTCAGATCACGACGGAAACCGACCAAAACGATACGTTCTCGGTGCTGAGGTAAAAAGTGCTTTCCGTCGATAACTTTAGGATCGTTTTTGCCCATCTCAGCTGCATCCGCAACTTCATAGCCCAGTTCGTCGAGGGTATCCATGATGACTTTAAAGGTTTTACCCTTGTCATGGCTCTTCAGGTTTTTAACGTTTTCAAGAACAAAGATGGCAGGTTTTTTTGCGCGGATAATACGCGCCACATCGAAGAAAAGCGTTCCCTGAGCCTCACATTCGAAACCATGCGCGCGCCCGAGCGAGTTTTTCTTGCTTACGCCCGCAAGGCTGAACGGTTGACAGGGGAAACCTGCTAGAAGTACATCATGATCCGGCACATGCTCATTAATGTAAGCATAGGCATCGTTTTCAGGTACTTCAGGTTTATCACTGAGCGTGACTTCCCGAATATCGAGATTGAAAGTGTGTTCCTGAGCATCGTTAAACCAGTTAGCTTTATATGTGCGCACAGCCTCTTTATTCCATTCACTGGTAAAAACGCACTGGCCACCGATGGTTTCGAAGCCCTTCCGTATACCTCCAATCCCAGCAAACAGGTCAATAAACCGGAAGGCATAGTCAGGGTGATGTGCAGGCGCTTCCGGAAGCATTTTTCGTAGAAGTTCCTCTTCGGCTAACGTCAGCGTCTTAGGTGAGCACTTACCATTAATCCAGCGATTAAGAGTCTCGCGACTCCACTCATTTTTACCAACTTTTCTAAGCAGTTCAGCCACGTACTTCTGGTCATAGATTTCCAGCACCTGCCCGAGCAGCTTTTTATCATTTTCCTGTCGCAGTTGTTCTTCCGCTTCTGCTTTCTCAAGCAGATCCTGCGCCAGTAATTCAAATTCAGACATATTGCCTCCATTGGGTCTTATGGGTGAAACTGTATCACTCATTTGACCCAGATTGAATGTTTTTATCTGGATATTTAAACAGGTTTATTGTTAGGTAACGCACGTTGGCCACGCTGGAGCGTTTTCTGGGCCTGCTGTCGGCATTTGAGGTCGTGGTATGGATGACGGATGGCTGGCCGCTGTATGAATCCCGCCTGAAGGGAAAGCTGCACGTTATCAGCAAGCGTTACACTCAGCGCATTGAGCGACATAACCTGAATCTGAGACAACATCTGGCAAGGCTGGGCAGGAAGTCACTGTCGTTCTCAAAATCGGTGGAGCTGCATGACAAAGTCATCGGGCATTATCTGAACATAAAACACTATCAATAAGTTGGAGTCATTACCCAGTTGCTAGATGAGACAAACAAGAAAAGAGCTAGATGAAGTGACCTGCTCCCCATGGTATTTTAAATACCCACCACGGGGCATTAGGTTTTTATTCACTTAAATAAGGGGGGTGTATGTTTTTATCTTGGATGGTTGTAGCAATAATATCTTTCTTTTTCTTCAGGCGATGGGAAGCTACCTATCAGAATCCTTTACTTTGTGCTTTGTTGTGGCCACTTGTCTTAGCTTTCTTCTTACTATCAATGATATACATGGCGGCTAAATATAATCTCGCACTATATAAAAATAAAGTTTTACACAAAGAAAGCCCAAGCGCCACATCGCCAGTCAGCATTGAAAAAAAAGATGAGGTTACAATTAAAGCGCATGAATTACTCGGAGTGGATCTAACGGATAAGACAGTAGCTCAAAAAAATGCACTATGTGAACATCTCATAATATTATCAAGATCCTTACTATTCAGTGAATTCGCTGCATTAGGGGTGTACGCAGGTCCAGAACGTTACGATTCAACGCTTGACAGCCTTAACATAAAACTAAATGAAAAATTCATACTTATTAATAACTTAGTTCTTATCAAAGATGAACTGGATAGAAGAAAAACGATTGAGGGCAAGGTATCTCCTGAAGACTTCGATCCCTTACTCGAGCATAATGAAAATTTAGATGTGTTCGATTTACATCATATATACCCGTGATCATTGAAGACGCTTGATTTTTCAGCAACAGGAGATCATGCTGTCCCCATGAAAATCTTTATCACTGACCAACAAAAAGCTGAACTTGAGCGTCTTCATGACTCCAGTCGTGATAAGCGCGTTTGCGATCGCATTAAAGCCATTCTTCTGGCCTCCGAGGGCTGGAGTTCGGCCATGATCGCTCAGGCTTTACGCCTGCATCAGACTACTGTTGACCACCATATCAGCGAGTTTCTGAACAAAGGCAAGCTGAAGCCCGAAAATGGCGGCTCAGACAGCAAACTCAGCGCTGAACAAACGGCTTTTTTAATCAGCCACTTATCCGACAATTTATTTTACCATACCCGTGATATTGTCGCGTTTGTCGCGCGGACATGGAACATCGTTTTCAGCATTCCGGGAATGAATAAGTGGCTGCACCGGAACGGCTTCACCTATAAAAAACCGTCAGGCGTCCCGCATAAATTCAGTGAAGAGAAACAAAAGCAATTCATTGAATATTATGAGGAACTCAAAGCCACCGCAGGTGATGAACCGGTTCTTTTTATTGATGCTGTCCATCCGACTCAGGCCACCAAAATAGGTTATGGCTGGATACGTAAAGGCCAGAGAAAAGCGGTAAAAACAACAGGTAGTCGTACACGGCTGAATATCATGGGGGCGCTGAATCTGAAGGCCCCGGAACATCCGCTAATCTGCGAATATAAAACGGTTAATGAATACAACGTATCTCGTTTTTTCAATGAGATACGTAAAATTTATCCAGATTATCAGCAGAAAGTTCATGTTATTCTGGATGGTGCTGGTTATCACCGTTCACAGTTAGTGAAAGACTGGGCGGAGGTGGTAAATATAAAACTTCATTACCTCCCGCCGTACAGCCCGAACCTGAATCCGATAGAACGAATGTGGAAGTTAATGAACGAACATGCCCGGAATAACCGCTACTTCAGCAACAGCAGGGAGTTCAGGGATGCAATATCTGAATTTTTCAGCCATACGTTACCGGGGATAGCGGGTTTTCTGACGTCCCGAATTAACGATCATTTTCAGGTGCTCAAACCTGCATCTTGAGGTTTATTGGGTATATCTCACGCGAAGTTTATACATTACTTCGAAACCAAAATAGGCAGGTCAACAGCATCCCGATAACGGCTTGACTCTTAGAAGGGCGTCCAGGGCAGTCATTATACGAGCAGGCAGTTCCGACAGTTACTGTGGCGATACCGGATCAGGCAGAGTATGAGCCGGCGCGGACTGAACATCATAATCTCAGAGAAGAGATGATGCCAAAAACACTATCTTACTTATTTTTGGCCTGTCTGATGTAACAAATTTCAAACAGAAATATTTTTTTTGATAGGCCCTACCTTATCTTACAGAGCGCTGATGATTGTAAACCATTCAATGAATCGGTTATTACAAAACAGAATAATAATTATTAATATAATTTAATATCATGGCCTAATCATTAACCAACCGCAAGTTACAGATAATGCATTCTATAGATTAACTTTTCATAATAGTAAAAATACGGGCATCATAAGATGCCCGGTAAGCATATTGCTTAAACATGAGCCAGAAAGGACGCTACCTTTCTGTCTTATCATTATATATTATTTTTCATATAAGTAAATATTCAGTTTAGTTTTGGACGGAATTATTTACTCATATACCCAATAAACCTCAAGATGCAGGTTTGAGCACCTGAAAATGATCGTTAATTCGGGACGTCAGAAAACCCGCTATCCCCGGTAACGTATGGCTGAAAAATTCAGATATTGCATCCCTGAACTCCCTGCTGTTGCTGAAGTAGCGGTTATTCCGGGCATGTTCGTTCATTAACTTCCACATTCGTTCTATCGGATTCAGGTTCGGGCTGTACGGCGGGAGGTAATGAAGTTTTATATTTACCACCTCCGCCCAGTCTTTCACTAACTGTGAACGGTGATAACCAGCACCATCCAGAATAACATGAACTTTCTGCTGATAATCTGGATAAATTTTACGTATCTCATTGAAAAAACGAGATACGTTGTATTCATTAACCGTTTTATATTCGCAGATTAGCGGATGTTCCGGGGCCTTCAGATTCAGCGCCCCCATGATATTCAGCCGTGTACGACTACCTGTTGTTTTTACCGCTTTTCTCTGGCCTTTACGTATCCAGCCATAACCTATTTTGGTGGCCTGAGTCGGATGGACAGCATCAATAAAAAGAACCGGTTCATCACCTGCGGTGGCTTTGAGTTCCTCATAATATTCAATGAATTGCTTTTGTTTCTCTTCACTGAATTTATGCGGGACGCCTGACGGTTTTTTATAGGTGAAGCCGTTCCGGTGCAGCCACTTATTCATTCCCGGAATGCTGAAAACGATGTTCCATGTCCGCGCGACAAACGCGACAATATCACGGGTATGGTAAAATAAATTGTCGGATAAGTGGCTGATTAAAAAAGCCGTTTGTTCAGCGCTGAGTTTGCTGTCTGAGCCGCCATTTTCGGGCTTCAGCTTGCCTTTGTTCAGAAACTCGCTGATATGGTGGTCAACAGTAGTCTGATGCAGGCGTAAAGCCTGAGCGATCATGGCCGAACTCCAGCCCTCGGAGGCCAGAAGAATGGCTTTAATGCGATCGCAAACGCGCTTATCACGACTGGAGTCATGAAGACGCTCAAGTTCAGCTTTTTGTTGGTCAGTGATAAAGATTTTCATGGGGACAGCATGATCTCCTGTTGCTGAAAAATCAAGCGTCTTCAATGATCACGGGTATAAACGATAAAATGATAAGTCTTTCCCTAAGCGGAATATCACCGGAAGAACGTTTCTTCATGCGGACTTATATTATAAATACACTGGCGAGTGAGATATAGCCAACATTGGTAATGGTGCCAACTTACTGATTTAGTGTATGATGGGCTTTGTTGAATAAATCGAACTTTTGCTGAGTTGAAGGATCAGATCACGTATCTTCCCGACAACGCAGACCGTTCCGTGGCAAAGCAAAAGTTCAAAATCACCAACTGGCCCACCTACAATAAAGCCCTCATCAACCGTGGCTCCATAACTTTCTGGCTGGATGATGAAGCTATTCAGGCCTGGTATGAGTCAGCAACACCTTCTTCACGAGGCAGACCTCAGCGCTATTCTGACCTTGCCATCACGACTGTGCTGGTCATTAAACGCGTATTCAGGCTGACCCTGCGCGCTGCGCAGGGTTTTATTGATTCCATTTTTACACTGATGAATGTTCCGTTGCGCTGCCCGGATTACACCAGTGTCAGCAGGCGCGCAAAGTCGGTTAATGTCAGTTTCAAAACGTTCACCCGGGGTGAAATCGCGCATCTGGTGATTGATTCCACCGGGCTGAAGGTCTTTGGTGAAGGCGAATGGAAAGTCAAAAAACACGGCAAAGAACGCCGTCGTATATGGCGAAAGTTGCATCTGGCAGTTGACAGCAACACACATGAAATCATCTGTGCAGACCTGTCGCTGAACAATGTGACGGACTCAGAAGCCTTCCCGGGTCTTATCCGGCAGACTCACAGAAAAATCAGGGCAGCATCGGCAGACGGCGCTTACGACACCCGGCTCTGTCACGATGAACTGCGGCGTAAGAAAATCAGCGCGCTTATCCCGCCCCGAAAAGGTGCGGGTTACTGGCCCGGTGAATATGCAGACCGTAACCGTGCAGTGGCTAATCAGCGAATGACCGGGAGTAATGCGCGGTGGAAATGGACAACAGATTACAACCGTCGCTCGATAGCGGAAACGGCGATGTACCGGGTAAAACAGCTGTTCGGGGGTTCACTGACGCTGCGTGACTACGATGGTCAGGTTGCGGAGGCTATGGCCCTGGTACGAGCGCTGAACAAAATGACGAAAGCAGGTATGCCTGAAAGCGTGCGTATTGCCTGAAAACACAACCCGCTACGGGGGAGACTTACCCGAAATCTGATTTATTCAACAAAGCCCTCATGAGGTTGTGGGATGGTCTTGTTTTTGAATGTGCCAGTTTTCTTAATGGCAAAGATTAACTCACCTTCTGTTATTCCTAACATTTCAGCAAATGTTTTTGCTTCTATAGTTACTGGGGTTTGAGAGCCAATGGAACGAAAACGTACGCTAAGAAGTTAATTCATTGTTTAAATTGAAATTTAGTTCTCTCAGTTCCCCCTTCAAAATATCCTCCGGTAGCGTAAACGTATAATGCCCCAGCATATTGATATGCCCGTGCATCAGTGGGGACAACCGGGCGATATCTTCAACCCCGATTTCTTCTCCATTACTGCGTATCCAGCTCAGGGCTTCCTGCATATAAAGTGTGTTCCACAGTACCACTGCGTTAGTGACCAGGCCCAGTGCCCCCAGCTGATCTTCCTGACCTTCACGATAGCGCTTTCTGATCTCACCGCGCTGCCCGTAGCAGATCGCCCTCGCCACAGCATGGCGGCCTTCCCCCCGGTTTAGCTGCGTCAGGATCCGCCGACGATAATCCTCATCATCAATATAATTAAGAAGGTACAGCGTCTTGTTGACGCGCCCCACTTCCATGATCGCCTGTGCCAGCCCTGATGGGCGCGAGCTTTTCAGCAAAGAGCGAATGAGTTCTGAAGCATGAATGGTGCCCAGTTTCAGCGAACCGGCGGTTCGCATCATCTCATCCCACTGATCCTCGGCTTTCGACAGATCGGCACAACCACGTGCCAGTTCGTCCAGTGCACCGTAATTTGCCGATTTATCCACTCGCCAGAATACCGCTTCACCGGCATCGGCAAGCCGGGGGGAAAACTGGTATCCCAGCAGCCAGAAGAGGCCAAAAATAATGTCGCTGGTACCGGCTGTGTCTGTCATGATCTCAACCGGATTCAGCCCTGTCTGCTGCTCCAGAAGGCCTTCCAGCACAAAAATGGAATCTCGTAATGTGCCGGGGACAACGATGCCGTGGAATCCAGAGTACTGATCAGAGACGAAGTTGTACCAGGTGATGCCACGTCCGGAACCAAAATATTTTCTGTTAGGTCCTGAATTGACGGTTTTCACCGGCGTGACAAAGCGCATGCCATCAGCTGAAGCCACTTCGCCACCACCCCAGCGGCCAGCAAGCTCCAGTGTGGACTGAAAATCAACCAGGCGGGCATTGGCGCTGACCAGCGTTTCTGCCCGGAGGTAATTCTGTTTTACCCAGCTAAGCCGGTGGCGCGTCAGCGCCGGTATATTGTGCTTTATCAGCGGTTCCAGCCCGATATTGCAGGCCTCTGCCATCAGGACCGCGCACAGGCTGATGTGCAGATCCTGTGCCCGGGCCCCGGATTCACTGACATGCGTAAACTCACGTGTAAATCCCGTTCTGGCATCTATTTCAAGCAACAGTTCCGTCAAATCTACTGGCGGGAGTAGCAGCCTTACCCGACTGTTGAGACGATGCAACGATGTTGGCTCCTCCAGTTTCTCCAGGCTGCTGATAGTCAGGGAAGGATGTTTACCGTCATGGCAAATATGAACCTCCGCATTTCCTTCAAAGCGGGATGCGACGGTTTTCCAGGTTTCATCTAGCTGGACCGCCAACTGTTGCACGCCTTTATGTCCATCAGTGGGATGTCCCAGCGCCCGGCAAACGGGGACCCGCTGAGCCTGCCATTCTTCCCCCTGCAACAGCTTCTCGCGGGGATTTCCCCAGCGATCGCTGTTTTCGAGCCAGATGTCCCTTCGACGTAGTGCATCCTGAAGGCGCTCCAGCAGACAAAGCGAGTAACCGGCACGCTGTATCCGGCCCTCCGCATCGTATACCAGGCGTTTCCAGGGGCCGGTAATAATATGTTCAGGCGCATTGTCTAGGATGCGCTTTTTCGAGCAGTTCAGTTCGGTCAGATAATGAATGGCGGACAACGTATGTTCTCCGGCTGGCGCTGCCTGGAAATGCAGGTCGCGCAATACCGCCGGAAGAAAGCGCTTTACCCGCCCGTACTGCTCCACCATTTCGTCATGGAAATTGTTGTTCTGAGGCCGGGCCAGCTCATTTACCTTGCAGACGGATTCTGCCAGCCTGCTTTTCGGTATGCTGTTGAATATGGTCTCCCTCAGTTCAGCATCGTCAGCCTGTTCATCCAGCAACAATGAACATGCCCGCGCCAATATTAGCGCAGCACGATCAAGATCTTTAAGCGTCCTGAGCCGTTTTTTCTGCCCCGTTTTCTTCGCCGCACGAGTGATATCCAGTATCAGCATATCGAGCACATCAACGGCCTCATCCAGCGCCGCAGTCTCCTGCGCTTTAACGAATGCTGTGAGTACGGCCAGTTTTCTCTGCTGTGGCATTCGCGCGATATATTTTACCGACGCCATGCCTGCGTAACGGGCCAAATTACGCAGTTGTATAGCAGGCAGACCGGTAAAATTCAGTCGGGAAAATTCCAGGTTTCGCAGCCGGATATACCGCTCCAGCGCTTCGGTAAATGCCGGGCCGCTGACGGTGACCGGTCCCTTTTTCAGTTGCTCCAGCGGTGAAGTACGCTGCCCCTCAGGAATGTCCAGAAGCTCCGTCACGCGGGCGGTCTGCCAGCTGTCCGGCAACGCGGCCAGTTTCTTCCACAGCCGCTGATTTGCCCGTTCGCGTATTTCACTGACGAGACGTACAAGTGTGGTTGCTCCGGGCAGCAGGACCTTATTCTGAAGCAGCCACGCGGTGGCAAAATCAAACATAAGGCCGGGTCGCTCATTACTGAGCCATGCGCGGGTGTACAGCAGGCGCTTCAGGCGGAAAGACCAGGGGAAATCGCCAAATTCATGGTAACCGTAATATTCCTTAATCAGCGCAGTATGCTCTCTGAGGGTGGTAACCCGTTCTGCGTAGCGGGTAAGGACTTCTGGACGGCGAATATTAAGCTGCACCGCGACAAATGGCACTGTTGCAAATAGTCGGTGGTGATAAACTTATCATCCCCTTTTGCTGATGGAGCTGCACATGAACCCATTCAAAGGCCGGCATTTTCAGCGTGACATCATTCTGTGGGCCGTACGCTGGTACTGCAAATACGGCATCAGTTACCGTGAGCTGCAGGAGATGCTGGCTGAACGCGGAGTGAATGTCGATCACTCCACGATTTACCGCTGGGTTCAGCGTTATGCGCCTGAAATGGAAAAACGGCTGCGCTGGTACTGGCGTAACCCTTCCGATCTTTGCCCGTGGCACATGGATGAAACCTACGTGAAGGTCAATGGCCGCTGGGCGTATCTGTACCGGGCCGTCGACAGCCGGGGCCGCACTGTCGATTTTTATCTCTCCTCCCGTCGTAACAGCAAAGCTGCATACCGGTTTCTGGGTAAAATCCTCAACAACGTGAAGAAGTGGCAGATCCCGCGATTCATCAACACGGATAAAGCGCCCGCCTATGGTCGCGCGCTTGCTCTGCTCAAACGCGAAGGCCGGTGCCCGTCTGACGTTGAACACCGACAGATTAAGTACCGGAACAACGTGATTGAATGCGATCATGGCAAACTGAAACGGATAATCGGCGCCACGCTGGGATTTAAATCCATGAAGACGGCTTACGCCACCATCAAAGGTATTGAGGTGATGCGTGCACTACGCAAAGGCCAGGCCTCAGCATTTTATTATGGTGATCCCCTGGGCGAAATGCGCCTGGTAAGCAGAGTTTTTGAAATGTAAGGCCTTTGAATAAGACAAAAGGCTGCCTCATCGCTAACTTTGCAACAGTGCCCCCTTGGCGAGTTCCGCCTGAAGCAGACAGAGAGCTGAACGGGGCCGGTGAGAGTGATTGCCCTGTACAGGAGAGACTGCACCCTGGTCCGGTATCTGACCGGATTTTTCACCTGCACCGCATTGTTTTACAACGTTATCTTACCCAGTCTTCCAGCACCAGATCCGGCACCCGCTCAAACTCCCGCACATTATTTGTCACCAGTACGGCGCCGGCCGCAATGGCATGCCCGGCGATCGCCGTGTCGTTCGGGCCTATCGGCGTTCCGGCGAGGCGCAGCGCCACCTTAATCTCCGTGGTGGCGTCCACCGCAGCGCGGTCCCAGGGCAGGATGGCATCGAGGCGGGCGCAGAACGCGTCGACCAGCTGGACGTGGCGCGGCGAGGCCTTCGGGCCGGTGGCACCGAAGCGCATTTCAGAATAAGTGATGGCCGAGACCACGATACGGTGGCCACGCAGCACCGCCTGCTCCAGGCGCTTCAGCACCGCTTCAGGCTGCTCGCGCATGATGAACGAGCAGATGTTGGTGTCGAGCATATAGATCTTGTTCACAGGTTAAATCGTCCTTCGTCGCTGACAACGTCCTCGCGCTCCGCCATAAAGTCCGGATCGGCTTTTTCGAGCTGCGCGAACGACCCCCAGGTCGGCCGGACGGGACGCAGGATGATGCTGTCCCCTTCCCGGACGATCTCCAGCTCGCTCACCCCCTCAAAATCCAGATCGCGGGGAAGGCGGATGGCGCGGTTGTTGCCGTTTTTAAAAATAGATACGGTTCTCATGATTCTCTCCCGGGTAAGTGTGGATATGTGATGCATATCCGGAATGAGGTTGATTGCACCGGGTGTGTGCATATGTTCAGTATAGGCAGATGCTCAGCATATGTATAGATGCGGCATATGCAGATGGTGAGGATATGCGTATGTCAGGCCTATGCAGATGTGGGGCATATGGATATGTTAAACCTATACATAGTTCTCTCTTTTTCTGCTGAGATCCGAAAAAAGCTAGTTCCGGATCTGCTTTCCGGCCTCCGGCGCGCAGCGGCCCGGCAACACAAGATGTAGCGGTGTTCCCAGCTGACCATGACGCTAGATGTTGTGTCCCTCCCCTGCCCCGTAACCCGGTCCTCAGGGGCAGAAAAGACCGCTTTGCTTATTCCGTGTGCGTGGTACACTTCCGGAAACAGTGAAATAGCGGAAAAGTCGGATCAGGCCGGAACGGCCGTCCGGTAATTTAACAGCGTGACTGTGTGGATGATTGTTATATCCTGGTTGATTATTTCTGATGGGAGGTTCACAGTGTGAAATGAATAGCGACATAACAGTATGCTTCTGCCGGGCGTGTGTCAGCTTCATCATTAAGCTATACTGATATGCATACCATTAGTATGCATTCCGGAGTGCATTATGAAGCAGCGCATCACCGTCACCATCGACAGCGACAGCTATCAGTTACTGAAATCCGCGGACGTCAATATCTCCGGCCTGGTGAACAGGGCCATGCAGAATGAAGCCCGACGTCTGCGTGCCGAACGCTGGCAGGCTGAAAATCAGGAAGGGATGGCTGAGGTTGCCCGGTTTATTGAAATGAACGGTTCATTCGCCGACGAAAACAGGGACTGGTGAGATGCAGTTTAAGGTTTATGCCTATAAAAGAGAGAGCCGCTATCGTCTGTTCGTGGATGTGCAGAGTGACATCATCGATACCCCCGGGCGGCGGATGGTGATCCCGCTGGCCAGCGCCCGGCTGCTGTCGGATAAGGTCTCCCGTGAGCTCTATCCGGTGGTGCACATCGGGGACGAGAGCTGGCGCCTGATGACCACGGACATGGCCAGCGTCCCGGCCTCCGTCACCGGGGAGGAAGTGGCCGATCTCCGCCACCGGGAAAATGACATCAAAAACGCAATTAACCTGATGTTCTGGGGGATCTGACCTCCTTCCCGCCCGGAAAGACAGGGAGGATGTCAAAGCGAAGCATTGCCGCAGAGATTACCCCTCACACGGTGACTGTACTGAACTGCTCCTCCGGAGCGGATGGCCTGCCGTCTTTCGCGGCGTCAGGGGACACTCCCCTATCCGATCACTGCTGACAGTTGCAGGGTATAACCCTCAGGGAAAAAAAAAGATGACCGACGGCGTGACCCGGACTGATGTCGACAAAACAATGTGGCTCGTGACACTGGCGGATATCATTACAAATAACAGTACCCGCCAGGAGGAAAATCTGGTCGTCATTCTGAGCAGGGAGGAATCGTGGGGGCCTGCTTCTGAACGTAATTCCAACGCGTTGTATCGGGCCTCCTGCATAATGACACTGTATCTGGCCGATACTGAACAGACGAAGACTCAGACTTTCACTGCAAATTACTGGCCTCTACTGAGTTCCCTGCACCTGTTTACAGAGGAATTCAGACTGGAAGAGCGCCTGCGGGGACACGGCCTGGGTACCTGGATCACGCAGCAGTTTGTGCTCTGGGCCAGAGGTCTGCCGCCTGAAACCAGGGTCTGGCCGATTGACATTTCGAAGGCTGATGAAAAAAGCGAAGAAAACCAGATCCGGAGGGACAGGCTGTGGCATGCAATGGGGTTCCGGTTCCCGGCCGGGCATAACTGCTCAATGCCGCTGGGGGTAGACGAACTGCAGTTGCCGCGGAGCAGGAGTTCAACGCTCCGGGTGGAGCCCCTGGCATCCGGAGTACGCCGGCTGGAAGACGGTTACCGCGGGCTGCAGGAAAAAATTGTGCAGCTGGAAGGGGAAATATTGTCGAAAAAACAGTTAATTGGTTCAATAAAGAAGCATCCTTTTCTTCATCTGTTGCACAGGAAATGGCGCCCGCTCCCGGACGGGAAATGTGATGCCCTGCCGCTGCGGGCAGCAAAACTGTCTCTGCCGCAGAGCGGGGATTCTGACCAGGAGGTGGAGCAACGGGCAACCGGGGTCATCCGGCTGGCTACCCTGTGTGCTCAGTCGCAGTAAAGGATCCTGGATCTGGAAAGGGATCTTGCCTCGCAAAGTGAGGAGCTCGTTGACCTGCAGACAAATCGCCTTTCTATCCTGTGGGAGAAAGTCGTCAACCTGGCCTTATTCTGGGGGGCTTGGTGACTTTTCTGGACTTTATCAAGTGGATGTTGGGGGCATGAATGTTCCCGTTCCATAGCCACACACTGAAGAGGACTGAAACCAGTGCCCGAAAATATCGTGTCTGTAATCACTGACGGGGTAGTTTTGTTTGCGACTTCGTCTGTTTTCTGGCTGGCCGTCGCTGGCTGGTTAGTCATCCTGACTCCGGTAATATTACGAAGAAAATTCTCGGCAAAGAAAAAAGTTAACAGAAATTATGAATAACCTGGTTCCAGTTGGATCTCCGTCATCTCCCGGAACATTGCTTCCGGTGGCCATCGATTACCCTGCCGCCCTCGCCCTGCGCCAGATGGCGCTCGTGCAGGATGAACTGCCGAAATACCTGCTGGCGCCGGAAGTCAGCGCCCTGCTCCATTACGTGCCGGATCTTCACCGCAAGATGCTGCTGGCGACGCTGTGGAACACCGGCGCGCGCATTAATGAAGCGCTCGCGCTGACCCGGGGGGATTTTTCACTGACGCCGCCGTATCCGTTCGTGCAGCTGGCCACGCTCAAGCAGCGCGCCGAGAAAGCGGCCAGGACGGCAGGTCGTGCTCCCGCAGGCAGTCAGGTCCATCGTCTTGTTCCGCTTTCCGATCACCACTACGTCAGCCAGCTACAGATGATGGTGGCCACCCTGAAAATTCCGCTGGAAAGACGAAACAAGCACACCGGCAGAATTGAGAAGGCGCGTATCTGGGAGATCACAGACCGTACCGTCCGCACCTGGCTTAGCGAAGCGGTGGAGGCCGCAGCGGCCGACGGGGTGACGTTCTCAGTACCGGTGACCCCCCATACGTTCCGTCACTCCTACGCGATGCACATGCTGTACGCCGGTATTCCGCTGAAAGTGCTGCAGAGCCTGATGGGCCACAAATCGATTAGCTCGACGGAGGTCTATACGAAGGTGTTTGCGCTCGATGTCGCAGCGCGCCATCGTGTGCAGTTCGCCATGCCGGAAGCTGAAGCTGTTGCGTTGATAAAAAAGTTAACCCCAGACCAATCTACATAGGTCAACTATGGGTATACCCCAGGTTTCGACCTAAAGTAGTTCTTGTGTGGGAAACAGTCCAAGCTTAATGGGGGGCTTATCCTGCCTCACCTTCTACAGCTATCAATCACATTAATGATGTTCAGAAAGGCCCTCATTGCCCTAAAGAAATAAAATGCAGCCATGAAAATAAAGAATAATTGAGATACAACTCCTGCTAAATCATGGTTGCTACCAGCCACTGATAGCAACGTAAATAGTAATGCAAGCGAAAAATATAAGGCAATTGTAGTATTTGAATTCATGTATATCCCCTTATGTATAGGACTGAGGCCACCCCCAAATTTTCACTATCGCGCAGTTATTGCCTCGATATAAAAGGTATTACCACCCTGAACAAGATAACAAGATAACAAGATAACAAGATAACAAGATATTATCGTTGTTTTGCTTCTGCGATTAATCTGGATATCTCTGTTTTTGATAAACTTTTTAGTGCCTCTACCGCTGCCCTGACTACGTCAGAACGATTCACTCTGCTTTTACCTGAAATCATTTCACCCGTTATAAGATCATCAATGTCTTTTAAGTTTTCTTCAAAAAAGGAAATGCTCACTGGTTTTGCTTTACTTACAGCCAATGGTCTCTCTGAAGTCACTTTGGTATTATCAATACCAGCAGTACCACCGTTAATAAACGCTGCCTCATCACGAGATGGAGTATTTGCTCTATTTCTCACAGAATAACCTCTTTAACTAACGATTCGATTTCTTGTTGTGCTTTGTCATTTTGCGTTTCAAATATTGTCATTGATTCTGCCCAAGCATCTCGATGCGCTTTTCGATCACAAACTCGGGAGTTAGCCAGCCGCATTTCAGGATAATCCTTGAGTACGTCAGCTGCCTGATTTGCTTCATTGACAAACATGTTCGTGGGCGTCATGTTTAAAACGAGATATCCCCGGACGTCCTCATTAAAATCTTTTGCTGCTGTAAAAACAGAGCATGTATGAGGCACTACATCCAGGTCCATCTGAGAAGGCCGCAACGGAGAAATGAATACGTCAGCGGCCATCAACCCACTACGCATTTCTGCACTGTCGCGGCCAGCACAGTCTGCGATGACAAAGTCATAAGATTTCTCGTGTTCCTTTAGCATGGCTTTGATGTTGCCTGTTGCGCCAGTAACCGGAATATGGGGAAGATCTTCAGGACGATTGTTGTACCAGGTCAATACAGATTTCTGGTCATCTGCGTCGACAATGATCACTCGATTGCCCAGTGACATCAGATACGCAGCTATAGATACCGCCAGTGTACTTTTACCAACCCCACCCTTTTGACTACCCAATACTATTATCATCACAGCCTCATATTAAGTTGTTAAGTTAACAACTTAATATTGCCAAACAGGCGGCAATATTGCAATACCTTTATTAAGTTAACATCTTATTAAGTTAATAACTACATGAATTATAATTGAATTACCTTTATACCTTAACAAATTGGTAAGATGTTAGGATAACAAGATAACAAGATAACAAGATAGCAAAGTGGTGCCTTTATCCGAAATCCCCATAGAACCGCATAATGCGGCTTTCAACTCCAGGCTACCTTTAGGGAGGGTAGTATCAACCAGTTATGACCGCGTGAAGCAAAAAGTGGGGTGTAGTGGGAAGCCTTTGAATCTTCGGTGTGTCGAAGTGGGGAGTTGGTGAGACAAATTTGGTAAAAGGTGGGGAGAAGCGGGATTGCTTTTCACTTCTATCCAAAAAGGTGTGTTGAAGTGGGAAGGTGCGTAAGTATATACAGATAAAAACACACATTTAACAGGTTCTCATCCCGCTACAACACACCTATTAAGACGTTTAAGGCGAGGCTTCCCCTTACAACACACCTATCAAAATGTTTAAGAAGAGAGCTCCCGTTTCAACACACCTTATACAGCTGTTCCTGGTTTCAGATTTGCTGAGCGACGGTGGATCAGAATGAAAGTCTCTTTACCTTTTTTGGTGATGCTGTGGTCAAGGTACCCAATATCCTGCAACTGCTTGAGGGCCAGTTTAATGATACGGTTCTGTTCCTTTACCGGAGAGAGCAATGAGAGCCTGTCTCGTATTCGTTTGAAAGATATGGGGACTGGGTTCGTAGGCAGACTTTCGATGAAAGTATACAGGGCCTGAGCTGCTTCCTTTCGGGTTAAAGCATTTATCGGCTTATGTCGTAGCAGAACAGTGTAATCAGTTTGGTAGAGTTCCCATAGTCGCTGATCAGCTTCAAGTTCCACCTGGTCGTTTGCAAAATCCAGTTCACCTGTCTTAAGCAAACCTGTTACGGAAACTTTTTGAAGGCCCTCTGAGTCGCTACGGGTAAAGGTAATGGTCTTGCCACGTATCCTGGTCAAAGCTTCTGAAATACTTTTTCTAAGACGGGAATCGAATCTCTTAGACTCAAAGCGGCACATTCCAGCAAACTCATGAAAAGTAAGCTTAATGCTGTTGGTTTTTAAACCGTACTTACTGAAAGCTTCTATGATACCGACCCATACCTTGAAGTCGATGGCCATACTCAACCGTTCACCGGTTATACGAATATCGTCGTAACCCTCCCGCCTTGAGAATTCCAAATCCTTGAGAACAGAGGTCGCATCGATTGATGTTCTAGTGCCCTTTGCAGGCCTGCTTGAAGGAACAAAAACATTTAATCTCATCAGGGCTACAGGCTGAACTGTGGCCTTACTTGTGACGGTGAGTTTATTGTTAACACTTTCACAATCTGGACCTATAACCTCGCCGATATAAACATTCTCATTCATATAGTTATATCCATTTATAGCGTATGATCGATATGTGCCTAAATATTAACTCTTTCCCGTTTCGACACACCTTTCTTCCCGATTCTACCCACCCTTACCCCGTTTTGACACACCTTTTTCCCGCTTCAGAACACCTTTCTCCCACTACGACACACCTGAAATCGCTACGAAGCCCGTAAACAAAGGTTTTGCCGCTAAAGGGATCAGTTTGGATCTATTTGGATAACTAAGGGTAAATTATTGGATCTACTCAAAGGATATGTGGATAACTCATTATGGAATCTATAGAACTTAAGTGCGTAAGGTGTTTTAAAAGGCTTCAGCTCCCCTGGTGCTTCCTCGCTCACTCGCGGGCTTCGCCCTGTCGTTCGGCTGCGGCGAGCACTGCTGGCTCTCTCTGAAAGGCAAAATTTAACCGATCCTCGCAACGGGGATATCTCTCCAGCGAGTGGTGTACGCAGGGGAGAGCATATCGCGTTTCATTTGCCAGGATGGCACAATTCCTCTACCGGCAAACCATACTTTACCCAGCCCTGAGTTGTTGATCCCGTCCAGAACCCTCATCAGCTCAGCACTGTGAGGGCGTGGCGGGCGTTCGTCGAACAGCTGCAGCTGCGAAACGCCGGAGCCGGTGAAGTCATTCAGCATAACTCCGGCTTTGGCATACCGGTGTCCATCCCTCCAGATACGCTCCAGAGCCGTTGTGGCGGCTGCAATGATGTCCCTGGTGTCCTGAGTGGGTGTAAGAAGTTTTTCCGTAGCCACGTTGCCGTAGTAAGGCTCTTTAACGGCGAACGGAGACGTTTTGATGAAAACGGAAATATGCCGGCAATACTGGTGCTCTTTACGCAGCTTTTCAGAGGCCCGCTCTGCGTGCTGACAGATAGCCTGACGGAGTGACTCGTACTCCGTGATCTTCACGCTAAAACTGCGGCTGCAGACAATTTGCTGTTTCGTCGGAGGGGCTTCCTCAAGCGAAAGGCAGCTTTCCCCGTTCAATTCACGTACCGTTCGCTCAAGGACCACAGAAAAATTTTTGCGGATGAAGGCCGGGTTCGTCAGGGCGAGATCGAGCGCGGTCTTAATGCCCAGCACATTCAGCTTGCGTGCAATACGGTTACCCACCCCCCAGATTTCTTCAACCGGCTGCAGTGAAAGCAGTTTCCGCGTTCTCTGCGGATTTCCCCTGGTCAGAGCAAGTACGCCACGAAACTGTTTCCACTCTTTTGAGGCCCACTGGGCTGATTTTGCAAGGGTCTTCGTTGGTCCGGCGCCCACGCCAATGGTCAGGTGGGTACAGTCATACACGTGCTGACGCAGCTGCCGGCCGAAGTCCTCAAGCTCCATACAGTGCTCCACGCCGGTCAAATCGAGGAACATCTCATCAATGGAATACTGTTCCACTCTGGGGGCCAGTTCCTCCAGGCAGTTCATCACGCGCGCCGACATCGAGGCGTAAAGTTCATAGTTACTTGAAAACGAATATATTTTTTCCGGGTACCTTTCGTTTTTTATCTGAAACCACGGAGTTCCCATTTTGATCCAGGGCTTCGCCTCGGCACTGCGAGCGATTACGTTCCCGTCGTTGTTGCTCAGGACGACTATCGGCTTTCCTTTCAAATCCGGTCGGAAAACACGTTCACAGCTGGCATAGAAGCTGTTCACATCGGCCAGGGCAAACATCAGTACATCTCCCTCGGGCGGTGGATGATATGCGTGACGACGCCAAAGATATCCAGCTCGTCGGGGTCAGGATAAATCGGCGACCAGGAGGCATTCATGGGCTGCAGCGTCAGTCGAGGCGTCAGCAGAAGCCGTTTAACCGTAAACTCCCCCTGTACGCTGGCGACAACGATATCGCCGTGCCGCGGCTTTTCAGCACTGTCCACAACCAGCAGATCGCCATTGTACAGACTACCGTCCGCCATGCTGTCTCCGCTGGCACGCAGGTAGTACGTCGCGCTCGGATGCCGTATGCAGTAATCATGGAGATCCAGATCGGACTCGACATAGTCAGCGGCAGGGCTGGGAAAACCGCAGCTGGCCAGATCGGCAAACAATGGATGGGCCTGTGGCGGGTGTTCTTTCCCGGTGCTGAAAAGCTGTAGCTTCATCTTTCCTCCTGACACTCTAATTTTGCTGGTTATGCATACAGTATATTTAACAGCGTGACGATAATCCAGATCGCCTGCCAGGTAATGGTGCCAACTTACTGATTTAGTGTACGATGGTGTTTTTGAGGTGCTCCCGTGGCTTCCATCTCCATCAGATGTCCTTCCTGCTCAGCTACTGACGGGGTGGTGCGTAACGGCAAAAGCACTGCCGGACATCAGCGCTATCTCTGCTCTCACTGCCGTAAAACATGGCAACTACAGTTCACTTACACCACCTCTCAGCCCGGTACGCACCAGAAAATCATTGATATGGCCATGAATGGCGTTGGATGCCGGGCAACCGCCCGCATTATGGGCGTTGGCCTCAACACGATTTTACGTCACTTAAAAAACTCAGACCGCAGTCGGTAACCTCACGCATACAACCGGGCAGTGACGTCATTGTCTGCGCGGAAATGGACGAACAGTGGGGTTATGTCGGCGCTAAATCACGCCAGCGCTGGTTGTTTTACGCGTATGACAGGATACGGAGGACGGTTGTGGCGCACGTATTCGGTGAACGCACGTTGTCCACGCTGGAGCGTCTTCTGGGCCTGCTGTCGGCCTTTGAGGTCGTGGTATGGATGACGGATGGCTGGCCGCTTTATGAATCCCGCCTGAAGGGAGAACTGCACGTTATCAGCAAGCGATATACGCAGCGCATTGAGCGGCATAACCTGAATCTGAGGCAGCATCTGTCAAGGCTGGGCAGGAAGTCACTGTCGTTCTCAAAATCGGTGGAGCTGCATGACAAAGTCATCGGGCATTATCTGAACATAAAACACTATCAGTAAGTTGGAGTCATTACCCGCTATATGTAGTGGCTCCGTCAGCTGGAAACGGCACAAGATATGGTGCCCGCGCCGGCAGCCACGCGACCGTTCCCCTGCCTTCCTCTCCCTGTTGATTTCGCTTTTTCCGGTATTTACGTTTTTTCCGCAATCGCGGCGCCGGCGAAAAGGTATTTTCCGGTGGTTGCGGGCGCAAAAGTCGCAGGGTGAAAAGATAAGGGGGGGAAATTATCAGCCGGTCTGATGTGTGAAGCCCGGCAGGGTTATACAGGGCAGGTGAAAAGGGACAGGAAGAAGCAACATGAAGACGCCAGGCATGCTGTTTGTGCTGCTGCTGGGCGCCGGGTTTCTGACGGGCCGTGATATCAGACAGGAAGTGCGCGTGAAAAAGACGACGAGTCCATTTTGCCCTTCAGCGCCTGTTTAACCGCCTCAAATTCTTCCTGATGTCCATCGTAATCGTTGAGAACCATCGCGTCTCCTGTTGTGTATACGGCGAATTTATTGTTTTAAAATTCCTTAAAATGTTCAAATATGAACATTGTAAGGCTGTAAATAAAGCCGGAATATAGCCAACTAATCCACCCGGACAGAGCATGGGAGTGCGGCGAATTGACCGGATTTGACTTGATCCTTTGGCGACGGGGCCTGAACTGGACCCAGGAACGCGCCGCGGCAGAGCTCGGCATCAGCCGTACCAGCCTGGTAAAATATGAGGACGGTGAGGCTGTGCCCCGGACGATACAGCTTGCCACCGCTGCACTCACGCTGAAAGCGGAATGGCCAACAATGAAGACCATGAGCAAGGACAGGCTGCTGCGGCAGCTGAAGCACGAAGTGCTGAGGCTCAGTAATGAATAAGTCCATCCCTGTTATCGGCTCTTTTATCCCGTATCCGGGATCCCGGCCGCCGGCTGAAATGGTTCATCCTCAACAGGAGATTATATGAAACTAAAAGGATACGTCACCGCTCTGCCGGTGCTGCTGTATGCTACCCGGACAACCCACCGATTATGGGCGCTTCTGTAACGTATCAGGCATCGCCAGCCACGGTGAAACCTACCGTGTCAGTGACAGCCAGGATTTCTGGTTAACCCCGAACGGCCGCTATCTCAGCCAGGCTGAGTACAGCAGTCCGGCAGATACGCTTCAGAAACTGACGGGTGTGGTCAGTGGTGAAGATCCTGACCAGGCGCGGAAGAAGGCTGTCAGGGTGCGGGTGTTCCGAGTCGAAAGTGAGAGCGCGAGTAAAGGTGCGTGCCTGCCCGTACGTTATGACGACAACAACGCACGGCGGAAAATGGATTCGCTGACTAACGGCCGGCGTATGAAGGTGTACAGTGAAGATGCTGGTCAGTCTGGCCAGCTGATTTACGATAATAGTCGCGGTGCCGGCTTCAGTTACAGGTTACTATGAGCCGGTTTCGGCAAAAAAAACTCTAAAATTCAGCCTCCTGCCGGCTGATTACCGGATTTTAAAAAATTGAACACTTTTCCCCTGCAAATTCCTCAGAATTCACGTAGCGACGCCATCGAGACCGGGCGCGTGGCATACGTCTACTTCGATTATGCCGATGCACTGGCGCTGCGGGAGATGGCCAGCCAGGCTGATTTACCCAAATACCTGCTGGCCCCGGAGGTGTCGTTATTTCTGCGATATGTGCCTGACCTGCGCCAGCAGGTCCTTTTCGACACCCTCTGGAACACGGGCGCACGCATTAATGAGGCGCTGGCGCTGACCGGCGCCAGCTTTCAGCTTGACGGTTCCCGGCCGTTTGTCCGGCTGAAGACGCTTAAACAGCGTCAGCGCGGGCGTGGGAGACCCGGGAAGGATGAGGCGGTGTTCCGTATTGTTCCTCTGACCGATCCTCAATATGTCAGAAAGGTGCGTGAGTTTCTGACCACCCTGCGTATTGGCAAACAGCAGCTGCTCTGGCCGGTGCAGAGTGATAACACGCCGCGTAACTGGATCAGGAAAGCGCTGGATCTCGCAAAACGTGACTCTGTCACTTTTAGTATCCCCATCACCTGCCACACGTTCCGGCACAGCTTCTGTATGCACCTGATCCAGCATGGGGTTCCTCTGAAAGTTGTGCAGGCCTACGCCGGGCATTCCCGGCTGGAAACCACTGAAACCTACACGCGCGTGTTTGCGCTCGATGTCGGGCGTCAGTATGGCGTCCGATTCAGCCTTCCTGACAGTCATTTAACACTTCCGGAATAATCCTCATTCCATCCTTATATTTCCATATAAATCTAAATTAATCCTTAATGTTTCTTTATCAGGCCGTTTGCAGGACGGTCTGGCCCTCGTTTGTTGGTTTTTGTTCGTTATTTTTCTGTATTTTTCTACATTAGTGCGTCTTTTTGTCTTTACACGCAAACCCGGATACGTAATAATCCATTTGAATGTTGTATTTTTCCTGATGGATACGGTTTTTTTCTAAATAATGTGAGGTTTGAAATGCGTATTTTTGTTGACGACGGTTCCACCAATATCAAACTGGCATGGGTGGCAGACGGTGAAGTGAAAACGTTGATCAGTCCGAACAGCTTTAAACCAGAATGGTCCATGACGCTGCTGACTGATTCAACGGGGCCGGCTTCCGCCAACTATGAAATTGACGGGGAAAAGTACAGCTTTGACCAGCTGAGCCCTGATGCCGTGCGCACCACGGAAACCCGCTATCAGTACAGTGATGTGAATGTAGTCGCTATCCACCACGCGCTGATGCAGTCCGGCATTGAACCGCAACCGGTTGACATTGTTGTGACGCTGCCGCTGGGCGAGTATCTGGATGAGAACGATCAGCCTGATATGGCCAAAATCGAGCGGAAAAAAGCGAACGTGAAACGCGCGGTGACCGTTCAGGGGCATGAGAGCTTTACCGTGCGTAAAGTCAGTGTGCTGCCAGAGTCGGTCCCTGCAGGCTTCAGTGTGCTGAAGGATCTGGACGATCTGGACTCCCTGCTGATTGTCGATATCGGTGGAACGACGCTGGATATCGCGCACGTTCGCAGCAAAATGTCCGGGTTCACCAAGACGCATTGCGATCCTAAAACCGGCGTATCCATCATCACCGAGGCCGTAAAACACGCACTGGATACCAGCGTGAGTACCCGTACCAGTTCATATTTTGCCGACCGTCTGATCCAGGCGCGAAATGACGATAGTTTTCTTTCCCGTTATCTTCAGAACGCTGACCAGCGGGCCCAGGTAATGAAGGTGCTGCACGAGCGTGAAAAAGCCCTGACGCACCGCGTCACCGATTCAGTTGGCCGCTTTGCCGGCTTCACACACGTCATGGTTGTCGGGGGCGGCGCCAGCCTGGTCGCCAGCGCAGTGAAGCAGGCCACGGGGGTGAGTGACGATCGCTTCTTCGTCAGCGATAACCCGCAGTTCGATCTGGTATTGGGCATGGTGGCAATGAAGGGCTGAGTATGACTGATAACCGTAAGTGCTCGTTTTATATCTATCCGGATCGCAATGCGGCGGACCGGGTAGCCGACGGATTTCTTGAGAAACTGCCTCAGAAAGAGCGCGGCCGCGCGATGCGCGCCATGATGCTCTGTGGTGCCGCGCTGATGAAACAGGACGAACGCCTGCCGTTCCTGATCGCTGAATTTCTGACGGAAGGCACCTCGATGCAGGATATTCAGCGGATCATCAGCAGTACGCTGCCGCAGCAGGATACAGGAGAGATGGCGCGTCTGTTTGAGGCGTTTCTGCAGGCCACCGGCGGCGCCAGTAATACGTTACCGCCGACAGGCGGATCAAGGCCGGAAAACAGCCCTGCCGTGACTCCCGAACCGGCGGCACCGGAGGATAAGAATCTGGAAGAAACCCGTAAGAACGTCCAGCATCTGTTCCCGGATGATGACTAAGGTGAACTTCCGCGCCATCGCTGACAGCTCTAATGTGGAAAATGTGGTGCTGATCAGCGGTGTGCCTGCAGCAGCGGCAGACACTCTGCCGCCGGCAATTTAACTTGATTATATGGCTCATTCGCCGTATTGTTAAGGCTCATTTTTCGGTAGCGCCCCGCCTGGCGAAGGAGTAAAACCATGCAATCATTCCCCCTGTTCGTTTCCCGTGCTGTACCGGTGATCATCAGTGACCATTGCCTGCGGCAGCAGCGCAGCTCCCTGCACCACACGTCATGCCAGATTAACCTGAGTTCAGGAAGTCACCTGCGCTCATGGCCTTTCTGCACGCTATCCAGGCGGGAAATAAGCGACCGGCAACCGGCTAAGCCCCGCGGTTACTGGTTCAGTCACTGTGGCCGGGATGTCATGTTTACGGGGCATATCGATGAGGCAGATCCTATGAAACAGGTCTACTACAACGAAGGCTGGAGCGGTTCGAGCAAGTATACGTTTGAAGTTTATCAGCTGGAGAACGGGAGTTACCGGGCGCTGGTCCGCAAATGGAATGGCAAAATCAATAAGGTGCAGCAGGAAACACAGTACCTGTCTGACACGCGAGAGGGACTGAAACTCCAGGACTATCCCCGCACGCGCCAGGTGAAAATATTTCTGAATTCTGACTTCTGGGAGAAGGGTGATGATTAAGATGGTTAGCGTCGTTCCGCAGCCGGAAACGGTGAAGATGCTCCGGGGAAAAATGGGCATGACTGAAACCGCATTAGGGGCCGTCATGGGGTATGAACTGCGCGCCTGGCAGCGTAAGGAAGCCATCAGCGACGACCTCAGTCAGTACAACAAGACCAGTCTTCGGCCGGGCGAATATAACATGCTGATGCTGATCGCCGGCGTGCATCCTGATTACCGCCTGAACAGGACATTCAGCCCGGATGATATGGTTAAAGAGCCTGCCACGGCCGAAGACGTTCGCCGCCTGCGTCTGGCGCTGGGGCTGAAACACGCAGAAATTGCAGCTCTGTTTGGCTATAAGCCGGCGTCATGGCAGACCAAAGAGAAGGCCGCACAGCGTGGCGTGAAGCTCAAAACCGGGGAATTCAACTTCCTGTTACTGCTGGCCGGTGAGCATCCGTCACTGCAGCTGGTTGAAAAAGTGAAACAAGATCAGCTGCCGACCTGATAAAAGCCCGTTAATTCTGGTTTTTTTATAAAATACTGTATTTACATATAGGACAAAATGTCCTAATATATATTTGTGGCCGGGCAAGGTGCTCAGGTCCCCTACCGAGGGAAATATATGAAATTTTCAGCAGAAGAACTCAACATTATCCGCCAGGCGGATGCCATTATTGCCAGCAAAATTACCACCACGGATTTTATTACCGGTGCAGACGCCGCGCGTTCCTTGCTGCGGTTTCGTCTTGCTGCAGAACCACGCGAATCATTCTGCGCGTTCTTTCTCAACAGTCAGAATGGCGTGATCGCCTTTGAAGAACTGTTTCAGGGAACTATCAACAGTGTCACCGTTCATCCGCGTATCGTCCTGCAACGCGCCCTGCATCATAATGCCGCCGCCGTGGTACTGGCGCATAACCATCCTTCCGCTTTCACTGAACCCAGTCAGGCTGACAAGCTGATCACCGAGCGTCTGGCGCAGGTGCTGGGGATGGTTGACGTCAAAGTCCTCGATCATCTGATTGTGGGCGGCTGCGATATTTTCTCTTTTGCTGAACATGGTCTGATTTGACAACCGCGGCCGCACAGTGGTGCGGCCGGCTCTGGAGGCTTGCTATGGGCAATAAATATACCGTGCCACTGAACGTGGGCGCAATCCGCGAAAGCTGTTTCCGTCCCGCTGACAAATGGACCCCGCCTACGGGGGATGAACTCCGCTATTTGCTGGAAAATGTGCTCAACCTGAGTCAGGAGGGGCTTGCGCGACATGTTGGCGTTAACGGCAGAACGGTGCGCCGCTGGGTGAACGGAGAAAGCGACATCGCGTATTCCGTCTGGTGCATCCTTTGCATCGATGCCGGCTTACCGCCGATCTGGAAATAGCAGCGCAAAACACCGGCGCGAAAATGTGCTTCCTGAAGAGAAGCTGAAGGGCTTGTGCAACTGCGAACCGCAGTACCGAACATCGGTACTGGAATCCAGTGAGGGGCTGAGCCGCTATCTGGCCGGGGCTGAAAACTGAGAAGGTGGCCGCCTCCTGCAGGGGCTATACGGGCATTAAACCTGTATTGCTCTGAAACGCGCTGTACGCCTCTCTGAGTGCTTCTTTAAAAAAGCTGCAACCTTCTCGCATTAATCGCTTTGACGTGTCCAGGCGCGCATTCAGCCCCATTCTGATTTGATTTCGGCCTGGTATTTGCCAGTGAGCCTACTTTAGATATCCGCAGAGCGTTTCCTTCCTGTTCATTTCAGGTCAGTTGCCGTCATTCCCTGGTGGCTCCACCGTTCCCGCAGCGGGTTCAGGCTATCGCGAGTGTCTGATGCCTGGACCTCTGCACCATGCCGGCAAAGTGCCGCCATCTGGATCTAAAAGCAATATTTACAGGGACAGGCGTCAAGGGAAAAACAAAGAAAAGTAATCATATAATGCTTGCTTTATATGGCTCATTAGACGTATAATAATCACATCGAAAGGCAATGAGGCTTTTCGCGGTAGCGCCCCGACTGGCGCAGGAGTAAAAAATTATGAGTAAAGCACTGACCCCTTCCCAGCTTAAAGCTGAACTGGACACGCAGAAAGATGCGCTGCTGAAGGCGTGCCTGTATGCCCTCAACGAAATCCCTAACCGCCGTTTAAGTGGTCCATATTCATCCACGTATGCGCTGGCCGCGCAGGTCAGTAAACTGCTCCAGAGCTGCAAATAATCATTGAAGGGCTGGCATTACCAGCCCTGTTCAACCCTTACGGTAGCGCCCCGCATGGCGCAGGAGTCTGAAATGTCATCTAAAAATACTCTCCCGTCAGTCGATCTGATGTACTGCCAGCATGGCGGTGAAGTGATCCCGTCCATTGCTATTGAGCGCATCATCTCGTTGCGGGATGAAGGTATCCGCGTCTATCTCGACGGCATAGACAAGCTGCGAAAAGCGCGCGATCTGATGCAGCAGGCCGGAGGCTGCCAGTACCTCTATGACTACGACAAAGCCGTAGAGAGCGCCATCAAATGGAGCGACACCACGCCAGATCAGGCCGAAACGGCTATTTCCCGCGTTATCGACGGAAAAATCTGGGATCGGCTGATGACGGAAACCGGTATGTATACGCTGATGAGCAACAAGCAACGTCAGGAATGGGATCGGCAGGTGGCAGGCAAAGAAATGCCGCCGATAACGCTGGATAACGTTATGAGTACGTTCCGGCACCTGAACGCAAGCAAGGCTGATACCTTCACGCAAGGGCTGTTTGATATCTTTAAATCCCTGTCGTGGGATTATAAAACCAATAACCCCTGCATGTTTGGCAAGCGTATCATCATCGCGCCGTTGCTCGATGTCTGGCGCAGTGGTTGGGTGCGCTTCAGCTCAGACGGGCACACCAAAATTGACGATCTGGCGCGGCCGTTCTACGTGCTGGACGGGCGTAACGTGCCTGATTACCGCGTTTCTGACGGTGCCAAACTGGATGCCTTTTTCAGTGAAAACCAGTTCAACGGTAAGGTGTTCGAGTGTGATTACTTCAGCGTGCGATATTACAAAAAGGGCAGCGCCCACATTACGTTTAAACGCCCGGAGCTGGTTGAGAAGATCAATAATCTGGTTGCCAGTCACTATCCCGGAATGTTACCCCCTCGCGTGTAATGCAGACGGCAGGCCGCATTTGCGGCCTGAAATATAAACAGGGAAAGGAAGTATTCCCCGGCCGGAGAAAATCATGCCGGGCATGTATTTATTGCTTGATCAATACGGCTCATTAGACGTATAATAATCACATCGAAAGGCAATGAGGCTTTTCGCGGTAGCGCCCCGACTGGCGCAGGAGTAATAAACATGGCTATTCAATCCCTTCAGTTCCGTAACGGCTCCGTTTCTCTTGGTGATGTTTTTGTTTCCAGCTGGGGTTATGAGCAGACAAATACCTGTTTTTATCAGGTGATCGCCCTGCGCGGTAAGAAAACCGCCGTACTGCGCCGCATCGCTGCGCAGCAGGTGAAAGCAGACAGTGCAATGTCTGGCGAGTTAAAGCCGGTATTGAACGACTTTAAAGGCGAACCCGTGACCCGTCGCATCTGTGAAAACCATGAGCATCCGTCTGTCAGCATTGACGAGTACGAACAGGCTTATAAGACCGATCCTAACGAAAGCCATTTTTACAGCACCTGGGGCTGACCGCCTGCTACGCCCCGCAAGGGGCGTATAGTCGAAGACTTATTCAACCAAAACGTGAATACTATGCGAAATAACAAGGCGCTCAGGACGCAGATACATGGCGGAAACAGTTTATCAGGCGCGGAGGCGTTTTTACCTTCTCCGTTTTCGGCGCAGTCGTAACCCGGACACACTGGAAAAAATGTACGAATCCATGCGGGATCGTGGACAGGTGCCGCCGGAGGACACCGCGGCTTTTGAGGCTGCCGCCGACCATCGCCGCGCAGAGCTGGCATCGGGACGCATCTGGGATAAGATCCCGCCGCATGTCTGGCAGTATGTAAAATAATCACAGCGCCCCTACAAGGGGCGTTTTTTTGCTTGCATACATGGCTCATTAGACGTATAATGTTTTTACTGATTCAAATCAGTACCTTCCTAAACAGCCTTACAGGTGCATTATGACCTCTTCTGAAATCCTCCATAACCTCCCTCAGATTATCACGGCCGTGGCCGCCCTCATTACAGCCATTACCGGGCTGATTAACGTCATGAAGGATAAGGGTAAGGACTGAACCGCCGCAGGGGGCGACAGCCCCCTGCATCCCTAACCGGCAGCGCCCCGACTGGCGCAGGAGTAAAAAAAAGTGACAACGCTGCATATTCGAGAAATTCCCACTGATGGAGCGCCGCCTATCTGTTCAGGCCGCTCAATCTCAGATGATGACCTTTGCGCCTCATGCCAGCATCTCGACTATCGCCCTGGGCACCTCAGCGCCTGCCTGCTGTCAGGTTGCGGGCGTGACGACTGGCCTTCAGAACTGGATGCAAACGGCTACAGCGTTGCCTGTAGCAGCTATGAGCGTGAAAAATCGCTTGATTAATATGGCTCATTAGACGTACAATAATCACATCGAAAGGCATCCGGTCTTTCGCGGCAGCGCCCCGTCTGGCGCAGGAGTTTTACAATGCACGGTAACGTAAATGAAATTTGCGCAAGGCTTCTCGATAGTTTTGATCCACAGCAGCGGATCAGCCTGCTGATCTGGACTGCTGAAGATGTCCATGACTGCACCAGTGATATGAACCTCACTGACGATGAGGCCGAAGCCGTTCTGGCAGAAATCGCGGAATGCAGTTCACACAGCCGTTATGGCGTCGGAAAAGATACCGTCTGGAGCCTGGCAAAGCAGGTGCGCGAAGATGCCGCCCGCGATCGAAAAATAGAGGTCAATGCCGAGGCGCTGCAAAAAGTCGTGGCGCTGGCGGCGCAGTTTATCCGGCTGGAAGAAATCCAGTCTGGTGAAGGAGCTGCACGCAGACTTTATCCGCAGGAGTCTGAGGCGCTGGAGTGCATCACGAAGGTGATTAACGGCTAATTCACGCAGTAACGCAGCGAACTTTCACGGTAGCGCCCCGACTGGCGCAGGAGGAAAAAACATGTCCCAGAATGAAGCCTATTACGACACGCTGGCCCTGATTGAAAAGGGGCAATGGTGTTTCGGCAGTATGGACGAAGAAAACGAAGAGCGGGCAATCAAGGCCGCTAAGGCGCTGGCGCTGTTTGCGCGCCTGAATGAGCAGGACTGCGACGGACACCCGGTTTCCGAAATCATCGTTGATTTTATCGCTAACCTGATGCACCTGGGGGAAGCGATAAATTTTCGTGTGCTCGATGAGGAAAGCGCGGTGATCCCGTTGGTCAGGATCGCAGCCGTACACTTTAACGCTGAAACAAAGTCATAGTAATCATGTGAATCAGAAGGGGGCAGGCGTGATCCTGCCCCCAAAAATGGATAGGGGAAAGAGTTCTCCCGCCTGAAAATATTCAGGCAGGCGGGAATTTTTTGCTTGATTGATATGGCTCATTAGACGTATAATAATCACATCGAAAGGCAATCCGGTCTTTCGACGGTAGCGCCCCGACTGGCGCAGGAGTACAGAAAATGTCTACTGAACTGAATCAACCCGCCATCACTGCACGCATTATCCCCAATAACCGCCGCATGGCCTTTCTGCCACGCCTGTTCGGCGCCTGGTATCTCACAGGTGAGGCCGGTGTCTACAACCTCGCACGTTCTCTCTGCGCCGATTATCAAGGCGGTTCCTGGGAGTTCGTCGAACTGTCTTGCGGTAGCGGCTTCATGTACCCACTGAGCGCAGAGCGCTTCACGGTATCGGTTAGCGGTAACTGGTTCGAAGGGGAATTGTCCGCAGAAGCTACCGGTATCGTGCTGACCCTGTTCACCCTGAACCACATGATCTGGCACGCACATGATGAAGGCTATCAGCACATCTGCGACATGCTGATCACCCAGCAGGAAAAGCTCAAATTATATGCCGACCAGCACGCCGAAGCCGGTTTGATTTACCGCGCGATTGACTGAAACGGCGGCCCCCGCGAGGGGGCCAATACTGACAGGGGGAAAAATGTTAACACTAACTGATATTCGCGCCAGCAATACGGTGCTGGTTACGGAATTTGACGGCGTGCGTGCTGTGCATTTCTGTCTGCATGAAAAATTAAGCGGTAGCGACAACGATCTGTGGTTTCCGCTTGCCAATGGGGCCGACCTGTTCGAGGCGCTGGAAAGCATTATGTGCATCAATTTTGCCGCTGCTAACGTTGTCTCGCTGGAGTTCCTGCGGCAGAACGGGAAGTGCAAAGACTACCGGATCACCTACAACAAGGCCAAATTCAAGCCATTATGTTAGATATCTGACATCATTAAATGTTCATATTTGAACAAAATTAAATTAAAAAATACGTCTAATGAGTTGATAAAATGGCTCATTAGACGTATAATTATTACATCGAAAGGCAGTTGAGCCTTTCGCGGTAGCGCCCCGACTGGCGACGAGGTAAAAAAAATGGAACTCAATGATACTGCAAAATTACCTGACTCTGATGCACGGAAAATTAACGCCGTAGCGTCTCAGGCATACCGGCTTTGTTGAATAAATCGAACTTTTGCTGAGTTGAAGGATCAGATCACGCATCTTCCCGACAACGCAGACCGTTCCGTGGCAAAGCAAAAGTTCAAAATCACCAACTGGCCCACCTACAATAAAGCCCTCATCAACCGTGGCTCCATAACTTTCTGGCTGGATGATGAAGCTATTCAGGCCTGGTATGAGTCGGCAACGCCTTCATCACGGGGAAGACCTCAGCGCTATTCTGATCTCGCCATCACCACCGTTCTGGTCATTAAACGCGTGTTCAGGCTGACCCTGCGGGCTGCACAGGGTTTTATTGATTCCATTTTTACACTGATGAATGTTCCGTTGCGCTGCCCGGATTACACCAGTGTCAGCAGGCGCGCAAAGTCGGTTAATGTCAGTTTCAAAACGTTCACCCGGGGTGAAATCGCGCATCTGGTGATTGATTCCACCGGGCTGAAGGTCTTTGGTGAAGGCGAATGGAAAGTCAAAAAACACGGCCAGGAACGCCGTCGTATATGGCGAAAGTTGCATCTGGCAGTTGACAGCAACACACATGAAATCATCTGTGCAGACCTGTCGCTGAACAATGTGACGGACTCAGAAGCCTTCCCGGGTCTTATCCGGCAGACTCACAGAAAAATCAGGGCAGCATCGGCAGACGGCGCTTACGACACCCGGCTCTGTCACGATGAACTGCGGCGTAAGAAAATCAGCGCGCTTATCCCTCCCCGAAAAGGTGCGGGTTACTGGCCCGGTGAATATGCAGACCGTAACCGTGCAGTGGCTAATCAGCGAATGACCGGGAGTAATGCGCGGTGGAAATGGACAACAGATTACAACCGTCGCTCGATAGCGGAAACGGCGATGTACCGGGTAAAACAGCTGTTCGGGGTTCACTGACGCTGCGTGACTACGATGGTCAGGTTGCGGAGGCTATGGCCCTGGTACGAGCGCTGAACAAAATGACGAAAGCAGGTATGCCTGAAAGCGTGCGTATTGCCTGAAAACACAACCCGCTACGGGGGAGACTTACCCGAAATCTGATTTATTCAACAAAGCCAGGCATACCCTCTTGGCCTCCTGCCTAATCTGAAAATTAACTTCTACTCTATTGACGCCATTCAACTTGAACTGCGTGACAACAGTGGTGATCTTATCTGGCGAGATTTCACGTTCTCCCGCGATTTTATCAACGGTTTTATGCCTTATATCAGACCAATAAATTAGCACTGATTATCGACGGGAGCGGGGGAGAAACTCCCCCGGAAGGAGATTAAGAAATGGTATTAACCGGTATTGAAACAGTAAAGGTAGCGGTGATCTGTACAGGCCACGTCAGCCATCAAGATTCAGAGATTATCCCTGAGTTTCTCTGGAAAAACTGGAAAGAATCCGGAGAGTTCTGGATAAGCAGTACTGCTCACGGTTGGTTATTTCGGTTGTGTGCTCTGCCCGATGAATGGGAGGAGCGTCTGAAAAATTTTGGAGTAAGTGATGGCTGCATATCAAATCTTAGAGTGCTGGAATGTGAAGGATATGACTGGGTTCATTTCCAGGCTGATGCACCCATCGTGGAGGAGCTTCAGCACTGGGACTGGTAAAAAGCTGGAACACTAAAGGGGGTTTAAAAAGCAGAGAAAAAAAGGGAGCCGGATTGCGAGAACAATCCGGCAGGTTGACAAAAGAAAATGTGAGGTTTGCTTATGTCATTATCCATTCTACAGCTTGCCGAGGATCTTGCAAAGGGTAAGCGAATGAGAGTACCACCGATGAACGGACCGGAGTGGCGACACTTCTGTTTCTGGCTTGAATATTACATGGGATACAGTATGTAAAGTAACGAACGGCGCTCATGGAAGCGCCGTTTTTTTTAACTTTCAGCAGGGGGAATTTCACGCCTGGACTGGCGTTTTATCATCAGTAGATGAAGAGACCCGCTTTCTCTGACGTGTTCTTTTTCCTTCAGTAATCTCTTTTAAATCTTTAAGCGTCACGTCATGAAAACCAAAGTTTTTAAGGTGCTCAAGGATTTCGCTGAGTGTGTATCCCTTGTTTTTAATCAGCGTCTCAATATCACTTTTCAGGGAATCAAGTACATCTCGTTTCTGTAATCTTTCTTGCGTCACATCTGGGAGTTCAGCCAGCTGACCTCGAATAGATTCGATGTCTGTTGTGCTGTACAGCTTCGATTTTTTGGCAACCATTCTGGAATCCTCCACCGGAAAATTTTTCATTGTATCTACCGAAAAAATCATTACAAGCAGAGCAGAATTTTCTGCGTAAAAATTTGGATAACCAGCTCCGGAAATCATAATCCCTTAGCGTTAGAGGAAGCGTAGCCTATCCCGTTCTCTGTGAAACACAGGCGATGATGTGCCTTGCATGAATATCAATATACCTGAACTAGCGCAGCGTACTCCCTTTGTCATCTGGCATACAGGTTGCAAATTTGCTAAACTCATTTGCGAAGTTCAAAAGCGGGACAGGATATGTTTTGTATTACCGCCACCACGGTGGCAGCAATCCAAAACTCCTGGTCAGGGCGAAGCCCCGACACCCCATACCGTGCTAACTGTAGGACCGAAAGGAAGATTTAGCGTCATGAGTAAGAGTGAGCGACGTAACAGAACAGCCACTCTTCCGCCGGTAAGATGTCTTCCGGAAGAGCGGGATGAGATACGTCAAAAGGCGGAGGATGCAGGTCTCAGCATTGGTGCATTTATGCTTAGGGCTGCGTTAGGAAGGAAGATTGCCCCGCAGACAGATCACAAACTCATTAACGAGCTTTCACGTCTTGGCGGTTTACAGAAGCACCTCTTTAAAGAAGGGAACGGGGTCGGCAGTAAGGAGTACGCAGAGATACTGCAGGCCATCAAGGCAGCCATTTTCAGGATAGAGCAAAAGAACGACTAGACATGAACGCCATCATTCCACCCAAACGTCGCGACAAGAAGTCCAGCTTTGTTCAGCTGGTCGCGTACGTTTCTGTGCGTGATGATGTCCCGTTAAAAGACGAACTGAAAGAAGACCAGCGTTTCCAGCGACCGTCACGTTCCCGCCAGGCCATTTTTGATCGCCTTGTTGATTACATGAACCGTAGCGAAGGAACGATCACCGAGCAGATAACTGACATGAGTCCGGAAGGAGACGTCCGCTGTTCTGTTGACGGTGTTATCTGTCAGCATAACCTGATGTCGGTTGAAACAGCCGCAATGGAGATGAATAGCATTGCTATGCAGAACCTGCACGTAAAGGATGCGGTTTATCACTATATTTTGAGCTGGCAGGAAGATGAAAATCCTTCTGACGATCAGGTTTTTGATAGTGTGAAATACTCACTCAAGCGCCTGGGTATGGAAGAAAACCAGTATGTTGCGGGGATTCACCGTGATACGGATAATCTGCATGTTCATGTTGCGGCTAACCGCGTCCACCCGGTTTCTTATCGTGCGGCTAATGTCTGGAATGACGCGGATAAACTTCAGCGTACCTGCCGCGAACTGGAACTGAAGCACGGATTTAAAGTGGATAACGGAAGCTGGGTTCGTGATGCTGACAACAACATTGTGCGGGCCAGAAAAGGGTACCGCAATGCACCACGTTCAGCGCGACAGCTTGAACACTTTTCTGATAAAGAGTCTCTTCATCATTTTGCAGTCCAGCATGTTCGTAAACCTGTTAATGCCATGTTCCGAGAGAAGAACGCGTCATGGGAAAAACTGCATCAGGTCATGAATGATGCTGGTTTAATGTTAGAGACTTCCGGCAAAGGATTGATCGTGCGTGATGTGTGTGGCGATGAGAAACTGGCCGTTAAATCATCGCGGGTTCACCCTAGTATGACGCTTTCCCGTCTTGAGCCTGCGCTGGGAACCTTTGTTCCCTCCCCACGTTCTGCGGAAATGGTTAAGCAAAGTGTTCAGACGCCTTACAGTGACAAACTGCATGTCCGCGATCGTGGTGCCCGTGCGAAGCGCCGGCAGGCACGCGCTGACGCCCGTATCGATTTGCGCGAACGCTACGGGAAGTACCGCAACGCCTGGAAAAAACCTGACCTTCACGCCGCTGAACGATTCCGGGCTGTGTCCGCTGCATTTAAAGAACAGAAGACCCATATCCGGGATAACGAGAAAGACGCGCATATGCGTAAGCTCATGTACCACATCGTGGAGTTTGAACGTGAGAAGTCGATGGCAGCGCTGCGTATTGCACTGAAGGCAGAACGCCAGAAGTTGTATGACGAGGGCATGATGCGGCCGCTGACCTACCGTGCCTGGACCGAACAACAGGCGCTTCACGGCGATCAGGCTGCGCTCAGTCAGTTGCGTGGCTGGTCTTACCGACAGAATCGTAAAAACCGGACACCGCAGGCCTCTGAAAATATTATTTACTGTGCACCTGCAGATGACACTTCGTTGCTCAAAGCAGATGGTTACGAGGCCCGCCTGCATCGTGACGGCGCGGTTGTCTATTCCCGCCAGGGGCAGGATGCCATCATTGATCGGGGAGACCGCGTTGAAGTCATTAATCCGTATGATGACGGTGACCTCAACACGCGCATTGCCGTTGACATGGTGGCCTGGAAATCAGGCGAGCGTGTCGAATTCAGCCGGGATGGCTGTTTCGCATATGCTGCCGGCGATGCGGTGGCTGCGCACAACCTGCATCATCGTGACAGTATCATCGTGCCGAGTGACCGGGAACAATACGACTATACGCGGGAGAAGTTTAACCAGCTGAAAGGCCGGTATACGGACAGTGAACGGGAGGCACTTCGTCAGCAATATGACGAACGTTATTACGACGATGTCCGTAATAATGACGACAGCAGTTATAAGCCATAAAACCGCTTCGGTGCAGCATTAAGACGACAGAGCATCTGAGGGGATGTCAGGGTATTTGACTGTGCTGTCGCAGGCGGATCTGAAGGGAATTTCTCCCTGTCCCCACAAGCGTACGCTGATGGCCAGACAGGGAGTGCCAGGAAACGTGATTAGTGGCGGATCTGCGCCAGTTCGTCTTCCGTCAGACCAGTCATTTTCATGACGGTGCTACGGTCGATACCGTTCTGCAGCATGGTACGGGCTATTTTCAGAGTGGCCTGACGCTCACCTTCTGAACGACCTTTTTCAATACCGCGCTGTTCACCGAGCTGCAGACCTTCAGCTCTGCCCTTCTCGATACCTTTTTGTTCAAGCTGTTGTGCGATGGTCATAAGTGCGTCTCCGTGTTGCGGCACACGCTGTGCCAGTTCGCGTACAAAGGCTTCGGCGTCAGCTGTTTCGCCTGCCTGTACAATATAGTGTACCAGCGATATTACCTGTGATGAAGAGAGATATCCGGCCAGTAAAATGGGGGCCAGTCGATCAACCAGTTCAGCCAGGTCCCGCTGATGAATGTGTTTCTGCAGTAAGGTCAGGGCAGCCATACTGCGATGTCCGGCGATTTCATCATCCGGGATGACCGTAACGTCTACAAGAGGGAAAGCGCTGCTGTAAAGTTTGCCTGCCAGCGCCGGATCGTCAAACTCATCCAGCCACCGGGTGGAGTAAGGATACGGGGTGCGTTTCCCCGTATAGAACAGCACCGGTATCACCAGTGGCAACTTTTTATGGCCGGAATCAAGATGACGCTGCATCGCGGCTACCGCATACCGGATTAGACGAAAGGCCATATGCTTATCCGGAGACGACTGGTGTTCAATGAGTACATGGACATAGCCTTCCCCAGTTGTCGTTTTCAGGCTGTAGAGCACGTCACTGAAATACTGGCGGAGATCATCCTCAACGAACGAGCCGGATTCCAGTTTGAGCGTGCTGAGATCGCAGACGGTGCGCAGCTCTGCAGGCAGGTGAATTTCCATGAACTCCCGGGCAATATCCGGTTGCGTCAGGAACTGCCTGAATGTGGCATCGTGGGGAGTGGGGGTGCTGTTTTTTTTCTTCATCGGCAATAGCCTGTTAAAAATGACATGGAGATGTTATCACAACCCGGAAAAGTAATAATTGTCGCTGAAAGGAATGACCATCCGCCATTCTTTATGGGGGCGGTTAGGATCGTTGCCTTACACTAAACTGCCCCCAGGAAAATCATTTACGGATACAATGCTGGCCTTGATTTTGTGTCCGATCTATCTATCTGAATATATTTTCTCGATACTTTTGCGTATATCGTTAAGCCTGACTGGTTTTGTAAGAAGCTCAACCCCATCGACTGGACTCTCGCTGGAGTAAGCGCTGATGAAAATAAAGGGTGTTTGTGTGTTGGGACCTGAGCTTTTTTTTACTGCCATATAAAGCTCGTCGCCGGTCATGATTGGCATCTGCAGGTCACTAAGCACAAGATCGTATGGTTTACGTCGCAACTTCTCCAGCGCCCTTTCCGGAGATGAGGTATATTCTACTTGAAATATACCCTGTAAAATTGATGCGAGCGACTCACAAACCAACTCATCATCATCAATTATCAATATGCTGAGGTCGTTAGCCGTAAAACCTTCATTTCGAATAACATCGGAAATAGCCAATTCTTCTTTAGTCGATTTTTTTACAGGCAGCGTTATTCTGAATAGACTTCCAAGCCCTAACTCACTTTTGACACTTATACGTCCATTCATTGTTTTGACAACCCCCATAACAATGGCAAGCCCCATACCAAATCCGGGGACTTTTACTCCATCAGCTACTCGTATGAAAGGGAGGAATATCGATTTTAGTTTATCCTTTGGGATGCCTCTTCCTGTATCTTCAACCTCTATGACAAGTGTTCTATCACCTTCTAAAAAAGCATTTATAGTTATGTGACCTTTGTCGGTGTACTTTATGGCATTAGTTACTAAGTTTTCTGTGATCTGTGCAATCCTGAAAGGGTCGCTTATTATATGACTATCGCTAATATTGCCTATTCTAATATCAATAGAATGTTTATTGGAAATTGATTCACATTCGCTAACTGTATCTTTTATAAGTTTGGCAAGATTGAATGATATGTTGTTTACCACTATATTTCCATTGTCAACCTTAGCGAACTCTGCCAGGTCTTTCATCTGGTTTTCCATCCTCTTCGCGGCATTCTCCAGTCTTTCAATATGTTTTGAATCCAATCCTGAGTTTTTTAAGGATATTATTTCAATTGAAGATGTGATTGCCTGTAGAGACGTTTTTAATTCATGGCCTAATGCACCCAAAAAAGCATTTTTATTATTAAATGCAGCTTTTTCAGCTTCTAATAATTTATTGGTTTTATATAGCTGAAAAGCTACTATGATAAACATAGCAAAGATTAAAACTGTTACGATTGCCAGTAAAATAATAAGGCTTTGCCTTTTTTCTTTAAAGTCCTCAAGGGCTTTTGTTCTTTGATTGACCTCGGCATGGTCTGCTAAGTTGTTCAATGATTTTGAGTCTGGCTCAATTTTATTAACTAACTCAATAACTTTTACAATGTTTGGGTTGGGGGTGTTTATATACGTGTCTACCGCTTTTATTTTGTAATAAATAGAATCTATGATCTGCTTATACCCTTCTTGATTATATAAAGGTTCAGTCGATTCGCTCCTTGCTCTAATAACATGAATTCGGGAATAAAGGATATCTAGCTTTAATCGGATTTTATCCATATCTTTGTCTTCGCTCTTAACAAGAGAGTAAAACTCAGACAATTGGATTGAAAACTTTGCAATAGCCCATGCATAGTTTTCCTGAGTGCCGCTTATGGCATAAAAAGACTTGTCAGACAACATAGAATCGTATCTAACTATTGTCGATACAACAAAAGTTAATGTAACTGCCATTCCAGACAAAAGAATAAGGAATTTCTTTTTCATTTTAGCACCGTAATTTTGTTAACCTGCCAAATGAATCTTGATAAATACAATGGGTTGTTTATCTCACTAGCGTGCTCATCGAGTGGGTATATAACGAAGTAAGGACCAAAATTTCTTACTTTAAGTTTTTTACCATTCATTTTGTAAGCAAAAATGATGTTGTAATTTTCAACATCTGAGACAGGGATATCAATTGAGTAATCATTTAGTGCGCTCATTCTTAATGTTCTCCCTTGAGCACCGACTAACTTTAATATGTCTTTAACTCTAACACCCTCAAAATCTACTTTAGTTTTTGGTTTCGTCCACGGTGTCATTGTCTTTATGTGTGCCATTGGCATTTTAATAAAGTCATTGAATGTGAGTGTGTATCCAATGTCATTGTTTTTATGGCTAATCATTCCGTCAATATTTATATCTTCAGTCGCAGCCATTGTTTGAGAGGTCACAAACAAAATCGTGGCGAAAAATGAAAGTTGAAACTTATGCATAAAATTCCTCAAATTCTTTATTTAATACTTCCAGCATATAATCATCTTCGCTGCAATGAACACCTGCGGTATGGTTATTTCCGATATAAATTGATTCACATTTAGTATAGTAAAGACTACGCAACTCAGGTTTGACGGTGGTAAATATACACCTTGTGGGTATATTAAAGCCTGCTCCTAAATGAAGCGCAGAAGAATCGCAGGTATACAAAAAACATGCATGTTTTATGATTCCTGCGAAAGATAACGTATCACTGGATATGTTGCTTATATTAAAGAAATTAGGGTGATCTACGTCATTGAAACCTAATACTTTAACGCCGAACTCGTGGCTCAATTCTTCAACAATTTCAACATGAAATCGTGAGGGGATGCTTCTTATCTTTGTACTCGCGTTAGGACAAAACAGTATATACTCCCCCAGATCAAAATCTGGTACATCTGTGTTTAAAAGCCAGGAGTTATTTTTGATGTTATCATTAATGCTTTTGGGGTTGATTCCAAGATTAGTTAGAAAAAAATCATGCATCTCGATGCTATCAAAATCTTCCCAATAAAGCTGATTTCCCATATCTATATTAACGTCTGTATGGTTGATTTTAGCGATGTCAAAAGGTAAGTATAATAACTTATCAATAATGCCTGATGCCATGTGATAAATTTGTTCGACATAGTCCTGGCAATGCTCCGGCCTAATCAATGTTATATGAATATCCGGATTTATAGATTTAATTGCATGCAGAGCAGAGATTCCAATGATTGAATCTCCAAGGGTTACCCCTAATCCATTAATTATGGTGACTTTTTTTATTTTTTTATAATCAACCTCAACCTTGTTTAATGCATTGTTATATACTGTTTTATATGCCAATGGTGCAAGATCACCAACAGGCTTTTTTTTATTCACTCCATAGGGAGACACGATGTATCTCCCATTCAACAGAAGACTACCTGTATATTCTAATAAGCATCTGTTCATGGCTATTTGTTTGGAAAAAACTTATCTACATTTGATTTTATAACGAAAGATTTTATAGGCTTTTCATAGGGGCCAATAATATCAAGTTCGTTAATAGCTCTTGAGATCTCGCTATCAACTGCCCCGGATAACTGTCCTGTTAAAACCATAACCATCGCATGCTTATTTCCTGATGATCTGATTTTTTTAATTGTATTGAAAACGGTTTTATTATCTACAATCCAATCTAATATGTATGCATCGAACGGGGTTTGTTCGATAGCATCATCTAATTCATCTATACTATAGAATTCCTTTATTGTGTATCTATCCCCTTCAAGAAGAGATGATAGGCTCTGGACGATATTTTTATCGTCATCAAGCACAGCAATTCTATGCTTTTCTTTGTCTATTTTTTTTGGAATAATTTCGATTAAATCAATATTCATTTTTGATTCAAATAGCACATCATCACGGATACTGCTCGTTTTAACAACATGCCACACATCATTTATTTTTAATGCAGAGTAATTTGTCGGTTCCGATGGGTTTTCAGAAATATAGATCTTACAGGGCTCATTCAATTCCCCATCGCTCCAAACTGCCTCATGAACTTCAACATCCTTATTAGATTGTTCCTGATAGTAAAGTCGAAAAAAATCATCCAGCCTCATACCAACGGAATGCACAACTTCAAGCAACTGCTGAACTCGCCATTCACTTCCTCCTGCCAATTTTTTAGTGGCCGCAGTAGAAGACATCTCAAGGACATGCCCCACATGCATTGAATGTTTCTTCTCCGGTACGCCACCACTCGTTAGAACTTTTGCAACCAGATCTCCGACCCAGTTTGTGTTGTTATTCATCACTTTTCACCTCTTGTTTGGAGCGTCACGCATAAAGTAACTACAGGTATAAGGCAGAGGCATTTTATCAGTAAAAACAATCTTTTCCGATAACTTTACTCCTAAAGGTTTTAACCTGAGGTTGTGAATTTGCCGTATAACTCAACCACAGGTTGACATGTGCAGATGGTTCTATAACATATGCGTTAGAGTTACACATATGCACAACCTGGGGTTGGTTTGTTGCTGTGGCTATAAAACAGCGCCTGGGAAGGGGTGAGCTCGAAGTTCAAAAAGGGATGTAAGTCAGTAGCTATTACACCGTGGCTTGCCCATCACTTTTTTGTATACGCAACAATGTTGGTTTTTTTAAATTGCTCTTTAACAATGTGTAAAATCGAATTGATACAGAGTTCCTATTTAGACCCCTACGCAAAAATGCGACGTATCAAGCGGGACGATCTGTCGCTTGAGAAGGTTACCTCTGTGAAAGCAGACGTGGAACGGGCAACACTGATACGGTAAACGAAGTATCTAGCGTAATTATAAAGTATTGATTAAAGCCCACTGAAGAGTGGGCTTTGCTTAATCACTTTTATATGCCTTCCGGCAAAAGCAAGAGGAGAAATAATGGCAATTAATGCGCCGCCTGAAAAAAGGAAAAACCGTACATCAGATAATGTCATTTACATTGGTGCTGAACGTAAAGATAGAATAGATCAAATGACTATTGAGATTTCTTACAGTACCAAGAAGAAAGTCTCTACAGCTCGTTTTTTCCAATTTTTAATTGATCATTATGGAGAAAATGCAAAGAATGAATTTATTGAAGCGATAATAAAGTCGGATGATTCCTGACCTTATCTAAGTTTCCGTCTAGCACCTTTCCTGACGTATCTATGTATATTACTTTGTTTTCTATCAAGTTAAGTGTTTCGGTCTAATACCCCCGTTTCGTCGGAGCCATCATTATGAAACATCTACTTCCAGGGCTGCTTATCCCCGCAGTTCTGGCTGGCTGTGTCTCACACTCAGCCAGCACTGACGCCCCTGCCAGCATATACATCGATGGTCTAATCGCAGACAGCGCTCAGACTATCAGCCAGGCCCAGACCGGCCTTCACCAGACAGGACCGAATCCGGCCCGACCGGTATCCCCTACTGCACTGATTAAACCGTTACCACCTTCAACGCCTGTCAGACCAGGAGTGATCGAACCTTACCGAAGCCCGTCCCTTCCGGTATCGCAAAACGTTCAACTGCCGGTACTGAGCCATGTTTCCTACAACGGGCGCCCGGGACCTTTATCATTCCCGCAACGCGCTGGTTACGCCCGGAACATTACCGTTCAGGATGCCGCACAACGCATCATTCCTGTCGGCTGGTCAGTCAACTGGTCCCCGGGTCTGGAAAAAGTGCGCCGGCAACGGGTGAACCTGTCTCTTAACGATCAGTGGCCGCGCGTACTCAATAATCTGGTCTCGGCGAAGTCGCTCTACGCGACGGTTGAATGGGGACAGTCACGAATCACGATAACCTCATACAGCCCCCGACCTCGTCTCTTCAGCCATCAGTAACGGGAGGGGTCCATGAAACTGCCGGCAATTTTTCTTTGCTCCCTGCTTTTTCTGCCCCAGGCGCAGGCCTACTGTTTTAACTATGCCGCATCGAAGTACAACCAGAACCCGCTCGTCGTTGAATCCATCGCAATCTGGGAAAGCAGCCTCCGCCCTGACGCTGTCGGCCGTAACTACGATAAAGCCGGCAGGCTGCTCAGCTCTGATTATTGCCTCATGCAAATCAATACGGCGAACGTCCGGGCGCTGGTATCGATGGGTGTCATTTCTTCTGCTGACGATCTGTTAAAAGACCCGTGCTTATGTGTTCAGGCCGGCGCCTGGGTGCTTGCAAAACACCTGAAAAAATGTGGTAACACCTGGCGTTGTCTCGGCTCCTATAACGCCGGTTTCTCAGATGACCCGAAACAGGAACTAAAACGTCAGAACTACGCCGCAGAAATCCGCTCCATCTACGAACGCCTGTACGCCAGGCAGCACCGTGCCAGTTAAACCGCACAGACTGAGGTTCCCCATGATAGAAAAGCTTCTGGCCACGGTAGTGGCTTCGTTCATGCTGGCCGGCTGCCAGCAACCGAAATCCGTCATTACGGCGCCGTACGTTCCGCCGGAAAAAACGTCACAGAACGTCTCGGTAGTGCGAGCTCAGCAATACCAGCTCTGGGACGAGAAGGTCATCAATATCCGCACACCGCTACCGGCAGACACGATATACGCTAACAGCACGCGCCTCTCACTCGACTGGGACGGCGATGCGATCGAACTGCTGGCCCAGTTGGCCAGACAGCGCGGTCTTCAGTTTAACTACAGCGGCGTCCACCTGCCGTTACCGCTGAACATTCATGTCCGCGATATGACGTTCCAGAATCTGCTGCGCCTTGTCGAATCGCAAATCAGCTGGCGTGCCACGCTGCACCAGTATCCGGGCCTGCTGCAGGTCGAGTTTATGCCGGTGAAAGCAACGCCGGGGGGCCGCCGATGAAACATACCGCTATCGCGCTGCTCTGTCTGTGTGTCGCCGGATATGCGATGGCAGACGACAGCGAGCCGTCAATCCCACAGGGTATGGAACACTACCTGGACATCAGCAATGACAGTGAGAGTGACATCACTGACGCCCGGGCCGCCGTCATCCGATCAGCAGGTCACACCATCGGATTCCGGGGCGGGAAAGCGCAACGTGCATTTGAGCTGGTTAACGCGCTGAAGGCCCGGGAAAGCGCGCTGAATGCCCTGTATGACTTCAGAACGCTCGTCAGTCAGGAAGGCTGGTTACCGCCTGTCATCGACGAAGCGCAGGATGTGGCGCATATCACCGACGATCAGATCCGCACCGCAAGCCGCGTGTACCAAATCATTCTGCCGGAACGCTTTGTCAGTAACCCGCCGTCCTGGCGCCGCTGGTTACTGGCCGGGTTGAGCACGACATCCCCCTCTGCCCAGGAAGGTGGCGTCATCCCCAAAAACAGTGATGAACAGAAAATCTGGCAGGAAGCGGTGGAGAAAGGCTGGCAGGACGGACGTGACGGTGCCGATCACACGCTGGAGGCCAACTTTAACCGCCTGACCCGGGATTACCGGGGCATGTTGCTCTACTCACGCCTGTTGCGGGAAGGCTATATCTCTCGCCCGGAAATTACCGAGCAACAACAGAGCGTCAGCGGCGGCCATAAAAAACTGGTCACAGGCGATCGCGTCCGCAATCTGCGCAGGCATGCCGAGTTCAATCCAAATAAAGGTCACTGGAAACCGGTCATCAACACGGAGTCACACCATGAATCCCACCAAACCTTCTGATCCCTCCACCTCCGATCTTGAAATGTTTGATTTCGGTGGTGCGGTTAATGTGCAAAGTTACAAAGCCTTTCTGGTATGGGCAGCCAAAAATGCCGTCAGCGACATTCACGTTCAGGGCAGCAACCCCATCGTCATCGAACGCTATGGCCGGATGGTACCGGTGACGCCCTTCTCGTTACCGGACAATATCCTCTCGGACATTATTGACGGATTATTTGACCCGGAACTTCGCGCTAAGGTCCGGGGAGGAACCCCCCAGGACCGGGCCATACAGCTCGATGGGGATCAGAATAAACGCTATGGCCTCGATCGCGGTGAACGCCTGCGCTTTCGCTGCAATGTTGTGCAGGCAACCGCAGCCAACATGCTGACCACCTGTGCCATGACACAGCGCGTCATCCCGACAGCCATTCCTGAGCTGGAAGCGATGGGGATCGAGCCGGACCTGTTTGAAGCACTGCTGCCCCATAAAGGCCTTGGTCTGGTCTGCGGTGAAACCGGGTCAGGGAAAAGCACCCTGCTGGCCGCCATTTACCGTTACTGTGCGAACCTCTTCCCTGACCGCAAAATCACCACCGCTGAGGATCCGGTGGAGTACATTATCGGCCGTAAAGGCGATGTGCTGCCGGCGACACAGCTGGAGCTCGGCCGGGATGTTGCCACCTTGGGGTCGGTTCCGGCTGAGGGCGAAATGACACCCTAAGCGTTAGCTCTGTGTCGTTGCACGATGTCAGCGACGGTATTCTTGCTGATACCGAGCTCGCGTGCGATCCAGCGATAGCTGCGTCCCTCGGCCCTCATCGCAACCACCTTAGGCAAAAGTCGGTCTGATTTTGGTCGCACTCCGGCCTGACGACCAAGCCTCTTACCACGTGCCTTCGCAACAGCAAGGCCTGACTTGACCCGCTCGCTGATGAGATCCCGCTCAAACTCCGCAATGCCGGAAAGAAACGTCGCCAGCATTCGTCCATACGGCGACGAAAGATCGAACGCCATTCCATTCATGGCTATCACGGAAACCTTCCAGTTCTCCAGTTCACGTAGCGTATTGAGCAGATCGAGCGTCGAGCGCCCCCACCGGGAAAGCTCAGTGACCAGGATTGCATCAATTTGTCTGGACTGGGCAAGCGCCAGGACTTTCTTTCGCTCGGCCCGGTCGAGTTTAGTTCCTGAACCTGTTTCCTTAAATATTCCCACCACGTCGTAGCCGGCACGGCCGGCGAAGGCTCGCAGATCAAATTCCTGGCGTTCACAAGACTGATCCGCTGTTGAAACCCGGCAGTAAATGGCGGCACGATGTCCCAATTGAACCCTCCTGGATTTTTGTATCGGAACGCCCTGATTTATATGGGCTGGCTGTTGTCCAAAACAGACTATACTTCAAAAGGGACGAATTTGTATGTCACGACGCCATATTTTCACCGAACGGCAGCGAGCAGCGCTGTTCGATCTGCCCACGGACGAACTGTCGCTACTGAAGTTCTACACGCTGGGCGATGATGACCTGGAAAACATTAGGCAGCGCCGCAGACCGGAAAACAGGATTGGCTTTGCCCTGCAACTTTGTGCCTTACGATATCCGGGCCGTGCACTGGCTCCTGGTGAGATGATCCCGCGTGAAGTCCTTTCCTTCGTCGGTGCTCAGCTTGGAGTTCCGGCTGATGCGCTTCTCACTTATGCCACACGGCGCCAAACCCGTCAGCAGCACATGGACACGCTGCGCGAAATTTACGGCTACAAGACCTTCACGGGCCGTGGTGCCCGTGATCTGCGGGAGTGGACTTTCGGCCAGGCCGAAGATGCCAGATCAAACGAGGATCTTGCTCATCGTTTTATTGTGCGGTGTCGGGAAACTTCCACCATTCTGCCCGCAGTATCGACAATCGAGCGCTTGTGCGCGGATGCTCTGGTCGCCGCTGAGCGGCGGATTGAAACGCGGATTGCAGAAAATTTAACAGCGGATGTTCGCGATCACCTGGACAAACTTCTGAGTGAAATGCTCGCCGGCAATATCAGTCGTTTCATCTGGCTTCGCAACTTCGAGGTTGGTAACAACTCGGCTGCTGCTAACCGTTTGCTCGACAGGCTCGAATTTCTGCGTACCCTGAATATCAATCATAGTGCTTTGGCCAGCATACCTGCCCATCGCATTGCCCGGCTGCGTCGGCAGGGTGAACGCTACTTCACCGACGGTTTGCGTGACATCACTTCGGACCGCCGCTGGGCGATCCTTGCCGTCTGTGTTGTGGAGTGGGAAGCGGCGATTGCTGATGCCATAGTCGAAACCCATGACAGGATCGTAGGAAAAACCTGGCGGGAAGCGAAGCGCCAGCATGACGAAACAATTTCCGGCTCTAAAGCCACACTCACGGATACGATCCGTACCTTCACCGCGCTGGGAGCTTCGTTGCTTGAGGCCCGCAGTGACGGAACCCCGCTGGAGATGGCTGTCGCCAGTTCGGTTGCATGGGACCGGCTCGCTCAACTGGTAGCGACAGGGACTCAACTCAGCAACACGCTAGCCGATGAGCCTCTTGCATATGTCGGGCAGGGATACCATCGCTTTCGTCGTTATGCGCCCCGCATGTTGCGCTGTCTGAAGCTCGAAGCCGCGCCGGTCGCCGGACCATTGGTAGCAGCAGCTTTGTCGATCGGAGAGATGAAAGGTGTTGCATCGCCAGAAAGACGTTTCCTGCGGCCCAGCTCCAAATGGAACCGTCATTTACGAGCTCAGGAAAAAGGAGATACCCGTCTTTGGGAAGTGGCGGTACTCTTTCACCTCCGGGATGCTTTTCGTTCCGGAGATGTCTGGCTCGCTCATTCGCGCCGCTATGGTGACCTCAAGCAGGTACTGGTGCCGATGATCGCGGCGCAGGAAAATGCAAAACTGGCCGTGCCTTCCAACCCACAGGATTGGCTGGCAGACAGAAAGGCGCGACTCACGATCGCTCTTAAGCGGCTGGCCCGGGCTGCCCGTAACGGCACTATTCCGCACGGTAGCATAGAAGATGGAACGTTGCGGATCGACAGGTTGACAGCAGACGTGCCGGATGGTGCCGAGGCACTCATACTGGATCTGTATCGCCGAATGCCGTCCGTTCGGATTACCGACATGCTGCTTGAAGTTGATGCAGCCCTTGGTTTCACAGATGCGTTTACCCATCTGAGAACCGGGGCTCCATGTCGCGACCGGATCGGTCTGCTCAACGTCCTGCTCGCTGAAGGGCTCAATCTGGGCCTGCGTAAGATGGCGGAAGCTACAAACACGCATGATTACTGGCAGCTCTCACGCCTTGCCCGCTGGCATGTTGAAAGCGAAGCCATGAACCAGGCATTGGCAATTGTGGTGGCCGCGCAGGGTAAACTGCCGATGTCACGCGTCTGGGGGATGGGCACGTCAGCATCGAGCGATGGTCAGTTTTTCCCGACAGCGCGGCATGGCGAAGCCATGAACATGGTCAATGCCAAATATGGTTCTGTTCCCGGCCTCAAAGCGTATACTCACGTAAGCGACCAGTTCGCGCCATTCGCTTGTCAGTCGATCCCGGCGACCGTGAGCGAGGCACCGTATATTCTCGATGGACTACTGATGAACGAGGTCGGTCGCCATGTTCGCGAACAGTATGCCGATACAGCAGGATTCACCGACCATTTGTTCGGAGCCAGTAGCCTGCTCGGCTACAATCTCGTTCTGCGAATCAGGGATCTGCCATCGAAGCGGTTGTACGTATTTAATCCCGATACGACCCCCAGGGAGTTACGCAAGTTGGTAGGTGGAAAAGCCCGGGAGGATCTTATCGTTGCGAACTGGCCTGATATTTTCCGTTGTGCCGCGACGATGACCGCTGGCAAAATCAGGCCCAGCCAACTCCTGCGCAAGCTCGCTTCTTACCCACGACAAAACAACCTTGCAGTTGCGCTTCGTGAAGTTGGTCGTATTGAACGGACCCTTTTCATTATTGAGTGGATCCTGGATACGGACATGCAGCGACGTGCTCAGATCGGTCTTAACAAGGGAGAGGCCCACCATGCGCTCAAAAATGCGCTCCGTATCGGGAGGCAGGGGGAAATTCGCGATCGCACGACAGAGGGGCAGCACTACCGAATCGCTGGGCTCAATTTATTGACTGCGGTGATCATTTACTGGAATACCGTCCATCTTGGTCATGCCGTCACGGAGCGGCGGAACGAAGGGTTGGATGTTCCCCCTGAATTTCTTCCCCACATATCCCCATTGGGCTGGGCGCACATTCTACTGACTGGCGAATATCTTTGGCCCAAGGAACCGAAAGCTTAGGGTGTCATTTCGCCCTCAGCCGGAACCGACCCCTTTTCATTTGATGATGCACTTGATAATGATTTAGAAGAGATGACGGTAGGTTTTGAAGCTCAGTCACCGAATGGCAAGGGATGTTTAGTGAAATTTGAAGAAATTTCATTTTCCAGGAGCACACTGAACCTGCTGCGGGACGGGAATTAATTGACCACATATTGTATCAGGCAGGTGAACAGTCTGGCTGCCTGATACTATGGGAAACAGTATACGTTCAGCTGTTCATCAAAAAACAAGGTCGCTGACTTCAATCAATTTTGTTGCAGGCATGCCATTTCTTAAATAGTCGTTCGAGATTAACCAGTGATGCAGTTTTATTATTTCGGGTGATGACTCCAACTTACTGATAGTGTTTTATGTTCAGATAATGCCCGATGACCTTGTCATGCAGCTCCACCGATTTTGAGAACGACAGTGACTTCCGTCCCAGCCTTGCCAGATGTTGTCTCAGATTCAGGTTATGTCGCTCAATGCGCTGAGTGTAACGCTTGCTGTTAACGTGCAGCTTTCCCTTCAGGCGTGATTCATACAGCGGCCAACCGGGCTGAGCGATGCCGATCATAGCACCAATCCTTTGTCTTCCGGGGCGTGAGAAGCCCATCCTGACCCCGCGCTCATACGCCCACTTACCCAGAGATTTTGCGACAAACTCGCTATTATTAGCGCGACGGAATATGCCCTTTCACTACTTTAAAACCTGCGAGACCGCGACAGCCGGGTCTGCTATTCGGCGTGACCCGGTTGCGTGCGGCAGAGGTTAATCTACCAAATAAGTCCTTGTTTCGTAAGGTTTAAGTTTAAACTGGCTGGTTGGCTCGTGTGGGGGGACCGGGTAGTTGTTCAACCGCAGATTGTGGTGTTCGAGCAGAATATCCTGTTGCCGATATTGTGCCTCGCTGGCGCTCATATTGCAGATAATCACCGCGTGTTGCCCCTCCAGAGAACGGGTATAGGCGTAGATCTGCGGGTCCTCGGCCATCAATAACCCATAGTCTCCATAGACCAGAACTTTCTCGTCTTTGCGTAGTTGAATCATCCGCCGGTAAAAGTTGAGGATCGAATCTGGCTGCTCTTGCTGCTGCCGCACGTTGATGGTGATGTAGTTTGGGTTCACCTTTATCCACGGGGCTGCAGTCGAGAAACCGGCATTCGTACTGTTATCCCATTGCATCGGCGTACGCGAATTATCCCGGGAGGTCAGCGACAGCAAGTCTATAATAGTGCGATCGCTGAACCCCTCTTTCTTCATTTTCCGGTAGAGGTTCTTCGCTGAGACGTCATTAAAATCGTCAAGGGAGGAGAATGACGTATTGGTCATGCCGATCTCCTGTCCCTGATAAATAAATGGTGTCCCCTGCATCAGGAAATACATGGCGGCGATAGAGGTGGCGCTTTCCCGCCAGAAACGTTCACTGTCACCCCATTTTGAGATAATTCGCGGTATGTCATGGTTTTCAACGTACAGAGCATTCCAGCCCACACCATGCAACTGCTCCTGCCAACGAGAGAAAATGGCTTTCAGGGCGCAGAGATCCAGCGGTTTTTTCGTGTCATTGTCCCATAACTTGACATGTTCAAACTGGATGAGCATGTTTAAACGGTTATGTCGCTCGGCAACCCAATCATCAGCTTGCTCTGCGGAGACGCCATTCGCTTCGCCCACCGTCATAATGTCATAGTGTGAGAAGGTATTGCGGCAGATATCATCGAGATAATCAAGTACGCCATCGACATTCAGATGCTTTTCAAGAGAGGGCACGTATTCCAACTGCTGCGGGTTGGGCATATCGTCAAGACCGGCCTCTTTTTTCATGTGGCTGATGGCGTCAATACGAAAACCATCAATACCTTTATCCAGCCACCAGCGGATCATCTCATACACGGCATGGCGGACGCCCTTATTGTCCCAGTTCAGATCCGGCTGACGGCCGGAGAACAGATGCATAAAATATTGTCCGCTTTGAGCATCCCATTTCCAGGCCGACTCCTTGAAGATGCTTTCCCAGTTATTGGGCTCTTTACCTGATTTGCCGTCCCGCCAGATATACCAGTCGCGTTTAGGGTTATCCTGCGATGAACGGGACTCTAGAAACCACGGATGTTCATCGCTGGTATGGTTAACTACTAAATCGAGGATCAGCCTCATTCCACGGGCATGCACTTCCCGAAGCAGGCGATCGAAATCGGCCATGGTGCCGAATTCATCCATAATGGCCTGATAATCGCTTATGTCGTAGCCATTATCGTCATTTGGCGATTTAAATATTGGGCACAGCCAGATTAAATCGATACCCAGTTCTTTCAGGTAATCGAGCCTTTCAGCAACACCGTTTAGATCGCCGATGCCATCGCCGTTGGTATCCTTAAAACTGCGCGGATAAATCTGATAGGCCACCACTTCTTTCCACCAGCGAGGGGTGATAGTCTTAGACATGGTTATTTCCCTTTTATCAGTTATTCAGCCATGAAATGGCAAAAGATTCATAAGGTTGCAAAGTGATTTCTTCAGCCAGGCCGTGACGTGGAGGATAATTACCGATCAACCATTCGCCTTCAATATTGCGGATTTCGGCCGGCAGCGGCAACTGAACCTGATGGCCGCAGAAATTGCTGATCACCACAATATGCTCATTATCTAATATACGCAGGTAGGCAAACACCTCCTTATGCGCTTCCAGTAATTGCTGATATTTACCCCAGGTAATGATCGGTTTATTTTTGCGTAAAGCGATCAATTTCTGATAGTGAAAGAATATCGAATCCGGATCGTTTAAAGCGGCCTCAACGTTAATTTCCGTGTAGTTTGGGTTGACCTTTAGCCAAGGACTAACACGGCTAAAACCGCCGTTGGCTTCATTGCTCCACTGCATGGGCGTACGGGCATTATCCCGGCCGTTGGTATAGATACCTTCCATCATTTCTTCAACCGGTACGCCGGCCTCCGTACGCTCGGCGTAGAGATTCAGCGATTCAATGTCCTGATAATCCTCTATTTTCGGAAAACGAACGTTGGTCATGCCAATCTCTTCACCCTGATAAATGTACGGGGTGCCTTGCATAAAATGTAGCGTGGTGGCGAGCATTTTCGCCGACTCCACGCGGAAGCGGCCAGGATCGCCATATTTCGACACGATGCGAGGCAGATCGTGATTGTTCCAGAATAGCGAGTTCCAGCCGCTGTCGACGAGCGCGGTTTGCCATTTATTGAAGACTTGTTTCAGTTTGATCAGATCAAAGGGCTGAGGCTGCCATTTGCCGTGCTGCGGGTGATAACCGATGGTGATATGCTCAAACTGGAAGACCATCGACAGCTCATTACGCGCGGGATCGGAGTAGAGTTTCGCCGTCTCCGGCGTTGCGCTCCAGGTCTCTCCCACGGTTAGAACATCCCGTTGACCAAAGGTCGCCCGGTTCATCTGCTGGAGCAGGTGGTGCAACTGCGGTCCGTCGGCCATGATCTCGTTATCCACATCTTTACCAATCAGATCGATAACGTCCATGCGAAAACCGCCGATGCCCTTATCCAACCACCAGTTCATCATCTTATGGATCTCAGCCTGTACCTGCGAATTTTCCCAGTTCAAGTCCGGCTGACGTTTAGAAAACTGATGGAAGTAGTATTCGCCGCTCTCCTCATCAAACTCCCAGCCACTGCCGCCAAAATAGGAGTGAAAATTATTCGGTACCGAGCCATCGCCCTTCGGCTTGCGCCAGATGTAATAGTGGCGGTAGGGATTATCTTTTGATTTTTTCGCTTCGATGAACCACGGGTGTTCATCGGAAGTGTGGTTGACGACCAGATCCATCACTATCTGGATATCCCGTTTTTTCGCTTCGGCAATCAGGGTTTCCATTTCATCGAGCGTACCAAATTCGGCTGCGATATTTTGATAATCGGAAATATCATAGCCATTATCGTCCATCGGTGATTGGTAAACTGGGGATAGCCAGATGATATTGATCCCCAGCCTCTGCAAATAGTCGAGTTTGCTGATAATACCCACAAGATCGCCGATGCCATCATTGTTGGTATCGCAGAAGCTGCGCGGATAGATCTGATAAACCACAGCATTATGCCACCATTTCCCTGTATTTTGCATGTATTGAATCTCCCGGATTGAAAAAGAGTACGCAGCATAACGCTGCGTTTAAGAAAGTATTAATAACTTGTCAGCAACGCAGAAAGGCGTTGCCGTCACCATCAAACAGGTAGCAGTGCTCAGACGGTAAAGATACGCCGACATCTTGCCCGGCTGAAATCGGGGAACGCTCGGCATTACGTACTACCCAAGGCTCGCTGGCGTTGCCGTTGTCCAGATAAAGATAAGTCTCGTTGCCCATATGTTCGACAAACATTACATTGGCTCGATAGTGCGAGTCGTCCATCGAACCCCAAAGAATGTGCTCCGGACGAATGCCGAGGTTGACGCTCTGGCCTTCCGCAGTTTGTGGCGTGCTGATTGGCAACAGCAGCTGTTTACCATTATCCAACTGCACCAGACTCTGGGTTTCGCCGGCTCGCGCAAGCATCGCCGGGATCATGTTCATTTTCGGCGAACCGATAAACTGGGCGACGAATGCATTGCCCGGATGATCGTACAGCTCTAATGGCGTTCCCACCTGTTCTATATGGCCTTTGTTCAACACCACAATACGGTCGGCGAGGGTCATGGCCTCCACCTGATCATGGGTCACATAGATGATGGTTGACCTCAGGCGTTTATGCAGGTTGGCTATCTCCATGCGCATCTGCACTCGTAGCGCTGCATCAAGGTTTGATAGTGGTTCATCGAACAGAAACAGTTTGGGTTCGCGGGCAATGGCCCGGCCAATGGCAACACGCTGACGCTGACCGCCTGAGAGATCTTTCGGCCGCCGCTGCAGCAGCGGCCCCAACTGTAGGATGTGCGCGCTATTCTGGACTCTGTCGTCGATCTCCTTTTTCGATTTTCCCGCCAGTTCCAGACCAAAGGCCATGTTCTGATAGACGCTCATATGCGGATATAGCGCATAAGACTGGAATACCATGCCGATACCGCGCTCTGAAGGGGTATCATCGTTGACATAGGTTCCATCAATAAACATGCTTCCGCTGGAAATATCTTCCAGCCCTGCGATCATCCGCAGCAGGGTCGATTTACCACAGCCTGAGGGCCCGACGATAACAATGAACTCGCCGCTGTTGACTTGTAAATCCAGGGATTTGATGACTTGGGCATTTTCACCGTAATTTTTACTTAGCTTCTCTAATTTTAAGTGCGACATGGTATACATCCTGTGCGGTAAAGGCGCTCCGTTAACGGAACGCCTATAATCAACAACGTTATTTCAGGTAATCAAGGTATGGCCGCTGGCTGGCGATCATCAGATCCACCAGTTCAGGAATATGTGCGCATTTATTGTTAACTGAATCCACCAACAGTGCCTGGATCACCAGATCCCGGGATTGATTCAGCACCGCCTCGGCAGTCAGGTCATGTATCGCCACCTGGTTGGTGAGAAGACCGGCAATCCCGGCAGGCACATTCACCTCGATCCCGTGTATCCCTTTACTGTCGATAATGGCGGGGACCTCAACGGCAATAAATTCCGGCAACTGCTTAATAAAGCCTTTGTTCGGGATATTTACCGCCGCCTCTTCATAACTGGCATCGGTCAGAATACCTTCGATAATCGGAACTACCCGTTCTTTCAGTTTTAGCTCGATAACCGGCTGCACATGGCCGAGATAATCGCGGTAGAAGGTGTAGAAATCTAGGATGCCGCGGTGATCGCTCATCTCATAGGCCCAGCTGATATACTCGCCGAAATGGCTGTCCCCGGTGATCGGTAGGTAGTGGAATCTCTCAAGGATCGCCTTAAACAACTGGCGATCGGCCCACGTGAAGGCGCTATCCTGGCCCCCCAGCGAGTGCCGTTCGGTAGCCCCTTCGGTGTTGATCAAATGGCCGTATTTCTGGGTATACGCCAGGATGTCGCTGTAGCCCGGTAATTTCTCGAAATAGGCTGGGGCGTTGGCGCGAATATCCGCATAAGCATCTTCGCCGCTGCGACGGTAGCGGGCTTCAAGCAATACCGAGAAGTGGTTAAGACCGCCGGCGCGCAATTGCAGATCCTCAAAAGGCGTATGCAGAATTTCCGGCAGATAGCGTTCCAGCGAGGCGATCTCATGGCACATGCCGACGAAGTTCAACTGCGGGAAACGACGGTTAACCGTGGTGCAGATACGGCTCATCGGGTTGGAATAGTTGAAGATCCAGGCATCCGGGCAGATATCGGCAATATCCTGACAAATCGCCAGAATGGGCGGAATGATCCGTAACGAATGGAACAGTCCACCGGGGCCGCCATTCTCTCCGTAAACCTGCGGGATGCCATATTGCTGGGGCAGTTTCCAGTCCATATCCCACAGCGCAAAACGATCTCCAACCTCAATAGAGATCATGATGAACTCCGCACCCTGTAGCGCTGCCTGCCGATCGGTGGTCGCGGTTACGCTGAACGGAATATCATGGGCGGCAATAAAGTTTTTCGCCGTCTGTTCCGTGGCGGCGAGCGCCACCGGATTGATATCGTGTAAGACTATCTCGCTACCGGCTAAGGTGGAACTTTGAAAAATATCGCCAAGGGTGCCGTAACCAAATTGTGCGCTTCCGGCGCCAATAAGAACAATTTTTGTGCTCATGGGGTTGCTCCTGATGGAAGAAAATAATGAGGCCATTAACCTTTAACGGCACCACTGGTTAAACCACTAACAATGCGTTTCTGGAAAATCAGCACCAGCACGATGATCGGAAGGGTGACCACCACCGACGCGGCCATAATGTTGCCCCAGGGCAACTCAAACTGAGACGCGCCTTGTAACATGCCAATCGCCACCGGTACGGTGCGTTTCTCGTTGGAGATGACGAATGTCAGGGCGAACATAAATTCGTTCCAGGCTCCAATAAAGGCCAGCAAACCGGTGGTGACCAGCGAGGGCCCCATGATGGGGGCGAAAATGCGGCTGATAATCACCCACAATCCGGCTCCATCGACGATAGCGGCCTCTTCCAGCTCAACCGGCAGCGACTTCATAAAGGTGGTCAGTACCCAGACGGTAAAGGGTAGGGAGAAGGTGGTATAGGAGAGGATCAGCGCACCGAGTGAGTCATACAGGCCAAGAAAACGTACCAACTCGAACATTCCGGACAGCACCGCCACCTGGGGGAACATAGAAACACATAGGATGGTGAACAGGATATATTTGCGTCCTTTAAATGTGATCCGCGCGAGAGCAAACGCAGCGGTGATGGAGACCAGCAGACAAATGCCCACTGTTACCGTCGCCACAATAAAGGAATTCAGCAAACTGCGGGCTATACCGTTGACCATCAGCGCGCTGACGTAGTTTTCCCAGTGAAATGACGTCGGGAGATACTCGGTCAGGAACAGCTCCTGGCCGGTACGCAGCGAGGTCAGAATCGCATTATAAAAAGGGAAGACGCAGACCACGCTGACCAGCGCAGCCGCTGCGTATATCAACGTCTGCTGCGTTATCCGCCGTTGACGACGAGTGAGTTTCATTATTTATCCTCCGTGTCGCCGTGATTCATGCGGCCGATATACAAGAAACAGGCGGCAATACCGGCGACCATCATGAATACCAGAACCGAAGAGGCCGAGCCGGAACCCATTTCCTGATACGAGACCATGCGGTCACGGGCGTAACCGGAAATGGAAATTGTGGCTTCGCTGTTGGAGGTCAGGACATAAATTAGGTCGAATACCCGCAGGGCATCCATTACCCGGAAAATTAAGGCAACGATCATCGCCGGTTTGATTAATGGCAGGGTGATGCGGGTAAAACGCTGCCACGCCGTCGCACCGTCAACTCGTCCTGCTTCATATAGATCAGCGGGGATCATCTGCAGGGCGGCCAACAACATCAGCGCCATAAAGGGGATGGTTTTCCACACATCGGCGATGACAACCGCCCACATAGACAATGTGGGTTCGGCAATCCACGCCAACGGGCTATGGATAATGCCTAAGTGGGTGAGCAGGTCGTTGATCACACCATATTGATCGTGGAACATCCAGCCCCACATCTTAGCGGTGACGATGGTCGGAATCGCCCAGGGAACTAGAATGGCCGCCCGTACGATGCCCTGGCCGCGGAATTTCTGGTTCATCAGCAGGGCCAGCAGCATGCCGAAGAACAGTTCTAAGGAGACCGAAACGGCGGTAAACCAGAGAGTGTTCAGCACTGCTCGCCACCACAATGGATCGGCTAGCACGCCGTAGCTTTCGCCGTCCGCCCAAGAGAGGTAATTGTCAAAACCGACTAGGTTATACTCGCCAGGGGTATCGAGTGCAGCATCGGTAAAGCTATAAAACAGCGTACGTAGTAACGGCCAACCGGCGACGGAGGCTAACAAAATCAATGCCGGGGCCACCAGCAGCCAGGCTGCCCGACTGCGTCGTTGCTGTAGGCTGCGCTTATTCTTACGAGCGGGGCCCGCTCCTGTCGGCGCCTTGCTGAGGCAGCTTCCTTTGGCAAGCAGCGGTTCAGAAGAATGTTTCATCAACGTTATACTCCAGTGTGTGCAAGCGGGATATCATGCTGCCCCACAGTGGGACAGCAATGCGGGGCTTACTTCCACGCTTTACCTTTGATGCGTTTGAGTTTGCTTTCCAGTTCAGCAATGGCTTGTTCTCCGGTAGCCCTGCCGCTGAGGACATCGTAGGCGGCGTTAAACACTGCTTTTGAGACTTTCGGGAACTGGGATTTAGTTTCAACAGCCGGGCGAGGAACGGCAGAGGTGAAGACCTGTTTAAAATCGGCGAGATAAGGTGCCAGTGCTTTGACTTCTGGATCGTCATAGACATCCAGGCGCGATGGTGCCTGACCGGTGATTTTGAACTGCATTTTTTGTGAGTCGGCATCCGTCAGGATACGCACCAGCTTGATCGCCGCCTCAGGGTGTTCGGTATAGGCGCTGACCGCCCACTGCCAGCCGCCGAGGGTCGAAGCATGCTGACCGTCGGCACCGCCTTTCGGTACCGGAATAATGCCGACGTTATTTTTTATGGGACTGGTTTTGTCCTGGGCCAGTACATAGGCGTAAGGCCAGTTACGCATAAACGCCGCATCGCCATTCTGGAACACCGCCCGTGACTCTTCTTCCATGTAACCGAGGGCGCCCTTCGGAGTAATTTTGTCGATCCAGGCTGCCGCCATATTCAGCGCTTTTGCCGCCTGCGGGTTATTGACGGTGATCTTACCGTCCTTATCGATAATCGTGCCGCCGTTATAGGAGTAAATCCATTCCAGCGCATCGCAGAACAGTCCTTCATAGGCTTTTCCCTGGAAGACATATCCCCAGAAGTTTTTATGCCCTGCTTCGCGTTCGCCTTGTTGAATTTTTGCCGCGATACGGGTCAGCTCCTCCCAGGTTTCCGGTGGCTTTTCACCGTATTTCGCTAGCAAATCCTTACGGTAGTACATCACCCCGGTGTCGAGGAAAGCTGGAATTGCTTTGACCTTACCGTTGACGACGTCATTATTCCACGCCTGAGGGAAGAACTGCGGTTGCAGGTCTTTGACTTTATCGGTCAGATCCAGCAGGTGTTTATCAAGCACCCCTAGCCATACGGTATCGGACTGAAATACATCCACCACTTTGCTATCTTTGGCGGCGAAAATTTGTTGGAACAGCCCCAGTTTTTCATCAGAGGCGGGGGGTAACTGAACAAACTCCAGTTTGTCAGTGGTTTCTTTTTCAAAACGGGCTTTGATGTAATCGCAGTATGTTTTTGCGGAACCGGTACTGCCACACTCCATTTTTAGCGTATCGGCATGTGCCATGTTTGATGCACCAAGAAACAACGCAGATATAATCAGCGTCAGGTTTTTTTTTTCATTGCAACCTCTCGTTATTGTTCTCTATGAGTTGACTAAAAAAAACGTCCTTGTAATCAGCCGAACGCCATCCTGTCATCAGGCAGAATAGAGATCGCGGCGAATAAAAAGAAATGACTTCTTTACAAAGTGATATAGAATTTATCTATATGCATAAAACAGAGAGTGATCATGGATAAAATTTTGCAGCAATTCCTTGAGGTAGCTTCTTTACAAAATGTGAGCCATGCGGCAAAAAAGCTCTTTCTGAGCCAGCCGACGCTAACGCATAACATGAAAAAACTGGAGGAATCATTGGGTGTTCAATTGTTTGTGCGCACATCGAACGGTATCAGACTGACGGAATTCGGCGAAGTGCTCCGCGATCAGGCCCGCGTGATGCAGCGGGTTTATGACAGTACCTTGTTGAAAATAGAACAGCTTAAAGCGCGGCATGAACGGGAGCTGAAAATCGGCACTGGCCATGCTTGGTGGTTTCTTTTTTTAAGCGATACGATTTGTGACTACCGCCAGGTTCATCCGGGGGCCAATATCCATATTGATGTCGGCAATCACCTGCGACTGATGGCGCTTTTGCTGAGCGGCGATCTTGATTTGTTTGTCGGTCATGAGATCATCGGACTGAATAAACGAGCCGGGGTGTCGTTTATTCCGCTGTTCTTGACCCAGGACTGGCTATATGTCCGCAAAGAGCACCCGCTGGCTACGCGGGTATGCAGCAATCAGGATCTTGAAAACTATCCTATCATTGAAGTTACGCCGGATGAGCACCGTCATCAGTTCGTAGTTGAAGATTTGCAGCCTAAAAAGCTGGAGCGCGAGCAGCTAAAGTTGACGGAAAAAATCCTTTATCGCAGCAATTCACTGTTTACCTGTATGGATATTGCCAACCGTTCCAACGGTATCCTGCAGTTTCCGAAACATATGGCGGCCTACTTTAAGCGCTTTAATCTGGTGAATCTGCAGATGAGCGAAGAGTACCAGCGGAAAGGCAATGTCGGGATTTACTTGATTCGTGAACGCCAGCACGATCTGCATATCCAGGATATTCAAGAGATCATACGGAGAAATGTAGATAAAATAGGCGCTAACGTCGAATGACCGCGTTCGCGCAAGGTAGCCTGACGGATCAAGCTACCTGCCGTTGTCGCCGAGCTTGACTATTGGTGGTTGACGTCGGGTGCCAGCATCGGGTTTAGTTCATCAAAGACGGACTTTACGGTACCGAGGCCGAGGATAATTTGATACTGACCGCCGGTGTGGAAAGATCCGCTGACGGCACTGAGTGAGGTTATTCGTTCCTCGTCGACCCACGAATCATCGTTAAGCGTAAAGCGCAGGCGTGTTGCGCAATAAACCAGCGACACCACATTTTTTTTACCGCCCACGGACTCTAAAATCGTCTGCGCGACCGTTTTCACATCCATCACTCTTCCTCTTTCTATAGTCAATGTGCCGTCATGCTAATTTTTAGCTTGGTAATATTGAAATGCTTTTTTTACCTTAGGATATAGAAAAAATCTATACCTCAATATAAATGAAGTTCGGGAAACCCTGACACTGATCTCCCGATGATTTTTACCACATTAAATCAGAACCACGTTTCCATCTGTATACCGAAGTTCCACTGGCCGCCGGCGGTGAACCCGGAGGTTCCGAAGGAATCGGTGGTGGAGTAATTATCCAGCGATTTATCCCAGTTCATGTAAGTGGCGAACAGTCTGATTTCCGGACGCTCGAAAAAGTTTGTCGGATCCGTCAGTTTAAAGGTTGGCGCAAAGGTTAATTTATAAAAATCACCTTTTGCTTTGCCATTATCATTAAATCCTTTGCTATCTAAATTCATATACTGGTAGCCCGCCTCATACTGCAGGGCAAAGTTTTCGGAAAGCCCCTGGATCAAGCGGACATTAAGCGTTGCCCAATCATAACGATCCGACTGCAGGTAGCGGTCATGGCTACGTTGCGCCAGCACCATCGGGGCAATGCTCCAGTTTTTGCTCAGAGGAGTAATACCATACGAAGCGAAACGCCAGGTGTTGGCATCCTCGGTCAAGTATCCGTCGCTACCGATAGCTTTCACCTCGGCGCCTAAACCCTTACCATAGAGGATCGCGGTTTTCGAGGAGCCTTCACGCAGGCCATAAAAACTATCATTGTGTAACGCCAGAATGCTATGGACACCATATTTCGCGGCGTGGGTGTCATCAATGCCATCATTGATACGTTTATTATTATCCTTCGATCTCAGCCCGCTGACCATAATCTGCAGAGGACCAATGCGGTTATTAGTGGTCAGGATATAGTTCTGAATATAAGAGTCCTCTGTGCCAGTGGTGTTATTAAACGCTTCGTTCGAGTCATCATCAATATCGGCAAAGTTACGGCCGTATAATGAGAAATTACTTTTAAATGAATCGTTCCACTGCACATCATAAACTCCTCCGCCGGTACCCCCGAGGAAAATAATATCCGAGTCCAGCCAGTGAATATCAAAATTATCCCGATCAAAGCGTTTACCTGCCCAGATAGTGGCATTCTTCATGGGCGCATAATCAGAGAAGGTCGGCAGATCCGACATTTCAACAAACAGTTCACGAACGTTCAGTTCACTACTGTCAGATGTCCAGTCGTTATAGTTTCTCTGGCCATCGGCAATCTTGGTCCGATAACGCATTTTTGCGCCATTATCATAGGTTTTAAGATATTCAAGATTGGCTTCGACATAGGTGTTTTGTTCATTGCCAAGACGGCCCACTGCGCCACCGGAGCCACCGGCTGGGGTCAAATAAGGCCCCATCTGCGTAGCAGAACCTGTTCCATTAGTTATGATCCCCGAACGAGCATAGCCACCAAATTTAAACTCCCCGGTATTACTGTTTTCAGCCAGTGATTTTTTATTCTCTGCCTGAGTATGCATCTGTGATTCTACTTGTGCAAGGCGGTTTTCGCTCTTATTACTTCGTCCTTCTGCAGCAATAGCCTTGCTTTCCGCAACTGCCGCCCTTTTTTCCGCACTTTCTGCCCTTGCTTCTGCATTCTTAAGGCTTTGTTCTAATTGTGTGAGGCGGTCAGCGAGGGACTGGAGTGTGGGTTCAGCGCCAATCACCTGCCCAGATACTACCGTAGCCAATAGAGATAGTGTTAATCCTGTTTTTTTCATTATCATTTTCTCTTATTATATACCATCATTAAAAACATCGAGTTTATTGTTGGGTAAATGTTATTTTTAAATATTTCCTCCAGACATTGTCAATGCAATGGATATCTTTTCAATAATCACAAAACCTTTATAGGTTAGGGAAGGTGCGAATAAGCAGGTCATTTCTTCCCAAGCTGACTCGCTGATTAAAATTTCGCGGATCTGGGCCGATTTTTTTCCCGCAAACACATCGAATCAGCCTATTTAGGCTATTTTTTCCACCATTTCTGGCGTTATTTCCGGTTTTTACTGAGATCTCTCCCACTGACGTATCATTTGGTCCACCCGAAACAGGTTGGCCAGGGTGAATAACATCGCCAGTTGGTTATCGTTTTTCAGCAGCCCCTTGTATCTGGCTTTCACGAAGCCGAACTGCCGCTTGATGATGCGAAACGGGTGCTCCACCCTGGCACGGATGCTGGCTTTCATGTATTCGATGTTGATGGCCGTTTTGTTCTTGCGCGGATGCTGCTTCAAGGTTTTTACCCTGCCGGGACGCTCGGCGATCAGCCAGTCCACATCCACCTCGGCCAGCTCCTCGCGCTGTGGCGCTCCTTGGTAGCCGGCATCGGCTGAGACAAATTGCTCCTCTCCATGAAGCAGATTACCCAGCTGATTGAGGTCATGCTCGTTGGCCGCGGTGGTGACTAGGCTGTGGGTCAGGCCACTCTTGGCATCGACACCAATGTGGGCCTTCATGCCAAAGTGCCACTGATTGCCTTTCTTGGTCTGATGCATCTCCGGATCGCGTTGCTGCTCTTTGTTCTTGGTAGAGCTGGGTGCCTCAATGATGGTGGCATCCACCAAAGTGCCTTGGGTCATCATGACGCCTGCTTCGGCCAGCCAGCGATTGATGGTCTTGAACAATTGACGGGCCAGTTGATGCTGCTCGAGCAGGTGGCGGAAATTCATGATGGTGGTGCGATCCGGCAGGGCGCTATCCAGGGATAATCGGGCAAACAGGCGCATGGAGGCGATTTCGTACAGGGCATCTTCCATGGCACCGTCGCTCAGGTTGTACCAATGCTGCATGCAGTGAATACGCAGCATGGTCTCCAGCGGATAGGGCCGTCGGCCATTGCCCGCCTTGGGATAAAACGGCTCGATGACAGCGGTCATATTCTGCCATGGCAGAATCTGCTCCATGCGGGAGAGGAAAATCTCTTTTCGGGTCTGACGGCGCTTAGTGCTGAATTCACTATCGGCGAAGGTGAGTTGATGGCTCATGATGTCCCTCTGGGATGCGCTCCGGATGAATATGATGATCTCATATCAGGAACTTGTTCGCACCTTCCCTAAGTCACCGGCGGCTTGCCTGCCACACATTGAACATTACAGACCAATTAGCACTTTGTCACCGGGGAAAGATGTAAAGATTATGTATAAATAGATTGGCTTAGAAGTGACATTTCAACTTTGGAGAAACAGGTGACATTTTAAACTTGCTTTAACAAAATTTTGGGACTGACCGAAACAAAAAGGCCAGCCCCGGAGGGCTGGCTATTCAGTACAGGGCAATGACAGGTTTCTTGATGCCGCAGGCGTGAGCGTAGCGGGTCAGTGTGTCGATGCTGGCTTTGGTGATGTTGTTTTCCAGGCGAGAAATAACCGGAGGTGTAACCCCCATGCGTTCAGCAACCTGCGCTTTTGTCAGGTTGTCATGCTTGCGCCATTCAGCAAGCAGCTCCCTGAGCTTTTCCTTACGTTCTTCTTCCTGCCATGCAGCGCGATATTCATCGTCCTGCATCCACTCGTTATGCAGTTCTTTATGGCTTACCAGTTTCATTAAGTACCTCCGCTAACCGCTTTTTGGCGAGATCGATTTCTTTCGCTGGCGTTTTCTGTGACTTCTTGATGAAAACACGGAGCATGATGATGGTATTGCCTTTGTGGTATACCCAGATTCCCCTGGCTATGTCCGTCCCCATCGTGCGGATCTCAAAAAGTCCATCGCCCAGGGGCTTCGTGTCCGGCTCCCGCAGTAATCGGGCGTCATACTCCAGTTTGCCGATGAGACGGTCAAACTTCACCCTGATTTTTACGGGTAATGCTGTGGCTTCTTCCCTGGCTTCCGGGTGATAAACAACGCTAAACATGTGACCTCCCATTTCTATTAATATTAACCTATAGGCTAATTTCAGACAAGGTAGAATTAACCTATAAGCTAATTTTGTTGGCAGTTATCGTGGCTACCCGGTCACTACCCTGTTAGCGTGAGTTTTCGTTCCACTGAGGAACGGGGATTTATGCGCGTTAGCGCATGTAAGGCGGCAGGATGAAATGACAGGTAGAACCGAGGGTTAGCCGCCGATACCAGTGAGGGATCGAAAGGGATCGCCTATCCATCCCTTCACCCTGCAAAGCCATATTCCGCTAAAAGCGGCTCAGAGGCTTTTGTGCGCGGTCGGAGTGGTCACAACAAGGCGAAGCCGCAGTTGGGGCGTATCTCCGCGTTAGCGGGTCGTAAGAGCCGCTTACGAGCGTGTAGGGGTCAGTTTGGATATAGAGAATTATTGTACTATAAGGACTTCCCCGGCATGTCAAAGCCGGTATTTATGGTTTCTGTCTGCTCTTCAGTAAAAATAAAGGGGAGAGACTGCGGTACTATAAACGGCCATGATGAATCGTCATCGATTCGGGCCCTGATGAAAGACGCGCGTGAGGTTCTTGTTCGTTAAGCGGATACGTATATCCTGTACAATAGCCAGATAGGCCTCACGGGGTCTAACCCTTTATCATCAACGAATTGCAGGTCAGATGGTTATACAGCTTCGAGCTTTAGTTGACTGAGTACAGCCGGAAATCATCACCGTAATGTAGTGATGCCCAACACAGCCGCGCATTTTTGGCGGCGATGGCCACAACAGCCCGCCAGTACCCTCTGCGCTCAACCAACATACAAACCCAACGGCTGAATGAGTCAGTCCTTTTCCCGGCGCCAATAAGCACTGAACGAGCCCCCTGAACCAGAAGCGTTCGCAGATACGAATCACCGGCTTTTGTGATCCTGCCGAGTTTCGACTTTCCCCCGCTGCTGTATTGTGATGGCGTCAGCCCCAGCCAGGCTGCCAGTTGACGTCCATTTTTAAAATCATGTGCATTACCGATACTGGCGACCAGTGCACAGGCCGTTGTGGGACCAACGCCCTTTAGCTCCATCAGCCGCTGACTGCGATGATCTGTTTTGGCTATGTGGGACAAAATTCGGTCATATTCAGTGATGTTAGCTTCAATGCGATCAACGTGTTCCATCAAATCATCAACACATTGCTGAACCTGAAGCGGTAAAGAGCTCTTCTGCACAGAAACCATGTGGCGCAGGGCATCAGCACTTTGTGGCGCGATGACACCGAATTCAGATATCAATCCTCGCAGACGATTATACGTTGCTGTTTTCTCTTCGATAAAACCCTGACGGGTACGATGTAAACACTGCATGGCCTGCTGGCTTTCGTCTTTCACTGGTACGAACCGCATATGCGGACGACGAACAGCTTCACAGATAGCCTGAGCATCAGCTGCATCATTTTTTCCTGATTTTCCGGCCATACGATAAGGCGATACAAACTTAGCAGCCATCAGACGTGGCTCATGACCATACTGCCGAAACAATCTTGCCCAGTAGTGAGCCCCGGAGCATGCTTCCATCCCGATAACACAGGGAGGCAAACTTGCAATTAACTCAGGAAGTGCAGCACGCGATACTTTAGGCTTAACCAGAACAGTTCTACCATTTTGATCAACACCGTGAACAGCAAACACATTTTTAGCAAGATCGATACCGACAGTCGTGATAGTCATAACGAATTCCTCCGGGACGATGTGTACCCCATGATTGCACAAGAGTTAATCAGGCGCATAATCAGGGGAAGTCCCTTCCATTGGCACTGTTGCAAATAGTCGGTGGTGATAAACTTATCATCCCCTTTTGCTGATGGAGCTGCACATGAACCCATTCAAAGGCCGGCATTTTCAGCGTGACATCATTCTGTGGGCCGTACGCTGGTACTGCAAATACGGCATCAGTTACCGTGAGCTGCAGGAGATGCTGGCTGAACGCGGAGTGAATGTCGAGGCACTGTTGCAAATAGTCGGTGGTGATAAACTTATCATCCCCTTTTGCTGATGGAGCTGCACATGAACCCATTCAAAGGCCGGCATTTTCAGCGTGACATCATTCTGTGGGCCGTACGCTGGTACTGCAAATACGGCATCAGTTACCGTGAGCTGCAGGAGATGCTGGCTGAACGCGGAGTGAATGTCGATCACTCCACGATTTACCGCTGGGTTCAGCGTTATGCGCCTGAAATGGAAAAACGGCTGCGCTGGTACTGGCGTAACCCTTCCGATCTTTGCCCGTGGCACATGGATGAAACCTACGTGAAGGTCAATGGCCGCTGGGCGTATCTGTACCGGGCCGTCGACAGCCGGGGCCGCACTGTCGATTTTTATCTCTCCTCCCGTCGTAACAGCAAAGCTGCATACCGGTTTCTGGGTAAAATCCTCAACAACGTGAAGAAGTGGCAGATCCCGCGATTCATCAACACGGATAAAGCGCCCGCCTATGGTCGCGCGCTTGCTCTGCTCAAACGCGAAGGCCGGTGCCCGTCTGACGTTGAACACCGACAGATTAAGTACCGGAACAACGTGATTGAATGCGATCATGGCAAACTGAAACGGATAATCGGCGCCACGCTGGGATTTAAATCCATGAAGACGGCTTACGCCACCATCAAAGGTATTGAGGTGATGCGTGCATTACGCAAAGGCCAGGCCTCAGCATTTTATTATGGTGATCCCCTGGGCGAAATGCGCCTGGTAAGCAGAGTTTTTGAAATGTAAGGCCTTTGAATAAGACAAAAGGCTGCCTCATCGCTAACTTTGCAACAGTGCCAGAAGGACATTATGATCTCCTTCGATGAATGGAACGTCTGGTATCTGCGCGGCGACCCCTGGGATGCGCCGATGAAGCATAAAGAGAATCGCTTTAAGGTTGCGCCGCCTTTGCTGGAAGACCGTTACTCTTTTCTCGACGCGCTGGTCGTTGGCGGTCTTCTCTGCTCCCTCATTAACCACTGCGATCGGGTTAAAATGGCCAGCCTCGCGCAGTTAGTGAACGTCATTGCCCCCATCTTTACCGAAGCGGGCGGCGGGGTGATTCGTCAGACCATCTTCTGGCCCTTTGCGATGGTGGCTAACGTGGCGAAAGGCAGCGCGTTGCGCCACTTCATTCCTGCGGGCACCTTCAGCAGCAAATACGGTGACGCACGGCGCATCCAGTCTGCCGTGGTGCACAATGCCGCAGCGGGTAAACTCTATTTATTCGCGCTGAACAGCGATTTTCACGACAGCTTCACGCTGGATCCGGATCTGTCGGCGTTTGGCCAGACGCGTCTTGCAGAACATCAGATCCTTCGCTGTGACGATCTCTACGCGAAAAATACCTTTGATCGTCCGGATCGCGTTGCGCCGGAGACGCTCACGGCCTCCGACCTCACCCTGCCGCCGCTGTCGTGGAACCGCATCACCTTCGACATCCTGTAACGGCTTTTACATGCTAATATTGCGCCCTGATTTATCACTTAACCCAGGGCGCAAACCATGGCAAAAACAGCAGCAGCACTGCATATCCTTGTAAAAGAAGAGAAACTGGCATTGGATCTTCTGGAGCAGATTAAAAACGGCGCCGACTTCGGCAAGCTGGCGAAGAAGCACTCCATCTGCCCGTCGGGCAAACGCGGCGGCGACTTAGGTGAATTCCGCCAGGGCCAGATGGTGCCGGCGTTCGACAAAGTGGTCTTCTCCTGCCCGGTGCTGGAGCCAACCGGCCCGCTGCACACTCAGTTCGGTTACCACATCATCAAAGTGCTGTACCGGAAATAAACAGCAAGGCCTTCTCAAAGAGAAGGCCTTTAATGTTTGCTCCCTCTCCCTGTGGGAGAGGGTTGGGGTGAGGGCATCAGCCCGCGACTGCAATACGTTTCATATCAGTCATGTAGCCACGCAGTTTCTGGCCCACTTTCTCGATAGCATGGCTGCGAATGGCGTCGTTTACATCACGCAGCTGCGCGTTGTCTACCGCGCCTTCGGCAATCGCTTTGCCCAGGTCGCCGGTCTGCAGGGTGGTCATGAACTCTTTCAGCAGCGGTACGCAAGCGTAAGAGAACAGGTAGTTACCGTATTCTGCGGTATCGGAGATAACCACGTTCATTTCGTACAGACGCTTACGGGCAATGGTGTTGGCGATCAGCGGCAGTTCGTGCAGTGATTCGTAGTAAGCGGATTCTTCGATGATGCCGGAATCGACCATGGTTTCGAACGCCAGCTCAACGCCCGCTTTCACCATCGCGATCATCAGCACGCCTTTATCGAAGTACTCCTGCTCGCCGATTTTGCCTTCATACTGCGGAGCGGTTTCGAACGCGGTTTTGCCGGTCTCTTCACGCCAGGTCAGCAGTTTCTTATCGTCGTTAGCCCAGTCAGCCATCATGCCGGAGGAGAATTCGCCGGAGATGATGTCATCCATGTGTTTCTGGAACAGCGGCGCCATGATCTCTTTCAGCTGCTCGGACAGCGCGTAAGCACGCAGTTTCGCCGGGTTAGACAGACGGTCCATCATCAGGGTGATGCCGCCCTGCTTCAGCGCTTCGGTGATGGTTTCCCAGCCGAACTGAATCAGTTTTTCCGCATAAGCCGGGTCGGTGCCTTCTGCCACCAGCTTGTCGAAGCACAGCAGAGAACCGGCCTGCAGCATACCGCACAGGATAGTCTGCTCGCCCATCAGGTCAGATTTCACTTCCGCAACGAAAGAAGATTCCAGTACGCCCGCACGGTGACCGCCGGTGGCCGCAGCCCAGGCTTTAGCAATCGCCATACCTTCGCCTTTCGGATCGTTTTCCGGGTGAACGGCGATCAGGGTCGGAACACCGAAACCACGTTTGTACTCTTCACGCACTTCGGTACCCGGGCATTTCGGCGCTACCATCACCACGGTGATGTCTTTACGGATCTGCTCGCCCACTTCAACGATGTTGAAGCCGTGAGAGTAGCCCAGCGCCGCGCCATCTTTCATCAGCGGCTGTACAGAACGCACCACGTCGGAGTGCTGTTTGTCTGGCGTCAGGTTAACCACCAGGTCCGCCTGCGGGATCAGCTCTTCGTAGGTGCCTACTTTGAAGCCGTTTTCGGTCGCTTTACGCCAGGAAGCACGCTTTTCAGCGATTGCTTCTTTACGCAGGGCATAGGAGATATCCAGACCGGAGTCACGCATGTTCAGGCCCTGGTTCAGACCCTGAGCGCCACAGCCGACGATGACCACTTTTTTACCCTGCAGGTAGCTCGCGCCGTCGGCGAATTCGTCGCGGCCCATAAAACGGCATTTACCCAGCTGCGCCAGCTGCTGGCGCAGATTCAGTGTATTAAAGTAGTTAGCCATGATGGTGTACTCCGTGATGTTGTGTGTCGTTACTCTATGGATTTCAAGTTGTAGGAAGGCGGCAAGGCAGCGAATCCCCAGGAGCTTACTCAAATAAGTGACTGGGGTGAGCTGACGCAGCCAACGCATCTGCAACTTGAAAGACGACGAGTATATTGTTCGGTTCGCTTTTGCGAGAATGTACCCACATTACAACAGGAAATTCATTGCGGAAATTGATATATTCACAACATTACGTTGCAATTTCTGCAATATAAATCCGTGAGGTGAAATCGGTGGATTTACGCGATCTGAAAACCTTCCTGCATCTGGCGGAAAGCCGCCACTTTGGCCGCAGCGCGCGGGCGATGCACGTCAGCCCCTCCACGCTTTCCCGGCAGATTCAGCGGCTGGAAGAAGATCTCGGCCAGCCGCTGTTTGTGCGCGATAACCGCACGGTCACGCTGACCGAAGCCGGTGAAGAGCTGCGAGTGTTTGCCCAACAGACGCTTTTGCAATATCAGCAGTTGCGCCATACCCTCGATCAGCAGGGGCCGTCCCTTTCCGGCGAACTCCATATCTTCTGTTCAGTGACCGCGGCGTACAGTCATCTGCCGCCGATCCTCGACCGCTTCCGCGCCGAACATCCCTCGGTGGAAATTAAGCTCACCACCGGCGACGCCGCCGACGCCATGGACAAAGTGGTCACCGGCGAGGCCGATCTGGCGATTGCCGGTAAGCCGGAAACGCTGCCCGGCGCGGTCGCCTTTTCGATGCTGGAAAATCTGGCGGTGGTGCTGATCGCCCCGGCGCTGCCCTGCCCGGTGCGCAATCAGGTTTCGGTTGATAAGCCCGACTGGTCGACGGTGCCGTTTATCATGGCCGATCAGGGGCCGGTACGCCGCCGCATTGAGCTGTGGTTCCGTCGTCACAAAATCAGTAATCCATCTATTTACGCGACGGTAGGCGGCCATGAGGCGATGGTCTCAATGGTGGCGCTGGGCTGCGGCGTGGCGCTTATTCCCGAAATCGTGCTGGAAAACAGCCCGGAACCGGTGCGCAACCGCGTGATGATTTTAGAACGCAGCGATGAGAAGACCCCGTTCGAACTGGGGGTCTGCGTGCAGAAAAAACGGCTGCATGAGCCGTTGGTGGATGCGTTCTGGAAGATTGTGCTCGAGCGTAAAATGACCGAATAGCATGGCCCCAGTCATGCCCCAGGTTTGGGAGATTAATTGGTATCAAAGGTGCCAGGTCTAAACGGGCTGTGCAGGTAAAATCGTCACTAAAGAAACAGGACCTTACGAGAGGGAGTGACGATGCAGAAACCCAAAAAGCTGTTCAACAACACCGATAATATCCGCAGCGAAATCATGGAAGGGCTGGTGTACGCCGGGCGCGGAAGGATCCACGCCCTCCCGGAGTACTGCGCGGTTTATCGCACGATGACGCAAACCGGCCAGACCGTTATCGTCAGCGGCGGCGGCAGCGGCCATGAGCCGACGTTTGCCGGGTTCGTCGGTGAAGGTGGCATCGATGCCTGCGCGCTGGGTGAAGTTTTCACCTCGCCTTCTCCCGATCAGATTATCGAAGCCAGCCGGGCCGTTCATCAGGGCAACGGCATTCTGTTCCTCTATGGGAATTACTCCGGCGACGGCATGAACTTTGATATCGCCGCCGAAATACTGGCGGAAGAAGGCATTGAGTGCCGCACCGTGCGCGCCACGGATGATATTGCCTCTGCGCCGCCGGAGAAAATGTCCGATCGCCGCGGCGTCGGTGGGCTGGCGTTCTTGTATAAACTCGCCGGTGCGGCGGCACAGTTTGAACGCTACACTCTGCCCGCGCTGGAGGCTCTGGCGCAAAAGGCCAATCACAATACGCGTACCATCGGCGTGGCGCTCAGCGGCTGCGCACTACCGCAGTCCGACGCCTTTAACTTCACGCTGGCAGACAACGAAATTGAGCTGGGAATTGGTATTCATGGTGAACCGGGGCTATGCCGCATGCCCATGCCGCATAGCGACGAGCTGGTCGAGATGATGATCGCCCGCCTGTGCGATGACCTGCCGTTTGGCCACGGCGATAACGTCTGCGTCAGCGTCAATAACCTGGGTGCGCTGAGCAACACTGAGCTCATGGTCATCACCCGTAAGGTCGGCATGGCGCTGGCAGAACGCGGCATTCACACTCACGACGTGCAGGTCGGCCACTTTTGCACCTCGCTGGAGATGTCCGGATTTTCGTTAAGCCTGCTGCGGCTGGACGATGAAATGCAACGTCTGTATGACCATCCCATCAATACCCTCGGCTGGAGAAAATAAGATGAACACCACGCAATTCACCGCCTGTCTACAGCACGTTGCCCAGGGCATGATCGCCAGCGAACCGCGCCTGACCGCACTCGACCAGGTCATTGGCGATGGCGATCACGGTATTGGCATTAAGCGCGGCTTTACCGCTTTGCAGACGCTACTTTCCGCGCCTGAATTTTCTCCCGCCGATATCGGTGACTGCCTGCTGCAAAGCGGCACGCGGCTGATGACCAGCATGGGCGGCGCTTCCGGCGCGATCTTCGGCACCCTGTTCCGCGCGGGCGGCAAAGGGCTGGCTGGACGCCGCGAGCTGGATGCCGCGACGCTGGCTGAATGGCTGGAGACAGGTATGCAGGCTATCCACCAGCGCGGCGGCGCAGAGCCGGGCGATAAAACAATGATGGATGCACTCGCCGCAGCGGCAGCGCGCGCACGCTCAGACGCGACCCTGCCATTATCCGAAGCGCTGGCAAACTGCGCGCAGGCGGCGATGGCCGGTGCGGAAGGGACATCCACGATGGTGGCCCGCTTCGGGCGCGCGAAAAACCTCGGCGAGCGGGCCATCGGCCACTGCGACCCCGGCGCGGTATCGATGGCGCTGATTCTGCAATTTATGGCCGAATTCCCCCATACCCGCTAACCCACCTGCCCGTTTAAAAAGGGTTCATGTCCGTACATGGGCCCTTTTGCGTTATAGCGAAAATCAGACGTAATTCATCATTGCAGCCGCTTTTCTGTATAATGCCCCGTGCCATAATAGATGTGGGGGGCTTGTTAACCCTGATGTTAAACAAGCCAGAACAGACGGTGTCATTGCGCACTTGACAGCGAAAATACAAACTTAATTAGCCATCATTATGATAATCAAACCAAAAATTCGTGGATTCATCTGTACAACGACCCATCCGACTGGCTGTAAAGTCAACGTGGAAAAACAGATCGAATATGTGAAGAAAAACGGGAAAATCGCTAACGGCCCTTCCCGCGTGCTGGTGATCGGTGCTTCCACCGGTTACGGCCTGGCTTCCAGAATTTCCGCCGCGTTTGGTAGCGGTGCCGCCACTATCGGCGTATTTTTCGAAAAACCGGGCACGGAAACCAAACCGGGTTCCGCGGGCTGGTATAACTCTGCCGCCTTCGATGAGGCCGCAAAACGCGAAGGTCTGTATTCCAAAAGCATCAACGGCGACGCGTTCTCCGATGAATGCCGCGACGCAGTCATCAAACTGATCAAAGAAGACCTGGGTCAGATTGATTTAGTGGTTTACTCACTGGCCTCTCCAGTGCGTAAAATGCCGAAAACCGGTGAAATCGTTCGTTCTGCGCTGAAGCCAATCGGCGAGGTTTATACCTCTAAAGCGATTGATACCAACAAAGATCAGATCATCACCGCCAGCATTGAGCCGGCCACCGAAGAAGAAGTTAAGAACACCGTTACCGTCATGGGCGGCGAAGACTGGGAACTGTGGATGGGCGCGCTGAGCGAAGCAGGCGTGCTGGCCGAAGGCGTGAAAACCGTGGCCTACTCCTACATCGGTACCGACCTGACCTGGCCAATCTACTGGCACGGCGCGCTGGGCAAAGCGAAAGAAGACCTCGACCGCGCGGCAGGTGAACTGCGTAACCAGCTGGCTCCGCTGCACGGCTCCGCGAACGTTGCCGTACTGAAATCCGTTATCACCCAGGCCTCTTCTGCTATTCCGGTGATGCCGCTGTACATCTCCATGGTCTTCAAGCTGATGAAAGAACAGGGGATTCACGAAGGTTGTATCGAGCAGATCAACCGTCTGATGACCACCAGCCTGTACGGCGATAAAGTGGCGCTTGATGACAATCAGCGTATCCGTATGGATGACTGGGAACTGCGTGACGATATTCAGCAGGCGTGCCGTGACCTGTGGCCGCTGATCACCACCGAAAACCTGACGCAAGAAACCGACTATGCAGGATACAAGCAGGAATTCCTGAACCTGTTCGGTTTTGCTCTCGACGGTGTGGATTACGATGCGGACGTGAACCCTGAAGTTGAATTCGACGTCATCACGCTGTAATGCGTTGAAGCCGGGTGTCGGTTACGCCTTACCCGGCCAACGAGATTTGTCGTCCCGATAAGCGTAGCGTCATCGGGCAAAGGGTTCGTGCGAAAGCATGAACCCTTTTTTATTCCGCCTGATAATGCGTGGGCTAATCGAAGCCAAAGCCTTCCGCGAACAGCACCTTCAACTTTTCCATTGCCTCCTGCTCATCGCTACCGCTACAGATGATCTCAAGCGATCCTCGGCCTTTTGATCCCTGCCCCCAGAATGCTCATGATGCTTTTCCCTTTGATAACCTTGCCGTCATAGATCATCTCGATCCGCGATTGATACTGCGCGCAGGCTTTGGCCAAAACCCCCGCCGGACGGGCATGAATGCCGTGCTGATTGCTGATTTTCACCACTTCTTTCAACATAATTGCGTTCCTTACTTACCGCCCGTCGCTCGGGCAAATAGCCTGCACGAAGTTAAAATAGCCCTGGATCAACAGTTGCGCGACCATGGCGCCAGGATCGACAAACGTGCGCGAGCGCTCGCCATGAATAGCTGCACGCCCGTGCTTCGCCACCATGGTGGTTGTCTGCTGCACGCCCTGTTGTGCTTGCAGTAGCGCATTCCTCGCCGCGGTCAGCGGTTCCTCTCCGGCAAGCAGCG